>NZ_JANAVH010000004.1:0-430326 GCF_024213215.1 Pseudomonas sp. SBB6 | reverse complement strand
AATTGGTAGACACGCCAGCTTCAGGTGCTGGTGACCTTACGGTCGTGGAAGTTCGAGTCTTCTTCTGGGCACCAATTTCAAATCTTAGAACTGCCTCCGGCTTCTGAGATTTACTGCAACACGCTACACTGTTTTTGTTTCAAGCTACACCGCTTCATTTTGCCCAGATGGTGAAATTGGTAGACACGCCAGCTTCAGGTGCTGGTGACCTTACGGTCGTGGAAGTTCGAGTCTTCTTCTGGGCACCAATTCAGATCAAACCCGCGAAAGCGGGTTTTTTCGTTTCTGCCCCTCCCCTTTTCCTCCCCTTTTCCTCCCCTTTTCCTCCCCTTTTCCTCCCCTTTTCCTCCCCTTTTCCTCCCCTTTTCCTCGCCTGCAACCCTGAAACGACCGATAGCCTGCTCATGAATTTTCCCTCACAAGGGCATTTGAGAAGCGATATCGATTATCATTGTTTCCAGATATGTAGCCGCAAGCGAGGAAGTACCCGCATGACGTTCCGCAATAACCCCCTGTTGCGCGGCCTGGCCGTCTCTGTTTTTGCCATGGTACTGGGCACGCCAGCCGCCATGGCCGCCGATTCTGTGGCACTGACCCTGTACAACGGCCAGCACAAGGAAATCGGTGAAGCCATCGCCAAGGCCTACGAGGCCAAGACCGGCATCCACATCAACATTCGCAAGGGCAGCAGCAACCAGCTGGCCAGCCAGATCATCGAAGAAGGTGATCGCTCCCCCGCCGACGTCATCTACACCGAAGAATCGCCACCGCTGAACAACCTCGGCGAGCTGGGCCTGCTGGCCAAGATCGATGATTCGACCCTGCAGGTGCTGCCCAAGGAATATGTCGCCGGCAATGGCACCTGGATGGGCGTCACCGCGCGCACTCGCGTGGTCGCCTTCAACCCCAAGGTGATCGACGAAAAAGACCTGCCGCCCTCGGTGATGGATTTCGCCGCCCCCGAGTGGGACGGCAAGATCGGCTTCGTGCCGACCAGCGGTGCATTTCAGGAACAGGCCGTGGCCATCCTCAAGCTGCACGGCCGTGACGCCGCCGAAGAATGGCTGACCGGCCTCAAGGCCTTCGGCAAGACCTACACCAACAACATGGTTGCCCTCAAAGCCGTGGAGAACGGCGAAGTCGCGGCGGTGCTGGTGAACAACTACTACTGGTACGCCCTGAAGAAAGAGCGCGGCCAGCTGGACTCGAAACTCTACTACCTGGCCGATGGCGACGCTGGCGGCCTAGTCACCATCTCCAGCGCTGCTGCGGTGAAAGCCAGCAAACACCCGAAACAAGCCCAGGCGCTACTGGCCTGGATGGCCAGCGAAGAAGGCCAGCGGGTAATAACCCAGACCACCGCCGAGTACCCGCTGCATAAAGGCATGGTCTCGGACCAGGGCCTGAAACCCTTCGAAGACCTGCGCCCGCCGAAAATCAGCCCGGCCGACCTGGGTAATGCCGAAGAAGCCCTGGAGCTCGAACGCGAAGTTGGCCTGCTGTAATGAGCGCAGCCCTGCCCGCGGCCATACTGGCCAGCCGTTACGTACCCAAGCGCAAGCGCCCGTCGATCTGGGTGGTGCTGCCGGTGCTGCTGCTGGTCGGGCTGAGCCTGTTACCGCTGCTGTATGTTGCCCTCAAGACCTGGGAAGCCGGCTGGCGCGAAGCCTTGCACCTGCTCTGGCGCCCGTTCGTTTGGGGCCTGCTGCGCAACACCCTGATGCTCATGGCCGGCGTTACCCTGGCCTGCATGGCCCTGGGCGTATCCCTGGCCTGGCTGCTTGAGCGCAGCAACCTGCCAGGGCGGCGCCTGTGGGGCGTGATCCTGTGCCTGCCGTTTGCCGTGCCGGCGTTTGTCAGCGGCTTTACCTGGGTATCGCTGAGCCCGCGCTTCGAGGGCCTGGGCGGCGCCATCCTGGTAATGAGCCTGTCCAAGTATCCGCTGGTATTCCTGCCGGTGGCGGCAACGTTGCGCAACCTCGACACCTCGCTGGAGGAGTCGGCGCGCACCCTGGGACAGACACGCTGGGGCGTATTTTTTCGCATCACCCTACCGCTGCTATGGCCGTCGATCATCGGCGGTAGCCTGTTGATTGCCCTGCACATGCTGGTGGAGTTCGGCGCCTTGTCGATCCTCGGCCTGCAGACCTTCACCACCGCGATCTACCAGCAGTTCGAGCTGGAGTTCAGCAACGCCAACGCCGCCATGCTCTCGGCGGTGCTGTTGTTCATGTGCCTGCTGATGCTCTGGCTGGAACTGCGCGTGCGCGGCAAGGCCCGGCATGTGCGGATCGGCCAGGGCGTGGCCCGGCGCGGTGCGCCGATTCGCCTGCGCGCGTGGATGCCGGTGGGGCAGCTGTACTGCCTGACATTGGCACTGCTGGGCAGCGGCATTCCGCTGGGCATGCTCGGTTACTGGCTGAGTGTTGGCTCGTCGGCGGCGTTTCCGCTGGCCGATATCAGCCGCGCCCTGTTCTCGTCGCTGTCGCTGTCACTGGGTGGCGCCGGGCTGAGCCTGTTGCTGGCACTGCCGGTTAGCTTCCTAGTAGTGCGCTACAAGGGCCGCCTGGCGATCTGGGCCGAACGCCTGCCGTACTTGCTGCATGCGCTGCCCGGCTTGGTGATCGCCCTGACCCTGGTGTACTTCGCCCTGCACTACGTGCCGGCGCTGTACCAGACCACGGGATTGTTGTTGCTGGCTTATGCGCTGCTGTTCCTGCCGCTGGCCCAGGCACCGGTGCGCACGGCCCTGAACAAGGCGGCGCCACAGCTTGAAGAAGCCGCACGCACCCTTGGCGCGACGCAGTTCACCGCGTTCTGCCGGGTGACCCTGCCAATCATCTTCCCGGCCCTGGCCGCGGCATTTGCCCTGGTGTTCCTGGATGCCATGAAGGAACTGACGGCGACCCTGCTGCTCAGCCCGACCGGCATGACCACCCTGGCCACCGAGGTGTGGGCCCATACCGCCAACGTCGAGTTCGCGGCAGCGGCACCTTATGCGGCGCTGTTGATTCTAGTGTCGGGGTTGCCGGTGTATCTGCTGACTACGCGGATGTACCTCAACCGCGCGTGAGGCCTTTGGGGCTGCTTTCGCAGCCCATCGCCGGCAAGGCCGGCCCCCACAATGGACCTGCATGCAGCAGACCTGCGGGAGCTGGACTTGCCAGCGATCGAGCGCGAAGCGGTCGTAACTCAGGCAACACATGATGTGCTGGCTGCACCGAACTCATCGCCGGCAAGGCCGGCTCCCACACTAGGCCCGGAACTGCCCCAGGCTAGCCTTGAGCTGCGCCGCCAGGTCATCGAGCACCTTGCTGCTGGCGGTGGTTTGCATCACCACTTCGGCAGCCCGCTCAGCCTGAGCATGGATGGTCTGCACCCTGCCACGCACCGCCTGCGCCCCATGCGCCTGCTGCTCAGCCGCACGGGTAGCCAGGCCGATAGCCGCATGCACCTGCTCGACCGAAGCCTGCACCGACTGCTGCACGCGGGCGTTATCGCGCAGCACCAGCAAGCCCTCGCTGGCTTGGCGCCCAGCCTGGCTGATCGCCGCCACCGCTTCTTTCGCACCTTGCTGCAAGGCACCGATATGCGCCTGGATGTCACCGGTCGAGCTCTGGGTTTTGCTCGCCAGCGCCCTGACCTCATCGGCCACTACAGCAAAACCACGGCCGGTTTCCCCGGCGCGCGCCGCCTCGATGGCGGCGTTGAGCGCCAGCAAGTTGGTCTGCTCGGCGATGCCATGGATCACCGTCAGCACCACCTCGATCTGCTCGCTTTGCTGGGCCAGGCGCTCGATGACCTTGGAACCGGTCTCGACCTGCCCGGCCAGGTCCTCGATAAGCTTGGCCACCTGAGTAGAGGTACGGCTGTTCTCGTCAGTGGCCTGACGAATATCCACCACCTGCTGCAAGGCCGACTGCATGGCCTGGCTTTCGGCCTGGGCCTCATCGGCCATGCTCGACAAGTCGCGCAGGCTGGCGGCAACCTCATCGCGCTGCAGCTCGGCAGCGGCGTCGGCGCCAGCATTGCGCTGGGCCATGGCGCCGATCTCGATGCCGGTACGCTGGGCCACCTCACCGGCCTCGCGAACGATGGGCTGCAGCTTGGCGACGAACTGATTGACCGCGGCGGCCATGTCGCCGATCTCGTCGCGGCTGTCGATGGTGACGCGCTTGGTCAGATCGCCCTCACCCGCCGCCAGGTCGTTCAACGCAGCGATCAACAGGCGCAACTTGTTGACCACGCGCCGACCGAGCACCACGGCCACCACCAGCAACACGCCCAGGCCGACCAGGGCCAGACCCACACCAATGTTCCAGCGCAGGGTTGCCGCGGCGTCCTGAACGCTTTGCGCAGTGTTGGCCTGCATGCCGGCCGCACTGGCCTGAGCTGCTTCCAGGCGCGCGCGCAGGGCCTTGTTACTGTCTGCTGCGGCCCCCACCAGGCTATCGCCGACCAGTTGATCACCACTGGCAATCAACGCCGAGAAGCGCTTGTCCAATGCCACCAGCTCATGGTCAACCACGGCAGTGGAGACGCCCATCAGCACCTTGCCGATCTCGACACCGTTGGGGTTGATCGAGGCTTCGACAACGTACACCGACGGGTCGTTGCGCGCGGCGTCCAGTACCTTGTCCAGCGCCCGCTCGCCCTGGCCCCTCTCCAGCAGCGCCTGGTTGATCGGGTTCTGCCGGTTGAGGTAACGGGTCAGGTGCTGGCCCTGAGCGTCGTCGTACACCACGAACAACACGTTGGGGTTGCGCTGGGCCCGACGGGAGAACTCCGACAGGGTCGGCACGTCGTTATCCCACATGGCTCGCGGCGCCACCGAGGCCAGCAGCTCGGCCATGTCGTTGGCCGAATCCTTGAGATGCTTCTCCAGGGTCGCGCGCAATTGTGCCTGCTCATCCTGCAAGCGCGTGGAGAGGCCTGCAGTCAGGCGCTGGCGGGTACTGGCGGAGAGGCTATCGAGCCCGGAGCTGACCTCCCTGCCAGCCTGTTCGAGTTCAGCGGCAAGCTTCTGGCTGTCGGTAGCCAGACGATTGTCCAGATCGGCCTCCAGGGCAGTGACCGTGCTCCGGGTCAGCGCGACCGCGACCAGCACCTGCACCAAAAGAGCGATACCAAGAGCAACAAAGACAGGCCGCAACAGGCGGCTTCGTAACAGTGAGAGAACGGCAGACACGAAAGAACCCTCTACTTCTGGGGCCATTAAAGTGATGGCACCGCTTGAGGGATTCTTACAGCAAAGGTTGTGCCGATCAGCCGACAGAAACGACAAAGGCCCCTATCAAGGGGCCTTTGTCTTTACATCAGTCGCGAATCAGGCGAACGGATGACGCAGCACGATGGTCTCGTTGCGGTCCGGGCCGGTGGAGATGATGTCGATCGGCGCGCCGACCAGCTCTTCCACACGCTTGATGTAGGCACGGGCATTAGCCGGCAGTTCTTCCAGGGTCTTGGCACCCAGGGTCGACTCGCTCCAGCCCGGCATTTCTTCGTACACCGGCTCCAGGCCGATGTAGCTGTCGGCGTCGGTCGGGGCGTCGATAACGGCACCGTTCTCGTTCTTGTAGCCCACGCAGATACGGATGGTTTCCAGGCCGTCGAGCACGTCCAGCTTGGTCAGGCACAGGCCGGAGATGCTGTTGACGTCGATGGCGCGACGCAGGATCACGGCATCGAACCAGCCGCAACGACGGGCACGGCCGGTGGTGGCGCCGAACTCGTGACCACGTTTGGCCAGGAAGGCACCGACGTCATCGAACAGTTCGGTCGGGAACGGGCCCGAGCCAACGCGGGTGGTGTAGGCCTTGGTGATACCCAGGATGTAGTCCAGGTACATAGGGCCAACGCCCGAACCGGTAGCGATGCCGCCAGCGGTGGTGTTGGAGCTGGTCACGAACGGGTAGGTACCGTGGTCGATGTCCAGCAGCGAGCCCTGGGCGCCTTCGAACATGATGTCCTTGCCAGCGCGACGCAGGTTGTGCAGCTCAGCGGTGACGTCGAGCATCATCGGCTTGAGCAGCTCGGCGTATTCCATGCACTCGTCCAGGGTCTTCTGGAAGTCGATTGCAGGCTCTTTGTAGTAATTGACCAGCACGAAGTTGTGGTAGTCCAGCAGCTCGCCAAGCTTGGCAGCGAAACGCTCGCGGTGGAACAAGTCACCGATGCGCAGGCCGCGACGGGCAACCTTGTCTTCGTAGGCCGGGCCGATGCCGCGACCGGTGGTGCCGATCTTCTGCTCGCCACGGGCTTTTTCGCGGGCCTGGTCGAGGGCCACGTGGTAGGACAGGATCAGCGGGCAGGAAGGGCTGATGCGCAGGCGCTCGCGCACCGGTACGCCTTTCTCTTCGAGCTTGTTGATTTCACGCAGCAGGGCGTCAGGTGCAACCACCACGCCGTTGCCGATCAGGCACTGCACGCCTTCGCGCAGCACGCCCGAAGGGATCAGGTGCAGCACGGTCTTCTCACCGTCGATCACCAGGGTGTGGCCAGCGTTGTGGCCACCCTGGTAGCGCACTACGGCGGCAGCATGTTCGGTCAGCAGATCGACGATCTTGCCTTTGCCCTCATCACCCCACTGGGTGCCCAGGACTACGACATTCTTACCCATAACACTTGTCCTCATTCGCGCAAACTTGGCGCCGGCTCGTACCGGCGGGGAATCTCAAATGGCCAGCGGCAGAACCTGCCAAAGCCCGTTTTGCTGAATCAATTGCCGATCGCAATCCGCCTCGACGGCGGCAGTCAATGGCTGCCCAGGCAAAGCCTGAACCACCCGCTGACCTTCACTGCGCAATTGGCAGACCAACTGCCAGAGTGCCGCATCGCTGCTGTCGGGCATCCAGATCCCGCCAGACGGCAATACCACCTCGGCTCGCCCCAGTGTGACCAGGGTCTTCAAATCCGTGGAGAAACCGGTGGCCGGGCGTGCCCGGCCAAAGTCTGCTCCGATGTCGTCGTAACGACCGCCCTGGGCGATCGACTGACCGACACCCGGGACGAACGCGGCAAACACCACACCGGTGTGGTAGTGGTAGCCACGCAGCTCGCCCAGGTCAAAATACAGCGGCAGCTCGGGGTAACGCGTGGCCAGCCGCTCGGCGATCGCCATCAGGTCATCCAGTGCCGCCAGCACCGCAGCCGGTGCACGGCCCAGACGCACGCGCGCCTCGGCCAGCACTTCACGGCCGCCGCACAGCTCGGTGAGCGAGCGCAGCATGGCGGCCAGGTCCGCTGGCAGCTTGGCGGTCAGCTCGATCACTTCGTCGACGGCCTTGCGCTGCAGGGCATCGAACAACTGCTGCTCGATCGCGCCAGACAAACCGGCGGCACGGGCCAGGCCGCGGTAGATACCGACATGACCGAGGTCCATGTGCACATCCGGCACATCGGCCAGTTGCAGCATGGCCAGCATCAGGCTGATCACCTCGACATCGCTGACCGGGCTGGCGTCGCCGTACAGCTCGGCACCGAGCTGGATCGGGCTGCGCGAGGTCGACAACGCCCGTGGCAAGGCATGCAGCACGCTGCCGGCATAGCACAGGCGGCTCGGGCCTTCACGACGCAGGGTATGCGCATCGATGCGCGCCACCTGCGGGGTGATGTCGGCACGGAACCCCATCTGCCGGCCCGATTGCGGGTCGATGACCTTGAAGGTCCGCAGGTCCAGGTCCTGGCCGGCACCGGTGAGCAGCGATTCCAGGTACTCGATATGCGGGGTCACGACGAAGTCATAACCCCAGCTCTGGAACAGATCCAACACCTGCCGACGCGCGATCTCGATGCGCGCCGCCTCAGGTGGCAGTACTTCTTCGATGCCATCTGGCAGCAGCCAGCGGTCTACCGTTGCCATTACGCCATTTCCCCTATGGTCCGGGCGGCTTGCCCGCAGGCGAGCCTTGAGTGAAGCAGGTATTGGCACACAATGGCGCGCAGCACCGATTCCAGCGCTACCGCCGTGCCTATACCCTCGAATACCTTGGGCTGCTCTGTAGACCCGAGCCGGGTTTGAACCGTTCGATCTTGCAGACGCAAAAAAGCCGGGAATTTCCCGGCTGCCGCATCATACACCCGTTTTCTCGCGGGATCACCCCGCCAGGCGTTTTAGCCGCCCGGCGGGGTAGATGCTTATGGCTTGGGCTTGCCCATGTAGCGGAAGAACTCGCTGCTCGGATCGAGCACCAGTACGTCGCTCTTGTCGGAGAAGCTCTCGCGGTAAGCCTTGAGGCTGCGGTAGAACGCGTAGAAGTCCTGGTCCTGACCGTAGGCCTTGGCGTAGATCGACGCCGCCTGGGCATCGCCATCACCGCGGGTTTCTTCCGATTCCCGGTAGGCTTCAGCCAGCAGTACCCGGCGCTGACGATCGGCGTCGGCACGGATGCCCTCGGCCAGCTCGTTACCCTTGGCGCGGTGTTCGCGGGCTTCACGCTCACGCTCGGTACTCATGCGCTCGAACACGCTGCGGTTGACTTCCTTGGGCAGGTCGATGGCCTTGACGCGAACGTCGACCACTTCGATACCCAGTTCCTTGCTGGCCATACGGTTCAGCGAGGCAGTGATGTCAGCCATCAGCGCGTCACGTTCACCGGAGACCACTTCGTGCAGGGTGCGTTTACCGAACTGGTCACGCAGGCCGCTTTCCAGACGGCGCGACAGACGTTCGTCGGCAATCTGCTTGAGGCCCGAGGTCGCGGTATAGAAGCGCTCGGCATCCTTGACCCGCCACTTGGCGTAGGCATCGACCATCACCGCTTTCTTTTCCAGGGTCAGGAAGCGCTGGGTCGGAGCGTCCAGAGTCATCAGGCGGGCGTCGAACTTGCGCACCTGGTTGACATAAGGAACCTTCACATGCAGGCCAGGCTGGACATCAGCCTGGACCACACGACCAAATTGCAGGAGTACCGCACGCTCGGTCTGGGCCACGATGTAGAAGCTGTTCCAGGCCACGATCGCCAGCACCACGGCCACGATCAGGGCGATCAGCGATTTATTGCTCATCAGCGGCTCTCCCTAGTACGCAACTGTGTTTGCTGCTGTTGCAGCTCCGCCGCGCGGTTGGCCGCATCGGCGTTGGCCGACGGCGCAACGGTGACCGGGGCAGAGCCGGAACGGCTGCCCTGCACCATCTTGTCCAGCGGCAGGTAGAGCAGGTTGCTCTGGCCGTCCTTGCCGGAAACCAGGACCTTGCTGGTGTTGCTGTAGACTTCCTGCATGGTGTCCAGGTACAGGCGCTGACGGGTCACTTCAGGGGCCTTGCGGTACTCGGCGACCAGCTTGGTGAAGCGGTCGGCCTCACCCTTGGCACGCGAGACGACTTCGTCGCGGTAACCGTTGGCGTCCTCGATGATCCGCTGGGCCTGACCACGGGCTTCCGGCACCACGCCATTGGCGTAGGACTCGGCCTGGTTGCGGGCGCGCTGCTCGTCTTCACGGGCACGGATCACGTCGTCGAAGGCTTCCTGCACTTCACGCGGGGCTGCCGCGCTCTGTACGTTGACCTGGGTGACGGTGATACCGGTACGGTAGGTATCGAGGAAACGCTGCAGGCGCTCCTTGATTTCCACGGCCATCTGCTCACGACCTTCGGTCAGCACCTTGTCCATCGCGGTGGAACCCACCACGTGACGCAAGGCACTGTCGGTCGCGTGCTGCAGGCTGATTTCAGGCTGATCGACGTTCAGCACGAAATCCTGCAGGTTGGTGATCTTGTACTGCACGGTCAGCGGCACCTCGACGATGTTCTCGTCTTCGGTCAGCATCTGCCCCTGCTTGGTATAGGCACGTTCGCGGGTAACGTTCTCCATGTACTTGCGATCGATCGGCGGGAAGTAGATGTTCAGGCCCGGCCCTACGGTTTCGTAGTATTTGCCGAAGCGCAGCACGACTGCCTGCTCCTGTTCGTCGACCACGTACACGGCGCTGTACAGCCAGATAGCTGCAAGCACGGCGAGACCGATGCCGAGCAGGCCGAAGCCACCGCCCTTGCCGACGCCGCCATCACCACCGCGTTTCTTGCCACTGCCGAACATGCCGTTCAGGCTGTCCTGCAGCTTGCGGAAGGCCTCGTCGAGATCCGGTGGCCCTTTCTTGTCGCCACCACGGCGCCCGCCCCACGGATCCTGATTGTTCGAGTTGCCACCCGGCTCATTCCAAGCCATAGCGCTCTCCATCTGATAAAGCAAAGACGCGCCCACGGCGCGCCGTCCAATGCTACAGAATGCCTGTCACGGCTGCCCGACCGCGTCGCCGGGCATTTATTGCAAAGTATGTTGCTCGATGAATTCCAGCGGCTGCAAACCTTCGCGGCTGACCAGGCGGTTCAACTCCACCCGCGGCAGTCGCACAGCCAGCAGGCTGCTGCCTTCATCGTCATGCTCTTCGCTCTGCACCGCGCCCAGTTCAAAGAACTGCGCGCGCAACCGGGCAAAACGCTGTTCAAGGCGCAAGGTACCGACAAACAGGTCATCCCCCAGCAATTCGGCGACCGCCTGCCCCACCAGCTCCAGCCCCCGACCATCGCGGGCCGAGACCCAGACCCGTTGCGGCTTGCCATCGGCATCGCGCTGAATCTGCGGCTCGACACCTTCAAGCAGGTCGAGTTTGTTATAGACCTCGAGGATCGGCAAGCCTTCTGCACCGATCTCTCCCAATACCGCCATGACCTGCTCGATCTGCGCCATGCGCTCAGGCTCATGGGCGTCGATCACATGCAGCAGCAGGTCGGAGTTGCTCGACTCTTCGAGCGTAGCCCGAAATGCCTCGACCAGCTTGTGCGGAAGGTGACGAATGAAGCCCACGGTGTCGGCCAGCACGATCGGCCCGAGGTCGTCGAGCTCAAGCCGGCGCAGGGTCGGGTCGAGGGTCGCGAACAACTGGTCGGCGGCATAGACCTCGGACTGGGTCAGGGCGTTGAACAGGGTGGACTTGCCGGCGTTGGTGTAGCCGACCAGGGAAACCGAGGGGATATCCGCCCGTTTACGGCCACGGCGAGCTTGTTCACGCTGGCTGCGGACCTTCTCCAGGCGTGCCTTGATCTGGCGCAGGCGTACCCGCAGCAGGCGGCGGTCGGTTTCCAGCTGGGTTTCACCTGGGCCGCGCAGGCCGATACCGCCTTTTTGCCGCTCAAGGTGAGTCCAGCCACGCACCAGCCGCGTGCTCATGTGCTCGAGCTGGGCCAGTTCGACCTGCAGCTTGCCTTCATGGGTACGCGCCCGCTGGGCGAAGATATCGAGAATCAGACCGGTACGGTCAAGCACGCGACACTCGAAGACTCGCTCGAGGTTACGTTCCTGACTGGGTGTGAGGGTGTGATTGAATATCACCAAATCTACCTGCTCGGCGTTGACCAGGTCGCGTAACTCTTCGACCTTGCCGCTGCCAATCAGGTATTTGGCGGTGGGCTGATGTCGCGCCACATTGGCGAACGCGACAATATCGGCCCCAGCCGACAGTGCCAGCTCCTGAAACTCCTGCGGATCTTCGCGCGCCTCAGGGTTCTGACCTTCCAAGTGAACGAGGACCGCCCGTTCACCACCACCGTGGCGCTCAAAGAACAAAGCAGACTCCTATCAGGCGTTACCTGGCTCAGCGTCGCCTTGCTCGGATTCGGTTGCGCTAGGCAGACGGATCGGACGCACAGGGACAACTGTCGAGATGGCGTGTTTGTAAACCATCTGGCTAACGGTGTTCTTCAGCAGAATCACGAACTGGTCGAAGGATTCGATCGTGCCTTGCAGCTTGATGCCGTTAACCAGATAGATCGAAACCCCAACTTTTTCTTTTCTCAAAGTATTCAAGTAAGGGTCTTGTAGCGAATGCCCTTTTGACATATGCCGCACTCCTGTAAGGATCAATAGTAAAAAAATCAAAGAAAAACTGATGGCTCAAGCCGCCCCACCCCAAGGATAGACGGCAATTGCAAGGACTCAGCTCAATATGGAGACCGATCCAAGGTATTTCAAGGTGCGAGACAGATTGTCGCAGGCCAGGCTGTCCAACCAGTGCAGGTCAGCCCAACTACGCAACCAGGTGAACTGCCGCTTCGCCAATTGGCGAGTGGCAATGATGCCGCGCTCCTGCATTTCAACTGAATTCAACTTGCCATCAAGGTGATCCCAGACCTGGCGATAACCAACCGCCCGTATAGACGGCAGCCCCGCGTGCAAGTCACTTCTGGCTCGCAGCAATCGGACCTCGTCAACGAAGCCCTGTTCCAGCATTTGCCCGAATCGTAGCGCAATCCGCTCGTGCAGTATGTGCCGATCGGTTGGGGCAATGGCCAGGCTGGCGACAGTATAGGGCAATTGTCCCGCTGCGGACGCGCCTGCGGCGCTACTTTCCGCGGATTGACGCTGGCGATGTGACGTCATCGTCAGGCCGCTGACCCGGTAGACCTCCAGCGCGCGGATCAGCCGCTGCGGGTCATTGGGGTGAATACGTGCCGCCGATTCCGGGTCGACCGCCGCCAACTGCTGGTGCAAGGCGTGCAAGCCAAGGCGCTGGGCCTCTTCTTCGAGCTCGGCACGCACCTGCGGGTCAGCCGCCGGCATGTCCGCCAGGCCTTCGAGCAAAGCCTTGTAATAAAGCATGGTGCCGCCGACCAGCAGCGGAATCTTGCCGCGCGCAGTGATATCGGCCATGGCCTCCAGCGCATCGCGACGAAAGTCGGCCGCCGAATAGCTCTCGGCCGGATCAAGGATGTCGATCAGCCGGTGCGGATAGGCGGCGAGGACTTCCTTGGACGGTTTGGCGGTGCCGATGTCCATGCCACGGTAGACCAGCGCCGAGTCGACACTGATCAGCTCGCACGGCAACACCTTGGTCAGCTCGATGGCAAGGTCGGTCTTGCCCGCCGCTGTCGGGCCCATCAGGAATATTGCGGGAGGTTTGCCGCTCATGTCATCGACCGCGCAAAAACAGTTTGTCCAGATCGTCCAGGCCCATCTGGGTCCAGGTCGGCCGGCCATGGTTGCATTGACCGCTGCGCTCGGTGTTTTCCATGTCGCGCAGCAGGCCGTTCATTTCAGCGATGGCCAGGCGCCGGTTGGCGCGGATGGCACCGTGGCAGGCCATGGTCCCGAGCAGCTCGTTCAGGTGCGCCTGAATACGGTCGCTGGTGCCGTATTCCATCAGATCGGCCAGAACGTCCTGGACTAGGCGGTTGGCCTCGGCCTGCTTGAGCAGCGCCGGAATCTGCCGGATCGCCAGGCTTTCCGGGCCCAGGCGCTGCAGCTCGAAGCCCAGGCGCTGGAACCACTCGGCGTGCTCTTCGGCACAATCGGCTTCGCGCTGGCTCAAGGCCAGGGACTCCGGCACCAACAGCGGCTGGCCGCTGAGGCCTTCGCTGGCCATGGCCACCTTGAGGCGTTCGTACATGATCCGTTCATGGGCGGCGTGCATGTCCACCAGCACCAGACCGACGGCGTTTTCGGCAAGAATATAAATGCCCTTGAGCTGGGCCAGGGCGTAGCCCAGCGGCGGGATGTCGCCCTGGCCTTCGGGCAAGGCAACCGGCGCAGCCTCGGCCAGCGGCGCAAAGAACTCCCGGTACACGCCCGGGGCTTCGGCTGCAGGCAATGCCTGGGTCGGTCGCGGCGTGTACTGGTATTGATAGCCTGCGCCACTGCCATTGCTACCCACGGACGGACGCAGGCCTGGCTCGGCCGGCGGCTGCTCAAGCAGGTTGGCAGCCAGGCGCATCTCGCCCTGGGGGCCGAACTCACCGGCCTGAATGCCGCTGGGGCGGATGATCTCGCTGGTGGCAGCGGGCGCGGCCAGCTGATCTTCCGGGCGCACATCGGCCAGGGCGCGATGCAGGGTGCCGTATAAAAAGTCGTGAACCATGCGTCCGTCACGGAAGCGCACTTCGTGCTTGGTCGGGTGCACGTTGACGTCGACACCGGTAGGGTCGACCTCGAAAAACAGCACGAAAGTCGGGTGCCGGCCATTGAACAGCACGTCACGGTAGGCCTGGCGCACGGCGTGGGCGACCAGTTTGTCGCGCACGGCACGGCCATTGACGAAGAAGTACTGCAGGTCGGCCTGGCTGCGCGAGAAGGTCGGCAAACCGACCCAACCCCACAGGTGCAGGCCGTTGCGCTCAACCTCGATCGGCAGCGCCTGTTCCAGGAAGCCCGGGCCGCAGATGGCCGCTACACGGCGGGCGCGCGCGGAATCGTCATGGGCTTCGTGCAGGCTGAGGATGCTTTTGCCGTTATGGCGCAGGTGAAAACCCACGTCAAAACGCGCCAGCGCCAGGCGCCGGATCACTTCCTGCAGGTGATCGAATTCGGTTTTTTCGGTCTTGAGAAACTTGCGCCGGGCCGGGGTATTGAAGAACAGATCGCGCACTTCCACCGAGGTACCGACCGGATGCGCTGCGGGCTGCACTCGCGGGGCCATGTCGCGGCCTTCGGTTTCCACCTGCCAGGCCTGTTCGGCATCGCGGGTACGCGAGGTCAGGGTCAGGCGGGCGACCGAGCTGATCGAGGCCAGGGCTTCACCACGAAAGCCCAGGCTCATGACCCGCTCAAGGTCTTCAAGGTCACGAATCTTGCTGGTGGCGTGGCGGGCCAGGGCCAACGGCAGGTCATCGGCGGCAATACCAACACCGTCGTCGCGCACGCGCAGCAGCTTGACGCCGCCCTGCTCGACTTCGACGTCGATACGCTTGGCGCCGGAGTCCAGGCTGTTTTCCAGCAGCTCCTTGATCACCGATGCCGGGCGCTCGACCACCTCACCGGCGGCAATCTGGTTGGCCAGCCGCGGGCTGAGCAGCTCGATGCGGGCACTGCTGCTCATTGCTGGGCCGCCAGGGCGGTGGTCGGGATGTTCAGGTGCTGGCCGACTTTGAGCTCATCGGTTTTCAGGCTGTTGGCGCTGCGCAGGCTGGCAACGCTGACCTGATAGCGCACGGCGATCATCGCCAAGGTCTCGCCCGGGCGCACCGAATGCTCGCGTGGCCCCTGGGCAATCTTGCCGCTGTCGCGCAGCCAGGCGACATAAGTGCCCGGCGGCGGGTTCTGCTGGAAGAACTGGCGCACGCCGCTGTGGATAGAACGCGCCAGGGATTGCTGGTGGCTCGGGGTAGCCAGCTTGGCCGCCTCGTTGGCGTTGGAGATAAAGCCGGTTTCCACCAGGATCGATGGGATGTCTGGCGATTTCAGCACCATGAAGCCGGCCTGTTCGACGCGCTGCTTGTGCAGCGGGGTGATCCGGCCCATGTTGCCCAGGACCTTCTGGCCGACGTTGAGGCTGGAGGAGAGCGAGGCGGTCATCGACAGGTCGAGCAGCACACCAGCAAGCATGCGGTCCTTGTCATCGAGGCTGACGTTGCCGGCACCACCGATCAGGTCGGAGCGGTTTTCGCTGTCGGCCAGCCAGCGCGCGGTTTCCGAGGTGGCACCGCGATCGGACAGCGCAAACACCGAGGCACCGAAGGCCGCCTTGGACGGCGCAGCGTCCGCGTGGATCGAAATGAACAGGTCGGCGCCCTTCTTGCGGGCAATCTCGGTGCGTTTACGCAGCGGGATGAAGTAGTCACCGGTACGGGTCAGCTCGGCGCGAAAGCCCTTCTCGGTGTTGATCTGGCGCTGCAGTTCCTTGGCAATGGCCAGGACGATGTCTTTTTCATGCTGGCCACGCGAACCGGAAGCACCCGGGTCTTCACCGCCGTGACCGGCGTCGATGGCGATGACAATGTCACGCTTGCCGTTGGGCACTGGAGGCAGCTTGATCGCCGGTTGCGCCGGGGTTACCGGCACAGCCGGCGTGGTCGCCACCGGTGGCGTTGGCGGTGGCGGCGCGGCATCGGCCTCCTGGTCGAACAGGTCGACCACCAGGCGGTTGCCGTACTGGGCATTGGGCGCCAGGATGAAGCTCTTGGGCGTCACCGATTTTTTCAGGTCGACCACCACGCGCAAGTCGGTCGGCGTACGCTGGGCCGAGCGCACGCTGGTAATCGGGGTATTGGAGGTGGACACCGACAACGGCGCAGCCAGGGTCGCGCCATTGATGTCGATCACCAGGCGATCCGGGGCGGTCAGGGTAAATACGCTGTGCTGCACAGGGCCCGAGAGGTCGAAGACCAACCGTGTGTTGTCCGGCGCTCGCCATAAACGCATACTTTTGACTTGCGTGACGGCCAGAGCGTCAACAGTCACTACCGTAAGCAGCAGTCCTACGACAGAAACCAGTGCGCGAATGCGCATACCTATCCCCATTTTCTATTTGAATTCCAAGGCCAGAGCGGCACACCAGGCTTCGCCACGTGCCCCCTGTGGCGACAGGTTGAGCGAACGACCGCCCGCCTGGGGGCTTATGGTAATGGTCAGGTCGGGCTTTGGCAAAATGCCCGCCCCTTTTTGGGGCCACTCGAACAGGCACAAGGCGTCATCTTCGAAGTAATCGCGGATGCCCAAGAACTCCAGTTCCTCCGGATCGACCAGGCGATACAGGTCGAAGTGGAACGCGCGAATGTCGCCAATCTCGTAAGGCTCAACCACTGTAAAGGTAGGACTTTTTACCGAGCCTTGGTGTCCGAGGCCGCGAATAATACCGCGCGACAGGGTGGTCTTGCCCGCCCCCAGGTCCCCTTCGAGAAAAATCACGCCGTGACCTTGAGTCACGTTGGCAATGCTATGGCCAACGTTGACCGTGGCCTGTTCATCGGCCAAAAACAGGGTTATGCCAGACACGCTGAATGCTCCTCCAATAACTGACGAATTGCCGGGACCATGTCGCTGGCCGCCAGGCCGCGGCCCTGCACGGCCAGGCGCTCGCCCGCACAGGCATGCAGCCAGACGCCCAGGCAGGCCGCGTCCCAGGCCGACATGCCCTGGGCGAGCAAGGCGCCGAGCACACCACTGAGCACATCCCCCAGGCCGGCACCCGCCATGGCCGGATGACCGCGCGAGCACAGCGCCAGCTGCCCCGCCGGGTCGGCCACCAGGGTGCCGGCGCCCTTCAGCACGCATATGGCCGCGTATTTACGCGCGAGTTTGCGTGCTGCGCCGGGCCGGTCAGCCTGCACCGCCTCGGTCGATACGCCCAGTAAACGAGCGGCCTCCCCCGGGTGCGGGGTGATGACGCTGGCTTTGGGCAATGGCAAGGGCTGGCGCGCCAGCAGGTTCAGGGCATCGGCGTCCCACACCTGCGGCGCCTGGCTGCTGGCCACCGCCGACAACAGGCTGCGGCCCCAGGCCGCCTGCCCAAGTCCCGGGCCGACCACCAGCACCGAAGCCCGCTCGATCGGCGTCATCAACTGGTTGGCCGAATGCACACCCAGGCTCATCACCTCGGGCAGACGGGCCATTGCCGCGGGCACATGCTCGGCACGCGTGACCAGCGACACCAGCCCGGCGCCGCAACGCAACGCCGCTTCGGCGCTGAGCAGCACGGCGCCGCCCGTGCCGCGATCACCACCGACCACCAGCACATGGCCGAAGTCGCCCTTATGGGCGTCGGCAGGACGTGGCGCCAGGGGCGCAAGGGTGACGCTGGTGAGCCGATGTGGCTCGTTTGTGGGGTGTTTGGTCTGAGGCATGGGTCAAAGGCTCTGATGTCTGGCAGAATTATACGCACCTGAGTCCGTATTGCCTTATTCCCATGTCTGCTTCTGCCCCCGACCTACCCACGCTGGCCCAATCGATCAAGGATTGGGGCCGAGAGCTCGGCTTTGCCCATGTCGGCATCGCCGGGGTGGATCTGGGCGAGCACGAAAAACACCTGGAGCGCTGGCTTGAAGCCGGCTATCACGGCGAAATGGACTACATGGGCGCCCACGGCAGCAAGCGCTCGCACCCGGATGAGCTGGTGCCCGGCACCTTGCGCGTAGTGTCACTGCGCATGGACTACCTGCCGGGTGATACGCGCATGGCCCAGCAACTGGCCCAACCGGAGAAAGCCTATATCTCCCGCTACGCCCTGGGCCGCGACTACCACAAGCTGGTACGTAAACGCGTGCAACACCTGGCCGAGCGCATCCAGAAAGAGATCGGCCCGTTTGGCTTTCGGGCGTTTGTCGACAGCGCCCCAGTGCTGGAAAAGGCCATCGCCGAGCAGGCCGGGCTGGGCTGGATCGGCAAGAACACCCTGCTGCTCAACCGCAAGGCCGGCAGTTACTTCTTTCTTGCCGAGCTGTTCGTCGATATGCCGCTGCCGGTCGATCCGCCACACGTCAGCGAACACTGCGGACGCTGCAGCGCCTGCCTGGACATCTGCCCGACCCAGGCCTTTGTCGGCCCCTATGTGCTGGATGCCAGGCGCTGTATCTCGTACCTGACCATCGAGCTGAAAAGCGCGATCCCCGAAGAACTGCGACCGTTGATCGGTAATCGGGTATTCGGCTGCGACGACTGCCAGATTGTCTGCCCGTGGAACCGTTTCGCCCGACCCAGCGGTGAAAACGACTTCAAACCCCGGCACAATCTCGACAGTGCCGGGCTTGCCGAGCTGTTCATGTGGGATGAGCAGACCTTCCTCGACAGCACTGAAGGCTCACCGCTGCGCCGTGCCGGTTATGAGCGCTGGTTACGCAACCTGGCGGTGGGGCTGGGCAATGCACCCTCGACTATCCAGGTGCTGGAGGCGCTCAAGGCGCGGCGGGAGTATCCGTCGGAGCTGGTGCGCGAGCACGTGGAGTGGGCGCTGGAGCAGCATTCTTCGCGGGGCAAGCCCGCTCCCACAGGGAGTAGCGCCGGCCTGTAGGAGCGGGCTTGCCCCGCGATACGGTTATCGACTCAATGCTCGTCGTTGTAATGAAACTTCGGCATTTCCCAATGAAACCGAATCGCCAGCAGCCGTAGCAGGAAACCGCCAAACAAGGTCAGCAGAATCGCCTGCTCGCCCGGTACATTGAAGTACACGCACCCCAGATAGAACCAGGCCGCCGCGAACGACACACTGGCATACAGCTCTCGGCGGAAGATCAGCGGAATATCGTTACAGAAGATATCCCGAAGAATGCCGCCAAACACCCCGGTGATCACCCCGCTGATCGATGCCACCAGCATGCCCTGGCCCATTTCCAGCGCCGTCATGCAGCCAATCAGGGTGAAGGCCACAAGCCCCAGGGCATCGAGCACCAGGAACAGCGAGCGCAGGTGGCGCATCAGCGGTGCAATAAAGATAGTCATCAGCGCCGCGAAACTGGTCAGCACCAGGTATTCCGGGTGCTTGACCCAGGTCAGCGGGTAATGCCCCAGCAGCACGTCGCGCACCGAGCCACCACCCAGCGCGGTGATGCAGGCGATCAGCACCACACCGAACCAGTCCATGCCGCGACGGCCGGCCGACAGCGCGCCAGTCATGGCTTCGGCGGTGATAGCAACGAGGTAGAGCATCAACAACATGGCGCAGATCCGAGCAATGGGGCGCGCAGTCTAACCAGTTGCCACAGGCACCAAAAGGGGGCGCCGCACGGATTGTCTGTACAAGCCGACGGCGCTGCGCTCAGAACTTGATGAAGTGCTCGCGATAGTGGCGCAGTTCGTTGATCGACTCGCGGATATCGTCCAGCGCCAGGTGGGTACCGCCTTTCTTGAAGCTGTCGCGCACCTCAGGGGCCCAGCGTGCCGCCAGCTCCTTGAGGGTCGAGACGTCGAGGTTGCGGTAGTGGAAGTAGTTTTCCAGGTTGCGCATGTGGCGATAGAGGAACCGGCGATCCTGGCAGATGCTGTTGCCACAGATCGGGGATTTGCCTTTGGGTACCCACTGCTCCAGGAAGGCGATGGTCTGGGCCTCGGCTTCGGCCATGCTGACCGTGCTGTCCTTGACCCGCTGAGTCAGACCGGAGGCGCCATGGGTGCGGGTGTTCCACTCATCCATGCGCGCCAGCACTTCATCACTGTGGTGAATGGCGATCACCGGGCCTTCGGCCAGGGTGTTGAGGTCGCTGTCGGTGACGATGGTGGCCATTTCGATAATGACGTCTTGATCCGGATCCAGACCGGTCATTTCCAGGTCGATCCAGATCAGGTTCTGTGGGTTCTGCATGATTCTGCTCCTCGGTAGGTACGCAGTTTAGCCTAGTGGAGCGTGCTAAACTCCCCGCCGTTAAATATTGCCTCCCGAACACGGAACCTTCATGGCCAAACGCCAGCTCAATCGACGCCAGAACTGGCGCATCGAAAAAATCCAGGGTGAACGCGCTGCCCGCGCCGCCAAACGCGAACAACAGACCCTGAAGGAGCTAGAAGGCGGCGACCTCGGCCCGGAACAACTGGGCCTGGTCATCGCCCACTTTGGCGTGCAGGTCGAAGTCGAAGCCCAGGACGGCGACGTTGCCGGCCAGGTGTTCCGTTGTCACTTGCGCGCCAACCTGCCAGCGCTGGTCACCGGCGACAAGGTCGTGTGGCGGGCAGGCAACCAGGGCATCGGTGTGATCGTTGCACAGATGCCGCGCCACACCGAGCTGTGCCGCCCGGACAGCCGCGGCCAGCTCAAGCCGGTGGCGGCCAACGTCGACCTGATCGTGATCGTCTTCGCCCCGGCACCGGAACCCCATGCCAACCTGATCGACCGTTACCTGGTGGCGGCTGAACATGCCGGCATCCGGCCGTTGCTACTGCTGAACAAGGCCGACCTGATCGACGAACAGAACGCGCCGGCGCTCAATGCGTTGCTGGCGGTGTACCGACAGCTGAGCTATCCCGTGCTGGAAGTGTCGGCCCACCAGGGCAATGGCATGGAGCAGCTGCAGGCGCAACTCGACGGCCACATCAGTGTGTTCGTCGGCCAGTCCGGGGTTGGCAAGTCATCGCTGGTCAACAGCCTGCTGCCCGATGTGCAGACCCGCGTCGGCGACCTGTCGGAATGGTCCGGCCAGGGCACCCACACCACCACCACCGCCCGCCTCTATCACTTCCCAGGCGGTGGCGAACTGATCGACTCCCCGGGTATCCGTGAATTCGGCCTGGGCCACGTCAGCCGCGCCGATGTCGAAGCCGGCTTCATCGAATTCACCGACCTGCTCGGCACCTGCCGCTTTCGCGACTGCAAGCACGATCGCGAACCCGGTTGCGCGTTGCTCAAGGCCCTCGAAGATGGCCGCGTGCAACAGCAGCGGATGAACAGCTACCGTTCGATCATCGCCAGCCTGCCGCAAGACAGCTACTGAGTACCCGAGGCTCGGAAACGGGCCTCAAACGGCTACAAAGTAAGACCTTTATGTAGGGATTTTTACCCAAACAAGCAGGAAGCATCTTGTTTGTTGGTCGTACCTTGCTGTCCGAAAGACTTTCGCTGATTGTCACCTTTCAAGATTCGCCGCCATGAAGCGAATCGCCCCATGCCCTGCGTATGAAAGGAATCAACCATGACAATTCAGCCGTTACGCATCGATGCCACGCCCTCCAGCCTGGGAGGGCACCACTGATGCCAGTCTTTATCAGTTATCGCCACAGCCAACGCTTGGACGCCTTCATCATCAATGAACGGCTCAAGCTCGAAGGCATCAGTACCCAACTGGACCTGTTCGACAGCGAGGCGCAGCAGACCACCGACGATATCAGCGGCATTATCCGGCGCAACATCAGCCAATGTACCCATCTGATCGCCGTGCTTGCCCCCGAGACCGCCGACGCCTGGTGGGTGCCCTTCCAACTGGGAGCGGCTACCCTGGTCAATCGCCGGGTTGCCTTCTACCAATGCGGCGAGGCCACCTTACCGGCCTATCTGGAAAAGTGGCCAACCATGTACAACCGCGAGCACATTGACCTGTACGTTCGCGCCTACCATGACGAGCAGACCTTCAAGCGTTCGATCGACAGTGAAGCCTGCGAGGCCAATGCCACCAACCGCTCCAACGCCGACTTCTTTCATGCCGACCTCAAGGCCAAGATCCGCCGCGGCTTCTAACCCGTAGCGCAAAAAAACGCCCGCGGGCATCGCTGCGCACGGGCGTTTTTCTACAAACAGTATTACTGCTTGTTTTCGTCCATCTTCAACACGCCGTCTTCGAAGATGTTCAGCTTCTGCCGCAACTCCCGTGGCTGCATCGGCTCGGCCGCCGGGGCCTGCGCTTGCGGGGCAGCCGGTGCCGGCGCTGCAGCACCGGGTTGCGCGGCATCAGGGGCAGCAGGCTGGGTCTGCTCGCCCTCGATGGTGCGCTGGGCCTTCTTGGTCAGGACAATGATATCGATACGGCGGTTGACCGGGTTAAGCGGGTTCTGCCGGTCAAACAACGACGACGAGGCATAACCCACTACCCGCGCCACCTGGGTATCCGGATAGCCACCGGCGACCAGCGCGCGACGGGCCGCATTGGCACGGTTGGCCGACAGTTCCCAGTTACCGAAGTCACCGGTACCGGCGTATGGCTTGGCATCGGTATGGCCGCTGATGCTGATCTTGTTCGGCACCGCCTTGATGGTGTCGGCCATGGCCAGCAGGATGTCTTCGAAGTACGGTTGCAAACGCGCGCTACCCAGGTCGAACATCGGCCGGTTCTCGGCGTCCATGATCTGGATACGCAGGCCGTCCTGAGTGATTTCGAAGAGGATCTGGTCCTTGAACTTCTGCAGTTGCGGGTTTTCTTCGACCTTGTTCTGCAGCTCCTGCAGCAGCAGTTCCAGGCGTTCGCGCTCGACCTGCTCGGCCATGCTTTCAACCTTGTCCTGGTCCAGTTGCAAGCTGGTGTCAGGGGTCGGCTCGGTTTTCACTTCCGGGTTGATGGTCTTTTCCGGAGCGAGCTGGGGCGAACCACCGAGATCGATGATGTAGGGCGTACCACTCTCGGAAAAACCGATCGGGTCTTTGAAGTAGCCGGCAATGGCGATCTTCTGCTCCGGGGTGGCCGTCGACATTAGCCACAGCACCAGGAAGAACGCCATCATCGCCGTAGCGAAGTCGGCGAAGGCGATCTTCCAGGCGCCACCGTGGTGGCCGTCGCCAAAGCGCTTGATGCGCTTGACGATAATGGGCTGATTGTTCTCCATGGCTTAGCGACCGCGAACTGCTTGTTCCAGCTCGGCGAAGCTCGGGCGATGGGCCGGGAACAGCACCTTGCGCCCGAATTCCACGGCCAGCGATGGCGGCATGCCCGAGGCCGAAGCCACCAGCGAGGCCTTGATCGCCTCGTAGATGTTGAGCTCTTCCTTGGCGTCATGGCGCAAGGATGTGGCCAACGGGCCGAAGAAACCGTAGGCGGCGAGAATACCGAAGAAGGTACCCACCAGCGCCGCACCCACGTGCAGGCCGATGGACTTCTGGTCGCCATCGCCCAGCGAGGCCATGGTCACCACGATACCCAGAACCGCAGCGACGATACCGAAACCTGGCATGCCGTCGGCGATGCCGGTCACGGCATGGGACGGGTGCTCGAGTTCTTCCTTCATGCTCAGCAGTTCCATGTCGAACAGGCCCTCGAGCTCGTGCGGGGCCATGTTGCCAGTGGACATGATGCGCAGGTAATCACAGATGAACGCCGTCATGCGCTCATCCCCCAGGACTGCCGGGTACTTGGCGAAAATCGGGCTGGCAGCGGCGTCTTCGATATCGGCTTCGATCGCCATCATGCCTTCGCGACGGGATTTGTTGAGAATCTCGTAGACCAGGCCCAGCACCTCGATATAGAAGGTGTGGGTAAAACGTGTGCCGAACATCTTCAGCGACTTCTTGATTACATGCATGGTCATGTAACCAGGGTTGGCCTGAAGAAATGCACCAAAGGCAGCGCCACCGATGATCAGCACTTCGAAAGGCTGAATCAGGGCCGCAATCTTGCCGTGGGAAAGAACATATCCGCCGAGCACACTCGCGAATACGACGATGATGCCGATAATTTTAGCCATAGATAGGAAGCACTTACTGTCGTGGTCAGGGTCGTGAGCGGAAGTTAAAAAAACTCTTCTTCTACTTATCGGCAGAAGTGCGCCAGACTATAGTCAGTCAAGGCGAAAAGCCAGTTCGGCCTACCTCCAGCATGCCTATTGAAACCATCGTGCCAAGTCAAACACCAAAAACACTCGATGCCTGGGTCAAGCTCCTCGATAGCGTGCGCCTACCGGTGCCGCTGGCCAGTTTCGAGCGGGTAAAAGCCGCCATCGGCGACAGCCGCCGCTCATTGCGCGATATCGCCGAACTGATGCAGGACAGCCCGGCCCTGGTGCTCAGCGTGATGCGCGAGGCCAATCACCACAGCAGTACGGCCATGAGCGAGCCGGCCGAGAGCCTGGAGATCGCCCTCAACCGCCTGGGTCTTGCGCGTGCCACAGAGCTGCTGGAACGCCTGCCGGCCGTGCCCGAGAGCGAGATTGCGCCAACCCTGCGCCAGTTGCAGATGGTCAGCCAGCACGCCAGCCAGCAGGCCAACGGCCTGTTCGCCAGCCGCCTGGCGCGTCTGTGGCAAGAAATCCACTGGGGTAGCCTGCTGTTCCTGGCGCCGCTGTGGCCGCTGGCGCTGACGCACCCCAAGCTCCTCGATGAATGGGAGCTGCGCGTGGTGCACAAAGGCGAATCGGCCTCCGGAGTGGAAGAAGAGCTGTTTGGCGTGCGGGTCATGAGCCTGTGCAAGGCCCTGGCCGAACACTGGCGCCTGCCGGACTGGGTAACCCGCGGTTACCATTTACTGCAGGAAGAACGCCGCCTGCTGGCCCAGGCGATTCTCATCGCCCGCGATCAGGACAGCCTGCACCAGCAACAACGCCTCGACGATCAGCCAAGCTTGCGCCGCTGGTTCAATCAGCCGGCCAATACCGTGCTACTGGCCAACGGCCTGGCCCTGGCCTCGCAGGCGGGCTGGACCAATGCGCATGTGCAGCGCTGGCAGCTGCTCACCAGCCTTTACCTGCAAACGCCGTTGGACGATGTGCAACAACTGGTGCACCAACAGGCGGCGATCAGTGCCCGTCATCACGCCTGCCCCGGCCTGTTCCACCCGGCCGAGGCGCTGCTCTGGCCCTGGCACCAACAACACCTGCACCAGGGCCAGATCGCCCCGCCAACGCCCTCGGCCCAGGCCCTGGGCACCTGGCGCAAGCTCTGCGGCGAGTTGCTGGCCGAGCCGAGCCCGTTCAGCAACGCCATCCACCTCACCACCCTGGCGCGCGATGCCCTGGTCGCCTGCGGCATGCAACGGCTGATGCTGTTGATGACCGACAAGACCGTGAGCCAGTTGCGGGTTCATCAGACTGCCGGCATTCCCGGTGAAGCTGCCAACCTGGTGCTGCCTATCGAGCAAAGCAAACTGTTGCAACGCTTGCTGAGCAAGTCGGCGCAACTGCGCCTGACCCCGGACAACCACGCCCAGTTCTCGGCCCTGCTGCCGGCCAGCCTGCGTGCGCTGTTTCGCAGCGAACATGTATTGCTGCGCTCGCTATCGAGCAATGGCCGGGTGGTGATGCTGCTGGTCGCCGACCAGGGCGGCAAGCCGTTGGCCGACGTCAGCGTGCAAGCCTTCGGCAAAACCGCGCAATGCATCGAGCGGGCCCTGACCGCCTTCAGCAACCGCAGCGCCTGAGCCATGCGCTACAATCGCCCCCCTCTGTTCCGCTCTGGAGACTCTGGATGACTGACTTTTCTGGCTTGCCCCTGGTAATCGAGCCGGCTGATCTGCAAGCCCGGCTGGATGCGCCAGAGTTGATCCTGGTCGACCTGACCAGCCCCAACCGCTATGCCAGCGGGCATGTTCCCGGTGCGCGCTTCGTCGACCCGAAGCGCACGCAACTGGGCCAGCCTCCCGCGCCAGGCCTGTTGCCGGCCAAGGCTGACCTGGAAAAACTGTTTGCCGAACTCGGCCATAACGCCAACGCGGTCTACGTCGTATATGACGAGGAAGGCGGCGGTTGGGCCGGGCGCTTCATCTGGCTGCTCGACGTCATCGGGCACAAGCATTACCACTACCTCAACGGTGGCATCCAGGCCTGGCCGGCCAACAACCTTGCCACTGATGTGCCGCTCAACATCACGGGCACGGTCAGCCTGACCCTGCACGAAGAGCCAACGGCAACCCGCGAGTACCTGCAAAGCCGCCTCGGTGCCACCGACCTGGCGATCTGGGACGCGCGCAGCCCAGCCGAGTACCGTGGCGAAAAAGTCCTCGCGGCCAAGGGCGGGCATATCCCCGGCGCGGTCAATTTCGAATGGACCGCCGGCATGGACATGAACGATCACCTGCGTATCCGCAAGGACATGCCCGAAATCCTCGCGCAGCTGGGCATCAGCAAAGACAAGGAAGTGGTCACCCACTGCCAGACCCATCACCGTTCCGGCTTTACCTACCTGGTGGCCAAGCATCTGGGCTACCCTCGGGTCAAAGCCTACGCCGGATCCTGGGGCGAATGGGGCAACCACCCCGACACCCCTGTCGAAGTTTAAGGAAACCTAATGAAATCCCGCTTGTTCATCATCAGTCAGTACCTGCTGCCTCATCACCTGCTTTCGCGCCTGGCCGGCTGCATCGCCGAATGCCGCGTGCGCTGGTTCAAGAACGCCTTCACCAGCTGGTTCGCCAAGCGCTACCAGGTGGACATGTCCCAGGCCCTGGTCGAAGACGTCACCGCCTACGAGCACTTCAACGCCTTCTTCACCCGCGCCCTCAAGCCGGGCGCGCGCCCGCTGGATGAAACCCCGGGGGCGATCCTCTGCCCGGCCGACGGTGCCGTCAGCCAGCTTGGTCCGATCGAGCATGGCCGCATCTTCCAGGCCAAGGGCCACAGCTTCAGCGCCCTGGAGCTGCTGGGTGGCGATCCGGCCAACGCCGCGCCGTTCATGGGTGGCCAGTTCGCCACCATCTACCTGTCGCCCAAGGACTACCACCGCGTGCACATGCCGCTGGCCGGCACCCTGCGCGAGATGATCTACGTACCGGGCCGGTTGTTCTCGGTCAACCAGACCACTGCCGAAAACGTTCCGGAACTGTTCGCCCGCAACGAGCGCGTCGTCTGCCTGTTCGACACCGAACGCGGGCCGATGGCCGTGGTACTGGTGGGTGCGATGATCGTCGCCTCGATCGAAACCGTCTGGGCCGGCCTGGTGACGCCACCCAAGCGTGAACTGAAAACCGTGCGCTACGACGAAGCCAGCCGTGCGCCGATCCACCTGGAAAAAGGCGCCGAACTGGGCCGTTTCAAGCTGGGTTCGACAGCCGTGGTACTGTTCGGGCCAGAGCAAGTGAAATGGGCCGAAGAGCTCGGCGCAGGCTCCGCGGTTAGCATGGGCCAGCGCCTGGCACTGCCGGAACAAGCCTGAAAATAAAAAAGCCCGCAGCGATGCGGGCTTTTTTGTACCTGGCTTTCGGACCCTGCGCAAAACCCTGTGGGAGCTGGCTTGCCAGCGATGGGTCGCGCAGCGACCCCGCCATCACGCGCGACCGTCGCGATCCCGGAAACCCAACAGGTACAGCACACCATCCAGGCCCAGGGTCGAGATCGCCTGCTTGGCCGATTGCTGGACCAACGGCTTGGCGCGGAAGGCCACGCCCAGGCCGGCAATCGCCAGCATCGGCAGGTCGTTGGCGCCGTCACCGACAGCAATGGTCTGCTCCATCTGCAGGCCTTCCTTGCGCGCCAGTTCGCCAAGCAGGTCGGCCTTGCGCTGGGCATCGACGATCGGCTCGACAGCCACGCCGGTCACCTTGCCATCGACCACTTCCAGCTCGTTGGCGAACACATAATCGATGCCCAGCTTGGCTTGCAACTGCTTGGCGAAGTAGGTGAAGCCGCCGGAGAGGATGGCGGTCTTGTAGCCCAGGCGCTTGAGTTCGGCAAACAGCGTCTCGGCGCCTTCGGTCAGGCGCAGCGAAGCACCGATCTGGTCCAGCACGCCAACGTCCAGGCCCTTGAGCAGCGCCAGGCGCTCCTTGAAGCTGGCACGGAAATCCAGCTCGCCGCGCATGGCCCGCTCGGTGATTTCTGAAACCTGCTCACCTACACCCGCCGCCTTGGCCAGCTCGTCGATCACTTCGGCTTCGATCAGCGTCGAGTCCATGTCGAACACCGCCAGGCGGCGGTTGCGACGGAACAGCGAATCCTGCTGGAAGGCGATGTCAACGTTCAGCTCCTGGGCGACACTGAGGAACTCGGCGCGCAGGGCCTGTGGATCAGCCGGTTCGCCACGTACCGAGAACTCGATGCAGCCCTTGCCCTGCTCAGCCGGAGTATCCAGCGCCACACGACCGGACAGGCGATCGATATGGTCGATGTTCAACCCGTACTTGGCGGTGATCGAGCTGACGCGCTGCAACTGCTCGGCAGTCACCTTGCGGGTCAGCAGGGTGACGATATGCCGGGCCTTGCCCTGGCCTTCGACCCAACTCTGGTAGTCGGCTTCGGAAACCGGAGTAAAACGCACCTGCTGGTCGAGTTCGTAGCCCGCAAACAGGATGTTCTTGAGCACCGATGAAGCCTTCTCGGTATCCGGAATTTCCACCAGGATGCCAAAGGACAGGGTGTCGTGAATCACCGCCTGACCGATGTCGAGGATGTTCACCCCACCCTGGGCCAGGACGCCGGTGATGGCCGCAGTAAGACCCGGGCGGTCCTCACCAGTGATGTTAATCAGAACGATTTCGCGCAAGACGGGCTCCGACTCGTTGAAAAAAAGCGCATTCTACCGATTTTCGCTGACCATCGGGCGCAGTCGATACTTTGCCCGCCCCTGAGCCCTCGCTATACTGCGCAGCAACTTCTCCGACATAAAGAGCCGCGCTCTGTGAACCGGCCCACGCCCGTTAAGACCGACAACTTCTTCCTGCTGATCTTCCACGCCCTGCGCCAACGCCGAATACCGCTGGCGCTGCGTATCGCCTGCCATAACGTGTTCCTGGTGGCACTGGCGCTGGTGATCTACGCCTGCGTGATGGGCCTGCAGTTCAAGGAAGCCATGCATGAGCAGGCCGATGCCCTGGGGCAGAGCCTGACCACCCAAACCGCGACCTCGGCCACCGAGCTGCTGGTGTCCAACGACATCCTCAGCCTCAATGTGCTGCTCGGCAATCTGGTGAAGAACCCGTTGGTGGCCCATGCGGCGATCTACAGCGTCGACAACCGGATCCTTGCAGAAGCCGGCCAGCGCCCGAAAAACGGCCTGCTGGGCGAAGCCGAGGGCCTGTACCAGACCAAGATCACCTTCCAGGACGTGACCGCCGGGCAACTGCGCATCAGCCTGGACATGAGCCAGTTCCAGCAGCCGCTGACCATCAGCCTGCAGAGCATGGGCATTCTTGCCGGCATCCTGCTGGCCCTGGCGCTGGCCATGAGCCTGCGCCTGGGTCGCTACATCTCCACCCCGCTGCTGCAATTGCGGGTCTGGCTGCGCGACATCAACGAGTTCACCCCGGCCATCGAGCGCCAGGATGAAATCGGCGACCTGGCGCGCCAGCTGCACACCCGCCTGGCACCGCCGCCACGGGAAGTCGAGCCGGAAGAAGAAGCCGAAGAACCCTTCGACGAGGATGAGCCGGAGTTCGAAGTGCGCAACCTGCGTGACCCGAGCTTCGACGAGCAACCTGCTGTGGCCAAGGCTGCCAAACCGGTAAAACCTGCGGCAGATGACGACAGCGATGATGCCTTCGCCGACCTGCTCGACGAAGACCACAGCCCTGTCCCTGCTCCAGCTGCCCCGATCAATCGGGAGCCACAGGCCAGCGCCGTTCTGGCGGTGCAACTGGGCTCCCAGGAGCAACTGCGACGGCTGCCGCGCACGCGCCTGACCGAACTGCTTGAGCGCTACCGTGACTGCCTCGACCAGGCTGCCTCGCTGTATGAAAGCGAAGTGCACACCCTTAACGACGGCAGTACCCTGCTGTTGTTCCACAGCCAGGACAGTGGCGAGGACTACCTCACCAATGCCATCTGCTGTGGCGAGCTGCTGCGAGCCCTGGGCCATGCCCTGCAGATCGAAGTGGCCGACAGCGGCATCACCCTGCAATTGCAGTTGGGCCTGGCCCTGGGTGAAGACCTGCACGGCCTGAGCCAGATCGACCTGTTGCTGACTGAAAAGGCCCAGGATGCCCTGGCCCTGTCGCAGCACAGCCGCAACCTGCTGCTGGTCGAGCGCAAGATCAGCGACGACGCCCTGGTGCGCCAGCGCGCCCGTATCCGCCCGATCGCCAGCCCCGAGGGTGCCTGCTGTGTCGAGCGCTTGATGGAGCCGTACCCGTCGATGCTGGAACGGCAATTGGCGCGGATGCACGAGCGCCGGGTCAAGAGCTGAGCCCCTGCTACACCCAAAAGCCCGCAGTGATGCGGGCTTTTTTATTGCCCTGTAGGAGCGGGCTTGACCCGCGATGAGGCCGGCGCAGGCGACATATCAGGTTGTTAGGCGTTATCGCGGGGCAAGCCCGCTCCTACAGGGGGTTGCGCAAGGCAATAAAAAGCCCGCATCGCTGCGGGCTTTTTGTAGGCACTCGACTCAGAAGCGGAACACTTCCAGATCAGTACGAATCGGTGTCGCCAACGGAATTTTCGGCTTCTCCGGCTCTTTGCGCACCTGAACCGGTGCCGCCTTTTTCGGTTGCTCTTCAACCACCACTGGCTGATTGGCCAGCGGCTTCAAGGCAATACTCAACTGTTCGGCGAGCTTTTGCAGCAACTGGCCCTGGGCCTGGACCTGAGCGGCCGAGCTACCCTGGTGCTGTTGCTCCAGGTGCACGATGCGGTTGTCACGGACCTGGCCACGGCGATCCAGCAGGCGCCACTGGGCGTCGAGGATCGCTGGCTGGTTGGCACCGGAGTCCAGACGGGTAATCGACAGCAGAACCTGTACATCCGGGGTGAAACCGGTGCTGGCCGGGGCCAGGACCACCCGCTGGCTGTCCAGACGCCAGGCCAGTTGACGGACCAGCAACTGGTCGATATCGGCCGACAGGCTACCGGCCCAACGGCCATCGGTGGCTGCGGTCAGGCTGCCATCGGCCTGGCGCTGCAGCAGGGTCTCGCGTTGCAGGTAGTCGGCAACCGACACAGGGCCGAGCACCACTGCCATGCCAGCGCTTTGCTTGGGTTGGCCAGGTTCACCGCTGTCGAGCTGATACAGGGATACCGGCTGGTGCATGCTGCAACCGGCCAATCCGAGTACGCCACACAGCAGAACCAACGGAAGGCGCAGAAATTTCATCATCCCATCCAGGCGGTCGCCACAAGGCAAACCGCAGTGATACTCATATAGATTCGTTCGGGTACACAGCCACGCCGGTACCGCAAGGAGCCTATCATCCGCGAAATAGCGGCTCGACTCCAGTGTTTCAACCCCGAACGGGCAGGAAAATACCCGTTCGGGGTGTCTAACCCGGCTTACCCGGGGATTTCGACCAACAGTGCGTCAACCCGCTGGAAGCCACGGGGCAGCTTGTTGCCCCGGCGCCCGCGTTCGCCCTTGTAATGTTCAAGGTCGTCGGCCTTGAGTGACAGGGTACGCTTGCCGGCCTGCAATACAAGGGTCGCGCCGTCAGGAAGGACGGCCAGATCTGTGACAAATTCTTCACGTGAGGCCACCCGATCACCCGGGATGCCAATGATTTTATTGCCCTTGCCCTTACCCAGCTGTGGCAGGTCGCTGACCTTGAAGATCAATAGCCGACCTTCGGTGGTCACCGCCGCAAGCCAGTTGTGCTCGCGATCGGCCACCGGCCGCGGCGCGATGACCTTGGCGCCGTTTGGCAGGCTGAGCAGCGCTTTACCGGCTTTGTTCTTGGCCTGCAGGTCTTCGCCCTTGACCACGAAGCCGTAGCCGGCGTCGGAGGCGATCACATACAGGGCGTCATCTTCAGGCAACAGCACGCAATCGAAGCTCGCCCCCGGCGGCGGCGTCAGGCGCCCGGTCAGCGGCTCGCCCTGGCCACGGGCCGACGGCAAGGTATGAGCGGCCAGCGAGTAGCTGCGCCCGGTGGAGTCGATCAGTACGGCAAATTGGTTCGAGCGCCCGGCAGCGGCGGCCTTGAAGCCATCGCCGGCCTTGTAGGACAGCCCCGTGGCATCGATGTCGTGGCCCTTGGCGCAACGCACCCAGCCCTTCTCCGAGAGCACCACGGTGACCGGCTCGGTCGGCATCAACTCGTTTTCCGACAGGGCCTTGGCTTCGGCCCGCTCGACAATGGGCGAGCGGCGGTCGTCGCCATAGGTTTCGGCGTCCTTGATCAGCTCGGCACGCACCAGCTTGCGCAGCTTGGTTTCGCTGCCCAGCAGGGCGGTCAACTTGGCTTGTTCCTTGGCCAGCTCGTCCTGCTCGTTGCGGATCTTCATCTCTTCCAGGCGCGCCAGCTGGCGCAGGCGGGTCTCGAGGATGTACTCGGCCTGGGTTTCGGTCAGGTCAAAGCGGGCGATCAGCGCAGCTTTGGGCTGGTCCTCGGTACGGATGATATGGATCACTTCATCCAGGTTGAGGAAGGCCACCAACAGGCCTTCGAGCAGGTGCAGGCGGCGTTCGACCTTGTCCAGGCGGAACTTCAGGCGGCGGCGCACCGTCTGCACGCGAAATTCCAGCCATTCAACCAGCAGCGCCCGCAGGTTTTTCAGCTGCGGGCGGCCGTCCAGGCCGATGATGTTGACGTTGACCCGGTAGCTGGACTCAAGGTCGGTAGTGGCGAACAGGTGCTGCATCAGTTCGTCGAGGTCGACCCGGTTGGAACGGGCGATGATGACAATGCGGCACGGGTTCTCGTGGTCCGACTCGTCGCGCAGGTCGGCGACCATCGGTAGCTTCTTGGCCTGCATCTGCGCGGCGATCTGCTCCAGCACCTTGGCCCCGGAAACCTGGTGCGGCAGTGCGGTGACGACGATGTCGCCGTCTTCGATGCGGTACACCGCACGCATGCGCACCGAACCACGGCCGCTTTCGTAGATTTTCAGCAGCTCGGCGCGCGGGGTGATGATCTCGGCTTCGGTCGGATAGTCCGGGCCCTGGATGTGCTCGCAGAGCTGCTCGACCGTGGCCTTGGGCTCATCGAGCAGGCGTACGCAGGCCGAGGCGACTTCGCGCAGGTTGTGCGGCGGCACGTCGGTGGCCATGCCCACGGCGATACCGGTGGTGCCGTTGAGCAGGATATTCGGCAGGCGCGCCGGCAGCACCGCAGGCTCGTCGAGGGTGCCGTCGAAGTTCGGCACCCAGTCGGCCGTGCCCTGGCCCAGCTCGCTGAGCAGCACTTCGGAGTAGCGCGACAGGCGTGCTTCGGTGTAACGCATGGCGGCGAAGGACTTCGGGTCGTCCGGCGCACCCCAGTTGCCCTGGCCATCGACCAGGGTGTAGCGGTAGCTGAACGGCTGCGCCATCAGCACCATGGCTTCATAGCAGGCCGAGTCGCCATGGGGGTGGAACTTGCCGAGCACGTCACCGACGGTACGCGCCGACTTCTTGTGCTTGGAGTCGGCGTCCAGGCCCAGTTCGCTCATGGCGTAGACGATGCGCCGTTGCACCGGCTTCAAGCCGTCGCCGATATGCGGCAAGGCACGGTCCATGATCACGTACATGGAGTAGTTGAGGTAGGCCTGTTCGGTGAAGTCAGCCAGTGACCGGCGCTCTACGCCATCGAGGCTGAGATCAAGGGAGTCGCTCATGCGGGCCTCATCATTTCAGGTTCTGGCGCAGCAGCAAGGTGCCACCACGCTGGGTAAATTCGAGTTGTTTCAGGGCACTCATGCCCAGTAATACCTGTTCGCCATCCAGCCCCGGCACCACCAGCGCGCGGACATTGCGCAGGAGGATATCGCCCAGTTGCAGCTGCTCCAGACGTGTGCGATAGCCCTGGGTACGGCCGTTGGCGGTACTCAACATCACCGGCGCACCGCGTTCCAGGCCGAGCTTGCCGGCCAGGGCTTCGGGAATCGCCACGTCGGTGGCCCCGGTGTCGAGCAGAAAATGTACCGTCTGGCCGTTGATCCGGCCATCGGCGACGAAATGCCCCTGGCCATTGCCGGCCAGTTGCACTTCGATGTAACCCTCGCCATGTTGCGAGGTGACCACGGCATTGGGGTTGGCCTGGCGCTGTTCCCACTCGCCGAAAAAGCGCGTAGCCAGGAACAATCCGGCCGCCCAGGCCAGAATCAGCAATACCCGGCCAGCCCGCTTGCCCGGCGGCTGGCTCACGGCTTGGCACTCCAGCCGTCGGCCGGCGCGGCAAAGCGCCAGACGATCGGTCGCGATTCGCCGTCCTGGCGGGTCGCACCGTTGTTGTCCAGGCCGATCCAGGCGCCCGTGTCATCGATCACCAGCGCTTCGGCCAGGCCGAAAGGCTGCGAGTAACGCCGATGCTCGGCCAGCGCATCGGCGGCAAACGACCAGCAGCGTTCGACCTTGGCAGTCTGCGCGTCCCGCCGGCAGATGCGGTAGGCATTACGCTCCAGGGTAAAGAGCTTGTCGTTGTACAGTGCCAGGTCGGCAAAGTCCCGCGACACCGGGCGCGGCTTGGTCATCTGCGATGGCTGCATCTCGACCCCGGCTTCGCTGAGCAGCACGCAGCCGTCGCCACAGTTCCAGGTGGTCTGCAAGCGGTTGATCAACAACAGGCCGCGGCGCTCGCGCTCGGCCGCCAGCCAGATGCGGTCACCGGCCGGGCTCACCGCCAGGCCTTCGAACAGCGCATTGAAATGCAGCAACATGCCACTGGCCCGCGCCTGACGGACCATGCTCGGGTCGATCTTCAACCAGTTAGGTGCGCCCTCTACCGGCACCTGCAGCACCGCCGCATGGGCTTCGCTGACCAGGTAGTGGTTGCCGGCGCCGTCGCAGCTCAGGCCTTCGAAATCCAGCTCACCGCCGCGCACCTGCGAAGCGGCCCAGGTGCGCGAACGCAAGCCCCAGGGCAGACCGCTTTCCGGTACCGGAGGTACGTCCATGTGCAGCGCTTGCGCTTGCCAGACCGTTGCCGAGGTGTCCAGGCGGTAGAGCAGCTCGTCGTCGCGGTCCGAAACCGCCCACAATCCGCCACGGCATGCACTGAGGCCGGACAGGTTGCCACCGCGCATGCCCTCGACCGGGTGCTCGGCAACCAGCTTGAGCTCGGGCCAGGGCGCCGCCTGTGAAGACAGGGCGAACAGCGCCAGCAGCGCAGCCAGTGCCCGACGTATCAAGCCAGGACCTCGGCCAGGTTGCCTTTGGATTCCAGCCAGCTCTTGCGATCGCCGGCGCGCTTTTTGGCCAGCAGCATGTCCATCATCTCGCGGGTGCCATCCAGATCGTCCAGGGTCAGCTGGACCAGGCGCCGGGTGTTCGGGTCCATGGTGGTTTCGCGCAGCTGCGGCGGGTTCATCTCGCCCAGCCCCTTGAATCGGGTGACCTGCGGCTTGCCGCGCTTCTTCTCGGCCACCAGGCGGTCGAGGATGCCATCGCGTTCGGCTTCGTCCAGGGCGTAGTAGATCTCCTTGCCCAGGTCGATGCGGTACAGCGGCGGCATGGCCACATACACATGGCCGGCTTCGACCAGCGGGCGGAAATGCTGGACAAACAGGGCGCAGAGCAAAGTGGCAATGTGCAGGCCGTCGGAGTCGGCGTCGGCGAGGATGCAGATCTTGCCGTAGCGCAACTGGCTCATGTCCGCAGCGCCCGGGTCGACACCGATGGCCACGGCGATGTTGTGCACTTCCTGGCTGGCCAGTACTTCGCCGCCATCGACTTCCCAGGTGTTGAGGATCTTGCCGCGCAGCGGCAGGATGGCCTGGAACTCTTTGTCACGCGCCTGCTTGGCCGAACCGCCCGCCGAATCACCCTCGACCAGGAACAGCTCGGCGCGCATCGGGTCCTGCCCGGCGCAGTCAGCCAGCTTGCCGGGCAGTGCCGGGCCCTGGGTGATGCGCTTGCGCTCGACCTTCTTGCTCGCCTTGAGGCGCCGGCCGGCGTTGTTGATGGCAAGCTCGGCCAGTTGCATGCCCAGCTCGGGGTGAGCGTTGAGCCACAGGCTGAAGGCATCCTTGACCACGCCGGAGACGAACGCGGCCGCCTCGCGGGAGGACAGGCGCTCCTTGGTCTGCCCGGAGAACTGCGGCTCCTGCATCTTCATCGAGAGCACGAAGCTGATGCGCTCCCAGACGTCTTCCGGCGCCAGCTTGACCCCGCGCGGCAGCAGGTTGCGGAACTCGCAGAACTCGCGCATGGCATCGAGCAGGCCCTGGCGCAGGCCGTTGACGTGGGTACCGCCCTGGGCGGTGGGGATCAGGTTGACGTAGCTTTCCTGGACGCTGTCGCCGCCTTCGGGCAGCCACAGCAGCGCCCAGTCGACCGCTTCCTTGTTACCCGCCAGGCTGCCGCAGAACGGCTCGTCGGGCAGGCGCAGGAAGTCGCTGACCGAATCGACCAGGTAGGAACGCAGGCCGTCTTCGTAATGCCACTCGACCTTCTCGCCGCTGGCCTTGTCTTCGAAACTGACCAGCAGCCCCGGGCACAATACCGCCTTGGCCTTGAGTACGTGCTTGAGGCGGCTGATGGAGAATTTCGGCGAATCGAAATACTTCGGGTCCGGAGCGAAGTACACGCAGGTTCCGGTGTTGCGCTTGCCGACGGTGCCGACCACTTCCAGCTCGGTGGCCTTGTAGCCATCGGCGAAGGTCATCTGATACTCGTTGCCATCACGCTTGACCTTGACCCGCACCTGGCTGGACAAGGCGTTGACCACCGAAATACCGACCCCGTGCAGACCGCCGGAGAACTGGTAGTTCTTGTTGGAGAACTTGCCGCCGGCGTGCAGCTTGGTGAGGATCAGCTCGACCCCGGATACGCCTTCTTCAGGGTGGATGTCCACCGGCATGCCGCGACCGTCGTCGGACACTTCCAGGGAATGGTCGGCGTGGAGGATCACCTGCACCGATTTGGCGTGCCCGGCCAAGGCTTCGTCGACACTGTTGTCGATCACTTCCTGGGCAAGGTGATTCGGCCGGCTGGTATCGGTGTACATGCCCGGGCGCTTGCGCACCGGGTCAAGGCCGGAGAGGACTTCGATGGCGTCTGCGTTATAGGCACTAGCGCTGGGAATGGCCATGGGTTCTCGTCGTCAGTCGTGGGTGAAAATAGGTTATCAAAATACAGAAAAATCGAGCGCTTGATACTGCTGCGGGGCAATACCGGCAAAGCTCAGCAGAGCTGGCAGGCGTTCGCTAAAGCCCTGGAAGCTGTGATCGCCACCGGCCTGGATGCGCAGCGCGCAGGCGCGGTAGAACTGCTCGGCCTGGCGGTAGTCCAGGGTTTCATCGGCGGTTTGCAGCCACACTTGAAAGCGTCCGGCATCCACCGGTGCTGGCACTTCCAGTTCGGCCAACGCCTGCACGTGGTCCAGGGTCAGTTCCCAGGTTTCGCCGGTGTAGAGGTTCTGCTGGGGCCCCAGGTAGCCATCGAACAGCCGGTGCGGGTTGACCGCCGGGTTGATCAGCAAAGCCTTGAGCCCATGGCGCTCGGCCAGATGGGTGGCATAGTAGCCGCCGAGCGAGCTGCCGACCAGTAATGGCGATTCAAGCTCGGCAATGGCGGCGTCCAGCTGGGCAATGGCCTGGCGCGGGTGATGATGCAGCGCCGGTACGCGCAGACGCTCGCTCAGCCCCAGTTGCGCCATGACTGCTACCAGTTGGCAGGCCTTTTTCGACGACGGCGCGCTGTTGAACCCGTGAATATAGAGAATCGAACCCGACATGCCGCCCCCGATGCGCCTTGAATGCCTGGATCGCCAGGCAGGAAAGCGCGCATTTTAGCCTGTTCGGCGGCAGAAGGAGCGGTTTCAGTGTTTTGGCAACACTTAATAGCCGTCGCCTGCGTAATCGACGGTGAATTCGAAGTCGGTCACCCGCGATACGCCGGTGTCGATCGAGCCATCCGCCTGCAGGCGCAGCCAGCGATAGCCTGGAGCCTGCTCGCCGACCTTGAAGTCTTCGCTACCCGGCTCGAACTGGATGCAGGTCGACGGAGAGGCCAGTAGCCGCACACCGTCGCGCACCTGGTCCCATTCCTGATGAATGTGCCCCCAGAGCAAGGCGCGTACCTGTGGATAACCTTTCAGTACGGCAAACAGCGCATCGGCATTGCGCAAGCCGATCGGTGCCATCCAGGCGCAATCGATAGGCACCGGCTGGTGATGAAAGCAGATCAGGTGATGGCGCTCGGGGGCTTCGCTCAAGGCTTGCTCGAGCACGTTGAGCTGCCCGTCATCAAGCAACCCCGGCACCGAGCCGGGCACTGCCGAGTTGAGCAGCAGGATTCGCCAGTTGCCGATATCCACCACGGGATCGAGCAGCTCGGTGCCCTGCGCCGCCTGCTCCATCGGCAACGGCTCGTCATGGTTACCGGCAAGCCAGCGCGCCGGGGCCTTGAGGCTGGCGGTCAGGTCACGAAAACTGGCGTAGGACGCCAGCGAGCCATCCTGGGACAGGTCACCGGTGGCCAGCACCAGGTCGATCCGCGGCTGCTCGTCGCGCACCCGTTCGATCACGCGCTGCAGGCTGTCGCGGGTATTCATGCCCAGCAGCGTGCCTTGCGGGTCGGCAAACAGGTGGCTGTCGGTCAGTTGCACCAGGTGCACTGGCGCGTCGCGAAGTGGGATCGATGATTGCGGCAATGGCCGACTCCTTGAACGGATTCAGCGCGATTATGGCGGCTGGCGGGCTTTGAGCAAATACTCGAAAACGACCGCCGTCACATTTCAGCGAACGACGGCCAACTCATGGCCACAGGCCAGGCAATAGCTCAGCCATTCACCAAGGAAGAGGTTGAGCTGGGCCTTTTCATCCGGCTGGTGCATGGCCGCATTCGGGTACGGGTAGATGCTGCGAAAGCGCCGCGCATGTTCAGCGCTGACCACTTCGGCCATGCGCGCGTCGTGGTAGACCTGCACTTCCAGCTGCGGCACCGGCAGCCAGGGCAGGCTGTGCTCCTGGCGCACGCGCAAGGTGGTGGTGTAAGGGCAAGCGAGCACGACATCGAGGACCAGTACGCCAAGCATCTGGTCCCCTTGGGTCATGCCGATCCGGCGCGAGCTCTGGGTGTTGCGCATGTCGGGCAACAGGCGCATCAAGCGCGCATAGTTGGCCTCGCAGGCAGCCTGCAACCCGACCAGATCGACCCGGTAGCGCTCGCGCAGCAGATTCACGACCATAGCCCCCTGACTTCAGCGCGGTTCAAGGCCAGCCATTGCAAAGCAATGATGGTTGCCGCGTTGGCAATTTTGCCATCGCGCACGGCCTGCAGCGCATCCTCGAACGCCCAGACCCTGACGCGAATATCCTCGCCCTCTTCTTCCAGGCCATGCAGGCCACCGGCCCCATCGCTGCTGCAGCGACCCAGAAACAGATGCACAAATTCATCGCTGCCGCCCGGTGACGGGAAATACCGGGTCATCGGCCACAGCGTACTGAACACAAGTCCAGCTTCCTCCTCGGCTTCGCGGTGTGCAACTTCTTCCGGTTGTTCGTCCTTGTCGATCAGACCGGCGACCAGCTCGATCAACCAGGGGTTGTCGACCTTGCCGATGGCACCGACGCGAAACTGCTCGATCAGCACCACTTCATCGCGCTGGGCGTCGTAGGGCAGCACGCACACCGCATCGTGACGCACGAAAAGTTCGCGGCTGATTTCGCGCCCCATGCCACCGGCATACAGCTCATGGCTAAGGCGAAGTTTGTCCAGGCGGTAGAAGCCCTTGTAGCACATGGCCCGGTCGATGATCTCGACCTTGCTGGGCGTTGCGTTGTTGAACGTGTCTGGCATGGGAATCCTCATTACCTCATTTACCGCATCGCGCCATCCTAACCTGCACACCGCCGTGTTTCACCTCTTTAAAGATACTGTCCAGGCTGCGAGGATAGACACCCCGCTGGTCTATTCAGCTTAGTGGCGAACTGAAGGCCTTGCCGACGGTCCAAGTCCGATCACCTTTGCCTTACAAGGATCATCATGACGCTTGTGAAACTGACGTCCGTGGCCGTGCTGGCCCTGGCCCTGGGCGCTTGTCAGAGCCTGTTCCAGCCCAACATGCGCACGCCGCTGGAGGTCAAGCGCGACCGCTGGGAGCACATCAAGCCCGGTTGCAGCAACGCCGATTGCCCGCTGGTCAACATCGACACCATCCACTTCCCGGCCAACCCCAAGCTGGACGGGATCGTCGAGAAACGCCTGCTGCAACTGACCCAGGACAACGAGCGCAGCGCCCTGCCCGTCTCGCTCAAAGCCTATGAAGAGCAGTTCATGGCCAGCGCCGAAAGCCGCAACAGCAGCTACCTGCAAGCCAAGGTACGCGAGCAGCATGACGGACTGGTGATCATCGAGCTGTCCAGTTATCTGGATACCGGCGGCGCCCATGGTATGCCCGGGCGCGGCTTCATCAACTATTCGCGCCAGCAGGACAAGGTGCTGACCCTGCAGGACATGCTGGTACCGGGCCAGGAAGCGACCTTCTGGAAGACCGCCGAAGAAGCCCACAAAGGCTGGCTGATCAGCACCGGCATGGACAAGGACGCCGAGTTCGTCAAGACCTGGCCCTTCCGCCAGACCCCGCACATTGCCCTGACCTACGGTGCGGTGGTGCTCAAGTACGAGGTCTATGCCATCGCCCCGTACTCCATGGGCCACATCGAGCTGAAAATCCCCTACCCGCGCCTGAACGGTGTGATCAAGCCGGAGTTGTTTCCCGGTCGCGGCTGACCGCTGGCGCTGCCGTCCAGTACACCACCCCTGCCAGCAGCAAGGCCGGCAGGGTCGAGCCGAGGTTCGGGGCGTAGTGCGCCAGCAGATGGTACGCCGCCACGCCAATCGCCCAGGCCAACAATGCCGGCCAATGCAGGCTGTGGATCGGGCTGGCATCGCTGCGGCGACGACGGATGATGAAGTGATCGACCAGCACCACGCCGAACAGCGGCGCGAACACCGAGCCGATCAGCAAGAGGAAGTTCTGGTACTGCGCCAACGGCGCGAAACTGGCGATCAGGGTGCACAGCACGCCAATGGCCAAGGCCAGGTGCTCGACCTTCAGGCGCACCAGCAAACCGCTGGAGACGGCCGCCGAGTGAATATCGGCAAAGGCCTTTTCCGACTCGTCGAGCAGGATCAGCAGCAGTGGAATACCCAGGCCCGCGCCAGCCAGCGCCAGCAGCAGGGTATTGACCTCAGCCGCTGGAGCAAACGCCAGGGTGTAGGCCACGCCCAGGCTCATCATCCATACGTTGCCGATGAAATAGCCCAGCGCCGTGCCGGCAAACACCCGGCTGGCACGCTGGCTGAAGCGTGAGTAGTCGGCAATCAGCGGCAACCACGACAGCGGCATGGCAATCGCAATGTCGATGCCGATCGCCAGCGGCATCGAACCATCGCCGGCACGCGCCCACAGCGCGGCCAGATCGGCCTTGGCAAAGAGGTTCCAGGTCAGCCACAGGCAGGCGCCGATCAGCAGCCAGATCCCCCACTTGCGCAGGATCTTGCGCACGAAGGTCAATGGCCCGCTGATCGCCAGCAAGGTGGCCAGGGCACCGAAGCACAAGGTCCAGAGCAACGGGTTGGTCAGCGCACTGCCTGCACCGAAGGCGCGCTCGCTGAGCAAGCTGGCGGCATCACGCATGACGATGATTTCGAACGAGCCCCAGCCGATCAACTGCAGCAGGTTGAGCATGGCCGGCAGGCGGGCGCCATTGCGGCCCAGGCTGCGGCGCAGGGCGGCCATGGACGACAAACCGGTGTCACTGCCGATGACCCCGACGGCGGCGAGCAGCAGCACGCCGACGCTGGTACCGACGATGATCGCCAGCACCGCATTGGCCAGGCCCAGGCCCGGGCCGAGCAAGGCGCCGGTCTGCAGGACCATCAGGCCGATGCCGAGGGAAAACCACAGGGAACAGAGGTCGCGACCGCTGAGCACGCGCTGCTCGGCGCTGACCGGGTGATCGGGGGAAAACGGGCTGGGTGTGCTCACGAGAGTGGTCTCGACAGGAGGAATTTGTTGTTCTTCAGGGCCCTATCGCTGGCAAGCCAGCTCCCACCGGTACCTTGTGGGAGCTGGCTTGCCAGCGATGCGGTGTGCACCAGCACACCGCCTGAACAGCCCGATCAGACCTTCTTGTACAACTGGCTGCCTTCCTGGCGGAACCGCTCGGCCTGCTCGCGCATGCCATCCTCGACCGCCACGTCCACCGCTTCGATGCGCTGGTTGGCGGCGTATTCACGCACTTCCTGGGTGATCTTCATCGAGCAGAACTTCGGCCCGCACATGGAGCAGAAGTGCGCGACCTTGGCCGAGTCCTTGGGCAGGGTCTCGTCGTGGAAGCTGCGCGCGGTGTCCGGGTCCAGGCCGAGGTTGAACTGGTCTTCCCAGCGGAACTCGAAGCGCGCCTTGGACAGCGCGTTGTCGCGGATTTGCGCACCCGGATGACCTTTTGCCAGGTCCGCAGCATGGGCGGCGATCTTGTAAGTGATGATGCCGGTCTTGACGTCATCCTTGTTCGGCAGGCCCAGGTGCTCCTTGGGCGTGACGTAGCAGAGCATCGCGCAACCGAACCAGCCGATCATCGCCGCACCGATGCCGGAGGTGATGTGATCGTAGCCCGGAGCGATGTCGGTGGTCAGCGGACCGAGGGTATAGAACGGCGCTTCGTCGCAGCACTCGAGCTGCTTGTCCATGTTCTCCTTGATCAGTTGCATCGGCACGTGGCCCGGGCCTTCGATCATGCACTGGACGTCATGCTTCCAGGCGATCTTGGTCAGCTCGCCGAGGGTTTCCAGCTCGCCGAACTGCGCTTCGTCGTTGGCGTCGGCAATCGAGCCCGGACGCAGGCCATCGCCCAGCGAGAAGCTGACGTCGTAAGCCTTCATGATTTCGCAGATTTCGTCGAAATGGGTGTAGAGGAAGTTCTCTTTGTGGTGTGCCAGGCACCACTTGGCCATGATCGAGCCGCCGCGGCTGACGATACCGGTGACCCGCTTGGCGGTCAGCGGCACATAGCGCAACAGCACGCCGGCGTGGATGGTGAAGTAGTCCACGCCCTGCTCGGCCTGTTCGATCAGGGTGTCGCGGAACAGCTCCCAGGTCAGGTCTTCGGCCACGCCATTGACCTTCTCCAGGGCCTGGTAGATCGGCACGGTACCGATCGGCACCGGCGAGTTGCGGATGATCCACTCGCGGGTTTCGTGGATGTGCTTGCCGGTGGACAGGTCCATGACAGTGTCCGAACCCCAGCGAATGCCCCAGGTCAGCTTGGCCACTTCTTCTTCGATGGACGAGCCCAGGGCGCTGTTGCCGATGTTGCCGTTGATCTTCACCAGGAAGTTGCGGCCGATGATCATCGGCTCCAGCTCCACGTGGTTGATGTTGGCCGGGATGATCGCGCGACCGCGGGCGATCTCCTCGCGAACGAACTCGGCGGTGATTTCTTTCGGGATGCTGGCACCGAAGCTGTGCCCGGCATGCTGCTGGTCGAGCAGCCCTGCGGCGCGGGCTTCCTGCAACTTCATGTTTTCACGGATGGCGACGTATTCCATCTCGGCGGTAATGATGCCCTGGCGCGCATAGTGCATCTGGCTGACGTTGGCGCCGGCCTTGGCCCGGCGCGGGTTGCGCACGTGGGCGAAACGCAGTTTGGTCAGTTCGGCATCGGCCAGGCGTTGCTGGCCGAAGTCCGACGACAAGCCGGCGAGGCGCTCGGTGTCACCCCGGGCGTCGATCCACGCTGAACGTACATCGCCCAGGCCTTTGCGCACGTCGATGATCACGTTGGGATCGGTGTAGGGACCGGAAGTGTCGTAGACCAGCACCGGAGCATTGGCTTCGCCGCCGAAATCGGTCGGGGTGTCGTCCAGGCTGATTTCACGCATGGGCACGCGGATGTCCGGGCGCGAGCCTTCGACATAGATTTTGCGCGAACGGGTGAACGGCTGTACGGACTGTTGATCGACTTGGGCCGATTCACTCAGATTGGTATGTTTTTCTTGTTTACTCATCACAGGCTCTCCAGACGGCTTCCTAGCAGTGGAATGTCGGGGAGAACCTGAAAGGCACGGACGCACCATGGGTGGTGCTGTACCAAATGCGCGGTGATGCCTGCAGCGATGATGGCTGACTCGACATTCCCGGACCTGGCACAAGAGACTCGCCGGGAAAGCGAGAAATCTTGTTCCCTACGCAGGCGCTAACCTGATCAGGTTCAACGGGATCCGGATTATCCGATCTCAGCCTCAACGCAAGGCACCCCGACAAGAACGTGGGCAGTCTAGACTGGAGTGGCATGCAAAGCCAAGCATCTGGACACGGACACGATAAATGGCGCAAATAGCGGATTGTTGCGAAATGCCTGCACAACTACACTCACCAGTTCAGAAATTCTCACCGTTCAAGGATTGCCCTATGCTGCGCAAACTCTCACTGGCCCTTGCCGTGTCTTGTGCTACCAACGGAATGGCCTGGGCAGCGGATGTGCCCCTGTCGGCGAAGACCGACCTGGTCAGTGTCTATCAGGAAGCCGTGAACAATAACGCCGACCTGGCGGCCGCCCGCGCCAACTACGGCGCCCAGAAGGAAGTGGTGCCCCAGGCCCGTGCCGGCCTGCTGCCAAACCTCTCGGCCGGCGCCGAGATGATGAGCAACCGCACCAAGATCGACAGCCCTTCGGTGACCTCCAACCGCAGCGGCAACTCCTGGCAAGCGACCCTGGCCCAGCCAATCTTCCGCGCTGACCGCTGGTTCCAGCTACAGGCGGCTGAAGCGGTCAACGAGCAGGCGGCCCTGGAGCTGTCGGCCACCGAACAGAACCTGATCCTGCAAAGCGCCGAAAACTACTTTGCCGTGCTGCGCGCCCAGGACACCCTGGCTTCGACCAAGGCCGAAGAAGCCGCGTTCAAGCGCCAGCTCGACCAGTCCAACGAGCGCTTCGACGTTGGCCTCTCGGACAAGACCGACGTGCTGCAGTCCCAGGCCAGCTACGACACCGCCCGGGCCAACCGCATCGTTGCCCAGCGTCAGGTCGATGACGCCTTCGAGGCGCTGATCACCCTGACCAACCGCGACTACAACTCGGTGCAGGGCATCGTCCACACCCTGCCGGTACAAGTGCCGGCACCCAACGATGCCAAGGCCTGGGTCGAGACGGCCGGCAAACAGAACCTCAACCTGCTGGCCACCAACTACGCGGTAAGCGCCGCCGAAGAGACCCTGCGCCAGCGCAAGGCCGGGCACGCACCGACCGTGGATGCGGTAGCACGCTACCAGAAAGGCGACAACGACAGCCTGGGCTTCACCAACCCCAACCTCACCGGGCAGAACTACAGCGGCGATGTCGAACAGACCACCATCGGCCTGCAGTTGAACATCCCGATCTACAGCGGCGGCCTGACCAGCTCGCAGGTACGCGAGGCTTACCAACGCCTGAGCCAGAGTGAACAGCAACGCGAAAGCCTGCGCCGCCAGGTGGTGGAAAACACCCGCAACCTGCACCGTGCAGTGAACACCGATGTCGAGCAGGTGCAAGCGCGCAAGCAGTCGATCATCTCCAACCAGAGCGCCCTGGAAGCCACGGAAATCGGCTACCAGGTGGGTACCCGCAACATCGTCGACGTGCTCGACGCCCAGCGCCAGCTGTACACCTCGGTGCGCGACTACAACAATACCCGCTACGACTACATCCTCGACAACCTGCGCTTGAAGCAGGCGGCAGGCACGCTGAGCCCGCAGGACCTGACGGATTTGAGCCGCTATCTGAAATCGGACTACAACCCGGACAAGGACTTCCTGCCGCCAGACCTGGCAGCAGCGGCCAAGGCCAACTTCGAAGCCCGTCCCTGAAAAGCAATCGCCGGCAAGGCCGGCTCCCACAAAAAACTGTGGGAGCCGGCCTTGCCGGCGATGGCAGGCGAAGCCTGCCTAGATCAACCGCCCCAGCGCATCCAGCAAGCGCTTCAATGCCCCCTGATTGGCCTTCATCACCGCCAACCCCGCCGCCCCCATGCGCTGCGCATCCCGCGGCAACTCGATCAACCGGCGAACTTCGGCCGCCAGCCCTTGGGCATCATCGACTTCCTGCAAGGCACCGGCCTCACGCAGCATCGCCGCGATCTCGAGGAAGTTGAACAGGTGCGGACCACTGAGCACCGGCAGCGACAGCGCCGCCGGCTCCAGCAGGTTGTGCCCGCCGTTAGCCACCAGGCTGCCGCCAACGAAGGCGATATCGGCCAGGGCATAGAGAAACAGCAGCTCGCCCATCGTGTCGCCGAGCAGCACTGCCGTATCCGCGTTGATCGGTTCGGCACTGGAACGGCGAACCGTTGGGAACTGCCCGCGGCACAGCTCGAACACACTGGTGAAGCGTTCCGGATGGCGCGGCACCAGGATCAGCAAGGCGTCGGCGTGATGTTCACGCAACTGCCGGTGGGCAGCGAGAATGACCTCGTCTTCGCCTTCATGGGTACTGGCTGCGATCCACACAGGGCGCTGGCTGGCCTGCCACTGCTCACGCAAGGCACGAGCGCGGGGCAGCAGTTGCTCGTCGATACTCAGGTCAAACTTGATCGAACCGGTGACCTGTACACACTCAGGCCGCGCACCCAACTGGCGAAAGCGCTGGGCCTCGGTTTCGGTCTGCACCGCGATCAGGCTCATTTCGGCCAGCATCGGCCGGGTCAACCCGGCAAAGCGCGCATAACCGCGGGCCGAGCGCTCAGACAATCGCGCGTTGGCCAACGCCACCGCAATACCGCGCTTGGCGCACTGGTGAATGTGATTGGGCCACAGCTCGGTTTCCATGATCACCGCAAGCTTGGGCTGCACGTGATCGAGAAAGCGCCCGGCCGCCCAGGGCAAGTCATATGGCAGGTAGCAGTGCTGAACTCGCGGCTCATCGGCAAACATCGCCCGGATCCGCTCGGACCCAGTCGGGGTCATGCAGGTGATGGTGATCGGCAACTGTGGATAAGCCTGCAGCAAGGCGCGAATCATCGGCGCCGCGGCGATGCTTTCACCTACCGACACCGCGTGCACCCAGATGCCGCCCTTGGCCATGGCCGGCAGGTTCAGGGCGAAACGCTCGCCGACACGCTGGGCATAGGCCGGGGCCTTGCGCGAACGCAGAAACAGGCGCAGCGCAACCAGCGGCAGGCCCAGGTGAAACAGCAGGGTATAGAGGGTTCTGTTCATGGCGCCGAAGTGTACTAGCCAATTGCGCGCAAGTGCACTGCGAAGCGTTCAGCCAACCACTGTGCAGCGGGGCCCAGCGGCTCGTCACGACGCCACACCAGCTCGACCACCAGCGCCGGTGGCGTCCATTCGCTGGCCAGCTCGACCATTTGCGTCTGGTAGGTGGGGTACTGCACCACATGCCGCGGCAACCAGGCCCAGCCCAGGCCACGCATCAGCAACTCGGCCATGGCGTAGAAGCTGTCGGCACGCCAGATCTGCGGGCTGATCGGCTCGCCACCGGGATAGCCGCTTTCCTGTGGGGTGATCAACAACTGGCGGTGCCTGGCAAGGTCCTGGCGGGTAACCCGCTGCAAGCCGGTCAGTGGATGATCCACCGCACACACCGTGACCATCTCGATCCGTCCTACAGCCCGGCGCTCAAGGGCCTCCGGCATATGGTCATGGTGAAACAAAAGGCCCAGATCGGCGCGCCGTTCGATCAACTTGCGCGCAACGTCGCCCTGGGCGCCGCTGGCCATCTGCACCTCAAGCAAGGGGAACTGCCGAGCCAATTCGTCGAGGCTGTCGATCACCGGTTGATAGGGCATGGCCTCATCCTGGGCCACGCGCAGTTGCGCCTCTTGCCCGCGCATCAGGGCCAGGGCACGGCCGTCAAGGCGTTCGCACTGGCGCAGCAGTTCGCGGGCATCTTCCAGCAAGGTCGCGCCGGCCTCGGTCAGGCGCGGCTGGCGGCCGCTGCTGCGCTCGAACAGGGTCACGCCCAGGTCAGTCTCCAGCAGGGCAATGCCGTTGCTCACCGCCGATTGCGCCTTGCGCTGCTCACGGGCCACTGCCGAAAACGAACGCAGCTCGGCGACCCGCACGAACATGCGCAACTGCTCCAGTTTCCACTGCTCGGCCATCAACCTATCTCCAGGAAAGATAGGTAATGACTTTACCCCATTCAGGCTTGCTCTAGAATGCCCAGCCAGAACAGAGGATTACCGACATGAATGCCTACACTTACCTGGCTATCGCCATCTGCGCCGAAGTCATCGCCACCGCCTCGATGAAAGCCGTCAAGGGCTTGAGCACGCCCTTGCCGCTGCTGCTGATGGTCTGTGGCTACGCGGTGGCGTTCTGGATGCTGACCCTGGTGGTGCGCAGCATTCCGGTGGGTATCGCCTATGCGATCTGGTCGGGCCTGGGCATCGTCCTGATCAGCGTCGCGGCGCTGGTGATCTACGGGCAGAAGCTGGATGTGCCGGCGATGCTCGGCATGGCCATGATCGTCGGCGGCGTGGTGGTGATCCAGGTCTTCTCGAAAACCGCCGGGCATTGATCCGCAACCGGGTGCAATGCTTCACAGGCTGTATACTGGGCGTCTGTCCAAGCTTGTGAGGTTCATGCATGCCAACCGTAATTTCCACCGATGTGCTGATCGTCGGCGCCGGGGTCGCAGGCCTCTGGCTCAATGCCCGCCTGCGCCGGCTCGGCTATTCGACGGTGCTGGTGGAACGCGCCAGCCTCGGTGGCGAGCAAACCCTCAAGTCCCAGGGGATCATCCACGGCGGCGCCAAATATGCCCTGCACGGTGCCCTGACCGGCGCCTCGGAGGCCATCGCCGACATGCCGCGGCGCTGGCGCGAGGCCCTGGCCGGCAACGGCGAGCTGGACCTGTCCGGCGTGCGCCTGCTGTCTGAAGCCCACTACTTGTGGTCACCCGGCACCCTGGCCGGCAATCTCACCAGCTTTTTTGCCAGCAAGGCGGTGCGCGGCCGTGTCGATCAGGTCAAGGGCGATCAACTGCCGCCAGCCCTGCAGGACCGCGCCTTCAAGGGCAAGGTCTATCGCCTGGCCGAATTGGTCGTCGATGTGCCGAGCCTGCTGAACAAGCTCGCGGAGCTGGCCGGCGACAGCCTGCTGGCCGCTCAATCCATCGAACCGCTGAATGACAATGGCGAGCTGCTTGGCTTGCGCGTCGACGGCCGCGAGATCCGCGCCCAACGCGTGGTGCTCAGCGCCGGTGCCGGCAATGCCGCGCTGCTTGAAGCCCTGGGCCTGAGCCAGCCGGCCATGCAGCGCCGGCCGCTGCACATGGTCATGGCCAAGGGCGCCAGCCTCAAGCCGTTGTATGCCCACTGCCTGGGCGGCGGGCCGAAGCCGCGCATCACCGTCACCAGCCACCCGGCGGCTGATGGCCAGTGGGTCTGGTACCTGGGTGGCGACCTGGCCGAAGCCGATGGGGTGGCCCGCGAACCTGACGCGCAGATTGCGGCGGCGAAAAAAGAAGTCGGCAACCTGCTGCCCTGGATCGACCTCAGCCAGGTGCGTTGGGCCACCGTGCGCATCGACCGCGCCGAGCCCGCACAGTCGGGGCTGGTGCGCCCGGACAACGCCTTCCTTGCCGAGCAGCAGCGTCTGCTGGTGGGCTGGCCGACCAAGCTGGCCCTGGCCCCGGACTTCAGCGACCGGGTGCTGGCCACCCTTGAGCGTGACGGCATCAAGCCGGCCGCTCAGGCTGCCCTGCCCGAACTGCCCCGGCCACCCATGGCCCTGCCGGTGTGGGAGCAACTGCTGCCATGAGCCTGCCGAGCCTGCACGACCTGCATCGTCCCCTCGGCAGTACCGGCCTGACGGTGTCGCCACTGGGCCTGGGCACCGTCAAGCTCGGCCGCGACCAGGGCGTCAAATACCCCAACGGCTTCACCATTCCCGACGACGGTGAAGCACGCATGCTACTGGCCCAGGCCCGCGAGCTGGGCATCAACCTGATCGACACCGCGCCAGCCTACGGCCGCAGCGAGGAGCGCCTCGGCCCGCTGTTGCGCGGTCAGCGTGAGCACTGGGTGATCGTCAGCAAGGTGGGCGAGGAGTTCGAAGACGGCCAGTCGCGTTTCGACTTCAGTGCAGCGCACACGCGCTTTTCCATCGAGCGCAGCCTCAAGCGCCTGGAAACCGACTGCATCGACCTGGTGCTGGTACATTCCGACGGCAACGATCTGCATATCCTCGAACATGAAGAGGTCTACCAGACCCTCGAAGCGTTGAAGCAGGAAGGCAAGATCCGAGGTTTCGGCCTTTCCGGCAAGACCGCAGCGGGCGGCCTCAAAGCGCTTGAGCGCGGCGATTGCGCCATGGTCACCTACAATCTGAACGAGCAGGCTGAACGACCGGTGATCGATTACGCGGCCGAACACGGCAAGGCGATCCTGGTGAAAAAGGCCCTGGCCAGTGGTCACGTGTGCCTGAGCCCGGGGGTCGACCCGGTGCGCGCCAGCTTCGAACTGCTGTTTGCCCACCCTGGCGTCAGCAGTGCTATTGTCGGCACCATCAACCCGCTGCACCTGGCCCATAACGTGGCAACCGTTGCCAACGTCCTGCGCCACTGACATCCACGCCGCCGCCGCGGCCGACCCCAACGCAAGAAGGAGCCGACATGCCGCGAACGCTGATCCGCAAGAACCCCAGCAACTTCAAGACCCTGCCGCTGCACGTCGAGGCCAGCCCCGAAGGCCTCGTCTACCAGAGCATCGGCATGCCGCTGAACTTCGCCCAGACCCTGCAACGGCGCAAGCCGATCCAGCTCGCCGACAGCCAGCACTTTGCTATCGAGCTGGCCAATCTCGGCGTGTCGGTGCGCCTGACCCTGCGCTGGCAAAATCGCGATTACTGGGTGCTGGTGCGTCAGCGCCGTCAGGACCGCGGCGATGTGGTGCTGAAACTGATTTCAGGCTATGTGCCCGCTCAGGAGCTGAACCTGCCGCTGCATACGGCAATTCAGGAGGTTGCCGAAGAATGCCTGCTGGAAACCCCGGAAGGCTGGCTTGGCGGGCGCTTCAACGACACCTGGCTACCGGCTCCCTACGCTGACGCCTTGCACTACCGCGAAGCCCTGCCCTTCGTGCTCACTCCGCAGTCCGGCGCCGCACGCCCGGTGCGCTGCGCCAATCTGCAGTTGCTGGAGCGGCCTCGGGCCTACGTGCACTTGCCCACCGCTTCACTGCAGTTGATCTACGACCTGTGCCTGCAAGTCCCCCGCGAGGCCAAATCGCTGAGCCTGTTCCACGTTGACGAGCGCCTTGAAGGCGACCAACTCGTCGCTCGCCTCAACCGCAAGCGCCCCGACCTGTACCTGATGCCGCTGGAAGACGGCCAGCCACGTGCCGAACTCTACACCCTGAGCAAGGATCGCCTGCTACCGGCCAGCACCCGTGGCCTGTACCTGGCCGAAAGCTTTGCCAGGCAGGAGGGATGGCTGGTCAGGGATGAGCGGATACGCTGGAAGGACTGGGTCAGGCAGCAAGGCCTGACGCCAGCGAAGCCGGACAGCGGCTTGAAGCGGCTGACCGGTAGAGCGCGGGAGCTGTTGCAGATGGCGCGTGGCGGATTGCGCAAGTAGAGCCGATCGCGGGGCGACTTGCCCCGCGATGTTTCAGTTCTTGCGGATCTTCTCGACGATAGCGGTGGTCGAGCTGTTTTCCACCAGCCCCAGCACCTTCACGGTGCCGCCATAAGACTTGACGATATCAGCGCCGACCACCTGGTCGATGCCATAGTCACCGCCCTTGACCAGCACGTCCGGCTTGACCTGGCTCAGCAGGTTCTCCGGCGTACCCTCAGGAAAGCTGATGACCCAGTCCACTGCGCCGAGGCCGGCCAGCACAGCCATGCGCCGGTCAACGCTGTTGATCGGCCGGCCCGGACCTTTCAGGCGGCTGACCGAGGCATCATCGTTGACCGCGACAATCAGGCGATCGCCCTGGGCACGGGCTTGCTCCAGGTAGGTCACGTGACCGGCATGGAGGATGTCAAAGCAACCGTTGGTGAAGACAATCTTCTCGTTGTGCGCGCGGGCATCATCGATGGCCAGCAGCAGCTGGTCGAGGCTCAGCACGCCACGCTCGGAACCTTCTTCGCGCTGGATGGCGCGGCGCAGCTCCGGGGCACTGATGGCTGCGGTACCCAGTTTGCCGACCACGATACCGGCGGCAAGATTGGCCAGGCCCACCGCATGGGGCAGCTCTTCGCCGGCAGCAATGGCTGCGGCCAGGGTCGAGATCACCGTATCGCCGGCACCCGTCACGTCAAACACTTCACGGGCACGGGCAGGCAGGTGCAGGGCCGGGTGACCAGGACGCAGCAGGGTCATGCCGTGCTCGCCACGGGTCACCAGCAAGGCGCCGAGCTCCAGCTCGCTCATTAGTTGGCCACCCTTGGCCACCAGCTCGGCCTCGTCGGCGCAACGGCCAACAATGGTTTCGAACTCGCTGAGGTTGGGGGTGATCAGGCTGGCACCACGGTAGATCGAGAAATCCTTGCCCTTGGGGTCGGCCAGCACCGGAATGCCCTTGGCCCGGGCCGCCTGGATCAGGCTCTGGTGGTTTTTCAATGCCCCCTTGCCATAGTCCGACAGGACCAGCACCTTGACGCCATCGAGCAGCGCATCGACCTCGGCGCCCAGGGACAACGGGTCGGTGGCAAAGGGTTCTTCAAAGTCGATACGCAGCAACTGCTGATGGCGGCTCATGACCCGCAACTTGACGATGGTCGGCTGGTGGGCAATACGCTGGAAGATCGAGCGCACACCGGCAGCCTGCAGGCTGTTGGCGAGGCTGTCGGCCGCCTCGTCCTGGCCCGTCACCCCAACCAGTGCAGCCGGGGCCCCCAGGGCGGCGATGTTCAAGGCCACGTTGGCCGCGCCGCCGGGACGGTCCTCGATCTGTTCGACCTTGACCACCGGTACCGGCGCTTCAGGCGAAATCCGTGAGGTACCGCCATGCCAGTAGCGGTCGAGCATGACATCGCCCACCACCAGTACCGGGGCTTGATCGAAACGCGGCATGGACAACTTCATGGGCAACCCATATACAAAATAATTAACAGGGGCAGGATATTAGCACAGGCAAAGCGAAGGCTTGTTTACCGCCTTGTTGCCAGGCATTCCAGGGAAAGGCTGCCGGGGCACGACAGGCCCCGGCGCGTGTGAATCAGGTGATATCGGCCTTGGCCGGTTCGTCCAGGCCCATGGCATGCAGCCTGGCGTAATAGCCATTGGCAGCCAGCAACTCGGCATGGGTACCGCGCTCGACCAGCTTGCCCTGATCCATGACCAGGATCATATCGGCCTTCTCGATAGTCGACAGACGGTGGGCGATCACCAGCGTGGTGCGCCCTTGCATCACGTGATCCAGTGCGGCCTGGATGTGTCGCTCGGACTCGGTATCGAGGGCCGAAGTGGCCTCGTCGAGAATCAGCAACGGCGCATTCTTGAGCAGCGCCCGGGCAATCGCCAGGCGCTGGCGCTGACCACCGGAGAGCAGCACACCATTCTCACCGACCTGGGTGTCGAAGCCTTGCGGCAACTGCTCGACGAACTCCTTGGCATAGGCATCGGCGGCAGCGGCTTCGATCTCGGCCCGCGGCGCACCGGCCAGGTCGCCATAAGCGATGTTGTTGGCCACGGTGTCGTTGAACAGGGTCACGTGCTGGGTCACCTGGGCGACGTGCTTGCGCAGGTTACGCAGTCGGTAGTTCTCGATCTCCACGCCATCGAGCAGGATCTGCCCCTGGTCGTGGTGATAGAAGCGCGGGATCAATGCCGCCAGAGTCGACTTGCCGCTGCCCGAACGCCCCACCAGGGCGATCATCTGCCCGGGTTCGGCGGTGAAGGAAATGTCGCTCAGTACCTGACGTTCGGTACCCGGATAGGTGAAATTCAGGTTGCGGACCTCAAGGCGCCCCACAACACGGTCCAATTCGACGGTGCCACTGTCGACTTCCGGTGCCTCGTCCAGTTGCTCGAAAATGCTTTCGGCACCGGCCAGCCCCTTCTGGATGGTCGAACTGACTTCCGACAACTGGCGGATTGGTTTGGGCAGCAGGCCCGCCGCAGTGATATAGGCCACCAGATCACCGGCCGTAGCATCACCGCGCAGGAACAGCACCAGGAACATCAGCGCGGCCATGGCGGTATAGATCACCAGTTGCAGCATCGGCGTGTAGACCGCGCCGGTCTTGGTCATGCGCAGCTGCTTGTCGGTGTTGCTCTGGCTGGCATTGGCAAAGCGCTGTTGCTCATAGCTTTCGCCACCGAAGCTGCGCACGACGCGGTAGCCCTGGATCGTTTCGGAAGCGACATGGGTGACATCACCCATGGCCACCTGAATCTTCTTGCTCTGCTTGCGGAATTTCTTGCTCGCAGTTCCGACCATCAGCGCAATCACCGGCAGGATCGCCAGCATCACCAAGGTCAGTTTCCAGTTCATCCACAACAGGTAGACAAACAGGAAGACCACGGTCAGGCCTTCGCGGATCACCACCTTGATCGCATCGGTCGCAGCGCCGGTGACCATGGTCACGTTGAAAGTGATGCGCGAGATCAGGTGACCGGAGTTGTGGTTGTCGAAGTAACGGTTAGGCAGCACCAGCAGCTTGTTGAACAGTTCGACCCGCAGGTCATGTACCAGACCCAGGGAGACCTTGGCCAGAAAGTAGTTGCCCAGAAACGAGCCAAGGCCCTGCCAGGCGGCGATCAGCACGATCAGCAGTGGCACGGCCTGCAGCAACTGCAGGTCTTTCAGGTAAGGCACGGTGGGGAACAACACCGCCTGGGGGTTGCTCAAGCCATCGACGAAATACTTGAGAATGCCGGCCAGCATTGGCTGGGTCGAGGCAAAGATCACAAAGCCGAGGATACTCAGCATAAAAATGCCGATGTACGGCTTCACGTAGCTCAGCAGCCGGAAGTAGATTTTCAGGCTGGAGCTCTGCTCCGCCTCTCGCGGTGTTTCGGCCATCGTCGAGCTCGCTGTTCAGATAGAACCGGAAATTTTATCACAGCCTGGAGCCCGGGCACGCACCCAGACCAGGACAGTGGCCAGGCCAACCGGCAACCAACTGATGAACCATTCAGCGCGCGGGGTGCCGGTGAGGCTGGCGGCGTCGAATTGCATGGCCAGGGTCGAGAAAAGCCACAGCCCCATCATGCCCTTGCCGTAATCTGTGTCACGAGATTTCCAGATTTCGCGTAATACACAAAGCCAGACAGCCAACCATAGCAGCATGCCGGGAATGCCCAGTTCTATTGCAATGTGAGTGAACATGTTGTGCGCGTGATCAAACTCCAGGCCTACCGCTTGGATTTTATAGAACGCGCCCAATCCCAGGCCCGTCCATGGGTGCTCGGCAATCATCTGCAGGCTGGCCTGAAAGATTTCCGGTCGATAGGACGAGCCCCGCGCCATGATCAGCGACTGCATCAAGACAAAAGCAACAATCGCGGCGACCATTGCCACACCCGCGATCCAACAACTACGACGGTCCCGGCACCAGGTCGGCATGGCAAGCACGGAAATCAGCAGTGCCAGTGCCGCACCTCGACTCTGGCAGAGCAGCAGGAACATACCGAGAGCGACCAATGCCAAGCCCCAGATACCTTGCAGTACCAGGGTACGCGGCGGCCAATGAAGCATCCAGATAATGGCGGCAGCAATTACATAAGCGCCAAGAATAGGATGGGAAATTTCCCCGACACCGTATAACCGGGCATGCCAGGGCTGCGTCTGAACGCCATAGAACAGCACGATTGAATAGACCGCTGCGATTGCCAGACCAACACCGCCCCAGTTCAGCAGGCGCATCACACGCGCAGTGTCTGCATTGCCCATCATTGGAAAAAACAGCAGGAACACGGCGATATACACCAGGCGTTTGACCTCACGCCCCCCCTCGTCGACACTGCTCCACGAAAGGCTCAGGGCAGACCAGCCAAGCAGCAAGGCCACCGACAGCCATAGCCAGCGCTGGGCTTTCCAGGTATCGACAACAAGCACGCGAGCCGACCACAGCAACACCAGTACCGGCAGCCACAAAAATGCGATCAAACCTTGTTGATAAACCTTGTTACTGGGCGCCAAGGCGATTGCCACCACGAACCACAACAATCCGATCGCCAGCCAGGACTGTGCCCAGCGCCTTGTGTACATCATGCTTTTCCCCATCGTTTCAACAACACCGGCATGGTGCATCCTTAAAACTTTCGGCATTATTGCCGGTCATTTTGCTTGCCCGATGACAAGGCCCCTATCCATGCAATGTTCCCGGCTACCCCAGGTCGACTTCAATCAGCTGATACTCGGCGCCCAGATCCTGGAGGCCGACAGCTACGGTGCTAAAGTCTACCTGCTAACCGATGGCAATATCCTCAAGCTGTTCCGGCGCAAGCGGTTAATTTCATCTGCCTTGCTGCGACCTTACTCGCGGCGCTTCATCGACAACGCCTTGCAACTGAAGAAGCTTGGAATTCCTACGCTGGAGGTACTCAAGTATTTCACCCTCGACGCCCCTGGCATGACCGCCGTGCTGTACCAGCCCTTGCCCGGCGAAACCCTGCGCCAACTGTCCCGTCAGCCGGGATTCAGCTGGCAGAAGCACCTGCCGGAGCTGGTTGCCCTGATACAGAACCTGCATCGCTCAGGCATCTACTTTCGCTCATTGCACCTGGGCAACATTGTGGTGACGCCGCAACAGCAATGGGGCTTGATCGATGTGGCTGACATGCGTTTCCTACGGGCGCCATTATCCGTACGACTGGTAAGACGCAACGTGCAGCACTTGGCTCGCTACATTGGCCGGGAACAGTTGGGGGACGAGTTTCCCCTTGCAGAATTAGAGCGCGCCCTGTTGAAGTGAGGTTTTTCAGGGCGTGCGTAGCAGTTCACGGGAAGCCTGACTGAAACTCTGCCAGGCCTGATCCGGGGCCAGCGCCTGCTGCTGAGCCGCCGCGACCTGTTCTGCAGGCAATGCAGCACAATCAATGATGGCCTTGGCCCACGCCTGGGGATCGCCCGCTGGGGCATAAAGACCCGCGCCCCCTAATTGCTCGCGAAACACTGACAGATCGCTGCACAGTACCGGCACTTCTGCCATCACCGCTTCCTGGAGCACCAGCCCCAGGCCCTCAGCATGCGAGGGTATGAGCACCCAGTCAAATGCCCGGTAGAGCTGCGCCAGGCCGTTGCAATGGCCTGGCATCGAGACTTTATCAACCAGTCCTAGCGCCTTGAGCCGCCCTTCCAGCAATGCGCGTTGCACACCCTCACCAAGAATCACCAGGCGTAGGTCAGGCTGCTGCCGGCTAGCCTGAGCAAAGGCCTCCAGCAGGTAATCGAAACCCTTGCTATCAACGAGGCGGCCGACTGCGCCCATTACCCGCACACCTCGGGTTGGCAAGTTCAACGCCTGTCGAGCTTGCTCCGGCTCAAGCAGGTCACGACGAAACCCTTCTGGCTCGAGGGCTGTACGCAATACGTTGACCGGTATGCCGAGGTCTTGCTCCAGCGCGCTGGCCAGGGTCTGGGATACCGCCACAATACTCAACCGACTGCTGGGGATCGCGCGTAGCAAGGCGACATCTGCCCGACGTAAACGGGTCTTGCCATGAAAGACGATAGCTGCCCGGACATCCGGCATTTTCTGCACAACCGGCAGAATCAGCCGCGAGACCCCTAACCCATCCAGCACCAGCACCTGTGCATTGGCCTGCTCCAACGCTTCACGCAGGCGGCCATGCAACCAGGGCCTGAGCAACATCCACAGATGCCGCCCCTTGAGCAGACGATGGGACAACTGCCACTCCCGTGTCGATTCTGCGCTGCAGCAGGAGCCCTGGCCTTGCAGTAGCCAACTACTGATCCTTGCCCCAGGCCCCGCCTGGGACAATATCTGCTGGTGAACCTTGTGCACCGAGCTATAGGCCGAGCCACCTGCCCACATGATGTTGACGATATTCACGGGGAGCCCCCCCCCTGCGTCGGACTGGATAACTGGCAAACCAGCTGAATCAATTCGCAAGAAGGCCAACCCACACTCCCATTGCAAATCCGATCAACAACATAACTGCCAGCTTCACCCGCTCGCGCTGACGCCGGCGGGCTTTACGCTGACGCTCTTCAGGCAGACTCACGTGCATACCGAAGCCTGTGTGCAACACTGCGTCACCTTCCAGGCTCACCCCAGTCAGGTTCAACTCGGCATAGCGCTTTGACAATGCCTTTTCACCAGCATAGGCAGCAAACGGCGCACAGCGCTGATAATCGCTCAGGCGGCGCAAACCGGGGTTCAGCGAGAAGCTTTGCCACTCGGGCTTGTCCGACAGCAATGGGTAGCAGGGAACACCGGCGATCACCTGGCGCTCGCCCAGATGGATATACGGGCTGTGCAATTTCAGGTCGTAGACATAGCTACGCAACCAGACCTGCAGGAGCTGCGGGCTGACCGCCAGGATCGCCAGCGAGTCCTCGACAAAGCCTGGGCGGTAGAACTCCCAGTCATCCTCGCAATGGAAGATGTAGGGGGTCTTTACGTGACTATAGGAAAGGTCGATCGACGCCAACTGGCCCAACTTCGGGCGGTTGACGAAGACCGTGCAGTACGGCTTCCAGTGCTCGGGGATAGCCTGGTGAACAGCATCATCCCCGGAGTCCTCGGTGATGAACACTTCACGAATAGGCGCGGTATTGAACCGGTCAAAGCTTTCCAGCGTAAGTTTTAGCAAATCGAAGCGTCCGCAACTGGTGACAACCAGTGTTACGTCACTATCTTGGCAGAATCGCACCGGACCCCCTCCCCATAAACTGTATTCAAATGTTCAAGACTACTTGCCTGGTTTCAGGACAGCCGGCTCATATGCCCAGTCTCAAACGCAAGCGCTGCCAGCCGGTCAGGGCTGGACGGGGACGAAGAGGTGGCTGCATTTTTTCCACGATGCTACGACCTACCTGGGCGAAGCTGAATTGCGAGACCGCCAGATCACGACCGTTATTGCTGATTCGCTCAACCAGTTCAGGGTCGGCACGCAACACTTTCAGCTTCTCTTGCAACTGGGCAATGCTGTCATAGAGCACCACGTTATGCATGTCTTTCAGGCCCAGGGCGCGATTCTCCGCCTCACCCTGGTTAAAGGCCAGCAAAACGCAGCCACAGGCCATCGCCTCGAAATTCTTGATCATGTATTCGCCCATGCCGACATCCGCGCTGACAAAAAAGCGGATGCGGTTGAGCGTGTCGCAGTATTCTTCGCCCGACTTGGTGCGCGTAACCAGCAGGTTTTCTACCTGGGCCAGCTCGTCGAGCAGCGCCTTGCGGCCACTGTAGGCAACACTGTTGGTACTGCCGACGAACGCAAGCTCGATGTCCCGCTCACGCCCCTGGTCGGCCAGCAACTGCTGGTCGTAACCCTTGGGCACAAACACGGCATCAAAACCTTCCTGGCATAGCTGTTCGCTGACCATGTAGCCGGAACTGATCACCCGCGCCCAGGGCAACTGGCGGTAGTGAGCGCTGAACTTGCCGGTGTACTTGCACGGGATGTAGTTCTGGTAGGCATCATGTTCGAGGATGACCAGGTTGGGCACCGTGCGAATGAAACCGACCTGGCGAATCTCTTGCTTGAAACGCAGGAAGAACACGATCCTGTCGTACTTGTCGACGTCGATCTCGCGACGGAAATAACTGTGCAGATTGCGTTGGTCGTCACTGCTCAGCCACCGCAGATCACAGTCGCAATGCGCAGCAACACCGTCATACAAACGATCAAGGATCGCCCGTTGTTCTTTCTGCACCAGAAATAGAACTTTCATTGTCTTCCTTGCGGCGCTCGGGCCACAGCTTTCAATCTTGCAGCGTCATGATCAGAGGTCACGACGCCAGAACAATTCATGGCGACGCACGGCCTTGCGGAAAAATTCGTTCTCGCCATAAGGCGAAGCTCGGCGCCCGGCCAGCCAGCGTTGCAGCAAGCGGCGCAGGCGGCGCTTGAACGGTGCAGGCGGCTGCAGGTCATGCATCATGCCCAAGGCCATGGCCTTGTCGCATTGGGCTGGCAGGCCCAGCAGCAGGCTGTAGGGCGCCCAGGCCTGGGTCGCTTCGAGTTGCGGCGGCAAGGCAATACCCGCACCGCTATCGCCCATGGGCCAGCGGTCGTTGTCGTGCAAGTGGTTGGCATAACACAGCAGGGTTTCAGGCTGCCATTCCAGGCCCTGCAGCGCCTCAAGCACAGCAGCCTGGGCGCAGATGTGGTCCGGGTGCGGATCGAGGGTCGGGTGCGGCATCACCAGCACCTGCGGCCGAGCCTTGAGCAACAGTGCACGCAAATCGGCCAGCAGGTTGTTCCAGGTCGGCGCGCCGTCCTGGTCACCCGGCAGGGACAGCGGGTTGAACTGGCGGAACAGGCGGGTATCGACAAGCCCGGCTTCTCGCGAAGCCATCGGCTCTGCAGGCGCGGCCTGCATGGCCGGGAGCTGCAAGCAGAAGTACCCAAGCTGCACACAACGCGACTCCGGTACACCTGCCCAGCGCGGCACGGCGATGCTGTCCCAGGCCCGCAAACGACCCTTAAGGCGCGCAGCTTCGGACTTTTCCAGACCCATTTGCTGATAGTGTTCGGCTTCGATTTCCCCGGCAGTCAAGGTCACCACCCAGGTTTCCTCAGCCTGGCTGTAGAGGCCAAACGCCGCGAGTTCGGCATCATCGGCATGAGGTGCGATCACCATCACCCGGCGCTGGCGCAGGTCAGCGCAAGGTGCAACCCACAGCTGCGCCTCACCCACCAGTCGACAGTAGCGCCCACGCAGGCGCAGGCGCCCAGCCGTAAGCGGTTCGGCAAGCCCGGTAAGGTTCAGGTAACGAAGGCCGTTTACGCCCCGCTCGAAAGTCTGAACGTCTTCACTTCCCAGGCTTACCGAAGGATCGAGGAAACGCCCCAGCCAGCTACCCTTCAGGCGCACCTGCAGGATTAGCGTTTCGTCACCGCCAAGCTGCAGCGGCGACTGCAGGTGCACAAGGCCATCGACCAGGTCGGTCGGATGCGCCACGCAATCTGGCGGGAACTGATATTGATAGTCCTCGGCCGGGGAGTAGAACAGGTGATCGGCAAACCATGCCTCGTGGGCTACCCACAGCAGCGGCAACAACAGCAGCGGCAGCCACCACTGAACGGAAATGCCCAGGGCGAGCAGTACCAGCAGGCCGACCAGCAGCCCCAGGCGCTTGTTGCGCCGGTGGCGCTTGAGCAACTGCTGCTTGCGACTCACACCTGAAACACCGGCACGGGGTTGCACCAACGGTCCTTGTACTCGCGATCGGCACGGCCGAAGGAGAAACGCAGGGGTTTGTTGCGCGCACGGGCGTCTTCCCAGGCAGCCTGGGTATTGAGGAAGCTCAGTACGCTGCCAGGGCTGAATGCCTTGGTTTGCGGGTCGACACCACCGTTGATGTATTCAACGCTGATCCACTCTGACGCTTCGACCCGATAGACCAACTGGATGGCAATGGGTGCATCGTCAAGAAACAACACCGAACCGATCAACAGCTCACGCAGGCGCTCGATCACCTCGGCCATGCGTTCGGCGCCGGTAGCCGGGAACTCCCAGCGGCGCTGGAACAGGTCGCAGTAGATTGCGGCAAGTTCGGCACTGGAGAAATCCGTGACCGGCCGTACCTGACCGCCCGCCTCTTCCAGCAAACGCAGTTCGCGGCGCTGGTTGTAGCGAAACTTCTTCGACAGGTCTTCCGGCGTACGCGCCATGGCCAGCGCTTCGGTCTGCGGCTTGAGGTTGGCAAAACGACCCTGGTTGAGCTCGGACAGATAGCGCCCGGCGTACCGCAGCGGCGCCTGGGCATCTACGGCGGCAGGCAGGATCAGCTCGGCGTTGCCCAGGTCATACAGGCCTTTTTTACCCTGACGCTTGAGCACATCCTTGGACAGTGCCAGGTAGCGGCCCCAGGTGGGAATCGCGGCCTTGAGCTCGCCGTCGCGCTCCCAGCCCAGGTAACGCACCGGAATCTGCGCCAGGTCAGCCAGTTGCTCGACCACCAGCGGATGAGTGGCGACACTGCCGCCAAATTTTTCCCAGGCTTGGGCGTAGGCAGGCGCATCGATCTGCGTCCAGCCGCGCTCACGCCAGCCTTGAATATGGTTGAGCATCAGGCCTCCGCCGTCAGTGCACGAACGTGCGGCAGTTGCCAGAAGGCGTCGCGCACCGCGGCATCGGAGAAACGCTCACGCAGGCGTTCGAGCATGCGCCCGGCACATTCCTGGCGCTGCCCTTCGTCCAGCGCGGCCAGGTGCTGCAGGCCTTGCCCCAGGCGCTCGGCGTCGCCCAGCGGGAACAGGATGCCAACACCTTCGACCACCTCGACCGCACCGCCACAGGCCGTGGCCAGCAGCGGCACGCCGGCGACCATGGCTTCGAGCAGGACCATGCCGAACGGCTCGTGGTCGGAGCTCAAGGCGAAGGCGTCGAAGGCACGGAAGTAACGACGGGCGTCAGGTACCTGGCCGAGAAAATCCACTTGCGCGGCAATTCCCAGTTCGGCGGCCTGAGCCTTGAGCGCTTGCTCAAGACGGCCTTTGCCGAGGATTGCCAGCCGAGCACCGACCGGCAGTTGCGGCAGGGCCTGGGCAAAACCACGCAGCAAGGTGGCCTGGTCCTTGTCCGGATGCAGGCGGCCGACGTTGCCGACAATCCATGCCTGCGGGTCCAGGCCCAACGCCTCGCGCGCCTGCGCGGCAGGTACCTGGCTGGACTGCAGCGCCTCGATGTCGATGCGGTTGTAGAGGGTCTGGATACGCTCGAGCGGCCACTTGGGCAGGCACTTGCGCATGTCGTCGCGCACCGCATCAGAAACACCGAGCAGGCTCAGGCGCTTGCTGAACAGGTTGGCAAACAGCTGGCGGCTACCACGCAGGTAGTCACCAAAGGCGTGGTGCACGCCGATCACCGGCAAGCGGCTGCCGAGCAAGGCGATATAGATCGGCTTGAAGCGGTGCGCGATGCAGAAGCTGAACTGGCGACTGGCGACGATCCGCCGCAATGCGCGGATCGCCCCCAGCTTCAGGCCACGGATGGCCTTGGAGCTGAACTCGAGGAAGATCACTTCGTCCGAGGCGCAACCGGCCGCTACCTGAGGGTCGGCAGCGCCAGTCAGGAACACCGTGGTGACCTTGTAGCCGCTGCCGTCGAACAGGCTGGCGTACTGGCGCGCGCAGTCCAGAAACGGACCGTCATAACCATGACAGAACTGCAGGACGCGTTTTTCAGCCCTGGACGTCATAAGTGTCCGCGCCGTCCTTGACCACCAGGATGTCTTCCATGATCAGGTACTGCAGGTCCGAGCCGAAGAACATGTTCAGCGCATCGGTCGGCGAGCAGATCATCGGCTCGCCACGGCGGTTGAGCGAGGTGTTCAGCGACACGCCGTTACCGGTCAGGGTCTCCAACGCTTTCATCATGTCGTAGTAGCGCGGGTTGTACTCGCGCTTGAGCACCTGGGCCCGCGAGGTGCCGTCTTCGTGGACGACTTCCGGCACGCGGGTCTTCCACTCTTCAGCCACTTCGAAGGTGAAGGTCATGAACGGCGCCGGATGATCGATCTTGATCATCTGCGGTGCGACGGTGTCGAGCATCGACGGGCAGAAAGGCCTCCAGCGCTCGCGGAACTTGATCTGGTGGTTGATGCGGTCGGCAACGCCTTCCACGCTTGGGCAACCAATGATCGAACGACCACCGAGCGCGCGCGGGCCGAACTCCATGCGGCCCTGGAACCAGGCCACCGGGTTGCCGTCGACCATGATCTTGGCGATCTGCTCGGGCATGTTCTCCAGCTTGCGCCATTTCGGCTGGCTCGGGTGACGGGCACAGGCGGCGATCACGTCCTCGTTGGAGTACGCCGGGCCGAGGTAGACATGTTCCATCTTCTCGACCGGCACGCCACGGGCGTGGGACACATAGGCAGCAGCACCCACCGCGGTACCGGCGTCGCCGGAAGCCGGCTGGACGAACAGTTCCTTGAGGTCTGGACGGGCAATGATCTTCTGGTTGAGCTTGACGTTCAGCGCGCAACCGCCGGCAAAGGCCAGCTTGCCGGTCTCCTTGAGGATGTCGCCCAGGTAATGGTCGATCATCTGCAGGGCGAGCTTCTCGAACAGCGCCTGCATGCTCGCGGCGTAGTGGATGTACGGCTCGTCGGCGATGTCGCCTTCGCGTTTCGGGCCCAGCCATTCGATGAGCTTGGGCGAAAAGTAGAAGCCTTTGCCCTTCTCTTTATAACGACGCAGGCCGATGACGTTGGCGTAGTCGGTGTTGATCACCAGCTCGCCGTTCTCGAACGAGGCCAGGCGCGAGAAATCGTACTTGCTGGCATCGCCGTACGGCGCCATGCCCATGACCTTGAACTCGCCATCGAGCATCTCGAAGCCGAGGAACTCGGTGATCGCGCCATACAGGCCGCCCAACGAGTCCGGGTCGAAGAATTCCTTGATCTTGTGGATCTTGCCGTTTTCGCCGTAACCAAAGAAGGTCGTGGCGTATTCGCCTTTACCGTCGATGCCGAGGATCGCGGTCTTCTCCTTGAAGCCCGAGCAGTGGTAGGCACTGGAGGCATGAGCCAGGTGGTGCTCGACCGGCTCGATCTTGACCTTCTTCGGGTCGAAGCCCAGTTGCTCCAGGCACCAGACGATCTTCTTGCGATAGCGCTTGTAGCGACGGTTGCCCATCAGGATCGCGTCAAGGGCGCGGTCCGGGGCATACCAGTAACGCTTGGCGTAGTGCCAGCGAGCCTCGCCGAACAGGCTGATCGGAGCGAACGGGATCGCTACCACGTCAACGTCGGACGGTTTGATACCGGCCTGTTCCAGGCAGAACTTCGCCGATTCGTAGGGCATGCGGTTCTTTGCATGTTTATCGCGCACGAAGCGCTCTTCTTCAGCGGCGGCAATCAGCTTGCCGTCGATGTACAGGGCCGCGGAAGGGTCATGACTAAGGGCGCCGGACAGGCCAAGAATCGTCAATGCCAAGGGTCTAGCCTCTTCAATCTGTAAATATGCGCGCGGGCCATTGGGGCGGGCGGCAGCCAAAGCGCGGGATTATAACGCAAAGCGTAGGAGCGGGCTTGCCCCGCGATTGCATACATTCAGACACACCGCATCGCGGGGCAAGCCCGCTCCTACAGCAGTTATTCGGCGATCAACCAATCCATCCGCCAGCTACCCTGGGTCTGCGCCAGCACCTGTGACAGCCACGGCAGCAGCGCACGCAGCTCTTCTTCCAGGCCCCATGGCGGGTTGGCGATGGCCAGGCCCGAGCCGTTGAGGCCCTGCGGGCTGTCCTGCGGATGCACATACAGCTCGACCCGCAGCAGCTTCGGCGCACCGGTACTGGTCAGGTCCTGGTAGAAACGCACCAGTTGGCGCTGGTCCTTGATCGGGTACCAGATAGCCGCGACGGTCTGGCGCATGCGACCGATGGTCTCTTTCATCGCCTGGGTGCAGCGCTTGAGCTCGTCGGCTTGCTCGAACGGCGGGTCGATGAGCATGACAGCGCGTTTTTCCTGCACCGGCAACAATGCCCGCGGCACGTGCCAGCCCTCGCCCAGGTGCACGGCGACGCGCGGGTCCTTCTTCATGTTGTCCTTGAGCAGGCGGCCGTCTTCGGGGTGCTTCTCGTTGAGCAGCACACGGTCCTGCTGGCGGGCCAGGCGCCGGGCCAGCTCCGGGGAACCCGGGTAGTAGCGCAACTCGCCGTCAGGGTTCATCTTGCGCAGGATGCGCAGGTAGTCTGCGGTGACTTCCGGCAAGTCGTCGCGCCCCCAGAGACGACCGATCCCTTCGATCCATTCGCCGGTACGCGTCGCCTGGTCGCCCTGCAGGTCGTAAAGACCCAGACCGGCGTGGGTGTCGAGGTAGGCAAACGGCTGCTCCTTGCGCGACATCAACGCGATCAGACGGGTCAGCACAAGGTGTTTGAAGACGTCGGCATGGTTGCCGGCGTGGAAGGCGTGACGATAGTTCATGGCAACTCCTGCAAGACCGCGCAGTTTACCTTGTCATGCGGGCGGCGTCAGGCACGGGCCGCCAAAACGACAACGACCCGGGCTCTTGCGAGACCGGGTCGTTGTCAGGCGAAGCTCAACAGTCGATCAATGACCGGCTTTGAACGCCTCGTCGGCAGCTTCGAAACGCGACACCATGCCCTTCGACGGGCTACCGGCCTTGCTGACGAAGTAGATCGCCAGGGCGCCGAGAATGAAGCCCGGGATGATCTCGTACAGACCCCAGATGGAGAAGTGCTTCCACACCACAACGGTGATCGCACCCACCAGGATACCGGCCAACGCGCCGTCACGGGTCATGCCTTTCCACAGTACCGAGATCAGCACCACCGGACCGAAGGCGGCACCAAAGCCCGCCCAGGCGTAGCTGACCAGACCCAGCACGCGGTTCTCAGGGTTGGAGGCAATCAGGATGGCAACCACAGCCACCAGCAACACCATGGCACGGCCGACCCAAACCAGCTCCAGCTGCGAGGCACCCTTGCGCAGGAAGGTCTTGTAGAAGTCTTCGGTCAGGGCGCTGGAGCACACCAGCAGCTGGCAGCTCAGGGTACTCATGACCGCTGCCAGGATGGCCGACAGCAGAACACCGGCGATCCAAGGGTTGAAGAGGATCTTGGCCAGCTCAATGAATACCCGCTCATGGTTCTCGGCGACCGGGCCCGCGACGTCAGGATGCGCCGAGAAGTAGGCGATGCCGAAGAAGCCAACGGCGCAGGTGCCGACCAGGCAGAGGATCATCCAGGTCATGGAGATGCGACGCGCATTGGCGATCGACTTGACCGAGTCAGCGGCCATGAAGCGCGCCAGGATGTGCGGCTGGCCGAAGTAGCCCAGACCCCAGCCCATCAGCGAGATGATGCCGATGAAGGTGGTGCCCTTGAGCATGTCGAAGTTGCCCGCGTCCTGCAGTTCGATGGCCGCGAAGGTGGTATCGAAGCCACCGGTTGCGATCAGCACGATCACCGGCGTCAGGATCAGGGCGAAGATCATCAGCGTGGCCTGGACGGTATCGGTCCAGCTCACCGCCAGGAAGCCACCCACAAAGGTGTAAGCAATGGTCGCCGCTGCGCCAGCCCACAGTGCGGTCTCATAGGACATGCCGAAGGTGCTTTCGAACAGGCGGGCACCGGCAACGATACCGGAAGCGCAATAGATGGTGAAGAACACCAGAATCACCACCGCGGAGATGATCCGCAGCAACCCGCTGTTGTCTTCAAAGCGGCTGGAGAAGTAATCCGGCAGGGTCAATGCATCACCGTTATGCTCGGTCTGCACACGCAGGCGGCCGGCGACGAACAGCCAGTTCAGGTAGGCACCGACGATCAGGCCGATGGCGATCCAGCTTTCCGACAGACCCGACATGTAGATGGCGCCCGGCAGGCCCATCAACAGCCAGCCACTCATGTCCGACGCACCGGCCGAAAGCGCGGTAACCACGCTGCCGAGGCTGCGACCGCCAAGAATGTAGTCAGAAAGGTTGTTGGTAGAGCGATAGGCCATGAAGCCGATCAGCACCATTGCCGCGATATAGATCACGAACGTGATCAAGGTTGGATTGCTTACACTCATTGTTGCGCCCTGGCGTTTGTTTTTATGTAGCGACAGCCTCAGAGGAGGTTGCACCCAGGCCGCGAATCCTATGCAACAACGCAAAGAGGGTGCAACCTGTTTTTACAATCAAGTTGCACCTCGTCGGAAATTTTGCATAACAGCAGCTTTTTGCTCCCTTTTGGAGCAAGAAGACATATTTTCAGAAGGAAATGCACCAGAAACAGCCATTTCGGCTGTAGGGTTTTACCCTCCTGACGAGTAGCACTTTTTTCCTGCATATTTTGGGTTGCACTAGGTTGCACCCGAAATCGCGCACGGCTAATCTTGGCGCCAGCTTAAGTCACAACCTGTGGCAATAATGAGGATAAGAAATGGCGACGACCACCCTTGGGGTCAAACTCGACGACCCTACCCGTGAGCGACTCAAAGCAGCTGCGACGTCTATCGACCGCACGCCGCACTGGTTGATCAAACAAGCGATCTTCAACTACCTGGAGAAGCTCGAGGGTGGCGCCACCCTGACCGAACTCAACGGTCAGCCCGGCATTCATGCCGACGATGCCGGCGAAGTCCAGGCCGACCACGCCCACCAGTGCTTCCTCGAATTCGCTGAGAGCATCCTGCCGCAATCGGTACTGCGCTCGGCCATCACCGCCGCCTACCGCCGCCCCGAGCCAGAAGTGGTACCGATGCTGCTTGAGCAGGCGCGCCTGCCGGCCGCCATGGCCGAAGCGACCAACAAACTGGCCGCTGGCATCGCCGAAAAACTGCGTAACCAGAAGAGCGCGGGTGGCCGCGCCGGCATCGTCCAGGGTCTGCTGCAGGAATTTTCCCTGTCGTCCCAGGAAGGCGTGGCGCTGATGTGCCTGGCCGAAGCCCTGCTGCGCATCCCCGACAAAGGCACCCGTGACGCCCTGATCCGCGACAAGATCAGCACCGGCAACTGGCAACCGCACCTGGGCAACAGCCCGTCGCTGTTCGTCAACGCGGCCACCTGGGGCCTGTTGTTGACCGGTAAGCTGGTCTCGACCCACAACGAATCCGGCCTGACCTCTTCGCTCAGCCGCATCATCGGCAAGAGCGGCGAGCCGATGATCCGCAAGGGCGTCGACATGGCCATGCGCCTGATGGGCGAGCAGTTCGTGACTGGCGAAACCATCGCCGAAGCCCTGGCCAATGCCAGCAAGTTCGAAGCCAAAGGCTTCCGCTACTCCTACGACATGCTCGGTGAAGCGGCACTGACCGAACATGATGCCCAGAAGTACCTGGCGTCCTATGAGCAGGCCATTCACTCGATCGGCAAGGCCTCTCACGGTCGCGGCATCTATGAAGGCCCGGGCATCTCGATCAAGCTCTCGGCCCTGCACCCGCGCTACAGCCGCGCCCAGTACGAGCGCGTCATGGAAGAGCTGTACCCGCGCCTGCTGTCGCTGACCCTGCTGGCCAAGCAATACGACATCGGCCTGAACATCGACGCCGAAGAAGCCGACCGCCTGGAGCTGTCGCTGGACCTGCTCGAGCGCCTGTGCTTCGAGCCGCAACTGACCGGCTGGAACGGTATCGGTTTCGTTATCCAGGCGTACCAGAAGCGCTGCCCGTATGTAATCGACTACGTCATCGACCTGGCCCGCCGCAGCCGCCATCGCCTGATGATCCGCCTGGTTAAAGGCGCCTACTGGGACAGCGAAATCAAGCGCGCCCAGGTCGAAGGCCTGGAAGGCTACCCGGTCTACACCCGCAAGGTGTACACCGACGTGTCCTACATTGCTTGCGCACGCAAACTGCTGTCGGTGCCAGAAGTCATCTACCCGCAGTTCGCTACCCACAACGCCCACACCCTGTCGGCCATCTACCATATCGCCGGCCAGAACTATTACCCGGGCCAGTACGAGTTCCAGTGCCTGCACGGCATGGGCGAGCCGCTGTACGAACAGGTTGTCGGCAAGGTCGCCGATGGCAAGCTGAACCGTCCGTGCCGTGTGTATGCACCGGTCGGCACTCACGAAACCCTGCTGGCCTATCTGGTGCGCCGCCTGCTGGAAAATGGCGCCAACACCTCGTTCGTCAACCGCATCGCCGACCAGTCGATCTCGATTCAGGAACTGGTCGCCGACCCGGTCGCCACCATCGAGCAGATGGCCACCCAGGAAGGCAGCTTCGGCCTGCCGCACCCTCGCATTCCGCTGCCGCGTGACCTGTATGGCACCGAGCGGGCCAACTCCGCCGGTATCGACCTGGCCAACGAACACCGCCTGGCTTCGCTGTCCTGCGCCCTGCTGGCCACCGCCCACAACGACTGGAAAGCCGCGCCGATGCTCGGTTGCGCTTCGAGTAATGAGGCAGCGGCACCGGTATTGAACCCGTCCGATCTGCGCGATGTGGTCGGTCACGTCCAGGAAGCCAACGTCACCGACGTCGACAACGCCATCCAGTGCGCCCTCAACGCCGCGCCGATCTGGCAGGCTACACCGCCAGCCGAACGCGCAGCGATCCTGGAGCGTGCCGCCGACCTGATGGAAGCCGAGATCCAGCCGCTGATGGGCCTGCTCGCCCGTGAAGCCGGCAAGACCTTCGCCAACGCCATCGCCGAAGTGCGTGAAGCGGTCGACTTCCTGCGTTACTACGCCGTCCAGGCACGTAATGATTTCAGCAATGACGCCCACCGCCCACTGGGTCCGGTGGTATGCATCAGCCCATGGAACTTCCCGCTGGCGATCTTCAGCGGCCAGGTTGCCGCTGCACTTGCCGCCGGTAACCCGGTGCTGGCCAAGCCGGCCGAACAAACGCCGCTGGTCGCGGCCCAGGCCGTGCGCCTGCTGCTTGAAGCCGGCATCCCCGAAGGCGTGGTGCAACTGCTGCCAGGGCGCGGTGAAACCGTCGGCGCCCGTCTGGTCGGCGACGATCGGGTCAAAGGCGTGATGTTCACCGGCTCCACCGAAGTCGCCCGCCTGCTGCAACGCAACATCGCTGGCCGCCTGGACGCCCAGGGCCGTCCGATCCCGCTGATCGCCGAAACCGGTGGCCAGAACGCAATGATCGTCGACTCCTCGGCGCTCACCGAACAAGTGGTCATCGACGTGGTGTCCTCGGCCTTCGACAGCGCCGGTCAGCGTTGCTCGGCCCTTCGCGTACTGTGCCTGCAGGAAGATTCCGCCGACCGCGTCATCGAAATGCTCAAGGGCGCCATGGCCGAAAGCCGCCTGGGTAACCCCGAGCGCCTGGCCGTGGACATTGGCCCGGTGATCGACGCCGAAGCCAAGGCTGGTATCGAGAAGCACATCCAGGGCATGCGCGACAAAGGCCGTACCGTGTACCAGATGGCAATCGCCGACGGTGAAGAGATCAAGCGCGGCACCTTCGTGATGCCGACCCTGATCGAACTGGAAAGCTTCGACGAGCTGCAACGCGAGATCTTCGGCCCGGTACTGCACGTGGTGCGCTACAACCGCAAGAACCTCGACCAGCTGATCGAGCAGATCAATGCCTCCGGTTACGGCCTGACCCTGGGTGTGCACACCCGGATCGACGAAACCATTGCCAAGGTCATCGACAACGTCAACGCCGGTAACGTCTACGTCAACCGCAACATCGTCGGTGCCGTGGTTGGCGTGCAGCCATTTGGTGGTGAAGGCCTGTCGGGTACTGGCCCCAAAGCCGGTGGCCCGCTGTACCTGTACCGCTTGCTGTCGACCCGCCCGGCCGATGCCATTGAGCAGTCGTTCCAGCGTACCGACGGCGACAACGCCCCGGACACCCGTCTGCGCGACAGCCTGAGCAAACCGCTACAGTCCCTCAAAGCCTGGGCGGCAAGCAACCAGCTGAGCGATCTGAGCGGCCTGTGCGAGCAGTTCGCCCAGCAATCGCAAAGCGGTATCAGCCGCCTGCTGGCGGGCCCTACCGGCGAGCGCAACAGCTACACCATCCTGCCGCGCGAGCACGTGCTGTGCCTGGCCGAGGTCGAAGCCGACCTGCTGACCCAACTGGCCGCGGTCCTGGCCGTAGGTAGCTCGGCTGTCTGGCCGGAAGGCGAGCTGAGCAAGACCCTGCGCAATCGTCTGCCGAAGGAAGTGCAAGCGCGCATCCAACTGGTGGCCGACTGGAACAAGGACGAAGTGGTGTTCGACGCCGTCCTCCATCACGGCGACTCCGACCAACTGCGCGCCGTGTGCGAGCAGGTGGCCAAGCGCGCCGGTGCCATCGTCGGTGTTCACGGCCTGTCGTCGGGTGAAACCGCGATTGCCCTGGAGCGCCTGGTGATCGAGCGCGCACTGAGCGTCAACACCGCAGCTGCCGGTGGTAACGCGAGCCTGATGACTATCGGCTGATAGCCTGCGGCGCCTCTATCGTGGGTCAAGCCCGCTCCTACAGCGTAGGAGCGGGCTTGACCCACGATGCTTTCTAGCCCAGAAACTTCGCACGTTGATGATGTACCAGCCACCCCAGGCTACCCGCCTTCACGACCTCGGAAGCAATGACCAAAACAAGCATGAGCCAGAGGCTGTAGGCTGGCGACAGCTTTGCCCATACCAATAGAATCGAAATGGATGGCACCATGAACATCAGCCGAAATAGAATCTGTAGCAAACCGAGATAAACCCCCGACTTCCGCCCCGCCAACAACAGCAAACAGCTGACAATGATCGACAGATGCAAGGTGAAGCTCATACCCGCGAGCCACTTGGCGAAAATGCCATGATCCTGAAGCAACCCGATCATGTTTTGGGCGTCGGTGTAATAGAGGATCTGACCTCTACGAAGACTGCCCTGGACATACAAGACAATAAAAAATGCATCCATCCCACCCCACCAATACCGGGTTATAAGTGGGAGCTGATTCATAGGCTGACGACTGAAGGCCTCAGGCATCAGCAAACGTCACGATGAAAAGCCCCGCCAGCAAAACCACGAGAAAAGACACCAGCACTACCCAAACCAGAATTCCAACCGACATCCATGCCCAGTTCAGGAGTGACAACCGGGAATTTGACTGGCCTTTCGGGTCGCCCACGCAGGTATTTATCGCCCCCTGAATTCTGGCCACCACCCAAAGTATCAAGACATCCATAGCCAATACCGCACTCAACAACGGCAGCGGCGCCAGCTCCATCATCTGATTTGCCCACAACGAGAGCGCTGTCAGCAGGATCAAGGCGCATACCAACCAGAACGGCGACCACCTGTAGCTTCGACCAGACAGGTGCAATTGCCGATCGACCCTGCTCAGCAGGCTGTAAAGAAACAGAATGCCGAAGATGCTTCTTACCAGCGGCAACACTCGCTCCCCGGTTTCCCGCCGGTAGAGCGCCCAGCTTTGGTAATGGCAAAAAGCCCAATAAAAACCAAAGGTGAACAGGTTCATCACAATCATCTTTCTGATCGATACGACGAAGAACATTGGCCCGCTGCCTGGGGTATCAGAGAGGTCAGGGCTCATCGAAGCGGTGCTGTTAGTGGTCATGGCTACGGCCTTCGGTAATGGGCCGACCATCTAAGCCTGCTCGTGCATCACAGATCTGCCCTCTGGCTCCGAAGCAAGGGTACGAACATTCCCAAACGCCTTGTGCCCTGCCATCACCCGCATCTATTTCGCTGTGCAGTAGCAACGTCACTACCTAGACTCGGCCCATCCCCAGACAGGAATGCCGCCATGTCCGAGACTCTGCTCAGCGCCCGCAACCTGGCCTTCGAACTCTACGAAGTGCTCGATGCCGAGGCCCTGACCCAACGCCCGCGCTTTGCCGAGCACAACCGCGAAACCTTCGACGCCGCCCTGAGCACCGCGCGATCCATCGCTGAAAAGTACTTCGCCCCGCACAACCGCAAGGGTGATGAGCACGAGCCGCGCTATGAAAATGGCGAGGCGGTGCTGATTCCGGAGGTCAAGCCTGCGGTCGATGCCTTCCTTGAAGCCGGCTTTCTCAATGCCAGCCGTGACTTCGAAGCCGGTGGCATGCAGTTGCCGACCCTGCTGTCGCAAGCCTGCTTCGCCCACTTCCAGGCCGCCAACGCCGGGACCACGGCCTACCCGTTCCTGACCATGGGCGCGGCCAATCTGATCGAGAGCTTTGGTAGCGACGAGCAGAAACGCCTGTTCCTGCAGCCGATGATCGAAGGCCGTTTCTTCGGCACCATGGCCCTCACCGAGCCGCACGCCGGTTCGTCCCTGGCCGATATCCGCACCCGTGCCGAACCGGCCGACGATGGCAGCTATCGGCTGCGCGGCAACAAGATATTCATTTCCGGCGGCGACCATTCGCTGTCGGAAAACATCGTGCACATGGTCCTGGCCAAATTGCCGGATGCGCCGCCCGGGGTGAAGGGCATTTCGCTGTTTATCGTGCCCAAGTTCCTGGTCAACGCCGACGACAGCCTGGGCCCGCGCAACGATGTGCTGCTGGCGGGGCTGTTCCACAAGATGGGCTGGCGCGGCACCACCTCGACGGCGCTGAACTTCGGCGACAACGGTCAGTGCGTCGGTTATCTGCTGGGCAAGCCGCACCAGGGCCTGGCCTGCATGTTCCAGATGATGAACGAGGCGCGCATCGGCGTCGGCATGGGCGCGGTGATGCTCGGTTATGCCGGCTACCTGTATTCGTTGGAGTACGCCCGTCAGCGGCCGCAGGGACGCCTGCCAGACAACAAGGACCCGGCCACTGCCGCCGTGCCGATCATCAACCACAGCGATGTGAAGCGCATGCTGCTGACCCAGAAGGCCTATGTCGAAGGCGCCTTCGACCTGGGCCTGTACGCGGCGCGATTGTTCGATGACAGCCAGAGCGGCGAAAGCGCAACGCTTCGCCAGCAGGCCCATGAGCTGCTCGACCTGCTGACGCCGATCGTCAAGTCATGGCCGTCGGAGTTCTGCCTGAAGGCCAACGAGCTGGCCATCCAGATTCTCGGTGGCCATGGCTACACCCGCGAATACCCGGTCGAACAGTACTACCGTGACAACCGCCTGAATCCCATTCACGAAGGCACCCACGGCATCCAGTCACTGGACCTGCTCGGGCGCAAACTGGCGCAGAACGGCGGTGCCGGGCTCAAGCAACTGGTCCGTCTGATCGCCACCACCTGCAAGCATGCCCAACAGCACAGCAGCCTGGATCGCCTGCGTGTACCGTTGGAGCAGTTGCTCATGCGCCTGCAGGAAGTGACGCTCGGGCTGCTCGACGACCTGGGCCAGGGTCAGGTCAATGCTGCCCTGGCCAACTCGGCGCTGTACCTCAAGGCCTTCGGCCACTGCGTGATCGGCTGGCGCTGGCTGGAGCAGGCAGTGCGTGCCGAACAGGGCCTGGCCGGGGGTAACCCGGCTGATCGCGACTTCTACCTGGGCAAATTGCAGGCCGCGCGTTATTTCCTGACCTGGGAAGTGCCGGGCTGCCATAATGAGCTGGCATTGCTCGCAGCCCGTGACGATACCTGCCTGAGCATGCACGACGAGTGGTTCTGAGGGGGAACCACCGCGCACACGGAGGTTCCCGCATGTTCGAGTTGACCGCATTGCTGCGCCAGCGCTTCGCCGCCCTGCGCAGCAGTGGCGAATTCTTTTCCCTGCGTTATGTGCAGCAGAGCCAGCAGCACCTGTCGGTGCGCAAGAATATCGCCGAGCCGCCGTTCCTCAGCCGTGACGAAGGCGCAATGCTGACCGTACGCCTCAATGGCGTGGAAACCTACGCCGCCACTGCCGACCTGTCCCAGGCCGGCCTGCAGCGGGCTCTGGAGCAGGCTGAAGCACTGGCCCGGCAGATCGCCGGGCGCGCCCTGCTCGACCTGCGCGAACAACCAGTGGCCACCGGCCGCGCCGACTACTGCTCACCCAACCTCGAGCAAACTTTCCCGTCTCTGGGCGACTGCTACGCCCTGCTCGCCCAAGAATCGGCCAGCGTGCCGAATGACAGCCGCCTGGTGAACTGGCAGGCCAGCCTTGGCGTCAGCAACATCGAGCAGATCTACCTGAACACCGCCGGCGCCGAACTGCGCCAGGCCCAGCGTTTTATCTACCCAGGCTTCAGCACCACCGCCTTCGACGGTCAGGACAGCCAGACCCGCACCCTGGGCCGGGACAACTTCGGCCAGCAGGGCGGCCTGGACGTGATTGAGCGTTGCGGGCTGGTCGGTGCCGGGGCCAAGGTCGCTGACCAGGCCCTGCAACTGCTGCTGGCGCCGAACACGCCAAGCGGTGCGCGCGACCTGCTGCTGATGCCCGACCAGATGATGCTGCAGATCCACGAATCCATCGGCCACCCGCTGGAAATGGACCGCATCCTCGGCGACGAGCGCAATTACGCCGGCACCAGCTTCGTCAAGGCCAGCGACTTCGGCAACCTGCAATATGGCTCGAAACTGCTCAACGTGACCTTCGACCCATCGATCCGCGAGGAGCTGGCCAGCTACAGCCACGACGATGACGGCAGCGCCGCGCACAAGCAGTTCCTGATCAAGGACGGTTTGCTGGTTCGTCCGCTCGGTGGCGCCCTGTCGCAGTTCCGCTCTGGCCTTGAAGGGGTGGCCAACAGCCGCGCCTGCGGCTGGAACCGCGCGCCGATCGACCGCATGGCCAACCTCAACATCGAGCCGGGCGACAAGCCCCTGGCGCAACTGATCGGCGGCATCGAGCAGGGCATCCTGATGCGCACCAACCGCTCGTGGTCGATCGACGATGCGCGCAACAAGTTCCAGTTCGGTTGCGAATGGGGCCAGTTGATCGAGAACGGCGAGCTCAAGGGCGTGGTCAAGAACCCCAACTACCGCGGCATCTCCGCACAGTTCTGGGGCAACCTCAGCGCCGTCGGTGACGCCAGTACCCTGCAGGTATTGGGTACACCGAACTGCGGCAAGGGCGAGCCCAACCAGGTGGTACGGGTGGGCCACGCCTCCCCCGCCTGCGTATTTAGCCAGATCGACGTATTCGGAGGAGACGCCTGATGGCTGCCACCCCACTGCAAGGCTTCCAGCACCTGGTCGCCAGCCTGCGCGACACAGTACACGCCCCCGAGCATTTCACCCTCAGCTACAGCGGCGAACACTCGCAGTTCATCCGTTTCAATCACGCCAAGGTGCGCCAGGCCGGTGAAGTACAGCAAGCCAGTTGCGTGCTCAAGCTGATCGCCGACGGGCGCCAGGCCGAGCTGCAGTTCACCTTGGGCAACGATGCCGAAGTGGACCAACTGCGCTTGCAACAGGCTCTGGAGCAACTGCGCCAGACCCTGCCGCTGCTCGACCCCGATCCTTACCTGCAACTCAACGACAGCGCCTGGCAAAGCCATAGCGTGCAGGATCAACCACTGCCTGACAGCGCCGAGGTACTGGCGCAGATCGAGCAAGGCGCAGGTGATCTGGACCTGGTCGGCATCTATGCCGCAGGCCCCATCTGCCGCGGTTTCGCCAGCTCGTTCGGGGCGTTTGGCTGGCACCAGGCAAATAGTTTCAATTTCGACTGGAGCCTGTTCCACAGCAACGGCGAAGCGGTCAAAGCCAACTATGCCGGGCAAACCTGGGACCACGAAGCCTTCGCCGTGCGCCTGCAGCAGACCCGCGAACAACTTGACTACCTTGGCCGCCCGCTGAAAAAGCTCGCCCCCGGCCAGTACCGCGCCTACCTGGCGCCGGCGGCGCTGGACGAGGTCATGGGCATGCTCTGCTGGGGCGGCTTCTCGGCCCAGGCCATCGCCACCAAGAACAGCCCGCTACAGCGCCTGTACAGCGGCGATGCCAGCCTGAGCCCGTTGACCAGCATTGCCGAGCAGGTCAGCGGTTCGCTGAGCCCGTCGTTCTCGGATGAAGGCTTGCTGCGCAGCGACCTGCGTCTGATCGACAAAGGCCAGGCCCTGGATCGCCTGATCTGCGCACGCAGCGCCGCCGAGTTCGAGCTGGCGGCCAACGGTGCCGACAGTCACGAAGCGCCTTGCGCCCTGAGCATGGCGCCAGGTGACCTGGAGCACAGTGAAATTCTCGCCCGCCTGGGCACTGGCCTGTACATCAGCAACCTTTGGTACCTGAACTACTCGGACCTGCCTGCGGCGCGCATGACCGGCCTGACCCGCTTTGCCACCTTCTGGGTCGAGAACGGCGAGATCCAGGCGCCGGTGAGCACCATGCGCTTTGACGACAGCGTCTACAGCTTGCTGGGTTCGCAGCTGGAAGCACTGACCCACGAGCGAGAGCTGATTCTGTCGACCAGCACCTACGGGCAACGGCAGACCAGTTCGAGCCATTTGCCGGGAGCCCTGGTCAAACGCCTGACGTTGACACTGTGATTAGCCTTTCGCGGGGCAAGCCCGCTCCTACGATCCGGTAGGAGCGGGCTTGCCCCGCGAAGAGGCCCTCAAGGACTACACACAAACCCATGCCCAACCGCGCCCCGCTGGACCCGACCACCGCCCGCTGGATCCCCTGGGTAGTGGCCATCGCCTTCTTCATGCAGTCGCTCGACGGCACCATCCTCAACACCGCCCTGCCGGCCATGGCCCGCGACCTGGCTGAAGACCCATTGCGCATGCAGTCGGTGATCATCGCCTACATGCTCACCGTGGCGCTGCTGATCCCGGCCTCGGGCTGGATTGCCGACCGCTTCGGCACTAAACGCATCTTCTTCGGTGCGATCCTGCTGTTCAGCCTCGGCTCGCTGCTCTGCGCCCTGGCCAGCAGCCTCGGCATGCTGGTGGCCGCGCGGGTGATCCAGGGCCTGGGCGGGGCATTGATGTTGCCGGTCGGGCGCTTGGTGGTACTGCGCGCCTATCCGCGTTCGGAACTGGTGCGGATCATGAGCTTCATCACCATCCCCGGCCTGCTCGGCCCGTTGCTGGGCCCGACCATGGGCGGCTGGCTGGTGGAGATTCTCAGCTGGCACTGGATCTTCCTGCTCAACCTGCCGGTTGGCGCCATCGGTTGTTATGCGGTGTGGAAGTTCATCCCCGACCTGCGCGGCAGCGAACGCACCCGCTTCGACGGCATCGGCTTCGTGCTGTTCGGCGCGGCGATGGTGCTGATCACCATCGCCATGGAAGGCCTGGGCGAACTGCACTTGCCGCACCTGCGGGTGATGTTGTTGCTGTTCGCCGGCATGGCCTGCCTGGCCGCCTACTGGCTGCGCGCCGGTAGCGTCGACAACCCGCTGTTTTCGCCAAAACTGTTCCGCACCCGGACCTTTTCGGTGGGTATCCTCGGCAACCTGTTCGCTCGCCTCGGCAGTGGCGCCCTGCCGTTTCTGGTGCCGCTGTTGCTGCAGGTGGCGCTGGGCTATTCACCGTCCCAGGCCGGCATGAGCATGATCCCCCTGGCCGCTGCGGCGATGCTCGCCAAGTCGATTGCCCGGCCGCTGATCGAGCGTTTCGGCTACCGCAACATTCTCACCGGCAACACCCTGCTGCTGGGCTTGCTGCTGGCCAGCCTGGGCCTGGTCGACGAGCAGACGCCCTACGCCCTGCTGCTGTTGCAACTGGGCTTGCTGGGCGCGGTCAACTCGATGCAATTCACTGCAATGAACACCGTGACCCTGATCGACCTGGATGACCACAACGCCAGCAGCGGCAACAGCCTGCTGTCGGTGGTCGCGCAACTGTCGCTGAGCCTCGGCGTGGCCTGCGCTGGCGCCCTGCTCGGCGGTTTTACCGCAGCGGGCAGCGGCGAGGGCGTAGAGAGCACCCTCGGGGCGTTCCAACTGACCTTCGTGACCATCGGCCTGATGGCCATGTTCGCCGCAGCGATCTTCATGCAGCTGTCCAGGGCGGACGGAAGGCGTGCCCCTCGTCCGGAACCGGAGATCGAGCCTTAGGGCTAAAGGCCACGAGGCTGGTACACTGCGCGACATTTTGTTTTGCAGGCCAGTCTCGTGACCACCATTGCCACCGCCTTCGCCACTTTGCCGCTGTCCGCCGCCATGCTGGCCAACCTGGACGCCCTCGGCTACGCCCAGATGACTCCGATCCAGGCCCAGAGCCTGCCGGTGATGCTCAAGGGCATGGACCTGATCGCCCAGGCCAAGACCGGCAGCGGCAAGACGGCCGCCTTCGGCATCGGCCTGCTCAACCCGCTCAACCCGCGCTACTTCGGTTGCCAGGCGCTGGTGCTGTGCCCGACCCGCGAGCTGGCCGACCAGGTGGCCAAAGAACTGCGCCGCCTGGCCCGCAGCGAAGACAACATCAAGATCCTCACCCTCTGCGGTGGCGTGTCCCTCGGCCCGCAGATCGCTTCGCTGGAGCACGGCGCGCACATCATCGTCGGTACCCCGGGCCGCGTGCAGCAACACTTGAGCAAGGGCACCCTGGTGCTCGATGGCCTCAACACCCTGGTGCTCGATGAAGCCGACCGCATGCTCGACATGGGCTTCTACGACGCCATCGCCGACATCATCGGCCAGACCCCGAAGCGCCGCCAGACCCTGCTGTTCTCCGCCACCTACCCGGCCGGCATCAAGCAACTGGCTTCGACCTTCATGCGCGACCCACAAACCGTCAAGGTCGAGTCGCAGCACGCCGACAGCCAGATCGAGCAGCGCTTCTACGAGATCAACCCGGACCAGCGCATGGACGCGGTGAGCAAGCTGCTCGGCCATTTCCGTCCGCAGTCGTGCGTGGCTTTCTGCTTCACCAAGCAGCAGTGCCAGGAACTGGTCGAGCACCTGCAGGCCAAGGGCATCGCCGCCCAGGCCCTGCATGGCGACCTGGAGCAGCGTGACCGCGACCAGGTCCTGACCCTGTTCGCCAACCGCAGCCTGTCGGTGCTGGTGGCCACCGACGTCGCCGCCCGCGGTCTGGATATCGATGCCCTGGACATGGTTATCAACGTCGAGCTGGCCCGCGATGCCGAGATCCACGTGCACCGCGTCGGCCGTACCGGTCGGGCGGGCGAGAAAGGCCTGGCGGTGAGCCTGGTGGCCCCGGCCGAAGGCCATCGCGCCCAGGCCATCGAAGACATGCAAAAGGCCGCCCTGCGCTGGGAACAGCTCGACAGCCTCAAGGCCCAGAATGGTGCACCGCTGCTGCCGACCATGAGCACCCTGTGCATCGCTGCCGGGCGCAAGGACAAGCTGCGCCCTGGCGATATCCTCGGCGCCTTGACCGGTGATGCCGGCTTGCCAGGCACCCAGGTGGGCAAGATTGCCATCTTCGACTTCCAGGCGTTCGTCGCTGTCGAGCGGGCGGTGGCCAAGCAGGCGTTGCAGCGGCTCAACAACGGCAAGATCAAGGGGCGGTCGTTGCGGGTACGGATCGTCTGATTACCTTTTCGCGGGGCAAGCCCGCTCCTACACACCATCCCTGTAGGAGCGGGCTTGCCCCGCGATCGCTTCACCATCGAATCTCGAGGATTTTGCAGTGCGTTCCACCGAAGTGATCATCATCGGCGCTGGCGCCGCCGGCCTGATGTGTGCCTTGACCACCGCCAAACGTGGCCGTCAGGTGCTGTTGCTCGACCACGCCAACAAGCCGGGCAAGAAGATCCTCATGTCCGGCGGCGGCCGTTGCAACTTCACCAACATGTACACCGAGCCGAGCAACTTCCTTTCGCACAACCCGCACTTTTGCAAGTCGGCCCTGGCCCGCTACACCCAGTGGGATTTCATCGAGATGGTCGGCAAGCACGGTGTGCCCTACCACGAGAAGAAGCTCGGCCAGCTGTTCTGCGATAACAAGTCCAGCGACATCCTCGGCATGCTCCTGGACGAATGCGCCAGCGCCGGCGCCGAACTGCGCATGGATACACGCATCGAGCAAATCGAAAAACTCGACAGCGGCTACCTGCTGGAAACCAGCGCCGGCCAGTTCCAGTGCCAGTCACTGGTAATCGCCACCGGCGGCCTGTCGATCCCGACCCTCGGCGCCACCGGCTTCGGCTACCAGGTCGCCCGCCAGTTCGGCCACACCTTGCTGCCGACCCGTGCGGGCCTGGTGCCATTCACCATCACCGAACCGCAGCTCAAGGCCATCTGCACTGAACTGTCGGGGACGTCGGTGGATTGCGTAGCCAGCTGCAACGGCAGCAGCTTTCGCGAAAACCTGCTGTTCACCCACCGCGGCCTGAGCGGCCCGGCGATCCTGCAGATTTCTTCGTTCTGGCAGGCCGGCGACACGGTGCAGATCAACCTGCTGCCGGAGCATGACGCCCTGGGCTGGCTGCAACAGCAGCAGGCCGAGCGCCCCAACAGCGAGCTCAAGACCCTGCTCGGGGAGATCTTCACCAAGAAGATGGCCAACTTGCTGGCCGAGCACTGGTTCGTCTCCAAGCCGATGAAGCAGTACACCCCGGCGGAACTGGCCCAGGTCAGCGACAAGCTCGGGGCCTGGCAGGTGGTGCCGGCCGGCACCGAAGGCTACCGCACCGCCGAAGTGACCCTGGGTGGCGTCGATACCCGTGAGGTCTCGTCGAAAACCATGGAATCGTTGAAAAGCCCGGGGCTGTACTTTATCGGCGAAGTGCTCGACGTCAGCGGCCACCTGGGCGGCTTCAACTTCCAGTGGGCCTGGGCCTCGGCGTACGCGGCCGCGCAGTTCGTCTAACCTTCGCGGTAGAATCAGCGCATCAAGGAACAAATTTTGCTGGTCAGAGGGTAGCGGTAACACCGCTGCCATCTGATTGGCTCAATTTCGATCATCGCCCAAGGCCTGCCCACCCGACATGTCATCCTCCTCGTTCAGCCAATCGTTGCGCCGCCTCTGGGCCCTGGACAAGTTCAGCTATGCCATCCGCGTTCTCATCGCCCTGACCGGCAGCATGCTGCTGTGCTGGTACAAGGACGAGATGAGCCTGCTGATTCCGCTGTTCCTGGGGATTATCGCCAGCGCCCTGGCCGAAACCGACGACAGCTGGCAGGGGCGCCTGAATGCCCTGGCGGTAACCCTGGTATGTTTCACCATCGCCGCGTTGTCGGTGGAGTTGCTGTTTCCCTATCCGATCATCTTCGGTTGCGCCCTGGCCCTGGCCAGCTTCGCCCTGACCATGCTTGGCGCCCTCGGTGAACGCTACGGGGCGATTGCCTCGGCAACGCTGATCCTCTCGGTGTACACCATGATCGGCGTCGACCAGCGTGGCGGCGAGGTCACGGACTTCTGGCATGAGCCACTGCTGCTGGTGGCCGGGGCCGCCTGGTACGGTCTGCTTTCAGTGCTGTGGCAGGCGCTGTTCTCCAACCAGCCGGTACAGCAGAGCCTGGCCCGGCTGTTCCGCGAACTGGGCCGCTACCTCAAGCTCAAGGCCACCCTGTTCGAACCGATCCGCCAACTGGACGTCGAAGCCCGCCGCCTGGAGCTGGCACAGCAGAATGGCCGGGTGGTGGCCGCGCTCAACGCGGCCAAGGAGATCATCCTGCACCGGGTTGGCAATGGCCGTCCGGGGTCGAAGGTCAGCCGCTATTTGAAGCTGTACTTCCTCGCCCAGGACATCCACGAGCGCGCCAGCTCTTCGCACTACCCGTACAACGCCCTGACTGAAGCCTTCTTCCACAGCGATGTGCTGTTCCGCTGCCAGCGCCTGCTGCGCCAGCAAGGGGTGGCCTGTCAGCAGCTGTCCGAATCCATCCAGCTGCGCCAGCCGTTCACCTACGACACCAGCTTCACCCAGGCCCTGGAAGACCTGCACGCCTCGCTCGAACACCTGCGCATCCAGAGCAACCCGGCCTGGCGCGGCCTGCTGCGTTCGCTGCGCGCACTGGCGGCTAACCTGGCGACCCTCGACCGCCTGCTCAGCGACGCCAGCAACCCCGACAACCTCGCCGATGCCAGCGACAGCAGCCTGCTCGACCGTTCGCCGCATAACTTCAAGGACGTCTGGAGCCGCCTGCGCCAGCAACTGACACCGACCTCGCTGCTGTTCCGCCATGCCCTGCGCCTGCCGCTGGCGCTGTCGATCGGCTATGGCATGGTGCACCTGATTCACCCGACCCAGGGGTACTGGATCATCCTCACCACATTGTTCGTCTGCCAGCCCAACTACGGCGCCACGCGGCGCAAGCTGGTGCAACGGATCATCGGCACCGCCATCGGCCTGACCGTCGGCTGGGCGCTGTTCGACCTGTTCCCGAGCCCGATCATCCAGTCGCTGTTCGCCGTGGCCGCCGGGGTGGTGTTCTTCGTCAACCGCACCACCCGCTACACCCTGGCGACCGCAGCGATCACCCTGATGGTGCTGTTTTGCTTCAACCAGATCGGCGATGGCTACGGGCTGTTCCTGCCGCGCCTGTTCGATACCCTGGTAGGCAGCCTGATCGCCATCCTCGCGGTGTTCCTGTTCCTCCCGGACTGGCAGGGACGGCGCCTGAACAAGGTACTGGCCAACACCCTGAGCTGCAACAGCACCTACCTGCGCCAGATCATGCAGCAGTATGCCCAGGGCAAGAGCGACGACCTGGCCTACCGCCTGGCCCGGCGCAATGCCCACAACGCCGATGCAGCGCTGTCGACCACCCTGGCCAACATGCTCATGGAGCCTGGGCATTTTCGTAAGGAGGCGGATGTCGGCTTTCGCTTTTTGGTGCTCTCGCACACCCTGCTCAGCTATCTCTCGGGCCTGGGGGCACACCGCGATAGCGCGCTGGATGCCGAGGTTCGCGAGCAGTTGATCGACAGTGCCGGAGCGCGCCTGGCCAACAGCCTGGATGAGATTGCCGAAGGCCTGGCCAGCAAGCTGCCGGTGGCCATTCACAGTGATGCCGAAGAGGCCCTGGCCAATGAGCTTGAGCAGATGCCCGAAGAGCTCGACGAAAACCAGCGCCTGGTGCAAACCCAGCTGGCGCTGATCTGCCGTCAATTGGGACCGCTACGGACCCTTGCCGCGCACCTGATCAAGGACAGCGCGACAGCCTGATCACAAGCCGTGCTGCCTGAGCAGCCGGGCATAGCTACCGTCGGCTTTCATCTGTGCAATGGCGCGGTCGAAGCCGGCGACGATCTGCTGGTGCTCGGGGTTCTTCAGGCTGACCAGGATATGCAGGCTGTTCTCGCTGATAGGCTGGTCAAAGAACTCCACCGCCTCACGCACCTCTTTCGGTTCGCGCTTGAGGTAGTAACCGGCAACGAACTCATCTTCCAGCGCCAGGCGCACGCGGCCCGCAGCCAACATACCGACGGCGACGGAAAAACTGCGTACCGGAATCTTCTGCAAATGGGTGTCGCTGTCAAACTCGGGCGAGTAGGCGTAATCGCGCACTACAGCAATGGGGAACGGGTACAGGTCGCTGAGGGCATTGAAGCGCACCGCGTCGCCTTTGCGCTTGAGCAGACGGATACGGTTGGTCAGGTAGCTGGCGGAAAACTGGCCAATCTGCGTACGCGCGTCGTTGTACCAGGCGTTGACCAGCACATCGTAGCGCCCGTCCCCCACCCCTAGCAGCGCCCGCGCCCAGGGCACCTGTTCGTATTGGCTGGTGTAGCCGGCACGGGTCAGGGCGGTGGTGACGATGGCCGTGGCCAAGCCGCCGTTGGCCATGTTGGCGTCAGTGAAAGGTGGCCAGCTGTCAGCAACCAGGCGCAGCGTGGCGGCCTGCGCCGTCGTGCTCGCCAGCAGCAGTATTCCCAGCAAAGCCAAGACTCGAAGCAATGGCCGCATGCTCAAATCCTTTAGCGAACCTCTGGTTCGCGCCGTTGATTTCAACTGCTTGAGAATGTTCAGTACCAATCAGCCATCGCAGGTTACACAAAGAAGAAGCACTCGGGCAGAGGTAAATGATATCAAATAGCCTCTATTCTGGTCGACTTCGAGCCTGTGTTGACCTGGAGCAATTAGACCCTTGCCCCGCTGTCTGCCATGATCAGGGGTATCAACCGCTTGAGAGACGCCCATGGCCATCGACTGGATCTGCAAACACCACAGTGACATTGGCAAGGAACAACTCTATGCCATTCTGCGACTGCGCACCGAAGTGTTCGTGGTCGAACAGAAATGCGCCTACCAGGAGGTCGATGGCCAGGACCTGGAGGGCGACACCTGCCACCTGATGGCCTGGGAGGGTGACAACCTGCTGGCTTACCTGCGTTTACTCGATCCGCAATCCCAGGGCGGTGACGTGGTCATTGGCCGGGTGCTGATCGCCCCAGAGGCACGTGGTCGCGGACTGGGCCATGAACTGATGGAGCACGGGCTCAAGTATGCAGAGGAATACTGGCCAGAAGTGCCGGTGTACCTGTCTGCCCAGGCGCACTTGCAGGACTACTATGCACGCCATGGCTTCAAGGTGGTGGGAGAGGAGTATCTGGAAGACGATATCCCGCATATCGGTATGCGTCGCGGCTAGAAGCATCGCGGGGCAAGCCCGCTCCTACAATTGTGTAGGAGCGGGCTTGCCCCGCGATGGAGCCCTCAGGGATACCCCAGCACCTCACGAATACTGCGCAAATGCTGGATGATCCACTGCTTGTCGATCGCTCCCCAGTCACGAATCCGGTAGTGCCCGGCATGATTGCGCGCCCCTGCCTGCTGCTCGAACTCACAGACGATATCCAGGTCAGCCAGGGCGGCAATGGTGTCCTGGGCGGTGCGCCGCGGCATGCCGGTAGCCTCCATCAACGCCGGGACAGTGCTGGCAGTCTGGCTGTCGATCAGCCAGGCGACATACAGCCGGCGGTAGAAACTGCTCTTGGTCTTGCTCACTTCCATTGGCAAATCCTCAGGGCCTACAGGCTGGCGGGCAGCTCGCGGTAGGTCAGGTAAACCCGCAGGTCGAATTCCAGTTGATGGTAGCCCGGCTGCATGTATTCGCAGAGCTGGTAGAACGCTTTGTTGTGATCGGACTCTTTCAGGTGCGCCAGCTCATGCACCACGATCATCTTCAGGAATTGCGGCGCCGCTTCCCTGAACAACGAGGCGATGCGGATTTCCTTCTTGGCCTTCAATTTGCCGCCCTGTACCCGCGACACGGCGGTGTGCAGGCCGAGTGCCCGGTGGGTGAGGTCCAGGCGGTTATCGAACAGCACCTTGTCGAGGTTCGGCGCGTTGCGCAGGTGCTCCTGCTTGAGCGCCTGCGTGTAGGCGTATAGCGCCTTGTCGCTCTGCACCGCGTGCTTGTCCGGATAGCGCTGCTGCAGGTAGTCGCCCAGGCGATTGCTGGCAATCAACTGGCGAACCTGGTCTTGCAGGGCGGGCGGATAGGCTTGCAGGTACTTGAGCACAGTCATGGTCAAAACGGCTGACGATAAAAGCGCCCAGTGTACCCAACTACACCCCTTGCCAGTCAAAAAAGCCCGGAAACGCCCCGGCGTCACCAGGTGTCATGGGCCGCGCCACCAAGAAGCCTTGCACATACTCGCAACCATTGGCTTGCAACCAGTGCGCCTGCTCGCGGGTTTCGACGCCTTCGGCGATCACGCTGATACGGTACTGCCGGCACAGGTCAATCACGCAACGAACCAGCGCCGCGTCCGCTTGCGACCCGGGCAGGCGCGCGACCAGATGGCGGTCGAGCTTGAGGGTGTCGATCGGTAGATCGCGCAGCATGCGCAACGAACAATCGCCGGCACCGAAATCGTCGAGGGCAACGCGCACGCCTAGCTCTCTGAGCTTGTGCAACTGCTTCAAGGCCACCTCGTTGTTGACCATCAGCGAGGTCTCGGCAATCTCGACCTCCAGCTGCGCCGGCTCCAGGCCCTGGCTGGCAATCACCCGCCCGAGTTCCTCGACCAGATTGGGCATGGCAAACTGCACACGGCTGAGGCTGATCCCCAGCACCAAGGCTGGATCGAAGCAATCCTGCCAGTCACGCCGTTGCGCCGCACCCTGGGCATAGATCCAGCTGGCCAGGCGCGAAATCAACCGCGCCTCCTCCAGCAAGGGCAGGAACAGCCCCGGCGGTACATCGCCAACACTGGGGTGCTGCCAACGCAACAACGCCTCGAAACCGCGCAGACGTCCGTCGGCAAAGGCGACCTGAGGCTGGTAGACCAGGCTGAAGTCCTGGTTCTCAATGGCGCCGCGCACCGAATCTTCGAGCATCAACCGTGAGCGCGCACGGCCGTTAAGGTCCTGGTCGTAATAGCGATATTGCTGGCGCCCAGCCTGCTTGGCCGCATACATCGCGGCATCGGCCGCACGCAGCAGGCCGTCGAGGTTGGCGCCACAATCGGGGTAGGTGGCAATACCGATGCTCACGCCCAGGGTCACTTCCATGCCGTCGATCTGCTGGCAGATCGACATGCGCTCGATCACCCGCTCGGCAAATCGCGCAGCCTGCTCCGGATATTCAAGCGCATCGAACAGCGCCGTGAACTCATCGCCGCCCATGCGCGCGAGAATCGCGCTGGCCCCCAGGCAATCCTTGAGCTGCTCGGCCACCCAATGCAGCACCCGGTCGCCCGCCTCATGGCCGAGAAAATCATTGATCCGCTTGAAACCATCCAGATCCAGGTACATCAGGGCCTGGGCCTTGTCGCTACGTTCGTTGCGTACCAGCGCACTTTCGGCGGCCTGATAGAAGCCACGACGGTTGAGCAGGCCGGTCAGGGGGTCGGTGACCGCCTGGAACTCCAGTTGCTGGTGCAGGTTGCGCACCACCGACATGTCCAACACCGTGACCACCATGGCCCGCTGGCCATCGGTCAACGGCGAACAGGACAGCGCCACCGGCACCGGCTGGCCACCGGCGGTGCGCAGCAAAGCATCGTGGATACGGAAAATCTGCCGGTCCAGGTAGGCCTGGTAGAAGGCCGACTCATTCCACAACGTCATGCCTGGCGATTGCACGAAATCCAGCAGGCTGGCGCCTTGCAGCTTCTCGACAGGGGCTTCGAGCAACTGGGAAATGGCCGGATTGGCAAAGGTGATGCCACCGTTTTCATTCACCACCAAAATACCTTCGGCGGCATTGTTGAGCACCGAGGCATTGAAGGCCCGCGCCGCCTCGAGGTCGCGACTCAAACGCTGCAACGAGCGCCGGTTGCGCTGCTGCTCGAGCAAGGCCTGGACCTTGGGTTTGAGAATCTGCGGGTCGAAGGGTTTGAATAAGTAATCCACTGCGCCACTGGCATACCCTTTGAGCACGGCGGCCTGGGACTGCTCGTTGGCGGTAAGAAAGATGATTGGCGTCAACCGCGTGCGTTGGCTGCCGCGCATCAAGCGGGCAACCTCGAAACCGTCCATGCCCGGCATCTGCACATCCAGCAGCACCAGGTCCACCTCGTGTTCGAGCAGCGCGCTCAGGGCTTCCGTCCCGGAGCTTGCGGTAAGTACTTGCCAATCCTGACGGGCCAGCAAGGCCCGCATGCTGATCAGGTTTTCCGGGTAATCATCAACGACCAGGAGTACTGAGCCGCTATCGTGTGACTGAGGTTGCGCGCAATCCATGCTGCTTCTCTTAAGGCACCAATGCCGGACTTCGGCTGACATCTGAGCGTAACTCTAGACCCGGCTGCCACAAATCTGAAGTCAGCACATTGCCATCATGCGCGGAATGGCCGGTTAGCCGACTAACGGTCTGTCCATCAGGGCCATGCGCACCGACTCCCTGGCGCGCAGGCACAAAAAAACCCGCATCGCTGCGGGCTTTTCTGTTCAGGCTTAGTTGACCTTGGCGGCCAGCTCGCCCTTGGCGTAGCGCTGGAACATCGCTTCCAGGGAGATCGGCTTGATCTTCGAGGCATTGCCAGCGGTACCGAAGGCTTCGTAACGGGCGATGCAGACGTCGCGCATGGCCTTGACGGTTTCGCCGAAGAATTTGCGCGGGTCGAACTCGCTCGGATTGGTGGCCATCAGGCGACGCATGGCACCGGTGGAAGCCAGGCGCAGGTCGGTGTCGATGTTGACCTTGCGTACGCCGTACTTGATGCCTTCGACGATTTCCTCAACCGGAACGCCGTAGGTTTCCTTGATGTCGCCGCCGTACTGGTTGATGATCGCCAGCCACTCTTGCGGTACCGACGACGAACCGTGCATCACCAGGTGGGTGTTGGGGATACGCTTGTGGATTTCCTTGATGCGGTCGATTGCCAGCACGTCGCCGGTAGGCGGCTTGGTGAACTTGTAGGCACCGTGGCTGGTACCGATGGCGATGGCCAGGGCATCGACCTGGGTCTTCTTGACGAAGTCGGCGGCTTCTTCCGGATCGGTCAGCATCTGGCTGTGATCCAGCACGCCTTCGGCGCCGATACCGTCTTCTTCACCGGCCATACCGGTTTCCAGCGAACCCAGGCAACCCAGCTCGCCTTCAACCGAAACGCCGCAAGCGTGAGCCATGGCCACGGTTTGTTGCGTAACGCGGACGTTGTACTCGTAGTCGGTCGGGGTCTTGCCGTCTTCACCCAGCGAGCCGTCCATCATGACCGAGCTGAAGCCCAGCTGGATCGAGCGCTGGCAGACGTCAGGGCTGGTGCCGTGGTCCTGGTGCATGCACACCGGGATGTGCGGGAATTCTTCGATGGCGGCCAGGATCAGGTGGCGCAGGAACGGCGCGCCAGCGTATTTGCGGGCACCGGCCGAGGCCTGGACAATCACCGGGGAGTCGGTCTTGTCAGCGGCTTCCATGATGGCGCGCATCTGCTCGAGGTTGTTGACGTTGAAAGCTGGAACGCCGTAGCCGAATTCAGCGGCGTGGTCCAGCATCTGGCGCATGCTAATGAGTGCCATTGTGTATCTCTCTCCCGACAAGCGTCGTTTTTCGTGCAAGCCTGCCGCAGCGGCGGTTGCTATTCAAGTAGTGTGGGCCATCAGACGGCCCGGCCAGTCACGGCGCCTTGCAGCCCCGCCCTATCAAATCGTTGGTGGCGACCCAGTACACCAGGCCTTCATCACCCTTGCTGTGGAACGCCAGCACTCCATCGCTGTACAACGCACCCGAGCCACTGGGCTCCGGCTTGAGCCGGTAGACCTGGTCGCCGCCCCCGAGGCGTACATCCACGTCCTGCTGGCTGCTGTCGACAAAACGCCAGAGCACTTCGGCCTGGCTGTCACAGACCCAGCGGGTCCAGTTGTCGGTCGGCGCCGGTGCAGGCTTGAGGCTTGCACAACCACCGAGTACTGCCAGGGCCATCAAGGCCACTACCGCTTTCATCCAATACCCTCTAGCAGACCACAAACCGGCCGGTAGGTTGCCGCGAACCGATCAAGGGCAACCCTGGGCCCGGCGCTGATGTTCGTCGTCGTATTTTTCCAGGCCATCCGGGCCCAGCCTTTTGTTGATCACCGGTGCCGTTTCAGCCTGCCATTCAGACTGATAGCAGCCGCCTTTCGGCGTGCCGGGCTTTTGCGCCGCCTGCTCCGGGTTGCTGGAGCAAGCGCCGAGCAACCCGGCCAGGATAATCACAGGCAACTGCTTGACCATCAGGTCGCTCCCTTTGCCAGGCGCTGAGTGGATCAGGCCTTGGCCCGCTGTTCCAGCACTTCAACGGCCGGCAGCACTTTACCTTCGACGAACTCGAGGAATGCACCGCCACCGGTAGAAATGTAGGAGATTTGTTCGGCAACGCCATATTTGTCGATAGCCGCCAGGGTATCGCCACCGCCAGCGATGGAGAACGCAGCGCTGTCGGCGATGGCCTGGGCCAGGACCTTGGTGCCGTTGCCGAACTGGTCGAATTCGAACACGCCAACCGGGCCGTTCCACAGGATGGTCTTCGACGACTTCAGCAGCTCGGCGAAGTTGGCCGCAGTTTGCGGACCGATATCCAGGATCATGTCGTCTTCGGCAACGTCAGCAATCAGCTTGACGGTCGCTTCGGCGCTTTCGGCAAATTCCTTGGCAACCACTACGTCCACCGGCAGCGGCACGTTGACCTTGGCGGCGATGGCCTTGGCGGTGTCGATCAGGTCAGGCTCGTACAGCGACTTGCCGACCGGGTGACCGGCCGCAGCCAGGAAGGTGTTGGCGATGCCGCCGCCGACGATCAGCAGGTCGCAGATCTGGCTCAGGCTGTTGAGCACGTCCAGCTTGGTCGAAACCTTGGAGCCGGCAACGATAGCCGCCATCGGCTTGGCCGGGGCTTTCAGAGCCTTGCCCAGGGCGTCCAGCTCGGCGGCCAGCAGCGGGCCAGCAGCGGCCACCTTGGCGAACTTGGCCACACCATGGGTCGAGCCTTCGGCGCGGTGAGCGGTACCGAACGCGTCCATCACGAATACATCGCACAGGGCGGCGTACTTCTGCGCCAGCTCGTCGGCGTTCTTCTTCTCGCCCTTGTTGAAGCGCACGTTCTCGAACAGGACGATATCACCGGCCTTGATTTCGACACCGTCGAGGTAATCGGCAACCAGCGGTACGTCGCGGCCCAGGGCCTTGCTCAGGTATTCGGCGACCGGCTTGAGGCTGTTCTCGGCGGAAAATTCGCCTTCGCTCGGGCGGCCCAGGTGCGAGCAGACCATCACGGCCGCGCCCTTTTCCAGGGCCAGCTTGATGGTCGGCAGCGAAGCGAGGATGCGCGCATCGCTGGCAACCACACCGTCCTTCACAGGTACGTTGAGGTCTTCGCGGATCAGTACGCGCTTACCTTGCAGATCGAGGTCGGTCATCTTCAACACGGTCATGAATGCAGTCCTTCAGGGCTGTTTACAAGTGGAGCGGGTTTGATTGACGACGTGCAGAAAGTGATCGGCAACGTCGAGCATACGGTTGGCAAAACCCCATTCGTTGTCGAACCAGGCCAGCAGGTTGACCAGCCGGGGGCCGGAAACGCGGGTCTGGCTGGCATCGACAATCGCCGAATGCGGGTCATGGTTGAAATCACAACTGGCGTGCGGCAGTTCGGTGTAGGCCAGCAGACCTTGCAGCGGGCCGCTCAGGGCGGCTTCGCGCAACACCCGGTTGACCTCGGCCGCGGTGGTATCGCGGGCGGTCTGCAGGGTGATGTCCAGGCACGACACGTTGACGGTCGGCACGCGTACGGCTTTGGCCTGAATTCGCCCAGCAAGTTCCGGCAACAGCCGTTCGATACCGCGGGCAAGGCCCGTGGACACCGGGATCACCGACTGGAACGCCGAACGGGTACGGCGCAGGTCTTCGTGGTGATAGGCGTCGATCACCGGCTGGTCGTTCATCGCCGAGTGAATAGTGGTGATCGACACATACTCCAGGCCAAAGGCCTGGTCCAGCACCCGCAGCAGCGGCACCCCGCAGTTGGTGGTGCAGGAGGCGTTGGAAACCAGCTTCTCGGTGCCGTCCAGGCAATCCTGGTTGATGCCGTAGACCACGGTGGCATCGACATCCATCTCACTGGCCATGGGCTGGGAGAACAGCACCCGCGGCGCACCGGCGTCGAGAAAACGCATGGCATCGGCACGGGTGTTGTAGGCACCGGAGCATTCCAGCACCAGGTCGACGTCGAGCGCCGCCCAGTCGACCCCTTCCGGGGTGGCACTGCGCAACACCTTCACGCAGTCGCCGTTGATATGCAGACAATCGCCGTCGACCTTCACCTCACCGGGGAAACGCCCGTGGGTGGAGTCGAAGCGTGTCAGGTATTCGATACTGGCCTGGTCGGCCAGGTCGTTCAGTGCAACGATCTCGAAGCCCGCCTTCGCCCCCCGTTCAAAGAGTGCGCGCAAGACGCAACGACCAATACGGCCGTAGCCGTTGAGTGCAACTTTGTAAGGACGCGATTGGGGCATGGGATGCTCACGGAACAGAAGCGTTATCTGCAATCGCGGGGCAAGCCCGCTCCTACAAAACTGTAGGAGCGGGCTTGCCCCGCGATAAATCCAGCACTGTTGATCAGTCTTCCAGCAGCTCTTCAGCAGTACCCAGGATGTTTTCCAGGGTGAAACCGAACTCTTCGAACAGCGCCGACGCAGGCGCCGACTCGCCGTAGGTGGTCATGCCGATGACGCGGCCTTCGAGGCCGACGTACTTGTACCAGAAGTCGGCATGGGCCGCTTCGATGGCGATACGTGCGCCGACTTGCAGCGGCAGTACCGACTGCTTGTAGCTTGCATCCTGGGCATCGAACACGCTGGTCGACGGCATCGACACGACGCGGACCTTGCGGCCTTGCTCGGTCAGCTTGTCGAACGCCTGGACTGCCAGGCCAACTTCGGAACCGGTGGCGATCAGGATCAGTTCAGGCTCGCCGGCGCAGTCTTTGAGCACGTAGCCGCCGCGGCTGATGTTGGCGACCTGCTCGGCGTCACGCGCCTGGTGCTGCAGGTTCTGACGCGAGAAGATCAGCGCCGAAGGGCCGTCTTTGCGCTCCAGGGCGACCTTCCAGGAGACTGCCGACTCGACGGCATCGGCTGGGCGCCAGGTATCCAGGTTCGGCGTGCTGCGCAGGCTGGTCAGTTGCTCGATCGGCTGGTGGGTCGGGCCGTCTTCGCCCAGACCGATGGAGTCGTGGGTGTAGACGTGGATGACCCGCTGCTTCATCAGCGCCGACATGCGCACCGCGTTGCGGGCGTATTCCATGAACATCAGGAAGGTCGCGCCGTAAGGCACCAGGCCGCCGTGCAGGGCGACACCGTTCATGATCGCGGTCATGCCGAACTCACGCACGCCGTAGAACATGTAGTTGCCGCTGGCGTCTTCGGCGCTGACACCTTTGCAGCCTTTCCACAGGGTCAGGTTGGAACCGGCCAGGTCGGCCGAACCGCCCAGCAGTTCAGGCAGCAGCGGGCCGAAGGCGTTCAGGGCGTTCTGGCTGGCTTTACGGCTGGCAATGGTCTCGCCCTTGGCCGCGACTTCGGCGATGTAGGCCGCAGCCTTTTCCGCGAAGTCAGCCGGCAGGTCACCGCTCAGGCGACGCACCAGTTCATTGGCAAGCTCTGGGTGAGCGGCGGAGTAGGCAGCGAAGCGCTGGTCCCATTCGGCTTCAACGGCCTTGCCGGCTTCCTTGGCGTCCCACTCGGCGTAGATGTCAGCCGGGATTTCGAACGGTGCGTGATTCCAGTTCAGCGCTTTGCGCGCCAGGGCGATTTCGTCGTTGCCCAGCGGAGCACCGTGGCAATCTTCCTTGCCCTGCTTGTTCGGCGAACCGAAACCGATGATGGTCTTGCAGCAGATCAGGGTCGGCTGCTCGCTCTTGCGCGCGGTGTCGATGGCGGTGCGGATCTCGTCGGCGTCATGGCCGTCGACATTGCGGATCACCTGCCAGTTGTAGGCTTCGAAACGCTTCGGAGTGTCATCGGTGAACCAGCCTTCGACTTCGCCGTCGATGGAGATGCCGTTGTCATCGTAGAAGGCGATCAGCTTGCCCAGGCCCAGGGTACCGGCCAGGGAAGCGACTTCGTGGGAAATACCTTCCATCATGCAACCATCACCCAGGAACACATAGGTGTGGTGGTCGACGACGTTATGACCTGCGCGGTTGAACTGGCCCGCCAGGACTTTTTCCGCCAGGGCGAAACCAACGGCGTTGGCCAGGCCCTGACCCAGTGGGCCGGTGGTGGTCTCGACGCCCGGGGTGTAACCGAGCTCCGGGTGGCCCGGGGTACGGCTGTGCAGCTGACGGAAGCTCTTCAGGTCGTCGATCGACAGGTCGTAGCCGGTCAGGTGCAGCAGCGAGTAGATCAGCATCGAACCGTGGCCGTTGGACAGCACGAAGCGGTCACGGTCAGCGAAGTTCGGGTTGGTCGGGTTGTGCTTCAGGTAGTCACGCCACAGAACCTCGGCGATATCCGCCATGCCCATAGGGGCACCGGGGTGGCCGCTGTTGGCCTTTTGCACGGCATCCATGCTGAGGGCACGAATGGCGTTGGCACGCTCACGACGGCTGGGCATCGCTTATCTCCTGGGTGTTGAATTAGTTACGAAACGAAAAAAGGCGGCCATTTTCGCCCAGGCACGTGCCCGGGGGCAATGACGGATGGTCGATGCAGCATGATTTTCCTGTGTTTGAGAGAAGAATCAGGCGTTAGCCCGGGCAAACAGCCGGATCGGTCGCACAGCCTGCGACGAATTGCCCCGCTTATCGCGCAATATCAAAACTTTTTGATATTGCCCTTGCGACGTTATCGCTGCCTGACTAGACTGCCGCACCATGAACCTACCCGTGCCGCCGATCCGCCAAGAGCAAAGCGACGCGCTGGCTGCCCTGTGTAAAGCCGGCGGCGACCCATTGCGCCTGAATGTATTGCGCGCACTGGCCAGCGACTCGTTCGGCGTGCTGGAACTGGCGCAGATCTTCGCCATTGGTCAATCGGGCATGAGCCACCACCTCAAGGTGCTGGCCCAGGCCGGCCTGGTGGCGACCCGGCGCGAAGGCAATGCGATCTTCTACCGTCGCGCCCTGCCCGACGGCCTGAGCCTCGGCGGCAAGCTGCATGCAGCGTTGCTCGAAGAGGTGGACGGGCTGGGCCTGGCCGATGAAGTCCAGGCCCGTATCGCCCAGGTGCAACAACGCCGGGCGGCCACCAGCCAGGATTTTTTCCTGCGTGTCGAAGAGAAGTTTCGTGCCCAGCAGGACCTGATCGCCGGCTTGCCGCAATACCGCGAAAGCCTGCTGGCCCTGCTCGACAAACTCAGCTTCGAATCCGACGCCGATGCCCTCGAAGTAGGGCCCGGCGACGGCGAATTTCTTCCCGAGCTGGCCCGGCGCTTCACCCGGGTCACCGCCCTGGACAACAGCCCGACCATGCTCGACCTGGCCCGCCGGGTCTGCGAGCGCGAAGGTCTGGCTAATGTGAACCTGCAGTTGGCCGATGCACTCAGTGCAACGGATGTGGACGCCGACTGCGTAGTGCTGAATATGGTCCTGCACCATTTCAGCGCCCCGGCCGAAGCCCTGCGGCAGCTGGCCAACCGCGTGAAACCAGGCGGAAGCCTGTTGGTAACAGAGTTGTGCAGCCACGACCAGAGCTGGGCCAGAGAGGCCTGTGGCGATATCTGGCTGGGCTTCGAGCAGGACGACCTGGCCCGTTGGGCCAGCGCTGCGGGACTGGCGCCCGGGGACAGCCTCTATGTGGGCTTACGTAATGGTTTCCAGATTCAGGTCCGCCATTTTCAGCGACCGGCTGGCGACATCACCATCGGTAAATTTTAGGAACCCGTCGAGATGAGCGAATACTCCCTTTTCACCTCCGAGTCCGTGTCTGAAGGGCATCCGGACAAAATCGCCGACCAGATTTCGGATGCGGTGCTGGACGCCATCATCACCCAGGACAAGTTCGCCCGCGTGGCCTGCGAAACCCTGGTGAAAACCGGTGTGGCAATCATCGCTGGCGAAGTCACCACCTCGGCCTGGGTCGATCTGGAAGACATCGTTCGCAAAGTCATCGTCGACATCGGCTACAACAGCTCCGACGTCGGCTTCGACGGCGCGACTTGCGCGGTCATGAACATCATCGGCAAGCAGTCGGTAGACATCGCCCAGGGCGTTGACCGCAGCAAGCCTGAAGACCAGGGTGCCGGCGACCAGGGCCTGATGTTCGGCTACGCCAGCAACGAAACCGACGTGCTGATGCCAGCACCGATCTGCTTCTCGCACCGCCTGGTCGAGCGCCAGGCCGAAGCACGCAAGTCCGGCCTGCTGCCGTGGCTGCGCCCGGATGCCAAGTCGCAGGTTACCTGCCGTTACGAAGGCGGCAAGGTAGTCGGTATCGACGCCGTTGTACTGTCGACCCAGCACAACCCTGAAGTGTCGCAAAAAGACCTGCAGGAAGCGGTGATGGAGCTGATCGTCAAGCACACCCTGCCGGCCGAACTGCTGCACAAAGGCACCCAGTTCCATATCAACCCGACCGGCCAGTTCATCATCGGCGGCCCGGTGGGTGACTGCGGCCTGACCGGCCGCAAGATCATCGTCGACAGCTATGGCGGCATGGCCCGTCACGGCGGTGGCGCGTTCTCCGGCAAGGACCCGTCCAAGGTTGACCGTTCCGCGGCTTACGCCGGTCGCTACGTGGCCAAGAACATTGTCGCCGCCGGCCTGGCCGAGCGTTGCGAGATCCAGGTTTCCTACGCCATTGGTGTCGCTCAGCCGACTTCGATCTCGCTGAACACCTTCGGCACCGGCAAGATCTCCGACGACAAGATCGTCCAGCTGGTGCGCGAGTGCTTCGACCTGCGCCCATACGCGATCACCACCATGCTCGACCTGCTGCACCCGATGTACCAGGAAACCGCTGCCTACGGTCACTTCGGCCGTATCCCGCAGCAGAAGACTGTCGGCGACGACACCTTCACCACCTTCACCTGGGAACGTACCGACCGCGTCGACGCCCTGCGCGCCGCTGCCGGCCTGTAAGGGCTGAAGCTGCAAGCTGCAAGCTGCAAGTAAAAAGCCCCGGCCGGGTCACTGGCCGGGGCTTTTCATTTGGCAGCAGCACTCCCTCTTGTGGGGCTGGCCTGGACACATGACCTGACAGTTGCAATCCCTCAAGGCGAACAATCTTTCCTAGGCTTGGTGTTCCACTTCACCGAGCAAGGATGCTCGCCATGCTGCACAAGTCCCTGTTGTCCCTTCTGCTCTTGTTTTGGCTGCTCCCGGCACACGCGCAGACCTGCCCCGACTGGCCACCCGTTCAGGCCCGGGCAGAAATCCGCCAGCTCCAGCAAACCCTTGCCGACTGGGACGACCACTATCATCGCCAGGGTGTCTCGCTGGTCGCTGACGAACTTTATGACCAAAGCCGTACGCGCCTGACGCATCTGCAAAGCTGCTTCCCCTCGCCGGCAAAGCCGCAGGGCAACCCGCTGAAAACCGCCGCCGGCCCCCTGCGCCACCCGATTGCCCATACCGGGCTGGGCAAGCTGGCCGACGATGCGGCAGTCAAAGCCTGGCTGCATGGCAAGCAAGACCTGTGGATTCAGCCCAAGGTCGACGGCGTGGCTGCCACCCTGGTCTATCGCGACGGCAAGTTGGTGCAGTTGATCAGCCGTGGCGATGGCGTTCATGGCCACGACTGGAGCCGCCACATCCCGGCCCTGGGCGGGCTCAACCAGCCGTTGTCCGAGCCGCTCGACCTTGTGCTTCAAGGTGAACTGTTCTGGCGCCTGGACGGCCATGTGCAAGCCAATGCCGGCAGCCTCAACGCCCGCGGCAATGTCGCCGGCTTGCTGGCACGCAAACGCATCAGCGCCGAACAGGGCGCGGTGGTCGGGTTGTTCGTCTGGGCCTGGCCGCAGGGACCGGCCGATCAGCGCGAGCGGCTCAAGGGCTTGAGCGCATTGGGCTTTGAACATAGCGAGCGTTACAGCGAACCCTTGCGCACCTTTGCCGAGGCTGCCAGGTGGCGTGAGTATTGGTACCGCAGCCCGCTGCCTTTCGCCAGCGACGGCGTTGTGCTGCGTCAGGGCAAACGTCCGGACGGCACGCGCTGGCAAGCACGCGACCCTTACTGGATAACCGCCTGGAAGTACCCGTTTGCCCAGGCCCTGGCTGAAGTCCGTGGCGTGCAGTTCAACATTGGCCGCACCGGGCGCATCACGCCGGTGCTGCAGATCAAGCCGGTGCAACTGGATGACCGGCAGATCCGCCAGGTCAGCCTGGGTTCCTTTCAGCGCTGGCAGCAGTTGGACATCCGCCCCGGCGATCAAGTGGCCATCAGCCTGGCCGGGCTGACCATCCCGCGCCTGGACGAGGTCGTACACCGCAGCGTGCAACGTATGAACATCACGGTCCCGGACCCCGCCCACTACCACCTGCTCAGTTGCTGGCAAGCGAGCGATGGCTGCCGCAGCCAGTTCATCGCCCGGCTCAACTGGCTCAGCGGCAAGCAAGGCCTGAACATGCCGGGGCTGGGCCCGGGTACCTGGGAGAAACTGATCGACAGCGGTCATGTTCGCGGCCTGGGCGACTGGCTTGACCTCCAGGACCAAGACCTGCAATCGGTACCCGGACTAGGTGAGCGCAGCCGCCAGCAGTTGCTGCACGCCTTCGACCAGGCTCGCCAACAACCCTTCGCGCGCTGGCTCAGCGCTTTGGGTGTTCCAGTCGCAACGCCTTTGCCAGCGGATACCACATGGGTAGACCTGCTCCAGCGCGACGCCGGGCAATGGCTGAGCGAGCCGGGTGTTGGCCGAGGTCGCAGCGCCCAATTGCGGGCATTTTTCAGCTCACCCGAGGTGCAGATAGTGGCCGAACAATTGCGCAGACACACAATCGAGGGTTTCTAATTTTCCCGGATCAGGGCAGCATCATGGATTCTGCCAAGCCCGCGACAACGGAGCCCCCAATGAAACTGCTTTCCCCGCTTGCCCTGTTCACTGCCTGCTCACTCCTGGCCACGCCCCTGCTGGCCGCTGAAGAACAGCCAGGCCTGACCGGTTGCGCAGCCAAGAAGCAAGCCATCAGCGAACAGATCGAGCAGGCTCGCGCCCATGGCAACAGTGATCAGCAAGCCGGCCTGGAAAAGGCCCTCAGCGAAGTGACCGAGCACTGCACCGACGCCGGTCTGCGCAAGGAACGCGAGCAGAAAGTCCTCGACGCCCGCCATGAAGTGAACCAGCGCACCAAGGACCTGGACAAGGCCATGAAAAAAGGCGACGCCGAGAAGATCAACAAGCGCAAGGACAAGCTGGCCGAGTCCAAGCAGGAGCTGCAGCAAGCCCTGGATGAGCTGGAGAAGTAACAGCAGGCGGGAACATTGGGGCTGCTACGCAGCCCATCGTCGGCAAAGCCAACTCCCACAATGTGACTTGCCGTGCACCCTGCGGGAGCTGGCGTTGCCAGCGATGGGGCGCCTCGCGCCCCTTGATCACTCAGTGATTACGAAACTCGGTATGACAGGCCTTGCATGCCGCCTCGACCTTGTTCATCGGTACCGTCAGCGCTGCCGTCTTGAGCGGCTGGGTACGGGTCGCCGCCACCAGCTCGGCGGTGGTGGCCTCCATCTGCCGGGCCAGGTCCTGGAAGCGTGCCTGCTTCTCCCAGACATCGGCGCGGGCGCTGGTATCATCCTCCTCGCGAACCTGCGGGAAGTGCTTCCACGGTTCACGAGACAGGTTATCGAGCTTGACCGCGCCATCGGCGAACTTCTGCCCATCGAAGGCCAGGCGCCCACGCAACATGCCCCCCAGGTCTTCGCTGGTCTTGAGCATTTGCTTGAAGATCGTCTTGCGCTGGCCCAGCGGCGAGTTCGGGTCGACCCCGCCACAGGCACTCAGGGTCACACACGCCAGCAATACAACAGAAAGTCGCTTGAGCATCTTGATCACTTCGGCTCACGGAAAAAGGCGGCCAGTATCCTCGCCTCACCGGCAAAGACCAATACCCTTATTAAAACTACGGTTTGCGAAACAGGCGGCAAGCCCCGCAAACCGCCGAGGAACCCCGTTGATGAAACTTCCTTTGCGCCACTTTGGCTGGACCCTGTCAGTACTGGCCCTGCTGGCCGGCTGCAACGGCAGCGAGCCGGAAAAAACCCAACCTCATCCACTGGCCAGCTATGTTGGCGCCACCTGGAAAGACCTGCCGCCGGTCAGCGACAGCGACCTGGTGGCCGGTTTCGAATCCTGGCGCAGTGCCTGCGAGCGACTCAAGCGCGATGCCGTCTGGGCCAACACCTGCACAGCAGCGGCAGCCGTTCCATCCAGCCCGGTTGAAGTACGCAGCTTTCTTCAGGCGCAGCTGGACGTCTACAGCATGCGTTCAGCCGACAACAACGCCAATGGCCTGATCACCGGATATTACGAGCCGGTGTACCCCGGCAGCCTGACCCAGACCGCCAGCGCCAACGTGCCGGTCTATGGCGTGCCGGACGACATGATCGTGGTCGCCCTGGACAGCGTGTATCCCGAGCTCAAGGGCAAGCGCCTGCGCGGCCGCCTTGATGGCCGGGTGCTGAAGCCTTACGACACCGCTGAAACCATCAATGCCCAGGGCGTCAAAGCGCAGGTTCTGGCCTGGCTGACAGATCCGATGGACCTGCAGTTCCTGCAGATCCAGGGCTCGGGCCGCATTCAGCTGGAGAGCGGCCGCCAACTGCGCATCGGCTATGCCGACCAGAACGGCCACCCTTATCGCCCGATCGGCCGCTGGCTGGTGGAACAGGGGCAATTGAAGAAAGAAGACGTGACCATGGGCAGCATCCACGCCTGGGCACAGAGCAACCCGACGCGGGTACCGGAACTGCTGGCGAGCAACCCCAGTTATGTGTTCTTCAGCACTCGCCCGGACAGCAATGAGGGCCCGCACGGCTCGCTCAACGTACCGCTGACCGCCGGCTACAGTGTGGCCATCGATCGCAAGGTGATTCCGCTGGGCAGCCTGCTGTGGCTCTCCACCACCCGCCCTGACGGTGCTCCGGTGGTTCGCCCGGTCGCGGCCCAGGACACTGGTGGGGCAATCACCGGCGAGGTGCGCGCCGACCTGTTCTGGGGCACCGGCAGTGAAGCCGGCAAACTGGCCGGCGACATGAAGCAGCAGGGCCAGATCTGGTTGCTGTGGCCCAAGGGCGCAGCGTTGCCGGCCGTGCCCCAGGTGCCGTGACGCGGCTTAGATCGAGACGAAGAAGAACGACGCTACCAGGCCCAGGCCGACGAACCATACCAGCGAGCGCAGGGCGGCCCAGTCGGCCAGGTAGCAGATGATGTAGAGCAGGCGGCTGGTGATGTAGAGCACCGCCAGCACGTCCTGGGTCACCTGCTCGGCATTGCCGACGATGTCGGCGATGATCACCGCGGCGGCAAACGCCGGGAAGGCTTCGAAGCTGTTCAATTGCGCCGCGTGGGCTCGACGCGGAAAGCCCTCGAGCTTGTCGAGGAAAGCCCGCGGGTCGTGGTTCTGCCGCAGGTTGAAGCGACCGCTGCCAACCTTGGCGATGCTGGTACAGAGGATGGGGAGGAACAACGCGATCAGTACACACCAGAAGGCAACGGTCATGGCCAAGTCCTTGTCAGTAGAAATATCAGAGTTTCATGATCAGCATGCCGATCAGCACCAGCGCACAGGCTAAGAGCCTCGGCCTGCCAAAAGGTTCTTTGAGGTAGCGCATGCCCAACAGCACCACCAGGATCACGCTGACCTCGCGCAGCGCTGCCGCCTCGGCCACCGAGCCCAGCTGCATGGCCCAGAGCACCAGGGCATAGCTGAACAACACGCAAAAGCCTACCGCTAGCCCCAAGCGCCACTGCAATCGCCAGAACTGCATGAACGGTGCGCGTCGGGCCACCCCTGCCAGCAACGGAAACGGCCAGGCGCTGACCAGGGTCAGCCATACAAGATAGTCCAGCGGCTGTGACCACAGGCGGATCGCCTGGCCATCGAACCAGGTGTAGCAACCGATGCACAAGCCAATCAAGGCCACCACCGGCAGCATCGACCAGGGTAGCCGATCACCGCCACCGCCTTGCCAGAGCAGGCAGAGCATGCCGCAGGGGATCAGCAAAATGCCGATGATCTGCTGGCTGCTCAGGGACTCGCCGGCAAACGTCAGGGTCAGCGCCAGCACCACCAGTGGCGACAAGCCGCGCATCAACGGATAGACCAGCCCCAGGTCACCGACCCGGTAAGCTTGAATCAGCAGGAAACGATAGAAGAGCTCGAACAGCGCCGACGCCAGCATCCACGGCCAGACGTCAGCCGGCGGCACCTGGACGAACGCCACCATGGCAAGCGCAAACACCAGTGCCACCACGTCCATGCTGGCAATCACCAACAGGCGTTCGCCGCTGAACTTGATCAGGGTGTTCCAGGTCGCGTGCAGCAGCGCCGCGACCAGTACCAGTGAAGTGGCTAACACGCAAAGGTCCTTGGCAAGGCAGGTGAGGTCATCAATGGCCAGCCGCTATATAACCACTTCAGCGCAGGGCGCTGGAAACGAAATTGAAGGAACGTGGTCAACGGATCCAGTCAAAAGTGTGTCCCGAAGCCCTCGGCAGGTCATCAAAGAAATGCCCGAGGCTATCGGGTGTCGACTTGGAAGCCACTACAGGACCTAGGATGCTTGAGCTCGTTGCTGCGTTTATCTGTTTGACCACCCTCCTCACCTATGTGAACTACCGCTTCATCGGCCTGCCCCCGACCATCGGCGTCATGGTCACTGCCTTGCTGTTCTCCCTCCTGTTGCAAGGCCTGAGCGTTATCGGCTATCCCGGCCTGGAAGAACGCGTGCAAGGCTTGATGAACCAGATCGATTTCAACGATCTGCTGATGCACTGGATGCTGTCGTTCCTGCTGTTCGCCGGCGCCTTGCACGTAAACCTGGCCGACCTGCGCAGCTATCGCTGGCCGATTGGCCTGCTGGCGACCGTCGGCGTGCTGATCGCCACCGTGGTCATCGGCTTTCTTGCCCACTGGATTTTCGCCCTGTTCGGCTGGCACGTGAGCTTGCTCTACTGCCTGCTGTTCGGCGCGCTGATCTCGCCAACCGACCCGATCGCGGTACTCGGCGCGCTGCGTACCGCCAACGCCTCCAAGCCGCTGAAGACCACCATCGTCGGTGAGTCGCTGTTTAACGACGGCACCGCCGTTGTCGTGTTCACCGTGCTGCTGGGCATCGCCCAGCTTGGCGAAACACCCACGGTGGCTGACACCGCGATCCTGTTCGCCCGCGAAGCCATTGGCGGCGTGGTGTTCGGCGGCCTGGTCGGCTACATCACCTACCGCATGATCAAGAGCATCGAGCAGTACCAGGTCGAAGTCATGCTGACCCTGGCGCTGGTCATCGGCGGCTCGGCCATGGCCTATGAACTGCATGTTTCAGCGCCGATCGCCATGGTGGTGGCGGGCCTGATCATCGGTAACCTGGGCCGCAACCTGGCGATGAACGACATGACCCGTCGCTACCTGGATGGCTTCTGGGAACTGATCGACGACATGCTCAATGCCCTGCTGTTTGCCCTGATCGGCCTGGAGCTGTTGTTGCTGCCGTTCTCCTGGATGCACCTGGCGGCGGCTGGCGTACTGGCGCTGGCGATCCTGCTGTCGCGCCTGCTGACCGTGGCCCCGGCCATCGTCATGCTGCGCCGCTGGCGGTCGGTGCCACGCGGCACCGTGCGGGTACTGACCTGGGGTGGCTTGCGCGGTGGCGTGTCGGTGGCCCTGGCCCTGTCGCTGCCAAGCGGCACCGAGCGTGACCTGCTGCTGAGCATCACCTACATCGTGGTGCTGTCGTCGATCCTGTTGCAGGGCCTGACGATCGGGCGGGTGGTGCGCGGGGTTACCGAGCAGCCTTGAGGCCGCTATCGCTGGCAAGCCCGCTCCCACAGGGATCTAGGTGGGAGCGGCGGTGCGGCGACCCGACTTGACCCGCGATGCTGTTGTCACTCCACCGCGGTATCGAACTGATCCTTGATGTACTTGATCTCGGTGCGCCCGTGCGGCGCCGGCAGGCCGTCTTCACCCAGGTTGACGAAGACCATGCGGTCGACCGTGAGGATGCTCTTGCGGGTGATCTTGTTGCGCACTTCGCACTTGAGGGTGATCGAGGTGCGACCGAATTCGGTGGCGGTGATGCCCAGCTCGATGATGTCGCCCTGGCGCGAGGCGCTGACGAAGTTGATCTCCGAGATGTACTTGGTCACCACGCGCTGGTTGCCCAGTTGAACGATCGCATAGATCGCCGCCTCTTCATCGATCCAGCGCAGCAGGCTGCCGCCGAACAGGGTGCCGTTGGGGTTGAGGTCTTCGGGTTTTACCCATTTGCGGGTGTGGAAATTCATCGCTACTCCTGACCTTGGCCTCTGAAAAGTCGAGCGCCGAAGGGCAATACAGCCCTCCGGCCCTTGTTCTACATGGTAGTCCCATTCGGGTGGAGTCGACCATTACGACCATTGGTCAGTAGCCATGGAAATTTCACTGAGCGCACTTTGACACCCCGCTCGATGCATCTAGCCTGAGCATGTGATCCACAGATCACTCCAGGTAGTCGGACAACCGGAACTTGGCATACGGCGCGGCAGAACCGGCATCGCAGGAAGCGAAGCTCCGGGCAGTGCCAGTGGAGAGCAACTGAGGCTCACCATTGACCTACTCGAACAGTGAAAAGGAATCCACTCATGTCCAGAATCATCGATGTCAGCATCAACTTCGACACCGAAACCATCCTCAAGAAATTCCCCAACCCGAGCAAGGACCCGAACAAACCCACGTTCATTCCGCCGGAACATATCTACATGGTCACCTACCAGGACAACGTCATCGCCGGCCAGGCCGGTGGCGAGTTGCACCTCAGGGGCCGCGTGGGTGACGTTGTCCGCTGGCGTGAAACGAGCATTTCGTTTGGTTTCGAGCAGTCGGTGATCCTTTATGGGTTCGTTTCCACCGACCCGAATCACCAACTGCTGGAAGACCCTCGCGCACTGAAGGCCAAAGTGCAATCGGCTGTGCCTAACGCCAACAACAAGACCGTGCCGACATGCCAGGTCAACGACAACTACTACTGGCGCGGCGACCTGCTCGCGCAAGGCCAGGTCACTTACCACTTCAAGTTCATGATCGTCGATCGTGATTGCAAGTGCTGTGGCTACTTCGAATGGGATCCGTACATCACCATCACCAACTGATCCAGTACATGTGCCATCGGCCTGCGGGCCGGTGGCACATGTCAAACCCTCCCCCAATTGGTGCTCATGGAAGGAGCTCATCATGGCTACGGAGAAACCTGAACACGTTGTGCTTATCGTCGATACCAAGGGCCTGCTCGACTCTCTCGACCCGCGGCCCACAGACCCCGACTCACCCGCCGATCTCGCCCCCCGCCACCTGTGCATCCTGCACGCCCGCCCGGAGACGGATGCCCCCCTGCTTGTCGACGCTCCTCGGCTGACCATCGAGGCAGGAAAAACGCTGCTGCTGCGTATGGTGCCGGTGGCGCTGCTCGGCGAAGAAATACTCTTCAGCCACAGCCCTGCCAGCACGCCCCCGCTGGCAATCGAGCTGATCGAACAGCACAACGTGCACCTGGCGCTTCCCGAAGCGTCCACCCCGCTGCAACCGTCGAGCCGTGAGGTCGACGATTATCACTGGCAGCTGCGCAGCGACCAGCCTGGCGAGTTCAAGCTTACCTGGCAGGTCATGCTACTGGCCCAGGACTGCGAGCCGCTGGCTTACCTGCGCCTGCACCTGGATCTGCTGGTCACGATGCCGACCGGCTGAGCCTTTGATTTGTCTTTAGCGCTTGGGAAGCTCGAAAAGCCCGGCTATAATCGCCCGGCATTATTCGACGGTGGCTGCATTGGCCACCGTTCCCGCCACCTGTCCGAGGGGCGCTGCAGCAGGTTCAACCTGTCAGGCTCGGATGGGGCGTTGTCCCGCCAGGCCTGCCTGCGGACACTAAACGCACAACGGCGCCCATTCGCACATTACGAATGGAGGCTCTCAATGAGCGCTGTAAACACGCCTGCTGGTTTTACCGATTACAAAGTCGCCGATATCTCCCTGGCTGCCTGGGGCCGTCGCGAGACCATCATTGCTGAATCGGAAATGCCTGCGCTGATGGGCCTGCGCCGCAAGTACCTGCAAGAGCAACCGCTCAAGGGTGCGAAAATCCTCGGCTGCATCCACATGACCATTCAGACCGCCGTGCTGATCGAAACCCTGGTTGCCCTGGGTGCCGAAGTACGCTGGTCGTCCTGCAACATCTTCTCGACTCAAGACCAGGCCGCTGCCTCCATCGCTGCTGCCGGCATCCCAGTTTTCGCCTGGAAAGGCGAGACCGAGGAAGAGTACGAGTGGTGCCTGGAGCAAACCATCCTCAAGGATGGCCAGCCATGGGACGCCAACATGATCCTCGACGACGGCGGCGACCTCACCGAGCTGCTGCACAAGAAGTATCCGGCTGTGCTGGAGCGTGTCCACGGCGTCACCGAAGAGACCACCACCGGTGTGCACCGCCTGCTCGACATGCTGGCCAAGGGTGAGCTGAAAGTCCCGGCGATCAACGTCAACGACTCGGTCACCAAGAGCAAGAACGACAACAAGTATGGCTGCCGTCACAGCCTCAACGACGCCATCAAGCGCGGCACCGACCACCTGCTGTCGGGCAAACAGGCGCTGGTCATCGGCTACGGTGACGTCGGCAAGGGCTCGGCCCAGTCGCTGCGTCAGGAAGGCATGATCGTCAAGGTGTCGGAAGTCGACCCGATCTGCGCCATGCAAGCCTGCATGGACGGTTTCGAGCTGGTCTCGCCGTTCATCGACGGTATCAACAACGGTACCGAAGCGAGCATCGACAAGGCGCTGCTGGGCAAGATCGACCTGATCGTGACCACCACCGGTAACGTCAACGTCTGCGATGCCAACATGCTCAAGGCCCTGAAGAAGCGCGCCGTGGTCTGCAACATCGGCCACTTCGACAATGAAATCGATACCGCTTTCATGCGCAAGAACTGGGCCTGGGAAGAAGTCAAACCACAGGTACACAAGGTCCACCGTACCGGCCACGGCGACTTCGACCCACAGAACGACGACTACCTGATCCTGCTGGCCGAAGGCCGCCTGGTGAACCTGGGCAACGCCACCGGTCACCCGAGCCGGATCATGGACGGCTCGTTCGCCAACCAGGTCCTGGCCCAGATCTTCCTGTTCCAGCAGAAGTACGCCGACCTGCCAGCCGCGCAGAAAGCCGAGCGCCTGACCGTTGAAGTCCTGCCGAAGAAGCTCGACGAAGAAGTGGCCCTGGAAATGGTCCGCGGCTTCGGCGGCGTGGTGACCCAACTGACCAAGCAGCAGGCCGACTACATCGGCGTTACTGTTGAAGGGCCGTTCAAGCCACACGCCTATCGCTACTGAAAGTTGGTAGCTGCAAGCTACAAGCTGCAAGCGGTTCGCGCCGCTTCTGCTTATAGCTTGCGGCTTGTAGCTTGCCGCTGAAGAGAATCTTCTATGTCTCAGGAACGTCGTTACAGCTTCGAGTTCTTCCCGACCAAGACCGATGCTGGACATGAAAAACTGCTTGCCACTGCCCGCCAGCTGGCCAGCTACAACCCGGATTTCTTCTCCTGCACCTACGGTGCCGGTGGCTCGACCCGCGACCGCACGCTCAACACCGTGCTGCAGCTGGAAAGCGAAGTGAAAGTCCCGGCGGCCCCGCACCTGTCGTGCGTCGGCGACAGCAAGGATGACCTGCGCTCGCTGCTGATCCAGTACAAGGCAGCTGGCATCCAGCGCATCGTTGCCCTGCGTGGCGACCTGCCATCGGGCATGGGCATGGCCAGCGGCGAGTTGCGCTACGCCAACGAACTGGTCGAGTTCATCCGCCAGGAAAGCGGCGATCACTTCCACATCGAAATCGCCGCCTACCCGGAGATGCATCCGCAGGCGCGCAACTTCGAAGATGACCTGAAAAACTTCGTACGCAAGGCCAACGCCGGCGCCAACAGCGCCATCACCCAGTACTTCTTCAACGCCGACAGCTATTTCTACTTCGTCGAGCGTGTGCAGCAGATGGGGGTGGATATCCCTGTAGTACCGGGGATCATGCCGATCACCAACTACAGCAAGCTGGCGCGTTTCTCCGACGCCTGCGGCGCCGAGATCCCACGCTGGATCCGCAAGCAGCTGGAAGCTTACGGCGACGATGTGAAGAGCATCCAGGCCTTTGGCGAAGAAGTCATCACCCGTATGTGCGAACAACTGCTGCAAGGCGGCGCACCCGGGCTGCACTTCTATACCCTGAACCAGGCCGATCCAAGCCTGGCGATCTGGAACAACCTCAAGTTGCCCCGCTGATCGACTCGCTACACCACAGGTAACAATTGCGTCAAAATATTGAAAAGGCCTTTAGCTTAAGCTAAAGGCCTTTTCTGCATTCTTACCCCCTGACGGATTTTCGTGCCTTCATGCGCCAAGGACTTACCCCTGCTCGACCGCAACTTGTTTACCTGGTCTTCGGGCCACACACCTATCATCAGGAAGCCCAGTTCAGCATCGTCAGCGCCCTGGCCAACCTGCGCAAGACTCCCGGGCAAGCCCTTGATATCCAGGTCTACAGCGACAACCCCGAGCCCTACCTGCATCTGCCGGTAAGCGTACATCCACTCGACGCGGCCACCCGCGAAGTCTGGAACCAGCCCTACGGTTATCACTTTCGCAGCAAGCACGTGGTGCTGCGTAAGGTGCTGGCCAGTGCGCCCATGGCAGTGCTGATCGATACCGACACGTTTTTCCATCAGTCGCCCATCGAACTGTTCCGCCGGGTCAAGCCAGGCACCTTGCTGTGCAACGCCATCGGCGGCACCTATGGCAGTGACCCGCAGTGCCTGCTGTTTCAGACCCTGGCACCGATGCTCGAGGAGCGCGGCCTGGCCGACCGGAACATGCCCCTGCTGAACTCCGGGGTCATTGGCCTGATGCAGGAAGATGCGCCGTTGCTCGACCGTTCCATCGCCTTGATGGACGAGTACTACCCCCACGCCAAGGGGGCTTACACCCTGGAAGAGTTCTGCCTGACTGTCGCGGCCTACCGGCAGATGCAGGTCAACCAGTGCACCGACCTGATCCATCACTACTGGAGCCGCAAGCAGCTGTTCCGAGCCAAGGTCCAGGCCTGGCTGGCCAAGCACCAGCATGCTCCCCTGACTGAAGCGGCGCTGGCCGACGTCTACCGCGTCAACGCCCAGCTGCCCAAGCCGCCCACCCTGCAGCGACTGGGCTACAAGGCCTTGAGCCTGACCTTGCCGGCCGAACAGCGCCAGTTCATGCGCGAGCTGCTCAACGGCTGCTACGACTACCCCAACGAGTTCGACCGCGCCTGCGCCTCGGCTTGGTGGGACAAGGCCCTGGACAACGCCACGGCCCGGCATCCGCAGCCGCTCTGCCCCACGACCCTGCAGCAATGGTTCGAGCATCCCGGCATGCGCCTGTCCCTGGGCCGCAAGCACCGCACCGTGCGTGATTTGCTGTTAAAACGATCACAGCGCTGACAACCCGGCTGGATCGACGTGCACGGCTACTAGCCATAGCCGTGCGCACGTCGTAATCTCCAGCCATGCCCGATTTCACCCGTCTGTTGACCGCGCTGTTTCTCACTTGCCTGAGTGCCTTTGCCCATGGCGAGAAGCTACGTATCGTCACCGAACCCTGGGCTCCCTATGTCTACCTTGAAGACGGTCAGGCCAAAGGCATCGACTACGAGGTGACCGCCGAGGTGTTCAAACGCCTGGGCGTCGAGGTGGAATGGCAATTCCTGCCGTGGAAACGCTGCCTGGCCATGATCGAACAAGGTCTGGCCGATGGCGTGCTGGACATCTTCCAGACCGAACAGCGCGACAGCCAGCTGTTCTACCCCAGCGAACCGCTGTCCGACGTCGAATTCACCCTCTTCTACGCCAACGACCGACCGCACAAGGTCAAGCGCCTGGAAGACCTGCGCGGCCTGACGGTAGGGACCTCGCCCGGTTACAGCTACGGCGCGGCGTTTATCGAGTCGCCGCTATTCACCCGCGAACCTGCGCCCACCCATGAGGCCAACTTCGGCAAGCTGCAGCGCGGGCGCATCGACCTGCTGATCACTGACCGTCGAGTGGGTCGCTACCTGGTGCGCAATCTGGGCCTGGAGCAGCAGATCAGCGAGCTGCCGCTGGTGATCAGCCGCCAGAGCCAGTACCTGGCGGTGCGCCGCAATGTCGGCATGGACCTGCTGGCCCAGCGCTTTGCCGCCGAGCTGCGCCGCTTCAAGCGCGAACCGGCCTATGCCGCCCTGCATGCCCGTTACGCCAGTGCCGGGGAAAACTTTCAACCCGCCGTTGAGCAGCAGGAACACAGCACGCGCTGAATGCTCTGTTATACTCGGGCCTTCCCGCCAGGCTTACGCCCGGACGCTCGGCCTTGCAAAAGGCATCCCGACCGGCAGGACAGCGCGGCCAAGAGCCCGCCCGCCGCCCCGGATGCGCATTGAAGGCCCTGCAGGACCGGACGCGATAGCATCACCTGATGCCCGTCGCGCCAGGCAAGATTATCCCATCGGGCTCAGCCCCCATTAGAACAGGATTACTCATGTCCTTTGCTTCCCTCGGTCTCTCCGAGGCTCTAGTCCGCGCCATCGAGGCAGCGGGCTACACCCAGCCCACTCCGGTGCAACAGCGGGCCATTCCCGCCGTGTTGCAAGGCCGCGACCTGATGGTTGCCGCCCAGACAGGTACTGGTAAAACCGGCGGCTTCGCCCTGCCGATCCTTGAACGCCTGTTCCCAGGCGGTCACCCGGACAAATCCCAGCGTCATGGCCCACGCCAGCCGCGGGTACTGGTGCTGACCCCGACGCGTGAACTGGCCGCCCAGGTTCACGACAGCTTCAAGGTCTACGCCCGCGACCTCAAATTCGTCAGCGCCTGCATCTTTGGTGGCGTCGGCATGAACCCCCAGGTTCAGGCCATGGCCAAGGGCGTTGACGTACTGGTAGCCTGCCCGGGTCGTTTGCTCGACCTGGCCGGCCAGGGCAGCGTTGACCTGTCCCACGTCGAAACCCTGGTGCTGGACGAAGCCGACCGCATGCTCGACATGGGCTTCATCCACGATGTGAAAAAGGTCCTCGCCCGTTTGCCGGCCAAGCGCCAGAACCTGCTGTTCTCGGCGACCTTCTCCAAGGACATCACTGACCTTGCCGACAAGCTGCTGCACAACCCGGAGCGCATTGAAGTCACGCCGCCGAACACCACCGTCGAGCGTATCGAACAACGCGTCTACCGCCTGCCGGCCAGCCACAAGCGTGCCTTGCTGGCGCACCTGATCACTACCGGCGCCTGGGAACAGGTACTGGTGTTCACCCGTACCAAGCATGGCGCCAACCGCCTGGCCGAGTACCTGGAAAAGCACGGCCTGACCGCCGCCGCGATCCACGGCAACAAGAGCCAGAACGCCCGCACCAAGGCCCTGGCCGACTTCAAGGCCGGTACCGTGCGCATCATGGTCGCCACCGACATCGCCGCCCGTGGCCTGGACATCGACCAACTGCCGCACGTGGTCAACTTCGAGCTGCCCAATGTCGAGGAAGATTACGTCCACCGCATCGGCCGTACCGGCCGTGCCGGTCGCTCGGGTGAGGCCATTTCGCTGGTCGCTCCGGATGAAGAAAAGCTGCTCAAGAGCATCGAGCGCGTCACCCGCCAGAAAATCCCGGATGGCGACCTGATGGGCTTTGACGCCTCCAAGGTCGAAGCGGAAAAACCCGAAACCCGTGAACGTCCGCAAAACAATCCGCGCGCTGGCCGTGGCCAACGTGCCGATGGCAGCAATGCCAACAGTGGCGGTCGCAAGGACAAGGGCAAGGATCAGGGCAAAGACAAAGGCCGCGACAAGGACAAGGAAAAAACCGCGGAGAAATCCGCTGGCGGCCGCCAGGAGCGCAAGCCGCGCGACAACAAACCGCGTCAGGCCCAGTCGGCTCAGCCAGGTATCCCGCCAGTGCCGACCAACCGTGATCCGGAAGAGTTCCTGGATGACGAAGTCGACAACTTCGGTAATCGCGCCGACTACGTCAGCCCTTACCAGAACAAGGGCAACCAGGGCCGCAACCGTCGCCCGGGTGCACCTGCCCAGGCGGGCGCCGGTACGGGTGGCCAGCCACGTGGTGGTCAGCCACGCAGCAACAACGGTCCGCGTAGCGGTGGCAGTGGCAGTGCTTCGGCCAATGGCGAGAAACGCGGTGGTGGTGCCCGTAGTGGTGGCGGCAGCCGTGACGGCCAGGCGCGCCGCGACGGTGGTGGCGGTGGCGGTGGCGGTCGTAACCGTCGTCCAGCCCGCGATGATCAATCGAGCCAGGAACCGGCCGTGCGCAACCCGCGTGAAGGCCAGTCGCAGCCGAAAATCATGCACAAGGAATCGAAGGTCGATCGCTTCCCGACTGCCGAGCAGCTCGAGCAACTGCCAAGCCGTCCACGTGGCGAGAAACCTGCTTTGCTGACGCGCAACCGCTGATTCAGCGACCGCGCCAACAAAAACGCCGCCCCTAGGGGCGGCGTTTTTGTTCGTTCAGCAGCAATTACTTCTGCTTGACGCCTTCGATCGAGATGTCCAGATCCAGGGTCTGCGATGCAGGGCCTGGGCCTTTGATGCCGAAGTCGTTCAGGTTCAGCGTGGTCTTGGCGTTGAAACCGGCACGCTCGCCACCCCATGGATCCTTGCCTTCACCGTTGAAGGTAGCCTTGAAGATCACCGGTTTGGTCACACCGTGCAGGGTCAGGTCGCCGGTCACGTCAGCGGTTTTCTCGCCGGTGGATTTAACGGCGGTGGACACGAACTTGGCCTCTGGGTACTTCTTCACATCGAGGAAGTCTTTGCTGGCGATGTGCTTGTCACGCTCGGCGTGGTTGGACCACAGGCTGGCGGTTTTCAGGTCGACCGCGATCTTGCTGGCTTCAGGCTTGGTCGAGTCCCAGCTGAAGGAACCATCGAAATCCTTGAAAGTACCGTGGATGAAGCTGTAGCCCAGGTGGCTGATCTTCCAGTCAACGAAGGCGTGCTGGCCTTCCTTGTCGATCTTGTAATCTGCTGCCATGGCTTGGCCGGCGGACAACAGTGCGGTACCGAGCGCCAGAGCGGCAAAAGTCTTTTTCAACATGCGTCTATATCCCTTTGGAGTTGAGGTTGAACATCAAGCTTTGCGGCCCAGCATGCGGATCAGGGTCGCGTCACGGTCAATAAAGTGGTGCTTCAGGGCGGCCAGGCCATGCAACCCGGCAAAAATCACCAGGCCCCAGGCCAGGTAGAAATGGATCTCGCCGGCGACATCGGCCTGGTCGGGCAGATTGCTGACCAGCGCCGGCACTTCGAACAGGCCGAACACCGGAATGCCAACACCATCGGCGGTAGAAATCAGGTAACCGGCAATCATCACCGCGAACAAACCCAGGTACAACAGGCCATGGCCGGCAGTGGAGGCCAGGCGAGTCAGTTTGCCGTGGCTGGCCGGAGCCGGCGGGGGCGGACTGACAAAGCGCCAGAGCACACGCAGGAGCATTACCCCAAGCAGCACCAGGCCGATGCTTTTGTGCAGGTCGGGGGCGTCTTTGCGCCAGGCGCTGTAGTAGTCCAGGCCCATCATCCACAGGCCCAGGCCGAACAGGCCGAATACGGCCAGCGCAACACCCCAGTGCAGGAAGATGCTGACAAGGCCATAACGAGAAGATGAATTGCGCAGTTGCATTGCCGTGTTTCCCTGTAAGAACTGTGCTCAAGACTAACGAGTTATTTATCGATTAAAAGCAGAAAAACTTGCTCTGAAATATCGAGAAATATGATCTTTAGTATGAAACGAAGCTATTAAGGAAACATTAACTACGTGGGAAGGGAAGACCCTGAGGGTCTTGGGGCCGTAGCGCGGCCCATCACCGGCAACGCCGGCTCCCACAGGTTCGGCTTGAACAAAACCCTGTGGGAGCCGGTCTTGCCGGCGATGAAGTCAGCGCATTACTGCGCCTTGGCCTGGGTATCGGCCACCGGCTTTTTCACCGGCTCCGCCTTGGCAGCGGCTTTCTTCACTGGCGCAGCCTTGGCTGCAGTCTTTTTCTGCTGTTGCGCTTTGGCCACCGGTTTTTTCGCCGGCGCCTGCTTGGCCGCAGGTTTGGCCGGGGCCGCTTTTACCGGCGCCTTGGCCGGTTCTTCCTTGGCAACCGGTGCTACCGTGGGTGCCGGTGCAACAGCCGGGGCGGATGCCGGGGCAACCTCGGCAGGCTTGGCGGATGGCTGCTCGGCAGGCTTGTCAGCACCGCCGAACAGACGCTTGAAGAACCCTGGCTTGCCCTCTTCCTTCTTCACTGGCTCCTCGGCCTTGGCCGACTTGTCGGACGAACCACCAAACAGGTTGCTGAAGAAGTTGCCCTTGCTCGCCGCCGCCGCAGCGGTGCCTGCAGCAGCGGTGGCCGCCACCGCCTTGACCGGTTCGAACGACTTGCCGGCCGCCAGGTCCTGGACCTGGCTAGCAGCGCGCTGACCACTGCGCAGGGCGCCTTCGAGGGTGCCCGGGTACATCGCATCGGTGTGCTCGCCCGCAAAGGCAATACGCTGCACCGGACGCTCCCACAGGCGCCAGTACTTGCTGATCTGGCCAGGACCATAGGCCAGGTAAGCGCCACCGGTACCGACGTCGGTGCTATAACGGCGCACTTCGTAGCCGGTGAAGGCACCGCGGGCCTGCGGATAGAAGGCGTGCAGGCGGATCAGCACCTGATCGACCATCTGCTTGTCGCCAAAGGCTTGCAGCAGACGCGCGTTGTCACCGGAAAGGTTGATCACCACGTTGGCGCCGCCCTTGAGCGCAGGCTCGATCCAGAGCATGCCCAGGCCGGTGTTGCTGTAGATCTCGCCGGACATCCGCGAGCGGCTCTCCCACACCGGGGTCTTGAACTTGAGCATCAGCTGGTCGCGCCAGCCGTAGTTGGTACCCTTGAGCGCAGCCAGGTGCTTGGCGTCCAGGCCCGGGGTCATCTGGATTTTCGACAGGGCGCGCAGCGGCACGGCCAGCACTACGTAATCGGCCTGGTAACCCACGCTACTGACTTTGACGGTGACGCCGTCCTTGTCCTGGACGATGGCACTGACCGGCGATTGGGTCTTGATGGTCTTCAGCTGTTTGACAAAGGCCTGGGCCAGTACCGGGCTGCCGCCTGGCAGGCGGGCCGCGCGCAGGTCACGGTCGCTGACGCCACGGTAGACGCGGGTCTGCTGGGCGAAATAGAGCAGCGACAGGCGCGACGGCTCGTCGTAGCGGGTGCGGATTTGCTGATTGATCAACTGGCGTGCGGTGGCCGGCAACTGCAGCTTGTCGAGCCAGCCGGAGACGTTGAGCTGGTCGAGGGCAAACAGGGTGCTGTTGGCCGCTGGGTTCAGCGGATCGTCGATCGAACGCGCCAGGTCGTCGAGGGTCTTCTCGTAACGCTTGAGCGCCTCGGCGGTGGCCGGCTGTTTGGTGGCCAGGTCGGTCGAGCTGAAATACTCGCCGTCGATCAGGTAACCCGGGGTCCGCACGAACTCCGGTGCCGGCAGGGTGCTGAGCTTGAAGGCATCCAGGTACTGGTTGAGCACCGGCTGGGCCTTGCTGTTGCCGATCCATTCGCTGGTGGCCAAGCCTGAGCGCCCGCCCATGCCGGCCTTGGCTTCCAGCAGGGTCACCTGCCACCCCTTGTTCTGCAACTCATAGGCGGCTGTCAGGCCGGCCAGACCGCCACCGACGACGATTGCCGTCGGGGCCTTGTCCTTGGCCAGCGCAGTGCCGCTGAACAGTCCTATCATTACCAGCGCACACGCGCGCAGCCAACCAGCAGACATTTGGCGAACTCCGGATCAAAGCAGAAGTGTTTGGGGGGATCCCCCCAGAAAGAATAGCCGAAGGATACGCCACGCCAAGCGCCCCCGCCAGCAACGCCAGCACCCTGATTGCAGCGCACGGGTTGTTCTCGGCCGGCGCATTGCATAGGCTTGCGCGGCATGTCCGAGCCGCCGTCGCCAGGAGAATCGAAATGGGCCTCAACCAACAGTGGATGCAACGCGACCTCAAGGTCCTGTGGCACCCCTGCACCCAGATGAAAGATCACGAACAACTGCCGCTGATTCCAATCAAGCGCGGCCAAGGCGTGTGGCTGGAAGACTTCGAAGGCAAGCACTATCTCGACGCCGTCAGCTCCTGGTGGGTCAACGTTTTCGGCCATGCCAACCCGCGCATCAACCAGCGCATCAAGGATCAGGTCGACCAGCTCGAACACGTGATCCTCGCCGGCTTCAGCCATCAGCCGGTGATCGAGCTGTCCGAGCGCCTGGTGCAGATCACCCCTGAAGGCCTGGACCGGGTGTTCTACGCCGATAACGGTTCGTCCTGCATCGAAGTGGCGCTGAAAATGAGCTTCCACTACTGGCTGAACAAAGGTCAGCCGGAGAAAAAGCGCTTCGTCACCCTGAGCAACAGCTATCACGGCGAAACCATCGCGGCGATGTCGGTCGGCGATGTGCCACTGTTCACCGAGACCTACAAGGCGCTGCTGCTCGACACCATCAAGGTGCCGAGCCCGGACTGCTACCTGCGCCCCGAGGGCATGGGCTGGGAAGAACACTCGCGCACTATGTTCGCGGCCATGGAGCAGACCCTGGCTGAACACCATGCCACGGTTGCCGCCGTCATCGTCGAGCCGCTGATCCAGGGCGCTGGCGGCATGCGCATGTACCACCCGGTGTACCTCAAGCTGCTGCGTGAAGCCTGCGACCGCTATGGCGTGCACCTGATCCACGATGAAATCGCCGTGGGCTTTGGCCGCACCGGGACGATGTTCGCCTGCGAACAGGCCGGCATCCGCCCGGACTTCCTGTGCCTGTCCAAGGCCCTGACCGGTGGCTACCTGCCGCTGGCCGCCTGCCTGACCACCAACGAGGTGTACAGCGCCTTCTACGACGATTACCCGACCCTGCGCGCCTTCCTCCACTCGCACAGCTACACCGGCAACCCGCTGGCCTGTGCCGCGGCGCTGGCGACCCTGGATATCTTCGAGCAGGACAACGTCATCGAAGCCAACAAGGCCCTCTCCCAGCGCATGGCCACCGCCACCGCGCACCTGGTCGACCACCCGCATGTCGCCGAAGTGCGCCAGACCGGCATGGCCCTGGCCATCGAGATGGTCCAGGACAAGGCCAGCAAGACCGCCTATCCGTGGCAGGAGCGCCGTGGCCTGAAGGTCTTCGAGCACGCCCTGAGTCGCGGTGCCCTGCTGCGCCCGCTGGGCAGCGTGGTGTACTTCCTGCCGCCTTACGTGATCACCCCGGAGCAGATCGACTTCCTTGCCGAGGTGGCCACCGAGGGCATCGACATCGCCACCCGCAGCAGCGTCAGCGTGGCGGTGCCGGCTGATTTTCACCCTGACTTCCGCGATCCGGGCTAACAGCATCGCGGGGCAAGCCCGCTCCTACAGAGATCCTTGTAGGAGCGGGCTTGCCCCGCGATGAAGCCCGCACTGCCAACACATTTTTAGAGTTCGTACATGAGACTGTCCCGCTTCTTCATTGACGCCCCCCTGAGCCTCGGCGCCCACGACCTGCCCGAAGCCCAGGCCCACTACATCGGCCGCGTGCTGCGCATGGCCGCCGGCGATGCCGTGCAACTGTTCGACGGCAGCGGCCAGGAGTTTCGCGGCCAGTTGCTCGAAGTCGGCAAGAAAACCGTCCGCGTGCAGCTCGACGAAGCCTTCGCCGGGCAAGCCGACTCAAGCCTGCAAGTTCACCTCGGCCAGGGCCTGTCCCGCGGCGAGCGCATGGACTGGGCCATCCAGAAGGCCACCGAGCTGGGTGTCAGTGCCATTACCCCGATCGTCAGCGAGCGCTGCGAAGTGCGCCTGAAAGATGAGCGCGCCGACAAGCGCCTGGCCCACTGGCGCCAGGTGGCAATCAGTGCCTGCGAGCAGTGCGGGCGCTCCAGCGTGCCGGTGATTCACCCACCACAGCTGCTGGCCGACTGGCTCAAGGCCTGCGACGAAGACCTCAAGCTGGTCCTGCACCCGGTCGCAGAACCGATGGTCAGCCACCAGAAGCCGGCCAGCCTGGCCTTTCTGATCGGTCCTGAGGGCGGTCTGAGCGAAGCAGAAGTGGAGCAGGCCAAAGGCGCCGGCTTCCATGCCGCGCGCCTTGGCCCGCGGGTGCTGCGCACCGAAACCGCGCCGGTGGTGGCCCTGGCCGTCGCCCAGCAGCTGTGGGGCGACTTCTAGAGCACGTAGAAGAACACCGCGATGAAGTGCAGTAGGCTGCCGGCAATCACGAACAGGTGCCAGATGCCATGCCAATGGCGAAAGCGGCTGTCGTAGGCGAAGAAGATGATGCCGATGGTGTAGAACGCACCACCGGCCGCCAGCCAGGCAAAGCCTGCGGCGCCGAGACTGGCCAGCAGTGGCTTGACCGCCACCAGCACGATCCAGCCCATCAGTGCATAGATGATGATCGACATCACCCGCGCTTCGGAGCGCGGCTTGATCTCTTGCAGCATGCCGATCACCGCCAGCCCCCAGACTACCCCGAACAGGCTCCAGCCCCACGGCCCGCGCAGGCTGACCAGGCAGAACGGCGTATAGCTGCCGGCAATCAACAGGTAGATGGACAGGTGATCGAGCTTGCGCATGACCACTTTGGCCTTGCCGCGCACGCTGTGATAAAGCGTCGAGATGCTGTAGAGCAACAACAGTGTGAAACCGTAGATCGCCAGGCTGACGATCTTCCAGGGGTCACCTTGCAGGCTTGCCAGCACCAGCAACCAGATGGCGCCAATGCAAGCCAGCACGGCGCCGACCAGATGGGTCCAGGCATTGAAACGTTCACCGTGATACATGCAACAGGATCCTCCTGACTAGTAACAGGGCTCCCATCCTACACAGGCAAATGTTTCAAACCACCCCTGCGTCCACCAACAGTTGTTCCAGTGCAGGAAGATCCGGCACCCGCGCCACCTGTTCGCCCACCTGCACCGCCGCCATCTCCAGGGCGGCCAGCGGCACATCGACGTAGTTGAGCTGGCTGTCGAGCTTGCACGAGCGTGGAATGCCCTGCACCAGCAAGGCAACAAAGCGCAGCGGGCTGCTGCCCAGGGCATTGAGCACGACAATCCGCGCCCGCTCGCCAACCTGTAGCTGGCCGCCACAGGCCGATTCGAAGCTGAGCAGAGGCAAGCGCTGGCCACGCCAGTCGATCCAGCCAAGCAACCATTCAGGCGACGCCAGCACCGGGCTGCCGGCCTGAAAGCCGATCAGTTCGGCCACGGCAACGTTGGGCAGCACCAGGCAGCGATCGCTCAAGGGCAGCAGCAAGCCGGTCAGGCTGCTGCGCCGGTTATGCCGGGCGGGTTGTTCAAGCATCGCGGCGGCTCCATTGGGCAATACTCTGCAGCAGCACCGACTCTTGATAGGGCTTGCCCAGGTAGTCGTTGACGCCGATGGCCATGGCCCGGTCGCGGTGTTTCTGGCCGGTACGCGAAGTGATCATGATGATCGGCAGGTCCTCGAGCGTGGGATCGTGGCGAATCTGTGTGGCAACTTCAAAGCCGTCCATGCGCGGCATTTCAATGTCCAGCAGAAGTACGTCCGGACGATGCTCCTGCAACAGGGCCATGGCGTCGACCCCGTCCTTGGCGGTCAGCACGTTCATGCCGTGGCGTTCGAGCAGCCGCCCGGTGACCTTGCGCACAGTCACCGAGTCGTCCACCACCATCACCAGCAGCGGCCGCTCCGGCACGCTGCCATGGTTTTCCCGGCGCAGGCCTTCGCTGCTGCGATGGTGCAGGGCCAACTGCTGCTGCAAGCCGCGTAACTGGCCGAGCAAGTCGAGAATCAGCACCACCCGGCCATCACCCAGCAAGGTCGCCCCGGACAACCCCTGGACCGCAGCGAACTGCGGCCCCAGGCTTTTGACCACGATCTCGCGGCTGGCCGCCAGGCCATCGACCTGCACGGCATACTGTTGATCGTGGGAATGCACCAGCAACACCGGCAGCGGCAGGCTCTGGCCCAACAGTTTTGGTTGCGCCGCGCCCTGCAGCAGCTCGCCCAGGTAGCGCAGCTCATAGCGGTGTCCGGCGTATCGGTAATGCGGCGGGTCGAGCTGGTAGCAGGCTTCAAGCTCGGCCGGCGGCACGCGGACGATGCCTTCGATGGTGTTCAGCGGAATCGCGTACTGCTCTTCACCGTACAGGACCATCAACCCACGGTTGATCGACACGGTGAACGGCAGGCGGATCAGAAAACGCGCACCCTTGCCCGGCTTCGACTCGATCACCATCGAACCACCGAGCTGCTTGACCTCTTCATGGACCACGTCCATGCCCAGCCCACGCCCGGAAATCTGGGTGATCTTCTCGGCGGTGGAGAACCCCGGCTGAAGGATGAATTGCATGATCTCGTGGTCGCTGAGCACCGCCGCGGGGTCAAGCAGGCCACGCTTGATCGCCTTGCGCCGCACGGCCTCAAGCGGCACCCCTGCACCGTCATCGGTCATTTCGATGACGATATCGGCGCCTTCATGCAACAGGTTCAGCGAGATCAGCCCCTGCTCCGGCTTGCCGGCCGCCAGGCGCGCCTCGCGCGACTCCAGGCCATGGTCGACGGCGTTGCGCAGCATGTGCTCCAGCGGCGCCATCATGCGCTCCAGCACGCTGCGGTCCATCTCGCCCTCGGCATTGCCGATCACCAGTTCAACCTGCTTGCCCAGCTCGCTGGACACCTGCCGCACCACCCGCTGCAAGCGCGGCACCAGGCGCTCGAACGGCACCATGCGGGTGCGCATCAGGCCTTCCTGCAGGTCGCTGTTGACCCGCGCCTGCTGCTGCAACAGGCTCTGCGCGTCATGGGCACGCACGCTCAGGGTTTCCTTGAGGTCAAGCAAGTCGGAAGCCGACTCGAACAGTGCCCGCGACAACTGCTGCAGTTGCGAATGGCGGTCCATCTCCAGCGGGTCGAAGTCATCATAGGCCTGGCCGTCGCCGTCGGCCTGGCGGCTGAGAATGCGCCCCTGGGTTTCGGTATCCAGGCGGCGCAACTGGTCGCGCATGCGCTCCAGGGTGGTTTCCATCTCGTTCAGGGCCACCTGCGCATCGTTGACCTGCTGTTCGATGCGGCCACGGATGATCGAGTTTTCCCCGGCCAGGTTGCCCAGGTCATCGAGCAACTCCGAGGCCACCTTGACCATGTCGCCGGCGCCACGCTCAGGCGCGGTCACCGGCAGTTCCGGCGGAGCAGTGTCCGGGTGCGCCTGGCCGGCGGCGGTATCGGCCAATGCCGCGCTGCTGAAGTTGCGGATGTAGTCGATCAGCGCCGTGGCCGCGTGCAGCGGCTGTTGCAGGCGTACGGCATCGAGCATGTGGGCCAGGCGATCATGGCAGTTCTGCAGCAGGCTGAACAGGGCCGGGCTGGGTTGCAACTGGCCGGCGGCAAGCAGTTCGTAGAGGAACTCCAGCTCGTGGGCCAGGTCGCCGATCGGCCCGATCTCGACCATGCGTGCACCACCCTTGAGGGTGTGCAGGTCACGCAGCAGGTTTTCGACCTCGACGCCATTGCGCGGTTCGGCTTGCCAGCGCAGCAGGGCCGCACTGGAGCTTTCGACCAGGTCGAGGCTTTCCTCGAGAAAGATCTCCAGCAACTCTTTGTCGCCAGCGTCCTCCTGCGCTTCGACAGGCTTATCCACAACCGCAGGCGGCGGTGCGTCATGACGGAACTCGCGTAGCGCCGCCAGCAGTTCGACCTGGGCGGCCGGTACTTGGCCTTGCTGCAATTGTTCGAGCATCTGCGCCAGTTGCTGGTGGCTGCGCTTGAGCAGGGCAAACAGCTCGGCACCGGGGCTGAAGCGCCGGTCCACCAGGCCTTCGTAAAGCAGCTCAAGCTCTTGCGCCAGCACTTCGAACGCGCCCATGGCGGCCATCTGTGCGCCGCCCTTGAGGGTTTGCAGGTCACGGGCCAGCGACGACAGCGCCGAGGCGTTATCGGTATCCAGTAGCCAGCGCGCCAGGGCCTGGTCGGCACTGTCGAGAATGTCGTTGGCCTCATCGAGGAACAGCTCGAGCATGGCCGGGTCCGGCGCCTGGGCGGCCAGTTCGGCGGTGGCGCTGGCAAGCTCGGTGATTGCCCCGCCCTGGCTGCTGACCAGGCCCATGGCCGACGGCTCAAGGCCTTCGTCGAGCAGCTCACGCAGGGCCTGCAAGCGTTCCGGGCGCGGGTCGACTTCCTGGCCGGCGGCGATCTGGTCGAGCATGTCGATCAGCGCTTCATGGGCGCTCTGCGCCTCGCTGAAGAATCGCGGGCTGACCGCCAGGCTGCTCTCCTCCACTGCACCGTAGAGGTCGAGCAAGGCTTCACACAGTTCGTCTACCTGCCACAGGTCGGCCAAGTGCGCGCTCTGGCCGAGGGTGGTCAGTTCATCGAGCAGCGCATTGAGCTCCTGGCGCTCACCCGGATGCTCCTGCCAACGCAGCAGCAACGACTCGGCGTCGAGCAGGATGTCCATGCCCTGGGCCAGGAAGCTGGCAATCAGTTGCGGGTCGCGCTTGACCCGCAAGCCCTGACTCGGCGCCTCCAGCAACGCCTGCAGGCGCGCATCGACCACCTGGTGAATATCGGCAATCAGCGTCGCAGCCCCGGCAATCGGCGCCAACGGTGAACTGGAAAGCTGCTGCACGCCACGGCGCAGCAGCGGCTCTGCGGTTTCCAGGAGGTAGATTTCTTCAAGATCAAAGGCCAGCAGATGGGCCTTGAACTCGCGGGCCAGTAAGTCCAGGGCACCGGCCAGCTCGGCAATCGGCAACACCCCGGCCATCGCCGCGCTGCCCTTGAGGGTGTGCAGGGCGCGCTGCAGGTTGTCGCTGACCGGCAGCGGCAGGTGCTGATCGGCCTCGCGCAAAAAGGCTTCGAGGCTGTCCAGGTGCCCCAGGGCCTCGTTGCGGAATATCTCCAGCAATTGCGGGTCAATGGCTTCGCTGGCCTCGGCCTCGCTGTGCGGATCATTCATGGCCAGCGCATGCAGATGCGTCGCCAATTGCTCAATCTCGGGATGGGCCGGCGCCAGGGCCTGGGCAAACTCGCCAAGCAGCGCAGGCATCTCATCCAGGGCTTGTTGCAAGGCGGCGAAGGGCGCCACGCCGATTTCCACCCGGCCTTCGAGCACACGGTTGAGCAGGTGCTCCGCCGCCCACGCCAGCTCCGCCAGCGCCTGGGCGCGGACCATGCGCCCACTGCCCTTGAGGGTGTGCAGGCCGCGGCGCAGTTCGATCAGGGCTTCGCGATCGGCGCTGTCGGCTTGCCAACGGGCCCACATTTCATCGAGCAACGGCAGCAGCTCGTTGGCTTCTTCAAGGAATATCTCGCGCAACTCGTCGTCGATCGGCATGACGTCAGGCGCAGCTACCGCAGGCACCTCTATCACAGCAGGTTCCGGCTCAAGGCGATAACCCAGGGCAGCAAGGCTGTGCTGGGCCGCCTCGAGGAACCGTGAGGGATTGGCCTGGGGGTCGGCAATCAGCCATTGCAGGTAACACTCGCAGGCACTCAAGGCCTCGGCCAGATGGCTCAGGGCCGAAGGCTCAGTGAGGGTTTCGTTGCCCAGCAGATGCTCATGTACATAGTCGCCGCAGTGGCCGATCAACGCCGCTGCCCGCGGCAGCATCAGCATCGCCAGGGCGCCACGGATTTGCTGCAGCAAGCCAGGCAGTGGCTGCAGGCGTTGTGGCTGCCAGCCAGCATCCAGGCAATCGCCGATCAGGTCCTTGACCTGTTGCAACACCGCGAAGGCCTCTTCCAGCACCAGATGCCGAATCTCCGCCAGATCGGTGCCCGGCAGCGGGCTCTGGCTGCTCTGCTCCAGCGGCCCGACCATGCCGGCCAGGGTCGCCTCGACATACAGCAACGCCCCGGCGATATCCATCAACAGCGCATCGGCCGGTTCACGCTGGCCCTGGGCCAGGCTTTGCAGCACCAGCACCTGATCGATGATCACTCGGCGCGGCTGGCCAAAGCCGAGCACGGCCAGGGTGTCGGCGATCTGCCGCAGCGGCGCCAGCAACGGCTCCAGCTCGTCCAGATGCTGGCGATCGCCACGCACGAACTGGTCCAGACGCTCCTTGACCCGCTTGAGGTCTTCGCACAAAGCGGCGACCACGGAGCGCAGCGCATCGCGATCAGGCCCGGCCTGCAGGCGATCGCGCCAGGTACCCAGGTACAGGTCGAGGTTGGCCAGTTCTTCAGCGTCAGCGGGGCTACTGGTCAGCAGGCTGTCCTGCGCCAGGGGCTCGGCGCCGCGCTCGGCACGCAGTAGGTTGAGCACCGGCAGCACCACCAGCGGCAGGTCACGGCGGGCGCTGCGCAGGCGTTCAAGGTACAGCGGCAATTGCTCCAGGCCGCGAAACAGTGCGCCCAGCGCTTCACCGCGCTGGCTGGCCCGGCCCTGGCGCAAGGCCAGACCCAGTTGTTCCATTTCTTCGGCGAGCAGGGCCGCGCCATTGAGTTCGAGCATCAGCAGGCTTCCGCGCACCTGATGCAGCTGTTCGACGAAGCCATCGAGCACCGCTTCATCTCCGGGCTCGGCGGCGAAGTGCTCCAGGGTCAGGCGCGCCTGGCCCAGGCAGTCGGCAATCGCCCCTTTGACCCAGGCCAGCGCTACCGTATCGTGCCGATCCGCCATAACTGCTCCCATCACCATGAGGCCCTCAACGCGGCGGCGTCGGCGGCAAGGTAAAGCCGGACACCGAGCGGCGCATTTCACTGGCCATGCGAGCCAGGTTGCCAATGCTTTCGGCGGTGGCGGTAGAGCCAGCCGAGGTTTGCGAGGTGATCTGCTGGATTACCGACATGGTATGCGAGATCTGCCCGGCCGAAGAGGTCTGCAGCTGGGCGGCATCGGAGATGCTGTGAATCAGGTCGGCGAGGGTCTGGGACACGCCTTCGATTTCCGCCAGGGCCACCCCGGCATCCTGGGCCAGGCGTGCGCCGCGTACCACCTCGGCGGTGGTCTGCTCCATGGAGATCACCGCCTCGTTGGTGTCGGCCTGGATGGTCCGCACCAGCGCTTCGATCTGGCGCGTGGCCGACGATGAGCGCTCGGCCAGGCGTTGTACTTCATCGGCAACCACGGCAAAGCCGCGCCCGGCTTCACCGGCCAGCGAGGCCTGGATCGCCGCGTTGAGGGCGAGGATGTTGGTTTGGTCAGCAATGTCGTCGATCAGGCTGACGATATCGCCAATCTCCTGGGACGACTCGCCCAGGCGCTTGATCCGCTTGGCGGTGTCCTGGATCTGTTCGCGGATGTTGTCCATGCCGTTGATGGTGTTGTGCACCACCTCGTTGCCCTTGTTGGCGATGGCGACCGAACGCTCGGCCACTTTCGCCGACTCGTAGGCGTGGGTGGACACCCGGTCGATGGACTCGGCCATGTCGCCCACCGCCACCGAGGCATCGCTGATCTGCTGGGCCTGGTGTTCGGAGGCCTTGGCCAGCTGGCGCGCGGTGTTCTGGGTGTCCTGCACGGCGGCGGCCACCTCCTCGGCGCTGAGGTTGATGGTCGCCACTAGGTCGCGCAGTTGGTCGATGGAGTAATTGATCGAATCGGCGATGGCGCCGGTGAAGTCCTCGGTGACCGAGACCGTCACGGTCAAATCGCCATCGGCGAGGTCTTCGATTTCGTCGAGCAGACGCATGATCGCCTGCTGGTTGCGTTCGTTCTTCTCGGCGGTTTCGCGCAGCTGGCGGTGAGTGGTACGTACCATCACCAGACCGATGAGGATGATCGAAGCCAGCGCCAGCAAGCCCAGCACATAGCCGCCGACGGTATCCAGAGTACGCCCGCCGGCCAGGTTTTCGAAGCCGGTGGCCAGTCGCGAGGCTTCATCGAGCAGGGTTTGCGACAGGCCGAAGATACTCCCGGCGGCCTCACGGACACGGAACAGTTCAGGCGAGGTCTCAAGGATTTCGTCGACCGAGCCCGCGACGAACTGGAACAGTTCGGCGATCTCGGCCAGCCGCGCGCGGGCATCGGGGTCTTGCACGCGGGTAACCTGGATCGCCTCGTTGCCGCCGAGCATGGCTTCGAGCACCTGGCCGAAACGGCTGGCATCGCGGCCGAAGGCATCGGCGGCCTGAACCGCAGTGTCATCCCCGGCCAGAACGGTGTTGACCGAGCCGAGAATGCGCTCTGCCAGCAGCGACTGGCGCTGGGCCACCGCGACCTGACTGGCCGGGGCGCCGCTTTGCAGCAGGATTTCCACGACCTTTTCGTATTCCACCTGCAATTGCGGCACGGTTTCGGCCAGGGTCGCGGCGACCTGGTGCAGCGACAGCACGGTCTGTTCACTGGCAAGAATCGCGTCGGTGTTCTTGCGCAGGTTTTCCCAGTCGCGCAGCACCGCGTCCATTTCCTTGCGCACCGCCGGCGGCGCGGCAGGCAGGCCGGTACTGCTATCGCCCTTTTTCAGGTAGCCCCAGCGCTGTTCGAAATCATTGCGCGCCTCGCTCAGCAGGCGAAAGGCCACGGCCTTGCCGGCCGCCGCTTCAGTGGCGTTCTTGGCAATGCGCTGGGACAGCACGCGCAGCTCGCCGGCATGGCCGATGTACTGCTTGTCGTAATTGGCCTGGGTGTTGAGGTAGGCGAAGTTGGCGAACAGCAGGATGATCGACAGGATCAGCACCACGAACAACGCCGCTATCTGCGCACTGCTGCGGGAACCCTGGGGCGATGGAGCCGTCTTGGTGGTAGTCACGGAGGTGGCATTCCTTTACAACGCGACGTCGAGGAAACCCGGCGCCTGGGCCAGGGCGAAGGGGCTGAAGATCGCCCAACTGCGCTCACGCTGAAAATGCCCCTGAACGAAGGGCGCGGCAGCGCTCAATAACGGAGTTGGCGGCGACAGGTCGAGGTTGTGCAGCGGAAAATGCTGCAAACCCAGCACCTCATCGACCAGCAACCCGGTAAACAACTCGTCATGGTCGAGTACCAGCACCCGTCGCTGCTTGCGTGGGGCCGACAGGCCGAGGCCGAAAAAACCGCAGAGGTCCATCACCGGCAACAAGCGGCCGCGCAGGTTAGCCACCCCGCTGACCCACGGCTTGACCCCGGGAATGCGGCTCAGACGCGGCTCGTGCAGGACCTCGGCGACTTCGCCCATGGGCGCGACGAACCACTGCTCGGCGATGCGAAAGCCGATGCCGCTCCAGCTCTGCAGGCGGGTTTCCTGCAACGGCAGGTCGGCGGCCAGCAGCCGGCAACGCCGGTCGATGTCCAGCAGCAGCTCGAAAGCCGTCAGCGACTCGCCCATGGGCCGGCTGGTCAACCTTTGAGCACGGCGTTGAGCTTCTTGATCAGGGTGTCTTCGTCCACCGGCTTGGTCAGGTAGTCCCTGGCGCCCTGACGCTGGCCCCAGACCTTGTCGGTTTCCTGGTCCTTGGTGGTAACGATGATCACCGGAATGTGCGCGGTCTCAGGGGTCTTGCTCAACTGGCGGGTGGCCTGGAAGCCGTTGACCCCGGGCATGACGATATCCATCAGCACCGCGTCGGGCTGTTCCTGGCGGGCCAGGGCCACGCCGTCGGCGCCGTTTTCGGCCTTGAGCACCTGATGCCCGTGTTTTTCGAGCATACCGGTCAGTTTGTACATTTCGGTCGGCGAGTCGTCGACGATCAGAACTCGGGCCATGCTGTTCCCCATGAAGGAATAGACGCCTGCGGCGGCGCAGCGTCAGGGTGCGTGTTGTTCTTCTGCGGCGAATCCCGGCACATGGGCCTTGATTGCGTCCAGCAGTTCTTCCTTGCTGAAAGGTTTGGTCAAAAATTGATCAGAACCGACGACACGGCCGCGGGCCTTGTCAAACAGACCATCGCGAGACGACAGCAAAATCACCGGCGTGTCCTTGAAGGTACTGTTCTGCTTGATCAGGGCGCAGGTCTGGTAACCGTCCAGACGCGGCATCAGCACGTCGACGAAAATGATCTGCGGCTGGTGGTCGATGATCTTGGCCAGGGCATCGAAACCGTCGATGGCCGTGATGACCTCACATCCTGCTTCGCTGAGCAATATCTGGGCGGTGCGGCGAATCGTCTTGGAGTCGTCGATCACCATCACCTTCAATGCCGCGCCGGGCTGTTCCATAATTGCTCTACCATCGCTGCTCGCTATGAGCGGCAAGCTACAAGTTTCTAGCGGCAAGAAAAAGCAGGGTGAACGCGGCGTGCTTTTTCTTGTGGCTTATGGCTTGTGGCTTGCAGCTGGAGACGGCCTCGCAGGCCACGTGCCAGGCCTTTTTAGCACACTCTGGGGGGTGCATTCCATCGGCCCGCGCCGACGCCCGCCGCAGCACCGGCCAGGATGCGTTTTTCCCTTGACCGCCAGCGCCGCGAGCGCCACCCTGACGCCACTTTTCATTCGAGCCAATGCGGCCCATTGCCGCTGAGAGGATTTAGCCCATGAGCGTTCGCCTCGGGATTGTCATGGACCCCATTGCGCGCATTTCCTATAAAAAGGACAGCTCGCTGGCCATGTTGCTGGCCGCCCAGGAGCGCGGCTGGTCGCTGTTCTACATGGAGCAGCAGGACCTCTACCAGGGTGCCGGCCAAGCCCGCGCGCGCATGCGCCCGCTGAAAGTCTTCGCCGACCCGGAGCACTGGTTCGAGCTCGACGCCGAGCAAGACTGCGCCCTGAGCGAGCTGGACGTGATCCTGATGCGCAAGGATCCGCCGTTCGACATGGAGTTCGTCTACAGCACCTACCTGCTGGAACAGGCCGAAGCCGCCGGCGTGCTGGTGGTCAACCGCCCGCAGAGCCTGCGCGACTGCAACGAAAAACTATTCGCCACGCTGTTCCCGCAGTGCACGCCGCCGACCCTGGTCAGCCGCCGCGCCGACATCCTGCGTGAATTCGTCAACCAGCAGGGCGACACCATCCTCAAGCCGCTGGACGGCATGGGCGGCACCTCGATCTTCCGCCATCGCCCGGGCGATCCGAACCTTTCGGTGATCCTCGAAACCCTGACCGGCAACGGCACCCAGCAAATCATGGCGCAAGGCTATCTGCCGGCCATCAAGGACGGCGACAAGCGCATCCTGATGATCGACGGCGAGCCGGTGCCTTATTGCCTGGCGCGCATCCCCGCCTCTGGCGAAACCCGTGGCAACCTCGCCGCCGGTGGCCGTGGCGAAGCCCGCCCACTGACCGACCGCGACCGCTGGATCGCCGAACAGGTCGGCCCGACCCTGCGCGAGAAGGGCCTGCTGTTCGTCGGCCTGGACGTGATCGGCGAGCACCTGACCGAAATCAACGTCACCAGCCCGACCTGCATCCGCGAGATCGACAATGCCTTCGGCACCAAGATCGGCGTGCAGTTGATGGATGCCATTGATCGCAAGCTCAAGGCGCGCTGACAGCCGACGCGGAGCAACCGCGCAGAGTGGGGTATCATGCCGGTCGTTTTTATGACCTGGGCACCTGCTCTGCCGGTTTTTCCCGGGTTTTGCAGCTGCTGGATACCTGATGACGCTTCCTGCTGACATCCCTGCCGACTTCTCTCCACCCCGCGTACGCCCGGTGGATCGCCTGGGTTTTACCTTGTTCCTGGCGGCGCTGCTGCACCTGGTGCTGATCCTCGGCGTCGGTTTCACCTTCGCCAAGCCCGAAGAAATCCGCCGGACCATGGAAATCACCCTGGCCACCTTCAAGAGCGAGAAAGCGCCGCAGAAGGCTGACTACCTGGCCCAGGACAACCAGCAAGGCAGCGGCACCCTGGACAAGAAAGCGCTGCCGAAAACCACCGAAGTGGCGCCCTTCCAGGACAGCAAGATCAACAAGGTCACCCCACCTCCAGCCGCCAAGCCCGAAGTGCAGCCGCAACCGACGCCGCCCAAAGCCGTGGTCGCGACCAAGGCACCGAAGCCGGAAAAAGTCGAAACCCGGCCCAAGGAAGCCAAGCCGCAGCCCAAACCCAAGGCCGCGACCCCGGATTTCGACAGCTCGCAGCTGTCCAGCCAGATCGCCAGCCTCGAAGCCGAGCTCTCCAACGAGCAACAGCTGTACGCCAAGCGTCCGCGCATTCATCGCCTCAACGCCGCCTCGACCATGCGCGACAAGGGTGCCTGGTACAAGGATGAGTGGCGCAAGAAGGTCGAGCGCATCGGCAACCTCAACTATCCCGACGAAGCCCGGCGCCAGCAGATCTACGGCAGCCTGCGGCTGATGGTGTCGATCAACCGCGACGGCTCGCTGTATGAGGTGCTGGTGCTCGAGTCCTCCGGCCAGCCCCTGCTCGACCAGGCTGCCCAGCGCATCGTGCGCCTGGCCGCACCATTCGCGCCGTTCACCGGCGACCTGGCCGATATCGACCGGCTGGAGATCATCCGCACCTGGCGTTTTGCCCGCGGCGACCGGCTGCAAAGCAACTGATCTAAGGCTCCACCTGATGGCAAAACAGTAGCCACTCTGCGAATATGCGCGCCCGTATATCCCCCTCAAGAAAGGACTCTTTTGATGTCGCGCATCAATTTCGCCCGCAAAACCGCTGCCCTCGGCCTGGCCCTGGCCGCCTGCGCCCTGCCTGCTGCCGCCTTCGCCGACGCCGCCGAGCTGTCGCAGAAGCTGTACAACGAAGTTGGCGAGTACAAGTACGACGAAACCCCGGCGCGCCTGGCCAAGATCCAGGCCCTGCTCGACCAGGGTGCCGACCCGAAAGGCCAGCCGATGTTCCTGGCAGCCTCCTACAAGATCGTCGCGCCGTTCGAGCTGTTCCTGCCAAAGATCGGTGACGTCAACACGCCAATCCAGGAAAACGGCGAAACCCTGCTGCTGTTCGTCCTCAACCAGGCCGAACAGTCGAAGGCCTCCGAGGCTGACCTGCGCATGGTCAAGGGCCTGATCAAGGCCGGCGCCAACGTCAACGTATTAGCCCAGGGCGATTCCGCCACGCCGCTGAACACCGCAGCACGCAAGGGCTCACCCGAACTGATCAAGCTGCTGCTGGATTCCGGCGCCGATGCCAAGGCCGTCCGGCCGAACGGCTTTACCCCATTGACCGGACCGGGTGCTTCAAACCTGGAGGTGATCAAGCTGCTGGTCGCTGCCGGCGCCAATCCGCACCAAGTAACCCTGACCGGCTCGACGCCGCTGCACCATGTTTGCGAACGCGCCTTTGAAATGAACGGCCAGCCCGACCCGCAAGCCGCCCAGCGCATCGCCCTGCTGCTGAAAAAAGGCAGCTCGATCGATGCCTACCACGAGCAGCACGGCACCTTCCCGGTCGGTACGCCGCTGGAAGAAGCCGCCCGCTCGGACAACCCGGACTGCGTCGCCGCACTGATCAAGGCCGGCTCCAGCCTGAAGGCCCCGGCGTTCCCGGAGAGCTACCTGGCCAAGTACCCGCAGGCCAAGCAGAAGACCGTCCAGGAGTACGTGCTGTCGGCCGCTGAAGAGTCGCCAACCCTGTATACCGAAGAAGTGGTCAAGCTGTTCAAGTAACCCCGCAGTAAAGCTGACAAGGTGACGCCAGCACCTTGTCAGCGTGGCCGCTCACCGCCACACTATCAACCATGAAGAACCTCAGCCCGGATTACCTCAAGCACCAGTTCCTGATCGCCATGCCACACATGGCCGACCCGAACTTCGCGCAGACCTTGACCTACATTGTCGAGCACAACGCCAATGGGGCGATGGGGCTGGTGGTCAATCGACCGCAGGACCTCAACCTGGCCGACATCCTCGAACAACTGCGCCCGGAGGTCGATCCGCCGGCCAGTTGCACTCACGTCCCGATCTACATGGGCGGCCCGGTACAAACCGACCGCGGCTTCGTCCTGCATAGCAGCGAGCGCACCTTCCAGGCCACCGTCGAGCTCGACGGCCTGTCACTGACCACCTCCCAGGACGTGCTGTTCGCCATCGCTGACGGCCTTGGCCCCAAGCGGAGCCTGATCGCCCTCGGCTATGCCGGCTGGGAAGCCGGGCAACTGGAAGCGGAGCTGGCCGACAACGCCTGGCTGAACTGCCCGTTCGACCCCGAGATCATCTTCGGCATGGCCTGCGAGCAGCGTCTTGCAGCGGCCGCCGCAAGCCTTGGGATCAACCTCAGCCTGCTGACCAGCCAGGCGGGGCACGCCTGATGGCCGAAGTACGCTTGCTGCTGGGCTTTGACTACGGCAGCCGCCAGATCGGCGTCGCGGTCGGCCAGGTCATCACCGGCCAGGCCCGCGAGCTGTGTACCCTCAAGGCGCAGAACGGCACACCGGACTGGGCCCAGGTGGAAAAACTGATCAAGGAATGGAAACCCGACGCCCTGGTGGTCGGCCTGCCATTGAACATGGATGGCACCCCCAGCGAGATGAGCGAGCGCGCGGAAAAGTTCGCCCGCCGCCTCAATGGCCGCTTCAACCTGCCAGTGCACACCCACGACGAGCGCCTGACCACCTTCGAGGCCAAGGGCGAACGCATGGCCCGTGGCGGCCAGCGTGGCAGCTATCGCGACAACCCGGTGGACGCCATTGCCGCCGCCTTGCTGCTGCAGGGCTGGCTGGAGGCCAATACCGGGGCCTGAGACCCGATCATCGCATTCAAGCCGGGCCAGCGTACCGCTCCCCGGCCCCTTGAGGAGCAAGCATGAGCCTACCCAATCCCGCCGAACTGATCCGGCAGATGGCCGTTGACCTTCGCGCCCATCTGGCCCGGCGCGCCATTGCCGAGCCGCGCTTCATCGGCATCCGCACCGGTGGTGTCTGGGTCGCCCAGGCACTGCTTGAAGAACTGGGCAGCGATGCCGCCCTGGGCACACTTGACGTTTCCTTCTACCGCGACGATTTCAGCCAGAACGGCCTGCACCCGCAGGTGCGCCCGTCCGACCTGCCGTTCGAGATCGAAGGCCAGCACCTGGTGTTGATCGACGACGTACTGATGAGCGGACGCACCATCCGCGCAGCCCTCAACGAACTGTTCGACTATGGCCGCCCGGCCAGCGTGACCCTGGTCTGCCTGCTCGACCTGGATGCCGGTGAATTGCCGATCCGGCCGAATGTGGTCGGCGCCACCCTGTCGCTGGCCGCCCATGAACGGGTAAAATTGACCGGACCCGCACCGCTCGCCCTCGAGCGCCAGGACCTCGCCTCCGCATCCGCCCTTTAAGAGTCCCCCGCGATGACGCCAATCGACGCCAAGCGCCCGCTGCAGCTCAATGATCAGGGCCAGCTGCGCCACTTCCTCTCGCTCGACGGTTTGCCCCGCGAACTGCTGACCGAAATCCTCGACACCGCCGACTCGTTCCTCGAAGTCGGCGCCCGGGCCGTGAAGAAGGTCCCGCTGCTACGCGGCAAGACCGTCTGCAACGTGTTCTTCGAGAACTCCACCCGCACCCGTACCACCTTCGAACTGGCCGCCCAGCGGCTGTCGGCGGACGTCATCACCCTGAACGTGTCGACCTCCTCGACCAGCAAGGGCGAAACCCTGTTCGACACCCTGCGCAACCTCGAAGCCATGGCGGCCGACATGTTCGTCGTGCGCCATGCCGACTCCGGCGCCGCGCACTTTATCGCCGAGCATGTGTGCCCGGAGGTGGCGATCATCAACGGCGGCGACGGCCGCCACGCCCACCCGACCCAGGGCATGCTCGACATGCTCACCATTCGTCGGCACAAGGGCGGCTTCGAGAACCTCTCGGTGGCAATCGTCGGCGACATCCTGCACTCGCGGGTGGCGCGCTCGAACATGCTCGCACTGAAAACCCTGGGCTGCCCGGATATCCGCGTGATCGGCCCGAAAACCCTGCTGCCGATCGGTATCGAGCAGTATGGCGTCAAGGTCTATACCGACCTCGAACAAGGCCTCAAGGACGTCGACGTGGTGATCATGCTGCGCCTGCAGCGTGAGCGCATGGCCGGCGGCCTGCTACCCAGCGAAGGCGAATTCTACCGCCTGTTCGGCCTGACCACCGCGCGCCTGGCCGGAGCCAAACCGGATGCCATCGTCATGCACCCGGGCCCGATCAACCGCGGCGTGGAGATCGAATCGGCCGTGGCCGACGGCGCTCACTCGGTGATTCTCAACCAGGTCACCTACGGCATCGCGGTGCGCATGGCGGTGCTGTCCATGGCCATGAGCGGGCAGACCGCACAACGTCAATTCGAGCAGGAGAACGCCCAGTGACCCTCAGTATTCTCGGCGCCCGGGTCATCGACCCGCTGAGTGGCCTGGACCAGACCACCGACCTGCACATCGATGCCGGCAAGATCATCGCTATCGGCGCCGCCCCGGCAGGCTTCAAGCCCGCGCGCAGCATCGACGCCCAGGGCCTGGTGGCCGCACCCGGCCTGGTCGACCTCAATGTCGCCCTGCGCGAGCCCGGTTACAGCCGCAAAGGCAGCATCGCCAGCGAAACCCGCGCCGCCGCTGCCGGCGGCGTCACCAGCCTGTGCTGCCCACCGCAGACCAAGCCTGTGCTGGACACCTCGGCAGTGGCCGAACTGATCCTCGACCGCGCCCGCGAAGCCGGGCACAGCAAGGTCTATCCGATCGGCGCCCTGAGCAAAGGCCTGGAAGGCGAGCAGCTTGCAGAGCTGATTGCCCTGCGCGACGCCGGTTGCGTGGCCTTCGGCAACGGCCTCAATGCCTTTGCCAACAACCGCACCCTGGCCCGCGCCCTGGAATACGCCGCGACCTTCGACCTGACAGTGATCTTTCACTCCCAGGACCGTGACCTGGCCCAGGGCGGCCTGGCCCACGAAGGCGCCATGGCCAGCTTCCTCGGCTTGCCGGGCATCCCGGAAACCGCCGAAACCGTGGCCCTGGCGCGCAACCTGCTGCTGGTCGAACAAACCGGCGTGCGCGCCCACTTCAGCCAGCTGACCAGCGCCCGCGGCGCGCGGCTGATCGCCCAGGCCCAGGCACTGGGGCTGCCGGTCACCGCCGACGTTGCCCTGTACCAGTTGATCCTCACCGACGAAGCGCTGCGCGACTTCTCAAGCCTCTACCACGTGCAACCGCCGCTGCGCACCCGCGCCGACCGCGACGGCCTGCGCGAGGCAGTGAAGTCCGGGGTGATCCAGGCGATCTCCAGCCATCACCAGCCCCATGAGCGTGATGCCAAGCTGGCGCCGTTCGGGGCGACCGAACCGGGCATCAGCAGCGTCGAACTGTTGTTGCCGCTGGCCATGACCCTGGTGGAGGACGGCCTGCTCGACCTGCCAACTTTGTTGCAGCGTTTGTCTGCGGGCCCTGCCGCGGCGCTGCGCCTGCCAGCGGGCGAGCTGAAGGTTGGCAGTGCGGCCGACCTGGTGCTGTTCGATGCCAAGGCCTCGACCGTCGCTGGCGAGCAGTGGCGCTCCAAGGGCGACAACTGCCCGTTCATCGGCCACTGCCTGCCGGGAGCGGTGCGTTATACCTTGGTCGATGGGCATATCAGCCACGAGGCCTGATGTTTAAGGGGCCGCTGTGCGGCCCCATCGCCGGCAGGGCCGGCTCCCACAGGTCCTGCATGCACCGATCCTTGCCGGCGATAGGGCCCCGAAGGATTACCGCTCATCCTGCAAGGTTGAAATCCTTCCCACCACCCCCATATGAGTCTGCATCAGGCATTTTCGCCCCGCTGCGTGGAGACTCTCCCTTGACCACCATCGTTTCAGTTCGCCGCCACGGCAAAGTCGTCATGGGCGGCGACGGCCAGGTTTCCCTCGGCAACACCGTGATGAAAGGCAACGCCAAGAAAGTCCGCCGCCTGTACCACGGCCAGGTCATCGCCGGTTTCGCCGGTGCCACCGCCGACGCTTTCACCCTGTTCGAACGCTTCGAAGGGCAACTGGAAAAACACCAGGGCCATCTGGTCCGTGCCGCCGTGGAGCTGGCCAAGGAATGGCGTACCGACCGCTCCCTGAGCCGCCTGGAAGCCATGCTGGCCGTGGCCAACAAGGACGCCTCCTTGATCATTACCGGCAACGGTGACGTGGTCGAGCCCGAAGACGGCCTGATTGCCATGGGCTCCGGTGGCGCCTACGCCCAGGCCGCCGCCCGCGCCCTGCTGCAGAAGACCGACCTCTCGGCCCGCGAAATCGCCGAGACCGCGCTGAACATCGCCGGTGACATCTGTGTGTTCACCAACCATCACCTGACCATCGAGGAGCAGGACCTGGCCGAGTAATTCAGCTGTTCTGGCGCCCGACCCCGGTGGCCGGGCTTTTCCACGCTGACTTATCGAGCCCAAGGACCATCATTACCATGTCCATGACCCCCCGCGAGATCGTTCACGAACTCAACCGCCACATCATCGGCCAGGACGACGCCAAGCGCGCCGTCGCCATCGCCTTGCGCAACCGCTGGCGGCGCATGCAACTGCCGGCCGAGCTGCGCGTTGAGGTGACGCCGAAGAACATCCTGATGATCGGCCCGACCGGCGTCGGCAAGACCGAAATCGCCCGGCGCCTGGCCAAACTGGCCAATGCACCGTTCATCAAGGTCGAAGCGACCAAGTTCACCGAGGTCGGCTATGTCGGCCGTGACGTCGAGTCGATCATCCGCGACCTGGCCGATGCGGCGATCAAGATGCTCCGCGAGCAGGAAATCATCCGCGTCGGTCATCGCGCCGAAGACGCTGCCGAGGAGCGCATCCTTGATGCCCTGCTGCCACCGGCACGCACCGGCTTCAACGAAGACCAGGTCACCAGCCAGGATTCCAACACCCGCCAGCTGTTCCGCAAGCGCCTGCGCGAAGGCCAGCTGGACGACAAGGAAATCGAGATCGAAGTGGCCGAGGCCGTCGGTGTCGATATTTCTGCGCCACCGGGCATGGAAGAAATGACCAACCAGTTGCAGAACCTGTTCGCCAATATGGGCAAGGGCAAACGCAAGAGCCGCAAGCTCAAGGTCAAGGAAGCGCTCAAGCTGGTACGTGACGAAGAAGCCGGGCGCCTGGTCAACGAAGACGAACTCAAGGCCAAGGCCCTGGAAGCGGTCGAACAGCACGGTATCGTGTTCATCGACGAGATCGACAAGGTCGCCAAGCGCGGCAACGTCGGCGGTGCCGATGTCTCGCGCGAAGGTGTCCAGCGCGACCTGCTGCCGCTGATCGAAGGCTGCACGGTGAACACCAAGCTGGGCATGGTCAAGACCGACCATATCTTGTTCATCGCCTCCGGTGCCTTCCACCTGAGCAAGCCAAGCGACCTGGTGCCCGAGCTGCAAGGCCGTCTGCCGATCCGCGTCGAGCTCAAGGCCCTGAGCCCGGAAGACTTCGAGCGCATCCTCAGCGAACCGCACGCCTCGCTCACCGAGCAGTACCGTGAGCTGCTGAAAACCGAAGGCCTGAACATCGAGTTCGCCGCCGACGGCATCAAGCGCCTGGCCGAGATCGCCTGGCAGGTCAACGAGAAGACCGAGAACATCGGTGCCCGTCGCCTGCACACCCTGCTCGAGCGCCTGCTCGAAGAGGTGTCGTTCAGCGCCGGCGACCTGGCCAGCGCCCACAGCGAAGCGCCGATCCACATCGACGCCGACTACGTCAACAGCCACCTGGGCGAATTGGCGCAGAACGAAGACCTTTCTCGTTATATTCTGTAAGCCTAACTCTCTTACAGGCAGGGCCGCCTAGCGGCCCTGAACCAAATGGCCAGACTCCCCACCGGCATCAACCTGCACAAAGCCTCCAAGACCCTGACCCTGACCTACGGGCCAGACGAGGTGTACCACCTGCCCGCCGAATTCCTGCGCGTGCACTCCCCCTCCGCCGAGGTCCAGGGCCACGGCAATCCGATCCTGCAGTACGGCAAGCTCGGCGTCGGCCTGAGCGGGCTGGAACCTGCCGGCCAGTACGCACTGAAACTGACCTTCGACGACGGCCATGACAGCGGCCTGTTCACCTGGGAATACCTCGAGCAGCTGTGCCTGCGCCAGGAGGCCCTCTGGGCCGACTATCTCGATGAGCTGGCAAAGGCCGGAAAATCCCGCGACCCCAATGAGTCGATCGTCAAGCTGATGCTCTAGCTCGCGCCCTCCAGGGTTTAGAGCGCATTTTCTAATTCTATTTGCTTGAATGCCTGCACCACGGCCAATGAGTGGCCGTCTTGCGCTATACCAAAAAGTCGGGTAACCAATGGATCTGGCAAGTTCCCTGCATCGGATTTAATGCAGGGTCGGGCTGGTATGTAGAGGTCGCGAGCGAAAGCAGGCAGTCTTCTCACGCAGAAAAAACCCGCAGGGCTCATCGTCGTTTGCATCCGGCCGCAGGACCACAGTTCGTTATCACTGGTCACCCGAGCAGCAGTACCGGGCGTTCGTCTGTGTAACGCGCACAGTCAACCGGTACTCGTCTCAGGACAACGGAGCGTCGTAGATGAGTAACAAGAATAACGATGACCTGCAGCGCCAAGCCTCGGAAAACACCCTGGGTCTGAACCCGGTGATCGGCTTGCGCCGCAAGGATTTGCTGACTTCTGCTCGAATGGTACTGCGTCAGGCCATTCGCCAACCACTGCACAGTGCCAAGCATGTCGCGCATTTCGGCATGGAACTCAAGGATGTGATCTTCGGCAAGTCGAGCTTGCAGCCGGAGAACGATGACCGTCGTTTTCACGACCCGGCCTGGAGCCAGAACCCGCTGTATCGCCGCTACCTGCAGACTTACCTGGCCTGGCGCAAGGAACTTCACGACTGGATCGGTAGCAGCAATCTTTCCGACCAGGACATCAGCCGCGGCCATTTCGTCATCAACCTGATGACCGAGGCCATGGCGCCGACCAACACGGCGGCCAACCCGGCGGCGGTCAAGCGCTTCTTCGAAACCGGCGGCAAGAGCCTGCTCGACGGCTTGTCGAACCTGGCCAAGGACATGGTCAACAATGGCGGCATGCCCAGCCAGGTGAACATGGACGCCTTCGAGGTCGGCAAGAATCTGGGCACCAGCGAAGGCGCGGTGGTGTTTCGCAACGACGTGCTGGAGCTGATCCAGTACCGGCCGATCACCGAACAGGTGCTGGAAAAGCCGCTGCTGGTGGTGCCGCCGCAGATCAACAAGTTCTACGTCTTCGACCTCAGCCCGGAAAAGAGCCTGGCGCGTTTCTGCCTGCGCTCCAACGTGCAGACCTTCATCGTCAGTTGGCGCAACCCGACCAAGTCCCAGCGCGAATGGGGCCTGTCGACCTACATCGATGCGCTCAAGGAAGCGGTCGACGTGGTCCTGGCGATCACCGGCAGCAAAGACCTGAACATGCTCGGCGCCTGCTCCGGCGGCATCACCTGCACTGCGCTGGTGGGCCACTACGCGGCGCTGGGCGAGAAAAAGGTCAACGCCCTGACCCTGCTGGTCAGCGTGCTCGACACCACCCTCGACACCCAGGTGGCGCTGTTCGTCGACGAGCAGACCCTCGAAGCCGCCAAGCGCCACTCCTACCAGGCCGGCGTGCTCGAAGGCCGCGACATGGCCAAGGTGTTCGCCTGGATGCGGCCCAACGACCTGATCTGGAACTACTGGGTCAACAACTACCTGCTGGGCAACGAGCCACCGGTGTTCGACATCCTGTTCTGGAACAACGACACCACGCGCCTGCCGGCCGCCTTCCACGGCGACCTGATCGAAATGTTCAAAAACAATCCACTGCTGCGCCCCGATGCACTGGAAGTGTGCGGCACACCGATCGACCTCAAGCAGGTGACCACCGACATCTTCAGCGTCGCCGGTACCGCCGATCACATCACCCCGTGGCAGTCGTGCTACAAATCGGCCCAGCTGTTCGGTGGCAAGGTCGAGTTCCTGCTGTCCAACAGTGGCCACATCCAGAGCATCCTCAACCCGCCGGGCAACCCCAAGGCGCGTTACATGACCAACAGTGAAATGCCCGCCAGCGCCCTCGACTGGCAAGAGAACTCGACCAAGCACACCGACTCCTGGTGGCTGTACTGGCAGACCTGGCTGGCCGAGCGTTCGGGCAAGCTGAAGAAAGCGCCGGCCAACCTTGGCAACAAGGCTTATGTGGCCGGTGCCGCAGCGCCAGGGACCTACGTTCACGAGCGTTGATAGCGAACACCGCCGCAGCTCGAAAAGGCTGCGGCGTTTATCCACCACAGGGCTTCGCGCATGCCGCAACCGTATATTTTCAGGACCGTCGATCTGGATGGCCAAACCATCCGCACCGCCGTCCGCCCCGGCAAGCCGCACTTGACGCCCTTGCTGATCTTCAATGGTATCGGCGCCAACCTGGAGCTGGTATTCCCCTTCATCCAGGCCCTGGACCCGGACCTGGAGGTGATTGCCTTCGATGTGCCGGGCGTCGGTGGTTCATCGACCCCGCGCCACCCGTACCGCTTTCCCGGGCTGGCCAAGCTCACCACCCGCATGCTCGACTACCTCGACTATGGCCAGGTCAATGTCATTGGCGTGTCCTGGGGCGGCGCCCTGGCCCAGCAGTTCGCCCATGACTACCCCGAGCGCTGCAAGAAGCTGGTGCTGGCCGCCACCGCCGCCGGTGCGGTGATGGTCCCGGGCAAGCCCAAGGTGCTGTGGTTGATGGCCAGCCCCAGGCGCTACGTGCAGCCGTCCCATGTCATCCGCATCGCGCCACAGATCTACGGCGGCAGTTTTCGCCGCGACCCTGACCTGGCCTTGTCGCACGCGGCCAAGGTGCGCTCCGGAGGCAAGCTTGGTTACTACTGGCAGCTGTTTGCCGGGCTCGGCTGGACCAGCATTCACTGGCTGCACAAGATCCAGCAGCCGACCCTGGTGCTGGCTGGCGACGACGATCCGCTAATTCCTTTGATCAACATGCGCCTGTTGGCCTGGCGAATTCCCAATGCCCAGCTACACATAATCGACGACGGCCATTTGTTCCTGATCACCCGGGCCGAGACCGTCGCCCCGATCATCATGAAGTTCCTCCAGCAAGAGCGCCAACGCGCCGTCATGCACCCTCGGCCCGCCCCTAGCAGCTGAGAAGCCTGCCACACCCGAGCCCTTGGCAGGACGCCAGGCAACCCGGGTGCGCGGCGTGAGGTTGGTGTCGCTCTTGCATTGATGTGTTTGTTGATGGCCTGACGACGGAGTGTTGCCTGATGAAAGACAAACCCGCAAAGGGATCGCTACCGGTCCCCGCCACCTATATGAACGTGCAGAGTGCGATCAGCGGCCTGCGCGGTCGTGACCTGCTCTCGACCTTGCGCAGTGTCAGCCGCCATGGCCTGCGCCATCCGCTGCACACCGCCAAGCACATGCTCGCCCTCGGCAATCAACTGGGCAAAGTGCTGCTCGGCGAAACGCCCTATCAACCCAACCCCCGCGACAACCGCTTCAAGGACCCGGCCTGGAGCCAGAACCCGCTCTACAGCCGCGGCCTGCAGGCATACCTGGCGTGGCAGAAGCAGACCCGCCTGTGGATCGATGAAAGCCAGTTGGAGCCGGACGACCGCGCCCGCGCGCACTTCCTGTTCACCTTGATCAACGATGCCGTGTCGCCCAGCAACTCGCTGCTCAACCCCCTGGCGGTCAAGGAGCTGTTCAACTCCGGCGGCCTGAGCCTGGTGCGCGGCATCAACCACCTGCTCGATGACCTGCGCCACAACGACGGCCTGCCGCGCCAGGTCAATCCACAAGCCTTTGAAGTCGGCCGCAACCTGGCCACCACGCCGGGCGCGGTGGTGTTTCGCAACGAGCTGCTGGAGCTGATCCAGTACAAGCCGATGAGCGAAAAGCAGTATGCCAAGCCGCTGTTGGTGGTACCGCCGCAGATCAACAAGTTCTACATCTTCGACCTGAGCCCGGCCAACAGCTTCGTTCAGTACATGCTCAAGAACGGCTTGCAGACCTTCATGATCAGCTGGCGCAACCCCGACCCGCGTCATCGCGAGTGGGGCCTGTCGAGCTACGTCGAAGCGCTGGAAGAAGCCATGAACGTGTGCCGGGCGATCACCGGCAGCCGCGAGGTCAACCTCATGGGTGCCTGCGCCGGCGGCCTGACCATGGCCGCACTGCAAGGCCACTTGCAGGCCAAGCGCCAGTTGCGCCGGGTCAACAGCGCCACCTACCTGGTCAGCCTGCTCGACAGCCAGATCGACAGCCCGGCCAGCCTGTTCGCCGATGAGCAAACCCTGGAAGCGGCCAAGCGCCGCTCCTACCAGCAAGGGGTGCTCGATGGCCGCGAAATCGCCCGGGTGTTTGCCTGGATGCGCCCCAACGACCTGATCTGGAACTACTGGGTCAACAACTACCTGCTGGGCAAGGCGCCACCGGCGTTCGACATTCTCTACTGGAACAACGACAACACCCGCCTGCCGGCCGCGCTGCATGGCGACCTGCTGGACTTCTTCAAGCACAACCCGCTGGCCCATGCCGCGGGCCTTGAGGTGTGCGGCACGCCGATCGATCTGCAGAAGGTCAACGTCGACAGCTTCAGCGTCGCCGGCAACAACGACCACATCACTCCCTGGGATGCGGTGTATCGCTCGGCATTGCTGCTCGGTGGCGACAAGCGCTTCATCCTCGCCAACAGCGGCCATGTACAGAGCATCATCAACCCACCGGGCAACCCCAAGGCGCATTACGTCGACAACTCGCGCCTGAGCAGTGACCCGCGGGCCTGGCTCTACGATGGCAAGCAGATCGACGGCAGTTGGTGGCCGCAGTGGCTGGAATGGATTCAAGCGCGCTCCGGCGCCCAGCGCGAAACCCTGATGGCCCTTGGCAACCAGCACTACCCTCCCATGGACCCCGCGCCCGGCACCTACGTCCAGGCGCGCTGAACAAGAAGAACGGATGAAAACCCGCGACCGTATCCTCGAATGTGCCCTGCAGTTGTTCAACCGCCAGGGCGAGCCGAATGTCTCGACCCTGGAGATTGCCAACGAGATGGGCATCAGCCCGGGCAACCTCTACTACCACTTCCACGGCAAGGAGCCGCTGGTGCTGGGGTTGTTCGAACGTTTCGAGGAAGAGCTCACGCCACTGCTCGACCCGCCGCTGGAAGTGCGCCTGGATGCCGAGGACTACTGGCTGTTCCTGCACTTGATCGTCGAGCGCATGGCCCAATACCGCTTCCTGTTCCAGGACCTGTCGAACCTGACCGGGCGCTTGCCCAAGCTGGCTCGCGGCATGCGCAACCTGCTCAACGCCCTCAAGCGCACCCTGGCGGCGCTGCTGGCCAGCCTCAAGGCGCAGGGCCAGGTGCTCAGCGATACGCGCGCGTTGGGACAGCTTGTTGAGCAGATCACCCTGACGCTGCTGTTCTCGCTTGATTACCAACGGGTGCTGGCCCGTGAGGGTGAGGTAGGGGTGGTGGTGTATCAGGTGATGATGCTGGTGGCGCCACACCTGGAGGCGGGTTCGCGGCATGCGGCCGAGCAGTTGGCGCTAAGGTATCTGGAGGGCTGAAAGCATCGCGGGGCAAGTCGGGTCGCCGCACCGCCGCTCCCACAAAATCCTGTGGGAGCGGCGGTGCGGCGACCCGACTTGCCCCGCGATAAAGCCAGTATCAGGACTGGCTGATCGGGCTTGCCGGAGCTGACGGCGCCGGAGCAGCCGGTGCAGCACTGGCTACCGATACCGGGCTTGGCGCCGGTGCAGCGCTGGCCGCAGGTGCCGCCGGCTTCGCTGCTGCAGGTTTAGCTGCCGGCTTGGCCGCTGGCTTCTTCACTGCCGGTTTCTTCGCCGCAGCCGGTTTGGCTGCTGGCTTGGCCGCAGGTTTTGCCGCTGCGGTTTTCGCCGCTGGCTTGGCTGCAGGTTTAGCCGCTGCAGTTTTTGCTGCAGGTTTCGCCGCCGCTTTCGGTGCAGCCTTGGCCAATGGCTTGGCTGCAGGTTTGCTCGCCGCCGGTTTTTTCGAGATCGGAGTGACCGAAGCGCCGGTCAGTTTCTCGATCTGTTTGGTCAGGGTGTCGACCTGCTTGTGCAGGGCGGCAACTTCATTGCGGCTCGGCACGCCCAGACGCGAAATGGCACTGTTCAGGCGCTTGTCGAAAGCCTCTTCGAGCTCGCCCCATTTGCCCAGCGCGCGATCTTTGACATCACTGACCCGAGAGCTAGCCGATTTCGCAGTGGCCTTGGCCGAGTCGACCGAACTCTTGGCTAGCTTCTCAGCTTTCTCACCATCCTTGACCAGGGTGTCGAACAGCTTGCTGCCATCCGCATCGATCTTGGAGTAGATACCCAAACCAGCCAGCCAGATCTTGCGGGAATACTTCTCGATCCCCCCGACCCAGGAGCTGCCTTCTTTCTCAGTATTCTTCTTGCCAGCCATCCCGCTCTCCTTATTGTTTACGTGCAACACGTTCAAGCAATGCCGTGAGCTCATCGAGCTTGGCAGAGAGTGCCTCCACGTCATGTTTAGACGGAATGCCGATGCGATTCAAGGCGCTTGCGACCCGCGTGTCGAAAGCCTTTTCGATTTTGTCGAGTTGAACCTCGACCTTGCCCTTGACGCTGGTCAGCTCGCCCTTCACCGAATCAATCTCGGAGTTGGCGGCATCGACCTTCGCATCGAGTTTTTTCTTGCCGCGTTTTTCTACCGATTCGCCGGCCTTGACCAGCTCTTTGAGGTAGTCGGCGCCTTCCTGACCTACCCGGGTGTAAGCCCCCAGGCCTGCCAGCCAGATCTTGCGCGCGTAGCCGCGCACCTCACCCAACCTGCGCTGGGCGTCGTCTTTTTTCTTCAGGATCACTTTGGCCATGCTCTGCACCTCACGCTCTGAACGGAAATGGAGGAACTGCCCACGGAAGTTGGGCCTGAGCACAAGGTAGGGGGGAAAATTAGAATTCTCACCCTAAGGGCAAGATCAGCTGATCCAAATCAGACCGGCTCACACGAATCCTGTGGGAGCCGGCCTTGCCGGCGATGAAGTCAACGCGCAATCAAGCCAACGCTTTATCCAACGCCCGCTCGATCTCGCTCTTGATGGTCCCGCTCATCATCGACAGCATCATGCCCAGCTTCAGCTCGACCTTGATGCTGTCCTCGCCAATCAGCACGCTGCCGTTGGCACCACTGCGCTTGACCTCGACCCGGTCGCCGTTCCAGCTGGCCTTGAGGTCGTATTCGCGGGCCAGCTTGTCGACCAGGGCTTCGGCCTTTTGCCGGGCCGCGTCGCGGCCCAGGCTGTGTTTGCGTTCAACGCTGATCTGGGTCATTCATTCAATCCTGGGTTCGAAGGCATACTTATATTATGCCCGCGCCCCACCTGCGACACACCCCGCCAAGACAAATCCGACCGTACGCCCTAGAATGGCCAGTAATTTTTTCCGGTGAAGCGATATGAACGATCAGCGCAAAGGCGACCACGCCGAACCCACCACCCACTTCGGCTACAAGAACGTGCCGGAAAGCCAGAAGGCCGATAAAGTCGCCGAGGTGTTCCACTCGGTGGCGGCCAAGTACGACCTGATGAACGATGTGCTCTCCGGCGGCATGCACCGCCTGTGGAAGCGCTTCACCATCGAGCTGTCGGGCGTGCGCCCGGGTAACCGGGTGCTCGACATCGCCGGCGGCACTGGCGACCTGGCGGCCAAGTTCTCGCACCTGGTCGGCCCTACCGGCCAGGTGGTGCTGGCCGACATCAACGAGTCGATGCTCAAGGTCGGTCGCGACCGCCTGCTCGACCGCGGCGTGGCCGGCAACATCGAGTTCGTCCAGGCCGACGCCGAAAAACTGCCGTTCCCGGACAACCACTTCGACTGCGTGACCATCGCCTTCGGCCTGCGCAACGTCACCCACAAGGAAGACGCCATCCGCTCCATGCTGCGGGTGCTCAAGCCCGGTGGCCGGTTGCTGGTGCTGGAGTTCTCCAAGCCGACCAACAAGCTGATGTCCAAGGTCTACGACGCCTACTCGTTCGCCTTCATGCCGCTGGCCGGCAAGCTGATCACCAACGACTCGGAAAGCTACCGCTACCTGGCCGAATCGATCCGCATGCACCCCGACCAGGAAACCCTCAAGGCGATGATGGTCGAGGCCGGTTTTGACCGCGTCACCTACCACAACATGACCAGCGGCATCGTCGCCCTGCACCGGGGAATCAAGCCCTGATGCTCCTGGCCGGCCTGCTCGCCAGCGTCGAACACGGCCTCAACCGTGTGCTGCGCCTGGACAGCACAGCGCTGCCGCGCTTGAGCCCGCTCGACGGCAAGGTAATTGCCATCGACTGCCGCCAGCCGGCCTTGCAGCTGTTCATCCTGCCCAGCGACGAAGGCCTGATGCTCGCCACGCACTGGGCCAATGAGGCTGACTGCACCTTGCGTGCGCCGGCCAGCAGCCTGGTGCGCCTGGCCCTGAGCCAGGACAAGAGCGCGGTGCTGCACAGCCCGCAGGTCGAGCTTGAAGGCGATAGCGCGGTGCTGCTCGATCTGGTCGCGGTGCTGCAGGACCTGGAGCTTGACTGGGAGTACGAAGTCTCCCGCTGGCTGGGGCCGATCGCCACGCAGTTGCTCAGTGGCCATTTGCGCAGCCGCGCCAACTGGACCCGCCAGGGCCTGGCGGCGCTCAACCAGAACCTCTCCGAGTACCTCGCCGAAGAGGCCCGGACCCTGGTAGGCCAGCGCGAAGCCGAAGCCCGTTTCAGCGAACTCGACACGCTAAAAGTCGATATTGAACGCCTTGAGGCGCGCATCGAGCGCCTTGCCCGATCCCTTGATACCAGCGATAACGCATGAAGCTGCTTGCCGTCCGCCGTCTGTTGCGCATCCAGCGCGTCGTGATCCGTTACCGCCTCGATGACCTGCTGTTCGCCCTGCCCCTGCCCTGGTGGCTGATGGGCCTGCGCTATGCCATGCCCTGGCGCTGGCTGCCGCGCAAAGAGCTGGAGCTCAGCCGTGGCGCGCGCCTGCGCCTGGCGCTGCAGGACCTGGGGCCGATCTTCATCAAGTTCGGCCAGTTGCTGTCGACCCGCCGCGACCTGCTGCCCGAAGACATCGCCGACGAGCTGATGCTGCTGCAGGACCGGGTGCCGCCGTTCGACCCGCAAAAAGCCATCGCCCTGATCGAGGAGCAGCTCGGGGCGAAGATCAGCGAAGTGTTCAGCCGCTTCGACGTCGAGCCCCTGGCCTCGGCCTCGGTGGCCCAGGTACACGCGGCCAAGCTCAAGAGCGGTGAAGAGGTGGTGGTCAAGGTGGTGCGCCCCGGTCTCAAGCCGATCATCGCCCAGGACCTGGCCTGGTTGTTCCTGATCGCCCGCGGCGCCGAGCGGGTTTCGGCCGATGCGCGCCTGCTGCATCCGGTGGAAGTGGTCAACGACTACGAAAAAACCATCTACGACGAACTCGACCTGTTGCGCGAGGCGGCCAACGCCAGCCAGCTCAAGCGCAACTTCGAAGGCTCGGAGATGATGTACGTGCCCCAGGTGTACTGGGACTGGTGCCGGCCGAAAGTGCTGGTGATGGAGCGCATCTACGGTATTCAGGTCACTGACCTGGCGACCCTGGCCGACCAGCGCACCGACATGAAGATGCTCGCCGAGCGCGGCGTGGAGATCTTCTTCACCCAGGTCTTTCGCGACAGCTTCTTCCATGCCGACATGCACCCGGGCAACATCTTCGTCAGCACGGTCAAGCCGTGGAGCCCGCAGTACATTGCCATCGACTGCGGCATCGTCGGCAGCCTGACCCCCGAGGACCAGGACTACCTGGCACGCAACCTGTTTGCCTTCTTCAAGCGCGACTACCGCCGTGTGGCGCAGTTGCACATTGATTCGGGCTGGGTACCGGCACAGACCAAACTGAATGAATTCGAAGCGGCGATCCGCACCGTGTGCGAACCGATCTTCGAAAAACCGTTAAAGGATATTTCTTTCGGCCAGGTGCTGATGCGCCTGTTCCAGACCGCGCGGCGCTTCAACATGGAAGTCCAGCCGCAGCTTGTTCTGTTGCAGAAGACCCTGCTCAACATCGAAGGCCTGGGCCGCCAGCTGTACCCGGACCTGGACCTGTGGACCACCGCCCAGCCGTTCCTCGAGCGCTGGATGCGCGAACGGGTCAGCCCCAAGACCCTGCTGCAGAACCTGCATGGCCAGGTCGAGCAGATCCCGCACCTGGCCGGCATGACCCGCGACCTGCTCGAACGCATGTCGCAGCCGCACCTGGCCGACCCGCCCGCGCCCTGGCAGCAGAAGAACGATCACTGGGCCCTGCGCCTGCTCGGTGCCGGCCTGCTCGGCGGCGGCGCCACCCTGGCTACCGGCGCGGTCAGCCTCAGCGCTCCCGCTGCCTGGCCGGCCTGGCTGATGCTGGCCGCTGGCCTCTACCTGATCGTGCGTCGATAGCCAGCCGGGCTGCTGGCTGGCACACTAGCGCAAGGGTTCGGCAAAGGATCGAACCCGGCTTTGGAGTCGAAAATGAAAGACTGGCTGGACGAGATCAACTGGAACAGCGATGGCCTGGTACCGGCTATCGCCCAGGACCACAAGACCGGGCGCGTGCTGATGATGGCCTGGATGAACCGCGAATCGCTGACCCTGACCGCCGCCGAGCAGCGGGCCATCTACTGGTCACGTTCGCGTGGCAAACTGTGGCGTAAGGGCGAAGAATCCGGCCACGTGCAAAAGCTGCACGAAATGCGCCTGGACTGCGACGCCGACGTGATCATCCTGATGGTTGAACAACTGGGTCATATCGCCTGCCATACCGGCCGCGAGAGCTGCTTCTACCGGGTCTTCGACAACGGTGAGTGGAAGACCGTCGATCCGGTCATCAAGGACCCGCATGCCATCTACAGCGCAGGACACTGACATGAGCGACACCCTGACCCGCCTGGCCGAAGTACTGGAAGCGCGCAAAGGCGCCGAGCCCGACAGCTCGTACGTGGCCAGCCTGTATCACAAGGGCCTGAACAAGATTCTGGAAAAGCTCGGCGAAGAGTCGGTCGAGACCATCATCGCCGCCAAGGATGCCGCCCACAGCGGCGACTGCAGCGATGTCATCTACGAGACCGCCGATCTGTGGTTCCATAGCCTGGTCATGCTCGCCCAACTGGGCCAGCACCCGCAGGCGGTGCTGGACGAGCTGGACCGCCGTTTCGGCCTGTCCGGGCACGCCGAGAAAGCAGCGCGTCAGCCGTCGGCCTAACTGAATTATTTCGAGGGATTGCACCATGGGTATTTTTGACTGGAAACACTGGATCGTCCTGCTGGTCGTGGTGGTACTGGTGTTTGGTACCAAGAAGCTGAAGAACTTCGGCAGCGACCTGGGCGAGTCGATCAAGGGCTTCAAGAAAGCCATGAACGAAGAAGAGACCAAGCCGGCCGAACAGACGCCCCCTCCGGTGCAACCCGTCCAGCCGCAGGCTACTTCGCCGCTGAACCAGCCGCAGACCATCGATGGCCAGGCCCACAAGGTCGAAGAGCCGATCAGGAAAGATTGATCAATGTTCGGGATCAGCTTCAGCGAACTGTTGCTCGTGGGCCTGGTGGCCCTGCTGGTGCTCGGCCCCGAGCGCCTGCCGGGCGCCGCGCGCACCGCCGGGCTGTGGATCGGCCGGCTCAAGCGCAGCTTCAATGCGATCAAGCAGGAGGTCGAGCGCGAAATCGGTGCCGATGACATCCGTCGTCAGTTGCACAACGAGCACATCCTCTCCATGGAGCAGGAAGCGCGCAAGATCCTCAACCCCAACAGCGTGACGCCTGAGCCGCCTGCAACCCCGGTTGCCCATGGCGAAAGCGCCCCGGCGCCAACACCAAGCAGCAGCGAAACCACGCCGCCAGCCGCCAGCGCGCCCACCGAACCGACACAGCCCCCGCGAGCCCCATGAGCGATATTCCGGAAAACGACCAGCCGATGCCGCTGGTTTCGCACCTCACCGAGTTGCGTACACGCCTGCTGCGCTGCGTCGCGGCCATCTTCCTGATCTTCGCCGGGCTGTTTTCCTTCGCGCAGCAGATCTACACCCTGGTCTCGGCGCCGTTGCGCGAACACCTGCCGGCCAACGCGACGATGATCGCCACCGACGTCGCCTCGCCGTTCCTGACGCCGTTCAAGCTGACCATGATCGTCTCGCTGTTCCTGGCCATTCCGCTGATCCTCCAGCAGATCTGGGGCTTCATCGCGCCGGGCCTGTACCGCCATGAAAAGCGCATCGCCATTCCGTTGCTGGTGTCGAGCATCATCCTCTTCTACGCCGGCATGGCCTTTGCGTATTTTCTGGTGTTCCCGCTGATCTTCGGCTTCTTCGCCAGCGCCACCCCGGAAGGGGTGTCGATGATGACGGACATTTCCAGCTACCTGGACTTCGTCATGACCCTGTTCTTCGCCTTCGGCGTGGCCTTCGAGATCCCGGTGGCCGTGGTCCTGCTGGTGTGGATCGGCGTGGTCGATGTGAAGTACCTGAGGAAGATCCGCCCGTACGTGATCATTGGCTGCTTCGTGGTCGGCATGATCCTGACCCCGCCGGACATCTTCTCGCAGACCCTGCTCGCCGTGCCGATGTGGCTGCTGTTCGAGATCGGCGTGCTGTTTGGCGGGCTGATCCGCAAGCGCAGCGAGCACCCTGAAGACGCTGCCGACGACCATAACGACCAGCCGCCAGCGACTCAGCCGTGAACCTGCTGTTACTCGAAGAGGCCGATTTCATCGTGGCCGATCGCGTGGCGCTGGCTGACCGGCGCTTTACCCACATGCAGGAAATCCACCGCGTGGCGGTGGGCGATACCCTGCGCGTCGGGCGTATCGGCGGGCTGATGGGCCAGGCCGTGGTACTGCGCCTGGAAGGCCATGAAGCCGAGCTCAGCGTCAGCTTCGAGCAGCCACCACCGGCCAAGCTGCCGCTGACCTTGGTGCTGGCCCTGCCACGGCCGAAAATGCTCCGTCGGGTGTTCCAGACCGTCGCCACCATGGGCGTGCCGAAACTGATCCTGGTCAACAGCTACCGGGTCGAGAAAAGCTTCTGGCAAACCCCGTTCCTCGAGCCCGAAGCCATCCGCGAACAGCTGATCCTCGGCCTTGAGCAGACCCGCGATACCGTGCTGCCCGAGGTGATCATCGAGAAGCGCTTCAAGCCGTTTGTCGAAGACCGCCTGCCGGCCATTGCACAAGGTACCCTCGGCCTGGTCGGCCATCCAGGCCCGTACCCGCCCTGCCCGCGCGGGCTGAACGAGCCGGTTACCCTGGCCATTGGCCCGGAAGGTGGCTGGATTCCCTACGAGATCGACCTGCTGGGCAAGGCCGGCCTTGCCCCGGTACAACTCGGCGAGCGCATCCTGCGCGTGGAGACAGCGGTCACCGCCCTGCTCGCCCGCCTGTTCTGACTTCAGTTTTGCCGCTCCAGGCCGATGCATTGGCACCAGAAAAATAATCGCCTCTGCCGATCGCAATGGAGTCCCACCATGTACCGTTGGTTAGCCCAGCACCTGGGTAACGTGAGCGTCAATCTCAAACTCGGCATCGGCTTCGGCCTGGTCCTGTTGCTGACCCTGGCCATTACCCTGACCGGCTGGCAGGGCCTGAACGGTATCAGCAACCGTGGCGACACCCTGGGTGGGATTTCCCAGGTGCACCAGGCCACCCTCGAACTGCGCATTGCCCGCCAGGGCTTCCAGCTCAAAGGCGACGAGGCCGCGGCGCAGAACCTCAACAATGCCCTGGCTGCGCTTGAGCGCCAGTTGCAAGCGGTCGACCAACGTATCGTCCTGCCCGAGAACCGCCGTCGTATCGAGCAGCAGCACGAAGCCGTGCGCCAGTACCGCCAGGCGCTAAGCAGTGCCGACAAGGCCGCCCAACAGCGCGAAGCCGCTCGTGCCGTGCTCAGCAGCAGCGCCGACGAGGCCGCGGCATTGATCGCCCAGGTCGAGCAACAACTGCTCGGCGGCAGCGACCTGAACCTGTTCAACAGCGTGGTCGGTGCCAGCAAGCTGCTGCAACAGGCGCGCTTCCAGGTGCGTGGCTATACCTACAGCGGCAAGCCCGAATTCCAGCACACTGCGCTGGAGGCCATCGACCAGGCCACCTCGCAGCTCAAGACCCTGGCCGAAGTACTGCCGGCCAGCTACACCAGCAACTTCAACCAGGCCGCCCGCGCCCTGGGTAACTACCGCGGCGCCGTGGTCGAGTTCGGTAATGCGCAAAACGCCTCCGAGCAAGCCGCTCAACAAATGGTTGCCTTGGGCCAGAACCTGATCGAGCAGAGCCAGCAGCTGACCAGCACCCTCACCACCCTGCGCGATGACGAGTCGCAACACGCCAAGTCGATGCTGGCCCTGGCCACCGTGCTGGCCTTGCTGTTCGGCCTGCTGGCCGCCTGGGCGATTACCCGGCAGATCATTATCCCCCTGCGTCAAACCCTCAATGCCGCCGACCGGGTTGCCAGTGGCGACCTGCGCCACGACCTCAAGATCGATCGCCGTGACGAGCTGGGCCAGTTGCAGCACAGCATGCAGCGCATGACCGTGAGCCTGCGCGAATTGATCGGCGGCATCGGCGACGGCGTCACCCAGATTGCCAGCGCCGCCGAAGAACTGTCGGCGGTCACCGAGCAGACCAGTGCCGGGGTCAACAATCAAAAGGTCGAGACCGACCAGGTGGCCACCGCCATGAACGAAATGGCCGCCACCGTACAAGAGGTCGCACGTAACGCCGAGGAAGCCTCGGAAGCGGCGGTAATGGCCGATCAGCAGGCCCGCGAAGGTGATCGGGTGGTCGGCGAAGCCATCGCCCAGATCGAACGCCTGGCCAGCGAGGTCAACCACTCCAGCGAAGCCATGGGCCAGCTCAAGGCCGAAAGCGACAAGATTGGCAGCGTGCTCGATGTGATCAAGTCAGTCGCCCAGCAAACCAACCTGCTGGCCCTCAACGCCGCCATCGAAGCCGCCCGCGCCGGGGAAGCCGGGCGTGGCTTCGCCGTGGTCGCCGATGAAGTACGCAGCCTGGCACAGCGCACCCAGCAGTCCACCGAAGAGATCGAACAGTTGATCGCCGGCCTGCAGAACGGCACCCAGCAGGTCGCCACGGTAATGGACGCCAGCCGCGGCCTGACCGACAGCAGCGTCGAGCTGACTCGCCGTGCCGGCACCTCGCTGGAAACCATCACCCGCACGGTGTCTTCGATTCAGGCAATGAACCAGCAGATCGCTGCGGCGGCCGAGCAGCAAAGCGCGGTGGCCGAAGAAATCAACCGTAGCGTGATGAATGTGCGGGATGTGTCGGACCAGACCTCGGCCGCCAGTGAAGAGACCGCGGCCTCCAGCGTTGAGCTGGCGCGGTTGGGGACGCATCTGCAGACCTTGGTCGGCAAGTTCCAGCTCTGAACCGCCCCATCGCCGGCAAGGCCGGCTCCCACAATGATCGGGTCTCAGATGAACCTGTGGGAGCCGGCCTTGCCGGCGATGAAGGCGCCGCGCAGTATCAGAGCACCTGCCGCAAAAACGCCTGGGCACGCAGGTCCTTGGGCGAGGTGAAGAACGCCTCCGGCGGCGAATCTTCCAGCAGCTTGCCGTGATCGAAGAACAGCACCCGATCCGCCACTTCCCGGGCAAAGCCCATTTCGTGGGTGACACAAACCATGGTCATGCCTTCCAGGGCCAGGGTCTTCATCACATCCAGCACCTCACCGACCATTTCCGGGTCGAGCGCCGAGGTCGGCTCATCGAACAGCATCACCTTGGGGTCCATGGCCAGGGCCCGGGCGATCGCCACCCGCTGCTGCTGACCACCGGACAAGCGCGAAGGGAACTCATTGGCCTTCTGCGCAATCCCGACCTTCTCCAGCAACGCCCGGGCCTTGGCCTCGCGCTCGACCTTGCCACGCTTGCGCACGACCTTCTGCGCCAGGCACAGGTTCTCCAGCACGGTCATGTGCGGGAACAGGTTGAAATGCTGGAACACCATGCCCACTTCACGGCGGTAGGCGTTGACGTCGGTCTTCGGGTCGGCCAGCTGCAGGCCGTCGATGGCCACGGTGCCTTCATCGAACGACTCCAGGCCATTAAGGCAGCGCAGGAAGGTCGACTTGCCCGAACCCGAAGGGCCAAGTACCACCAGCACTTCGCCCTTGGCCACGTTGGTGCTGACGTGATCGACCGCACGCACCACCTGCCCGCGGGTATCGAAGACTTTTACCAGGTCACGGACTTCAATCACTTTGCGCAAGCCTCCGCTCAAGCCGGCTGGCCATGTGCGACAGCGGCAGGTTGATCAACAGGTACAGACCGGCGACGCAGAACCAGATCTCGAACGTCGAGAACGAGGTGGTGATCGCCTCGCGACCGCTTTTGGTCAGTTCGGTGATGGCGATCACCGAGACCAGCGAGGTGTCCTTGACCAGGCTGATGAACTGCCCGGCCAGCGGCGGCAGCACGCGCTTGAAGGCTTGCGGCAGCACCACATGGCGCATCGATTGACCGGCGCTCAGGCCCAGCGAACGGGCGGCTTCACCCTGGCCCTTGGCGATCGACTGCACACCGGCGCGGACGATCTCGGCGACATAAGCGCCGGTGAACAGCGCCAGCGCCGCCACCCCGGCAAACTCCCGGGACAGGTTGAGCACGGTGCCGATGAAGAAGTAAAAGATGAAAATCTGCACCAGCAACGGCGTGCCACGCACCAGCTCGACGTAGACCGTCGACAGGTCACGCAGGGTCGGGTTGTTCGACAGCCGGCAAAGCCCGGCAAACAGGCCGATCAGCAGCCCCAGCACGCCGGAGGCGACCGAGATCCATACGGTGGTCCACAGGCCCCAGGCCAACGGCCCGGCAGCCCAGTGATGGGTAACGCCGATCAGGTCGCCTTCGGCCACATCGTCGCCGCGCGACAGCTGCATGCTGGCCTGCTCGACCTCGAAGACCTGCTCGCCACCGCTCTCGTCACGTACCGTGACGCTGGCCATCTCGCCTTTGCTGACGATGGCTTCGATGGTGCCGTTTTCGCTGACGCGCTGGGCGACTTCAGCCTGGTAGGCGAAGTACTGCGGCACCCGGTTCCAGCGCCACTCGTAGGAAATCACCGAGGTCGCGTAATACAGGCTGATCGCCAGGCCGATCAGGACCAGCGCGGTCAGCCCGTGCCAGGGCCACTGGGCTTTCTTGTGTTTGATCACGTGAGGGTACTTCCGTAAAAGCGAACGCGCAGGGCCAGCCTGCGCGTCGGGTTTCAAGCCAGGCGTGGTGCCTCGGCCTTATTCCATGTCCTTGAGCCAGGCGGTGTCCTTGAACCACTTGTCGTGGATGCGATCGTAGGTACCGTCGTGCTTGATCTGGTGCAGGAAGTTGTTGATGAAGTTCAGGCTGTCGTAATCGCCCTTCTTCAGGCCGAAGGCCAGCGGTTCGAAGGTGAACGGCTTGTCGAGGAACAGCAGCTTGCCGGCGCCGGCCTTGTTCACCGCCACGACGTTGTATGGGGCATCGTAGACAAAGGCATCGGCCTTGCCGTTGACCACGTCCATCACCGCTTCCTGCTCGTTGTCGTAGCCGTGGTACTTGGCTTTGCCGATCAGCTTCTTGGCGACCATCTCACCGGTGGTGCCAAGCTTGGAGGTCAGGCGGTACTTCTCGTTGTTCAGGTCTTTGTAGGACTTGATCTCGTCAGCCAGTTCCTTGCGGATCAGCAGGGTCTGGCCGACCACGATGAAGGGTTCGCTGAAGTTCAGCTTGAGGTTGCGTTCCTGGGTCAGGGTCATGCCGCTGCCGATCATGTCGAACTTGTCGGTCATCAGCGCCGGGATGATGCCGTCGTAGGCGGTGGAGACCATCTCCAGCTTGACGCCCATGGACTTGGCCATGGCCTTGAGGATATCGACCTCGAAGCCGATGATCTCACCGCGCTTGTTGGTCATCTGGAACGGCATGTAGGTAGGGTCCATGCCGACACGCAGGGTGCCGCGCTTGACCGCGTCATCGATGGCACCGGCCGCCTGTGCGGCACTCACCGCAACCAGCGCCGTGACGCCGACCAGCAGCATCGACAGATACTTCTTAATCATCACCAGATCCCCTAGCAGGAAAGCTCGAATTTTATTGTTGGCGCGAACCGTCCTATTCAGACGGGTGCAAGATATTCGGGGAGGGATGCTAACGCATGAACGGCACGGTACATATAGCCGAAGACGACTTTGTTACCCATTGATCCCAGAAAAAACATCGCCGGCAACGCCGGCTCCCACAAGGTCAGTTGTGCATACAACCCTGTGGGAGCCGGCGTTGCCGGCGATTGCTTGAGCCGATCAGGCGATCAGGCACTGGCCAGCGAAGGCTGTACGGCAGGCTCCGGATGCAGGGGCAGCAGCGGCGAGTGCGGGTCGTTGGCGATCGACTGACGCCAGACGCCCAGCCAGGCCTCGTTCTGCTCATCCCAGACGGCTGTGTGCAGACGTGCCAGGGCGACCGGGTCACTGAGCAGGGCCAGGCGGGTATTACCATCCAGGCCGCTCGGGCCAACTTCCAGGGCCTTGGCGATACGCTCGGCACGCAACGCCTCGATCGGCGCCGCGGCGCCGTGACGGGCAGTGGCCAGGGCGCAAGCCAGGGCGTTCTGCTGCGGGTCGACCACGGCACGGACGAAGCCGTCGTGCATGGCGTGCCAGCGATTCTCGTGGGTGTACTGATCGGTGGCGAGCAGTTCGCGAGGCGTGGCGTATTCCTCGGGAATCAGGAACAGGCTCTCGTCCTTGGCGCGCAGGCCCAGGTGCACACGGCTGGAGATCACCGAGACCGGGATCGACAGCATCAGCGAACCGACGATCGGCACCAGCCACCACAAAAAGCTCGGGTTCAGCCAGGCCACCAGCAGCGCCCAGGCCACACCCAGCAGGGTTTGCGGGCCATGGCGGCGTACCGCTTCGCTCCACGGGGTGGAGTCGTCGTCACGTTGCGGCGAGTTCCAGGTCGCGGCCCAGCCGAGGAACGCGGCAAGCACGAAGCGGGTGTGGAAGATCATCCGCACTGGCGCCAGGAGCATGGAGAAGAGCATCTCCAGCAGCATCGACAGGGTGACCTTGAAGCGCCCGCCAAACTCTTTCGCACCCTTGGCCCAGATCAGGATGACACTGAGCAGCTTGGGCAGGAACAGCAGCACGATAGTGGTGGAGAACAGCGCGATGGCCTTCTCCGGGTGCCACTGCGGCCACAGCGGGTAGAGCTGGCGTGGTTCGAGGAAGTACTGCGGCTCCATCAGGGTATTGGTCGCCAGCAACGCGGTCGACAATACCAGGAAGAAGAACCACAACGGTGCCGACAGGTACGACATCACCCCGGTGAGGAACACCGCACGGTGCACCGGGTGCATGCCTTTTACCAGGAACAGGCGGAAGTTCATCAGGTTGCCGTGGCACCAGCGCCGGTCGCGCTTGAGTTCATCGAGCAGGTTCGGCGGCAGTTCTTCGTAGCTGCCCGGCAGGTCGTAGGCAATCCACACGCCCCAGCCAGCCCGACGCATCAGCGCCGCTTCAACGAAGTCGTGAGAAAGGATCGCACCGGCAAACGCGCCCTTGCCCGGCAACGGCGCCAGGGCGCAGTGCTCGATGAAGGGCTTCATGCGGATGATCGCGTTGTGGCCCCAGTAGTGCGACTCACCAAGCTGCCAGAAGTGCAGGCCGGCGGTGAACAGTGGGCCGTAGACGCGGGTGGCGAACTGCTGCATGCGCGCATACAGGGTGTCCATGCCCGAGGCTTTCGGCGCGGTCTGGATGATCCCTGCGTCCGGGTTGGCCTCCATCAGGCGCACCAGGCTGGTCAGGCATTCGCCACTCATCACGCTGTCGGCGTCGAGCACCACCATGTAGCGGTAATCGCCACCCCAGCGACGGCAGAAGTCGTCGAGGTTGCCGCTCTTGCGTTTGACCCGGCGGCGACGGCGACGGTAGAAGATCCGCCCGAAGCCCTTGGACTCGCGGCAGACCTCCAGCCAGGCCTGTTGCTCGGCCACGGCGATGTCGGTGTCGTTGGTGTCGCTGAGCACGAAGAAGTCGAAACGGTCGAGGTCACCGGTTGCGGCCACCGACTCGAAAGTCGCCCGCAGGCCAGCGAATACCCGCGGCACGTCTTCGTTGCAGATCGGCATGACGATCGCGGTGCGAGCACCGGCTTCGATCGGCTCATTGCCGGCACTGCTGCCGGAGATCCGGTACTTGTCACGCCCGGTAAGCAACTCCAGAAAGCCCATCAGCGCGGTCCAGAAACCCGCCGAGACCCAGCAGAAGAGGATACCGAAAAGGACCAGGATGCTGGTCTGCAGCGCATACGGCCAGACTTGCGTGGCAGTTTGCAGCAGCGGTTGGTGCATGACTTCGGCGAGGTCGACGAACGACCAGCCCTGGTACGGCAGGATGCCTTTCATGTACCAGCCGGCGACGATGGTCTGACCGAGCATCAGCGCCAACAGGATGTAGCGGCGCATCGAGCCGACCCAGCGCCAACGGGCCTTGGGCAGCTCGCGTTTTTCCGGCGCCGGCGCGTTGGTGCGGCCGGTCAGGCGGCGCCAGGCGCGGATCAGGATGTTGGTGCGCCACGGCTCGGGGATTACCCGGGTGCGACGGATCGGCGGCGTGGCCTTCAGGCACACTCGGCCGCTGCCGTCCACCGCAAGCATCTCGGCGTCTTGCAGGTCTTCGGCGCAGGTCACGTGCAGGCGCTCGCCCACCGAGGCCTGGACGGCCTCGGCAGCTTCGACGCCCGGCTGGGCAGACAGGCGCTGATGCAACTCGCTGAACGAGGAGCAGCGGGCGAGTTCCGCGCGTTGCTCGTCGCTCAGGGGCAGGTGGGCCAGATACTCGCTGAGCGATTCTGGCCGGGTATGGGTATTACTCATCGGCAGGCAACTGATAGCTCCAGGTCTCGGTCAGCACCTGTTCGGTGGTGGCCGGTGCCCCGGTGGTGGACGCCGCATCGGCGGCAGGTTGCTCGGCAGGCTTGTCGGCCTTGGCCTGTTTGGCCGCAGCTTTGTCCTGCTTGCTTGGTTTGGCAGGCTTGGCCGGTTCGACCGGAACATCACGCAGCAGCGCGGCGCGCATTTCCACGGACTTGCTCGGGTCCTTGACCTTCAACCGCAGGGTCAGGCGCCAGCCTTTGATTTGCGGGTTGTAACGCAGGTTGTTCTCGACCACTTCGGCATTGTCGCCGACGCTGATCTGGCTACGCACTGCGGTGTCTTCCGGCAGCTTGCTCAGTACCGGGCCTTCGAAGTCGACCAGGAAGGCCACGCTGCCGTCAGTCTGACGGATCAGGTTGGACTGCTTGACGTCACCGGTCGAGCGCAGGGTCTGCTTGACCCAGCCCAGGTTCGGCGAGTGCAGGTTGGACTCGTCGATGGTCCAGTGCAGGCGGTAGGCGTATTCGAACGGGGTGCCCGGCTCCGGCAGTTTCTCCGGGCTCCAGAAGGCCACGATATTGTCGTTGGTTTCATCGGCGGTCGGGATCTCGACCAGATCGACGGTACCCTTGCCCCAGTCACCCACCGGCTCGATCCAGGCGCTTGGACGCTTCTGGTAGTTGTCGTCGAGGTCTTCGAACTGGCTGAAGTCACGCTGGCGTTGCAACAGGCCGAAACCACGCGGGTTCTCGACGCTGAAGTTGCTCACGGCCAGGTGTTTCGGGTTGTTCAGCGGGCGCCACAGCCACTCGCCGTTACCGGCATGGATCGACAGGCCTTCGGAGTCGTGCAGGGCCGGACGGTAGTTGAGCACCTTGGATGGCTGGTTGCCACCGAACAGGAACATGCTGGTCAGCGGGGCGACACCCAGGCGGCTGACGCGGTCACGCAGGAACACCTTGGACTGCACGTCGACAATAGTGTCGCTGCCCGGACGCAGGGTCAGGCGGTAGGCGCCGGTGGAGCGCGGCGAATCGAGCAGCGCATAGATCACCAGCTGCTTGTCGGTCGGCTTTGGACGCTCGACCCAGAACTCGGTGAACCGCGGGAATTCTTCGCCAGACGGCAACGCAGTGTCGATGGCCAGGCCACGGGCGGACAGGCCATACACATGGCCCTTGCCGACCACGCGGAAATAGCTGGCGCCCAGCAGGGTCATGATTTCATCCTGCTTGTCGGCCTTGTTGATCGGGTACAGCACGCGGAAACCGGCGTAACCCAGCTTTTCGGTGGCCTTGGCGTCGAACTGCAGGTCACCGAAATCGAAACGGCTCGGGTCGTACTTGATCTCTTTCACCGCCTTGGGGGTGATTTCGTTGATCTTGACCGGCGTGTCGAAATGCATGCCCTGGTGGTAGAAGGACAGCTTGAACGGCGTCTTGTCCTTGGCCCACTCGGCCTTTTCGTTGAGGAAGCGGATCTTCTGGTAGTCCGCGTACTTCATTTCGCGGAACACCGCCGGCAGATTGCTTTTTGGCGCCTCGTACTTCTGCCCGGCAAGATCCTTCGCCTTGGCCGCGACATCGTCAAGGTTGAACGCCCAGAGCTGGCCTGCGCCGAGCAGGCTTACCAGCGTTGCGCCTGCCAACAGGGCCTTGCGCAGCCGAATGCCGGGAGTTCTTGGTGCATTACAGGGACTTACAATCACGAGCAACCCTCGCCGAAAACAGATCATAAAACCAACGGCCAGCGACATATGCCAGGTTGGCGAGCACTGTTCGGACTCCGAAAGGGCACAATGATTCCCCAAACGGTTCCGGACAGTCTCAAGTCAGAGTGAAACGAACCCACGAACGCAGGCCCACATAGCGCGCGATTATCCAGCAGGCCGCGTTACAACGCATCAGGCTGAACAAACTATTTATGCTACAAAAACCCTTGTTTTCCCGCAAACAGGGGTTTTTTGCCCTCAGATTTGTAACATAAATGTTACGGGGCCATCATTGACCAGGTGCACCTGCATGTCAGCCCCGAACTGACCACTGGCGACCGTCGCATGTTGCGTCTGCGCCTGAGCCAGCAAATAGTCGAAAAGTTCGGCACCGAGGGCCGGCGCTGCGGCGGTGGAAAAACTCGGGCGCAGGCCGTTCTGGGTATCGGCGGCCAGGGTGAACTGCGACACCAGCAGCAGGCCGCCGCCAATATCCTTGAGCGACAGGTTCATCTTGCCCTGGGGATCGCTGAACACCCGGTAGTTGAGCAGCTTGTGCAGCAGCTTGTCGGCATGTGCGCGGGTATCGCCGGGCTCGACCGCGACCAGCACCAGCAGGCCCTGGTCGATGGCCCCGACGGTTTTACCCTCGACATCCACCCGCGCGCCACGCACGCGTTGCAGCAAACCCTTCATGCTTCTTCCAGGGGCAGGTCGAGCAGGCGCCGGGCCATTTGGTCGGCGGCACGCACCAGGGCATCGGTAATGCCCGGCTCAGAGGCGGCGTGACCGGCGTCGCGAATCACCTTCAGCTCACTGTTCGGCCAGGCCTGGTGCAGTTCCCAGGCATTATCCAGCGGGCAGATCACGTCGTAGCGGCCATGCACGATCACCGCCGGCAGGTGAGCGATCTTGGGCATGTCGCGGATCAACTGGTCCGGCTCAAGGAATGCATTGTTGGTGAAGTAGTGGCATTCGATGCGGGCAATCGACAGTGCGCGCTGCGGCTCGGAGAAACGGTCGACCACCAGCGGGTTGGGCCGCAGGGTCGCGGTACGTCCTTCCCAGGTCGACCAGGCCTTGGCCGCATGCATCTGGGCAATCTGGTCGTTGCCGGTCAGGCGCTTGTGGAAGGCCTTGACCAGGTCGTCGCGTTCTTCGGCCGGAATCGGTGCGATGTAGTCCTGCCAGTAATCGGGGAACAGGCGGCTGGCACCGGCCTGATAGAACCATTCGATCTCTTGCGCACGGCACAGGAAGATGCCGCGCAGAATCAGGCCATGCACCCGCTCGGGGTGGGTCTGGGCGTAGGCCAGGGCCAGGGTAGAGCCCCAGGAGCCGCCGAACAGCACCCACTTCTCGATCCCCAGGTGCTTGCGAATGCGCTCCAGGTCTTCGACCAGGTGCCAGGTGGTGTTGTTTTCCAGGCTGGCATGCGGGGTCGAACGACCGCAGCCGCGCTGGTCGAAGGTGATGATGCGGTACTGATTGGGATTGAAGTAGCAGCGGCTCTGGGCATCGCAGCCGGCACCCGGGCCGCCATGGATGAACACCACCGGCAGACCTTCCGGCGAACCGCTCTCATCGACATACAGCACATGCGGTGCTTCCACGGCCAGATCGTGCCGGGCGTAGGGTTTGATCTGCGGGTACAAGGTCTGCATTACGCACTCCGTGTGGGAATTATTCTGCCGTTGGGCATCATAAACCTGAATTGCGCTTTGAGCATGTACCTGTGATGGCTTTGGGGCCTCATCGCGGGGCAAGCCCGCTCCTACCGGTCTGGTGGGAGCGGGCTTGCCCCGCGATGCAGGCGCCGCGCAATCAGCGCGAGTAACGCTCCTTGCCCCACGCCAGCACCGTCTCGAGCAATTGCTTCAACACCACCTGCGTTGGCGCGGCCAGATCCTCGCGGTACTTGAACGGCTCGACCTCTTCCATATAGGTGCTTTGCGCCAGCTCCAACTGCACCGCATGAATGTCGTTGGCCGGGTCACCGTAGTGACGGGTGATATGCCCACCCTTGAAGCGACCATTGAGCACATGGCTGTACTGCGCAAATTTTGCGCAAACGCCCTGCAGCCGCTCAGCCAGCTGCGAGTCGCAACTGGCGCCATTGAAGGTGCCGAGGTTGAAGTCCGGTAGCTTGCCCTCGAACAGGTGCGGGATGTGCGAGCGGATCGAGTGGGCATCCCACAGCAAGGCATAGCCAAACTGCTCGCGCAGGCGCGCCAGCTCATTGCGGATAGTGTCGTGGTACGGCCGCCAGATCGCTTCCAGGTACCCCGCGCGTTCCTGCGCCGACGGCGCCTGGCCGTCCTTGAACAACGGCTCGCCCTCGAACAGGGTCGCCGGGTAAAGGCCGGTAGTGGCACCGACATACAGCGGCTTGTCGTCGTCCGGGCGGTTCAGGTCGATGACGAAACGCGAATACTCGGCCGCGACCACGCTGGCACCCAACCCACGGGCAAAGTCGTACAACTGCGGAATATACCAGTCGGTATCCGGCAGGCTTTGCGCAGGCTCGACCAGGCCCTGCTGCACCGCAGGCGTCAGGCGCAAACCGGCGTGGGGCATGCTGATCAGCAGCGGCAACGTGCCCTGGTGAAAACTCAGTACCTTGTCCATACGGCCTCTCTCAATTGAAAATTTCATGGCCCAGGCGCACCACCCGCTTGGGCAGCTCGCCGCCCAGCCAGTAAGCCAGGTCGGCCGGTCGTTCGATCTGCCAGGCGACGAAGTCGGCCACCTTGCCGACCTCCAGCGAACCATGGCTATCGCCCAGGCCCAAGGCTGTGGCCGCGTGCAGGGTGACACCGGCCAAGGCTTCTTCCGGGGTCATGCGGAACAGGGTACAGGCCATGTTCAGCATCAGGCGCAGCGACAGCGCCGGCGAGGTGCCAGGGTTGAGGTCGCTGGCAATGGCGATCTTCACCCCATGCTTGCGCAGGGCATCCATTGGCGGCAACTGGGTTTCACGCAGGAAGTAGAAGGCACCGGGCAGCAGCACCGCCACGGTACCGGCCGCCGCCATGGCGATGGCGTCGTCTTCAGTCATGAACTCCAGGTGATCGGCTGACAACGCCTGGTAGCGCGCCGCCAGGCTGGAACCGGCCAGGGACGACAGTTGCTCGGCATGCAGCTTGACTGGCAGGCCCAGCTCCCGGGCCTTGATAAACACCCGCTCGACCTGGGCCGGAGAGAACGCCAGGTACTCGCAGAAAGCATCCACCGCGTCGACCAGGCCCTCGGCGGCCAGGGCCGGGAGCATTTGGTCACAGATGTGGCTGATGTAGTCGTCTGCGCGATCCTTGTATTCCGGCGGCAAGGCATGGGCAGCCAGGCAAGTGCTGCGCACAGTCAGTGGCAGCTCCTCGCCCAGGCGGCGAATGACCTTGAGCAGCTTGCGCTCGCTGGCCAGGTCCAGGCCGTAGCCGGACTTGATCTCCAGGGTGGTGACGCCATCGCGCATCAGCGCCTGCACGCGCTGACGGGCGCTGGCGAACAGTTCGTCCTCGCTGGCCGCGCGGGTTGCCCGCACAGTGCTGGCGATACCGCCGCCCTGGGCGGCGATCTCGGCATAGCTGACGCCTTGCAGGCGCTGCTCGAACTCACCGCTGCGGTTGCCGCCAAACACCGTGTGGGTGTGGCAGTCGATCAAACCCGGTGTGACCCAGGCGCCGCCCAGGTCCACGGTTCTGTCAGCGACCAGGGCCGGCAGTTGCTGGCGCGGGCCGATCCACTCGATATGACCGGCGCTGGTGACCATCGCCGCATCCTCGATGATCGAGTAAACACCTTGCGCCATGCTTGCCACATGGCAGTGCTGCCAGACGGTTTTCATCCAGAGTCTCCTTGATCAGAGTTGAGAAGGTTCCTGCACCAGCGGCTGCTCGGCGGCAACCACCTGTGGCTTGCACCAGAGTTTGTACGCCACCACCAGGAACAGCACCCAGACCACGCCCACCAACAACGCTGCCTGCGTATCCGGGAAGTAGCCGAGTACGCCGAAAACGAACAGCATGAAAGCAATCGCCGCCGCCGGGCCATAAGGCCAGAACGGTACCGGGAATTTCAGCTGGGCGACTTCTTCGCGGCTCATGCTGCGGCGCATGGCAACCTGGGTCACCAGGATCATCAGCCAGACCCACACGGTCGCAAAGGTCGCAATCGAGGCGATCAGCAGGAACACGTTTTCCGGGATCAGGTAGTTGAGCACCACACCGCCGAGCAACGCCGCGCCCATGACCAGTACGGTCATCCACGGCACACCGTGACGGGAGATCTTGGCAAAGCCCTTAGGCGCCTGCCCTTGCTGGGCCAGGCCGTACATCATGCGCCCGGCGCCGAAGATGTCGCTGTTGATCGCCGAGACGGCGGCGGAAATCACCACGATGTTGAGCACGGTCGCCGCCGAACCGATCCCAAGATTGCTGAAGATCTGCACGAACGGGCTGCCCTGGCTGCCAATCTGCGGCCATGGGTACAGGCACATCAGCACGAACAGGGTCAGCACATAGAACAGCAGGATGCGCATCGGCACGGCGTTGATTGCCTTGGGGAGGACACGCTGCGGGTCCTTGGCTTCACCGGCGGTGATACCGATGATCTCGATACCGCCGAAGGCAAACATCACCACGGCAAACGAGGCGATCAGGCCGCCAATGCCGTTGGGCATGAAGCCGCCATGCTCGAACAGGTTGCTGATACCCACGGCGTTATCGGCGCTGGCATTGCTCAGGCCGAAGGCCATGATGCCGAAGCCGGCCAGGATCATCGCGACGATGGCACCGACCTTGAGCAGCGACAGCCAGAATTCCATCTCGCCGAATACCTTGACGTTGCACAGGTTCAGGCCGCCGATCAGAAAGACGATACCCAGCACCCAGATCCAGCGCGCCACTTCCGGGAACCAGAACCCCATATAGATGCCGAAGGCGGTGACGTCGGCCAGGCAAACGATGATCATTTCAAAGGCATAGGTCCAGCCGAGGATGAACCCCGACATCGGCCCCAGATACGTGCTGGCGTAGTGGCCGAACGAGCCGGATACCGGGTTGTGCACGGCCATTTCGCCCAACGCGCGCATGACCATGAACACTGCCGCGCCACCGATCAGATAAGCCAGAAGCACCGCAGGCCCGGCCATCTGGATGGCCGAGGCCGAACCGTAGAATAACCCGGTGCCAATCGCTGACCCCAGCGCCATGAAACGAATGTGTCGCGCGGTTAGCCCGCGCTTGAGTCCTTGAGCTTGAGATTGCATTTTCGCGTCCTGTTCTTGTTGTAGGCGAAAAGCGGCACGGACCCGAGGGTCCGTGCGGCAGGCGGCTGGCCAGGCAGGCCAGCCCGAGGGGTCACAGGCTAGGCAGGACCTTGGCCGGCAGCAGGCCGGTCAGGCGCCCTGCGGCCAGCAGGGCGATGGCCGCCTCGATGTCCGGGGCGAAGAAGCGGTCTTTCTCGTAGAAGGCGACCTTGCTGCGCAGGGTTTGACGCGCCTGCTCCAGCTTTGGCGAAGTCTTCAGGCCTTCGCGCAGGTCCAGGCCCTGACAGGCGGCCAGCCATTCAACGGCGAGGATGCCGCGCACGTTGTCGCTCATTTCCCACAGACGCTTGCCGGCAGCCGGGGCCATCGACACGTGGTCTTCCTGGTTGGCCGACGTCGGCAGGCTGTCGACACTGTGCGGATGGGCCAGGGCCTTGTTCTCGCTGGCCAGCGCAGCTGCGGTGACCTGGGCGATCATGAAGCCGGAGTTGACCCCGCCATTGGCCACCAGGAACGGCGGCAGCTGGGACATGTGCTTGTCCATCATCAGCGAGATGCGGCGCTCGCTCAGCGAACCGATCTCGGCGATGGCCAGGGCCATGTTGTCGGCGGCCATGGCCACAGGCTCGGCGTGGAAGTTACCACCGGAGATCACATCACCTTCGGCGGCGAACACCAGCGGGTTGTCGGACACGGCGTTGGCTTCGATCACCAGCACTTCGGCGGCCTGGCGGAACTGGGTCAGGCAGGCGCCCATGACCTGTGGCTGGCAACGCAACGAGTACGGGTCCTGGACCTTGCCACAGTTCTCGTGGGAGGCGGAGACTTCGCTGCCGTCACCCAGCAGGTCGCGGTAGCAGGCGGCGGCGTCGATCTGGCCGCGCTGGCCACGGGCTTCGTGAATACGCGCATCGAACGGCGAACGCGAACCCAGCACCGCTTCGACGGTCAGGCCACCGACCGACATGGCGGCGGCGAACAGGTCTTCGCCTTCGAACAGGCCGCGCAGGGCAAAGGCGGTGGACGCCTGAGTGCCGTTGAGCAGCGCCAGGCCTTCTTTGGCCGCCAGGGTCAGCGGCTCAAGGCCGGCAACCGCCAGGGCCTCGGTGGCCGACAGCCATTGGCCGTTGTGGCGCGCCTTGCCTTCACCCAGCAGTACCAGCGACATGTGCGCCAGCGGAGCGAGGTCGCCGGAAGCGCCGACCGAACCCTTGAGCGGGATGTGCGGATAGACTTCGGCGTTGATCAGCGCGATCAGGGCGTCGATCACCTTGCGGCGGATGCCGGAGAAACCACGGCTCAGGCTGTTGACCTTGAGCACCATGATCAGCCGCACCAGAGCATCGTCAATCGGCTGGCCAACGCCTGCGGCGTGGGACAGCACCAGCGAACGCTGGAGGTTTTCCAGGTCGTGGCTGGCGATACGGGTCGAGGCCAACAGGCCGAACCCAGTGTTAATGCCGTAGGCGGTGCGGTTTTCCGCGAGAATTTGCTCGACACAGGCGACGCTGGCGTCGATCTGCTGGTCAGCGCTGGAGTCCAGCGTGAGTTTTACCGGCTGCTGGTAGATCGCACGCAGTTGAGCCAGGGTCAGGGTGCCGGGCTTGAGGGTCAATTCAGTCACGTTAATGCTCCGTACTCGTGAGGCGAATGCGCCTGCATAGATATCAGTATCAACCATTTACCGCAGATCAGCCTGTGATCATCGGCAGGTTCAAGCCTTGTTCTTTGGCGCAGTCGATGGCGATCTGATAACCGGCATCGGCGTGACGCATGACACCGGTACCCGGGTCGTTGGTCAGTACGCGGGCGATCCGCTCGGCAGCCTCGTCGGTACCGTCGCAGACGATGACCATGCCCGAGTGCTGGGAGAAGCCCATGCCCACGCCACCACCGTGGTGCAGGGAGACCCAGGTCGCGCCGCTGGCAGTGTTGAGCAGGGCGTTGAGCAGTGGCCAGTCGGAGACGGCATCGGAGCCATCCTGCATCGATTCGGTTTCACGGTTCGGGCTGGATACCGAGCCGGAGTCCAGGTGGTCACGGCCGATGACGATCGGTGCCGACAGCTCACCGCGGCGGACCATTTCGTTGAACGCCAGGCCCAGTTTGGCGCGCTGGCCCAGGCCGACCCAGCAGATACGTGCTGGCAGGCCCTGGAAGCTGATGCGCTCGCGGGCCATGTCCAGCCAGTTGTGCAGGTGGGCGTCGTCCGGGATCAGTTCCTTGACCTTGGCGTCGGTCTTGTAGATGTCTTCGGCGTTGCCCGACAGCGCTGCCCAGCGGAACGGACCGATACCACGGCAGAACAGCGGGCGGATGTAGGCCGGTACGAAGCCCGGGAAGTCGAAGGCATTGGTCACGCCCTCTTCCTTGGCCATCTGGCGGATGTTGTTGCCGTAGTCGAAGGTCGGCACGCCCTGCTTCTGGAACTCGAGCATGGCTTTGACGTGTACGGCCATCGATTGCTTGGCGGCCTTGACCACGGCTGCCGGTTCGGTCTGCGCACGCTCGCGGTACTGCTCCCAGGTCCAGCCGGCCGGCAGGTAACCGTTGAGCGGGTCGTGGGCGCTGGTCTGGTCAGTGACCATGTCCGGGCGCACGCCACGCTTGATCAGCTCAGGCAGGATTTCGGCGGCGTTGCCCAGCAGGGCGATGGAAATGGCCTTGCCTTCGGCGGTGTACTTGGCGATGCGCGCCAGGGCGTCGTCCAGATCCTTGGCTTGCTCGTCGACATAACGGCTGCTCAGGCGGAAGTCGATGCGGCTTTGCTGGCATTCGATGTTCAGCGAGCAGGCACCGGCCAGGGTCGCGGCCAAAGGCTGGGCGCCGCCCATGCCACCCAGGCCTGCGGTCAGGACCCACTTGCCCTTGAGGCTGCCGTTGTAGTGCTGGCGACCGGCTTCGACGAAGGTTTCGTAGGTGCCCTGGACGATGCCCTGGCTGCCGATGTAGATCCAGCTGCCGGCGGTCATCTGGCCGTACATGGCCAGGCCCTTGGCATCCAGTTCGTTGAAGTGTTCCCAGTTGGCCCAGTGTGGTACCAGGTTGGAGTTGGCGATCAGTACGCGCGGGGCGTTGCTGTGGGTCTTGAACACGCCGACCGGCTTGCCGGATTGCACCAGCAGGGTCTCGTCGTCGTTCAGGTTGGTCAGGCTCTCGACGATCTTGTCGTAGCACTCCCAGTTACGCGCGGCACGGCCGATACCACCGTACACCACCAGCTCTTTCGGGTTCTCGGCCACTTCCGGGTCGAGGTTGTTCATCAGCATGCGCAACGGCGCTTCGGTCAGCCAGCTTTTGGCGGTCAGCTTGTTGCCGCGCGCTGCGCGGATTTCGACGTCACGGTATTTCTTGAAGTTGTTGTCAGTCACGGAAATGGCTCCTCAGCGATCGGTCCAGAGCAACCCAGGCATTGGGTGGGTCATGGCACTTATACAAACACATCTTTACTTGTATGTACAAGCATAGGCAATTGAAATGCCAACTCCTGTCCTGGATGCTTTCGCGGCGCTAATGCAGGCGTTAGAGCCCCGCAGCACGCGGGCTGTGGCGGGATAAAAAATGTTGAGCCGATGAGTGGTCGAGCACAGTAGAGCCGTGGCGTTGCACCACTTTGGGTCAATCGGTAACAGCCCCGGCCGAAACGCTCAGCCGAGGCGTAACAATTTCAGCGAGGGCTCAGCTCGATCAGGCAGCAACGACCCTGGATGTTCAAGGTCTGCAGGCTGTGGGTACCGTCAAGGCGCAAGCAGTCATAACGTCCGAGCACATGCTCACCCTGCCCGTCCAACGCCACCTCGACCTGCGAGGCTGCCGCAAACAGCAGCAAGGTCGTAGCCGAACTGAACACCCGCTGGCTGCCATCGAGCCACTGCAGGCGCGCGCGATAACGCTCGGGGGAATAGATCAGGTTGAAATCGCGAATCGAACCGCCGAGCAGGCTGCAACTGACCTGGCTCTCGCCCCTGAAGGCAAAGGCATCGAACGGCAACAGCGGGCGCGTCGGCTGACCATCAACCTGCAGGCGCATGCCCTCACCCTCAAGCACGGTGATAATCCGCTGATAACCGGCAAAGCTGGAAAAGCCACCGGACTCGGCGATATCGGCAATCGATAGGCGCCAGCCGAAACCCTCCAGGCCAACGCCGGCATCGCGGGTGATTTCTTCGGTGCTGCCACCGCCGTTCTTCCATGGCATGCGGGGGTAGTCTTTGGCGCGTAAAATCTGCAACTGGCTCATTTGCTGAAGCGTCCTTCCAGACGATGACGGGATCCGGGATGAATCAGACGAGCGGCAGTCACTGGCTGGCGCCCCGACCAGGTACGGCGGCGGATCAGCAGGCACGGCTCGCCTTGTTCGATTTGCAGCAGGCGGCATTCTTCCGGCTCGGCGAGGATCGCTTCGACCACGTGCTCGCCTTCGGTCAGCGGCGCGACCTGGGACAGATAGGCGTAGGGCGTCTGCCGGGTGAAATCCTGCTTGAGGTAATCGGGTGCCACCGCGGCGTTGACGAAGCGGTCTTCGATCTGCACGGCAACGCCGTTCTCGTAATGCACGATCAGCGAGTGGAACACCCGCTGGCCTTCACGCATGTCCAGAGCCAGGGCGCGCTCGGAACCGGCAGCCTCTTCGGCCAGGACAATCACCTGGCACGTGTGCTGGTGCCCGCGGGCAGCAATCTCGTCGGCAATGTTGTTGACCTCGAACAGCGCCGAGCGGCTCTTGGGTTCGGCGACAAAGGTGCCGACGCCCTGCATGCGCACCAGCAGGCCTTCAGCGGTCAGCTCGCGCAGGGCGCGGTTGATGGTCATGCGGCTGAAGCCCAGCTGGTTGACCAGCTCGCTTTCAGACGGCACCCGGTGATGCGGCGGCCAGCTGCCATTCTGGATCTGCTGGGCGATCATTTGTTTGACCCGGGCGTACAGCGGCGCCGGACCCTCGCCCATCTGGGCAACCAGCGCGGAGACAGGAGGTGTCGGCACGGAAAATATCCTTGTTCGATTGAATGAACGGTAGCTTGCCGGAGTTTACCCAGCAGGCAAACGTCTGTATATGTATATACAAATAATCACAATGAGGTGCCGTGCCGATGTCCGTCTTCTTTGCCGAACGTGCTTTGCTGCCTACGGGCTGGGCCGAAAACGTCCGAATCGAGGTCGGCGCTGATGGCCTGCTGACCAGCCTCCAGGCCAACGCCTCGGCCGAAAACGCCGAACGCCTGGCCGGTCCGCTGTTGCCGGGCATGCCCAACCTGCACTCGCACGCCTTCCAGCGCGCCATGGCCGGGCTCGCGGAAGTGGCCGGCAACCCTAACGACAGCTTCTGGACCTGGCGCGAATTGATGTATCGCCTGGTCGGCAAGATCAGCCCTGAACAGCTGCAGGTCATCGCCCGCCAGCTGTACATCGAGATGCTCAAGGCCGGCTACACCTCGGTTGCCGAATTCCACTACGTTCACCACGACACCCAGGGCCAGGCTTACGCCGACCCGGCGGAGCTGTCCCTGCGCATCAGCGCGGCGGCGCGCGCCAGCGGCATCGGCCTGACCCTGCTGCCGGTGCTGTACAGCCACTCCGGCTTTGGCGGGCAAGCCCCGAACGAAGGCCAGCGGCGTTTTATCAACAGCACCGAACAGTATCTGAATCTGCAGGTGCGCCTGGCGCCGCTGCTGGCCGAGCAGCCCGCGCAGGCCCTGGGCCTGTGCTTCCATTCCCTGCGTGCGGTGACACCGGAACAAATTGCCCAGGTCCTGGCCGCCAGCGACAAGGCCTGCCCGGTGCACATCCATATCGCCGAGCAGCAGAAGGAAGTCGACGACTGCCTGGCCTGGAGCGGTCGCCGGCCATTGCAGTGGCTCTATGAGAACACCGAAGTCGATCAGCGCTGGTGCCTGGTCCATGCCACCCATGCCGAACCCGACGAAGTCGAACTGATGGCCCGCAGCGGCGCGGTCGCTGGCCTGTGCCTGACCACCGAAGCGAACCTGGGCGACGGGATCTTCCCGGCGGTGGACTACCTGGCCCGCGGCGGGCGCCTGGGGATCGGCTCGGACAGCCATGTGTCGCTGAGCGTGGTCGAGGAGCTGCGCTGGCTGGAATATGGCCAGCGCCTGCGCGACCAGCGCCGCAATCGCCTGTACCGCGGCGACCAGCCGATGGTCGGGCGCACCTTGTTCGATGCCGCCCTGAGCGGTGGCGCCCAAGCCTTGGGGCAGCCGATTGGCGAACTGGCGGTGGGCAAGCGCGCAGACTGGCTGGTGCTCGATGGCAACGACCCGTACCTGGCGACGGCCAGTGCAGACGGCATTCTCAACCGTTGGCTGTTTGCTGGCGGCGACCGTCAGGTGCGCGATGTGATGGTCAACGGCCAGTGGGTAGTGCGCCAGGGGCGCCATGCCCAGGAAGAAGACAGCGCGCGGGCATTTGCCGGGGTGCTGCGCAGCCTGTTGGGCTGATTACGCCATTGCGGGGCAAGCCCGCTCCTACACTGTGGGAGCGGGCTTGACCCGCGATGAGGCCCTCAAGGCTTGCGCGCAGCCATCTCCTTGTCTGCCACCCGCCAGATCAGCCGCTGGGTGTCATAGCCCTGCTGGCGCGCCTTGGCCAGCAAGCTTTCGCGCTGCAAGGCCGGGATGGTCGGGGTACGCGAGAGTATCCACAGGTACTTGCGGTCCGGATTGCCGACCAGCGCGGTGTGGTATTTGTCGTCGACGTAGAGGATCCAGTAGTCACCCTTGGCAACGCCCGGCAGCAACTTCGAGAACCAGTTGTCGAACACCACCCAAAGCTTGTCGGTCTTGCCCGGCACCTGCACGTTGGCCGTGCCACTGGCCTCCTGCCATTCGCCTTCAAGGGTGCGGCAGCGGTTGAGCACACCAACGCTGCCGTCCGGCTTGAGGTTGTAATGGGCCTCGGACTGGGCACAGTCACGCTGAAAATACATCGGCAAACGCGCCAGTTCATACCACTTGCCCTGGTAGCGCTTGAGGTCGACGCTGTTGGCGGTCTTCGGCTCAAGCGAGCCTGCACCGGAACTGGCACAGCCGCCGAGGATCAACCCGGCGCACAGCGCCAACAGCAGGTGCAGCGGCTTCATTTGAGGCCCTGCCCGGAATACATCAGCACCTTGTCACCGGCGTACTGGACGCTGATAAAGGTCTTCTCGTCGCCCCAGGTGCAGCTGGACATGCCCAAGGCACCGGAGCAATCGGTCGGCGCACCGAGCAGTTTTTCGACCTCGACCTTGGCCATGCCGGACTTGAGCTGTGAGTAGTTTTCCTGGTTGATCTTGTTGCACGCAGTGAGGAACACGCACAAGGACAGCAGGGCGAGGGAACGCAACGACATGAAGGGTCACTCCTGGACATGAGGGTGCAGGCGCGATGGCCTACCGACAGCTTAGAAGGGAAAAAGCCCATCCGGTTCCCGAGCGTCCCGGTTTTGTTGGCGCCAAAGCCCCGCCATTGGTCGACTGGTGAGTTCTGTGATTAATCTTTTGCCCAGAACGGACGACACAGGAAGGCGCTGCGAGCGTTTGCCGCGCCCCATCCGTTGACCCCGCCTTGTGCAGACAGACCTCGCAATGACAAAAAACCTGAAGTTCAGCCACAAGATTCTGCTCGCCGCCGCCCTGGTGGTCGCTGTCGCCTTCACCTGTTTCATCTTGTTCAACGATTACCGCCAGCGCCAGACCCTGCGCAGCAATACCGAAGCCTCGATGCAGGAGCTCGGCAGCCTGACCAGCAGCAACATCCAGACCTGGCTGCAAAGCCGCATGCAACTGTTGCAATCACTGTCCCAGCAGGTCGCCATCGATGGCGCCAGCAAGGACAGCCTGACCCGCAGCCTGAGCCTGCCGGTGTACGGCAGCAACTTTCTGCTGACCTACTTCGGCGGCCAGGACGGCTACATGCAATCGGTACCGCTGGGCAACCGCGCCGCTGACTACGACCCGAGAGTGCGCGGTTGGTACAAGGCTGCCACCGGCGCCGGCCAGACCATCGTCACCGAGCCGTACATTTCTGTTTCAGCGAACAAATTGGTGATTACCCTCGCCACCCCGGTACAGCATCAGGGCCGGATGATCGGGGTCAATGGCGTCGACACCGACCTGGACAGCATCAGCGCGATCATCAACGCCCTGAACTTCGACGGCCACGGCCAGGCCTTCATCGTCAACGGCGCGGGCAAGATCCTCGTGCACCCGCAAGCCGACCTGGTCCTGAAAAACCTCAGCGACGCCTACCCGCAAGGCGCCCCGCAGGTCGGCAGCGGCCTGAAAGAAGCCGAACTGGACGGGCACAAGCAGTTCATCACCTTCACCAAGGTCAACGGCGTGCCTTCGGCTGACTGGTACGTGGCACTGGTGCTCGACCAGGACTTTGCCTTTGCCACGCTCAGCGAACTGCGCACCTCGGCGGTGGTCGCCACGGTGATCGCGGTGCTGATCATCATCGCCCTGCTTGGCGTGCTGATTCGCGTGCTGATGGAGCCACTGCACGTGATGGGCCGGGCCATGCATGACATCGCCGAAGGCGAAGGCGACCTGACCCGGCGCCTGCGCATCCATGGCCAGGACGAATTCGGCAGCCTCGGCCAATCGTTCAACCGTTTTGTCGAGCGCATCCACGAGTCGATCCGCGAAGTGGCCTCGGCCACCGGCCAGGTCAATGAAGTGGCGCTGCGCGTGGTCAGTGCCTCCAACGCCTCGATCCACAACGCCGACCAGCAGTCGAGCCGCACCAGCAGCGTCGCTGCGGCGATCAACCAGCTCGGCGCCGCCGCCCAGGAAATCGCCCAGAACGCCGCCCTCGCCTCGCAGCATTCCAGCGACGCGCGCAACCTGGCCGAACAAGGCCAGCAGGTGGTCGAGCAGACCATCGAGGTGATGAACCAACTGTCGGCGAAGATCAGCGACTCGTGCGGCAACATCGAGACGCTCAATGCCAACACGGTGAACATCGGCCAGATTCTTGAAGTGATCAGCGGTATTTCCCAGCAAACCAACCTGTTGGCGCTCAACGCCGCCATTGAAGCGGCCCGCGCCGGTGAAGCCGGGCGTGGATTCGCCGTGGTGGCGGACGAGGTCCGTAACCTCGCCCACCGCACCCAGGATTCGGCGCAGCAGGTTCAGCGCATCATTGAAGAGCTGCAGGCCGGCGCCCAGGTGGCGGTCAGCACCATGACCGAAAGCCAGAGCCACAGCCAGCACAGCGTCGGCATCGCCAACCAGGCCGGTGAGCGGCTGGGCAGCGTGACCCAGCGCATCGGCGAGATCGACGGCATGAACCAGTCGGTGGCCACCGCCACCGAAGAGCAGACCGCCGTGGTCGAGTCGATCAATGTCGACATCACCGAGATCAATACGCTGAATCAGGAAGGGGTAGAGAACCTGCAGGCAACCTTGCGCGCCTGCAATGACCTGGAGAATCAGGCCAATCGGTTGAAGCAGCTGGTGGGGAGTTTCAGGATCTGATCTGAAGCTGATCGCGGGGCAAGTCCGCTCCCACAGAGTATGTGGGAGCGGGCTTGACCCGCGATTGAGCTCAACTCAAAACCTTGAGCCCGGCTCCAGCAGAAAATCCATCTCTTCATCGGTACTCGGCCGATTCAGCAGCAGATTACGGTGCGGGAAGCGACCAAAGCGGGCAATCACCCGCTGGTGCTGCTCGGCGTAGTCGAGGAAACCTTCGAACAAGCGCCGATCGGCATCCGGCTGGGCATCGAGCAGCAACTGGTAACGCTCGACGCTGATGTTCTGCCAGTCCAGCACCTCGGCATGCTCCAGCACCAGCAGGATGAACACCCGCTGGATCGGCAGCAGCTGGTAATCCCAGGCCTTGTCCAGGCCCTGCATCACCAGTACCTGGGCGCGCCGGTCGCCATCGAAGGCGCGCGGCGTGTCGCGGTGGATCATGCGCGGCAACTGATCGAGCAACAGCACCAGGCCCAGCCAGCCCTGTGGGCTTTGCAGCCACTCATCGAGGCCGCCGGCCAGCGCCTGCTCGACCAGCTCGCCGAAGCGCTCGCGCGCTTCCTCGTCGTGGTGCTTGCCGAACCACAAGGTGCCCTTCTCGTCAGCCACGGCCTGGGGGCTGGTGCCCCAGCCAAACCACCACTCCAGCAACGGCTGCCAAGGTGCGAGCATGATTTACTCCTTGTGATAACCGGTAACGCGCTCGACTTCCTGCTTGGAGCCGAGGAACACTGCCACGCGCTGGTGCAGGCTATCCGGCTGGATGTCGAGGATGCGCTGGTGACCGTCGGTGGAAGCACCGCCGGCCTGTTCGATGATGAAGGACATCGGGTTGGCTTCGTACATCAGGCGCAGCTTGCCCGGCTTGGACGGCTCGCGCGCGTCGCGCGGGTACATGAACAGGCCGCCACGAGTGAGGATGCGGTGCACATCGGCAACCATCGAGGCGATCCAGCGCATGTTGTAGTTCTTTTTCAGCGGACCGGTCTCACCGGCCAGCAGCTCGCCCACGTAGCGGGTCACCGGTGCTTCCCAGTGGCGCTGGTTGGACATGTTGATGGCGAACTCGGCGGTGGTTTCCGGCACCTGGATGTTCTCGTGGGTCAGCACGAAGCTGCCCAGCTCGCGGTCCAGGGTGAAGCCCTTGACGCCGTTGCCCAGGGTCAGGATCAGCATGGTCTGCGGGCCGTAGATCGCGTAACCGGCGGCAACCTGCTTGGTACCCGGCTGCAGGAAGGCCTGCTCGTTGAGGCTTTCGTTCTGGCTCAGGTATTCGTTCGGGCAGCGCAGTACCGAGAAGATGGTACCGACCGAAACGTTGACGTCGATGTTCGACGAACCGTCCAGCGGGTCGAATACCAGCAGGTAGGCACCTTTCGGGTATTTGCCCGGGATCTGGTAGGCGTTGTCCATCTCTTCGGAGGCCATGCCGGCCAGGTGACCGCCCCACTCGTTGGCTTCGAGCAGGATGTCGTTGGAGATCACGTCCAGTTTCTTCTGGACTTCGCCCTGCACGTTTTCGGTGCCCATGCTGCCCAGAACGCCGCCCAGCGCGCCTTTGGAGACGTTGTGGCTGATTTCCTTGCACGCACGCGCCACCACTTCGATCAGGAAGCGCAGATCGGCAGGGGTACTGTTGCTGCGGGTCTGCTCAATCAAATAGCGACTCAGGGTAACGCGGGACATGTAAGGCTCCGAAGGAAGGGGGTAATAAAAACCCACGCAGTTTACAGGGAGAGTGAAGCGCTAGCGAGCAATCAGACACGCTTGGCCGATCAGACGGCACATCGGCCCGAGAGTTCACCACCCCCGGGCCGACCTTTGCAGCTTAGCCAAGCGCTCTCCAGATGTCGGTGGCGTACTCGCGGATGGTCCGGTCCGAGGAGAACCAGCCCATGCGCGCGGTGTTGAGCACCGCCATGCGCCACCACTGCCTGGGCTCGTGCCAGAGCGCTTCGACGCGCAATTGCGCGTCCCAGTAGGCGTCGAAATCGGCGCACACCAGGAAGCGATCATAGGCCACCAGCGAGTCGACCAGACCGACATAGCGACCCGGGTCATCAGGTGAAAACACCCCGCCGCGAATGGCCTGAAGCACGTCGTTGAGCCGATGAGAGGCGCCGATCGCGGCACTGGCGCCAAAGTCGCCGCTGCGCTTGCGCGCCTCCACCTGCTGGGAGGTCAGGCCGAAGATGAACATGTTCTCAACGCCGACCTGCTCGCACATCTCGACGTTGGCGCCGTCCAGGGTGCCGATGGTCAGCGCGCCGTTAAGGCCGAACTTCATGTTGCTGGTGCCGGACGCCTCATAGCCAGCGGTAGAAATCTGCTCGGAAAGGTCGGCCGCCGGGATGATGCTCTCGGCCAGGCTGACGTTGTAGTTGGGCAAAAACACCACCTTGAGCAGGCCGCGCACGGTCGGGTCGTTGTTGACCACCTTGGCGATGTCGTTGGTCAGCTTGATGATCAGCTTGGCCTGGTGGTAGCTGGCCGCTGCCTTGCCGGCGAAGATCTTCACCCGTGGCGCCCAGCCGGTGCCAGGCTCGGCGCGGATGGCCTGGTACAGGGCCACCGTGTGCAGCAGGTTGAGCAGCTGGCGCTTGTACTCGTGGATCCGTTTGACCTGCACATCGAACATCGCCTCGGGATTGAGGGTGATGCCCAGGCGCTCCTGGATCAAGTTGGCCAGGGCCTTCTTGCTGTGCAGGCGCTGGGCGGCGAATTGCTTGCAGAACGACGCTTTGTCGGCGAAGGGATCAAGGTCGCGCAGACGCCCTTGCGGGTCATCGAGCACGTCGGCGCCCAGCGCCTCGACCAGCATCCCGGTCAGCTGCGGGTTGGTCTGGAACAGCCAACGACGGAAGGTAATGCCGTTGGTCTTGTTGTTGATTCGCTCCGGGTAGAGCTTGTGCAGCTCGGCGAATACCGTGCTGCGCATCAGCTTGCTGTGCAGCGCCGATACGCCGTTGACGCTGTGCGAGCCAAGGAACGCCAGGTTGCCCATGCGCACCCGGCGGCCGTTGTCTTCCTCGATCAGCGACACCGCGCGCAGCACGTCGAAATCATGGATGCCCTTGGCGCGCAAGGCGTCGATATGAAAGGCGTTGATCAGGTAGATGATTTGCATGTGCCGCGGCAGCATGCGCTCCATCAGGCCCACCGGCCAGGTTTCCAGGGCTTCGGGCAGCAATGTGTGGTTGGTGTAGGCCAGGGTCTCGACGGTCAGTTGCCAGGCCGTGTCCCAAGGCACTTCGTGCTGGTCGACCAATAGGCGCATCAGCTCGGCGACCGCGATCGAAGGATGGGTGTCGTTGAGCTGGATCGCCGCCTGCTGCGACAGGTTGAGCAGGCTGTCGTGCATGTTCAGGTGTCGGCGCAGCAGGTCCTGCAGCGAGGCCGAGACGAAGAAATACTCCTGGCGCAGGCGCAGCTCCTGGCCGGCCTCGGTACTGTCGGCCGGGTACAGCACCCGCGAGATACTTTCAGCCCGCGCCACTTCGGCGACGGCGCCCAGGTGGTCACCGGCATTGAAACGCTCCAGGTGCAGCTCTTCCAGCGCCCGCGCCCGCCACAAGCGCAAGGTGTTGACGCTGGCGCCGCGCCAGCCGACCACCGGCGTGTCGTAGGCCACCGCCCGCACGGTCTCGGCCGGCCACCATACCTGGCGCTGCTGGCCACCGGCGTCGTGCACGGTTTCGACGCTGCCGCCGAAGCTGATCGGGTAGATCACCTCGGCCCGCTCGAACTCCCAGGGGTTGCCGAAATCCAGCCAGTTCTCGGTCTGTTCCTGCTGCCAGCCATCGACCACCGCCTGGCGGAACAGGCCGTGCTCGTAACGAATGCCATAACCGTGGGCGGCGATGCCAAGGGTCGACATGCTCTCCATGAAACAGGCCGCCAGGCGCCCCAGGCCACCGTTGCCCAGGGCCGCATCGGGCTCAAGCAGGCGGATGCGCTCAAGGTCAACGTTGAGCCCGCCCAGCGCCTCACGGGCGACATCCAGCAGGCCCAGGTTGCTCAGGCTGTCGTACAGCAGGCGGCCGATAAGAAACTCCAGCGACAGGTAATACACCCGCTTCTGGCTTTTGCGGTAGATCTGCCGGGTGTGGTCCATCCAGTGATCGACCATGTGATCCCGGGCCGCCAGGGCAATGGCTTCGAACCAGTCGTGGTCGAAGGCGTGCTCCGGGTCCTTGCCGACCGCGTAGGTCAATTTATCCAGCACAGCGGTGCGAAAAGCGGCCACCTCTGCGTCACGAGCGAGCGGTTCCTGAGACATGCGACGTCCTCGGGCAAGTTGACGAATGCGGATGGAGATTTCTCAGCCTAGACCGTTCGACACAGAGCGGAAGCGCAGGTTCTGGAGTTTCTGCGTAAAAACAGCGGCGATGGCGGGCGGAACCGGCAAATGGTTGTTCACATTTTGACCAACTCCGGTATGATCGCGCGCCCACCCGAACATCTAAAACCAGAACCTGATGAAACCGACCCTGATTGCCGCCGCCGAAGTCGACCGCCTGGAAACCTGGCAGAAGTACCAAAGCCATATGTGCGGAGGCTGCAACTCGACCTGCTGCACCTTGCCGACGGAAGTGAAAATCAAAGACCTGATCCGCATGGGCGTGGTGGATGAGTTCGAGGTGGGCGAGCCGCCGAAGAACATTGCCAAGCGTTTGCAGAAAGACGGGATCATCCAGCGCTTCAACCAGAAGTCGGGGATATTCACCCTGGCGCAGATGAGCAACGACGACTGCCTGTACCTGGATCGTAAGAGCCGCCTGTGCACCATTTATGACACACGCCCGGACACCTGTCGCAACCATCCAAGGATCGGCCCGCGGCCGGGTTATTGCGCCTACATCCCCAAGCCAGCGGCGCGCCGCTGACAGCATCGCGGGGCAAGCCCGCTCCTACAGGATTGTGCATAACCCTGTAGGAGCGGGCTTGCCCCGCGATTGATTTTTCTCCAGACAAACAAAAACGCCCCCGGCCTTGCGGCCGGGGGCGTTTTTTATTTCAGCCGAGCTTAGTTAGCCTTGGCTTTCTTGGCAGCGCGGGTACGCTCGCCTTCGTCGAGGATCTTCTTGCGCAGACGGATCGACTTAGGAGTCACTTCGCACAGCTCGTCGTCCTGGATGAATTCCAGAGCCTGTTCCAGGGTGAAGCGAACAGGTGGAACCAGGGCGATGGTTTCGTCTTTACCCGAAGCACGCATGTTGTCGAGCTTCTTGCCCTTGGTAGGGTTGACGCCCAGGTCGTTGTCACGGCTGTTCAGACCAACGATCTGACCGTTGTAGATCTCCTGGCCGTGCTCGACGAACAGCTTGCCGCGCGCCTGCAGGGTTTCCAGGGAGTAGGTCAGGGCCTTGCCGGTTTCAACCGAAACCAGTACGCCGTTCTGACGGCCGGACATGTGGCCGGACTTCATCGGAGCGTAACGGTCGAAGATCGAGGTCAGGATGCCTGCACCGTTGGTCAGGGTCAGGAACTGGTTACGGAAACCGATCAGACCACGGGCTGGAATGTTGTATTCCAGGCGTACACGGCCCTTGCCATCCGGAACCATGTTGGTCAGGTCGCCTTTACGCAGACCCATTTCTTCCATGACCTTGCCCTGGGAATCTTCAGGGATGTCGATGGTGACGTTCTCGAACGGCTCGTGCTTGGCGCCGTCGACTTCACGGATGATCACTTCCGGACGACCAACACCCATTTCGAAGCCTTCGCGACGCATGGTTTCGATCAGAACCGACAGGTGCAGCTCACCACGGCCGGATACCTTGAACTTGTCAGCCGAGTCGCCTTCTTCAACGCGCAGTGCAACGTTGTACAGCAGCTCTTTGTCCAGACGTTCCTTGATGTTGCGGGAAGTCACGAACTTGCCTTCTTTACCGCAGAACGGCGAGTCGTTGACCTGGAAGGTCATCGAAACGGTTGGCTCGTCAACGGTCAGCGGCTTCATCGCTTCAACTGCGTCCGGGGAGCACAGGGTGTCGGAGATGAACAGCTCGTCGAAACCGCTGATGCAGACGATGTCGCCAGCCTGGGCTTCTTCAACGTCAACGCGGTGCAGGCCGTGGTGACCCATCAGCTTGAGGATACGACCGTTGCGCTTCTTGCCGTCGGTGTCGATGGCGACAACCGGGGTGTTCGGCTTGACGCGGCCACGGGCGATACGGCCAACGCCGATAACACCGAGGAAGCTGTTGTAGTCCAGCGCCGAGATCTGCATCTGGAACGGGCCGTCACGGTCAACAGCCGGCGCTGGTACGTTGTCGACGATCGACTGGTACAGCGGAGTCATGTCTTCGGCCATTTCGGTGTGGTCCAGACCGGCAATACCGTTCAGGGCCGAGGCGTAGACGACTTTGAAGTCCAGCTGTTCTTCGGTGGCACCGAGGTTGTCGAACAGGTCGAAGATCTGGTCCAGAACCCAGTCAGGACGCGCGCCTGGACGGTCGACCTTGTTGATCACCACGATTGGACGCAGGCCGGCTTCGAAAGCCTTCTTGGTCACGAAACGGGTTTGCGGCATAGGGCCGTCTTGGGCGTCGACCAGCAGCAGTACGGAGTCAACCATCGACATTACACGCTCAACCTCGCCACCGAAGTCGGCGTGGCCGGGGGTGTCGACGATGTTGATGTGGTAGCCGTTCCAGTTGATGGCGGTGTTTTTCGCCAGAATGGTAATACCGCGCTCTTTTTCCTGGTCGTTGGAGTCCATGACGCGCTCGTCGTTGAGCTCGTTACGCTCCAGGGTGCCGGACTGACGCAGGAGTTTGTCGACCAGGGTGGTTTTACCATGGTCAACGTGGGCGATGATGGCGATGTTACGCAGATTTTCGATCACGTGTGTATCTCGATCAGAGGATTCGGGTTGCCGCCCAGTCTAGGCGGCGAATATGAATGAATGGCGCTCAAACGGCCCGGTGGTCGGGAGGGCGATGGCGGATGCTCCCGCCATATAGCCCCGGCGTCTTATGTCGGACGATAAACGCGCACATTGGCATGTCCCTCACTGAGCAGATGATGGGCATGCAGGCGACTCATTACTCCCTTGTCGCAATACAGCAGGTACTGGCGCGTGGCATCCAGCTCCTTGAAGCGACTGTTCAGGGCGTAGAACGGCAAGGCCTTGACCTCGATGCCGTCCAGTTCCAGGGGCTGGTCTTCCTGGGCATCAGGGTGACGAATGTCGATCACCACCTGCCCGGCCAGCGCCTGGCTGACTTCTTCGATCTGGATATCTTCGCTGAGTTCATCGATCACGTGGTCGATGGAGATCAGCCGGGCGCGTTCCAGGGCGCGCTCGAGCACCGCCATGTCGAACTGCTTCTCTTCATGGTCGAGGCGATGACGCTTGGCGCAGGTGGTCGGGTTCACCGAGATCACGCCGCAGTATTCAGGCATGTGTTTGGCAAACTCGGCGGTGCCGATCTGCTGGGCCTGGTCGATGATGTCCTGCTTGTGGCTGGCGAGCAAGGGGCGCAACACCAGTTTCTCGGTGGCCGAATCGATCACCGCGAGGTTCGGCAAGGTCTGGCTCGACACCTGGGAGATGGCTTCACCGGTCACCAGGGCGTCGATTTCCAGACGGTCGGCGATGTTGGTCGCCGCGCGCAGCATCATGCGCTTGAGGGTCACGCCCATGTAGCTGTTGTCGACCTTGCCGAGGATCTCGCCAACCACTTCTTCGAACGGCACGCTGACGAACAGCACGCGCTGGCTGCTGCCGTACTTCTTCCACAGGTAGTGGGCGACTTCCATCACCCCCAACTCGTGGGCACGGCCGCCAAGGTTGAAGAAGCAGAAGTGGGTCATCAGGCCACGGCGCATCATCTGGTAGGCCGCGACGGTGGAGTCGAAGCCACCGGACATCAGCACCAGGGTCTGCTCCAGCGCGCCCAGCGGGTAACCGCCGATGCCTTTGTGCTGGTTGTGAATGACGTACAGGCGCTTGTCGCGCACCTCGATGCGCACCTCGACTTCCGGCGTACGCAGGTCGATACCGGCGGCGCCGCACTGCTGGCGCAGCTGGCTGCCGACGTAGCGGTCGACGTCCATCGAGCTGAAGTCGTGGTGGCCGCCGCGCTTGCAGCGTACGGCAAAGCGCTTGCCGGCCAGCAGGTGACCGAAGTGCTGCTTGCACTTGGCGACGATGTCGTCGAAATCACCCAGCGGGTATTCGTCGACCTGCAGGAAGTGGGCGATGCCCGGCATGCAGGTCAGACGCTCGGTCATCTCGCGCAGGACTTTCTCGTCCTCGATGTGAGTGATCACTTCGAGGTTATCCCAGACACCGTTAACCGCGAGCGCAGGATCGAGGTCCTTGAGCACGGTGCGGATGTTGCGGGCCAGTTGACGGATGAAGCGCTTGCGAACCGGCCGGCTCTTGATGGTGATCTCTGGGAAGACTTTTACGATTAGTTTCATGAAAAACAGCGCGCGAGGTGCCGACTAAAAAAGTGGGGCGCGGATTATAGCGGAAATTGCTCAAGCTTTGAGCAACTTTTGTACAGAAGGTTTTCCTCGCACCAAAATGATGCACCATGTCCGTTTAGCGCATCTTTAAAGTGCAGAAAAAAGCCGCGAAATTGCAAAATCGGCCGAAAACGCTTGGGTTTGGGGCAAAAATCCCAACTCGGGGCACTGGCATGCAATTTGCTCCCTTGTGAGGCAGGTTGCCTTGGCCGACTATTCGCGCCCGGCATCACCCAAATTAAAGGGCTGCACAGGCAAGCTCTACCCCACCCGGAGGACACTATGTCGAAGTCGGTTCAACTCATCAAAGATCATGACGTTAAATGGATTGATCTGCGCTTCACTGACACCAAAGGCACTCAGCACCACGTGACCATGCCAGCTCGTGATGCGCTGGATGAAGATTTCTTCGAAGCCGGCAAGATGTTCGACGGTTCCTCCATCGCTGGCTGGAAAGGCATCGAAGCTTCCGACATGATCCTGATGCCGGACGACGCCTCCGCCGTGCTCGACCCGTTCACCGAAGAGCCGACCCTGATCCTGGTCTGCGACATCATCGAACCGTCGACCATGCAAGGCTATGACCGCGACCCACGCGCCATCGCCCGCCGCGCCGAAGAGTACCTGAAGACCACCGGTATCGGTGACACCGTCTTCGTCGGCCCAGAGCCTGAGTTCTTCATCTTCGACGAAGTGAAGTTCAAGTCCGACATTTCCGGCTCGATGTTCAAGATCTACTCCGAGCAAGGCTCGTGGATGTCCGACCAGGACGTCGAAGGCGGCAACAAGGGCCACCGTCCAGGCGTCAAAGGCGGCTACTTCCCAGTACCTCCGTTCGACCACGACCACGAAATCCGTACTGCCATGTGCAACGCCATGGAAGAAATGGGCCTGGTCATCGAAGTACACCACCACGAAGTGGCAACTGCCGGCCAGAACGAAATCGGCGTGCAGTTCAACACCCTGGTGAAGAAGGCTGACGAAGTTCAGACCCTGAAATACTGCGTGCACAACGTTGCCGACGCCTACGGTCGCACCGCGACCTTCATGCCGAAGCCACTGTACGGCGACAACGGCTCGGGCATGCACGTGCACATGTCCATCTCCAAAGATGGCAAGAACACCTTCTCCGGCGAAGGCTATGCCGGCCTGTCCGACACCGCCCTGTACTTCATCGGCGGTATCATCAAGCACGGTAAGGCCCTGAACGGCTTCACCAACCCGGCCACCAACTCCTACAAGCGTCTGGTACCAGGCTTCGAAGCACCGGTCATGCTGGCCTACTCGGCCCGCAACCGTTCCGCCTCGATCCGTATCCCGTACGTTTCCAGCCCGAAAGCCCGCCGTATCGAAGCGCGCTTCCCGGACCCGGCTGCCAACCCGTACCTGTGCTTCGCGGCACTGATGATGGCCGGCCTGGACGGTATCCAGAACAAGATCCACCCAGGCGATGCCGCCGACAAGAACCTGTACGACCTGCCGCCTGAAGAGGCGAAAGAGATCCCGCAGGTCTGCGGCAGCCTGAAAGAAGCCCTGGAAGAGCTGGACAAGGGCCGTGCGTTCCTGACCAAGGGCGGCGTGTTCTCCGACGACTTCATCGATGCCTACATCGCGCTGAAAAGCGAAGAAGAAATCAAGGTCCGCACCTTCGTACACCCACTGGAATACGAGCTGTACTACAGCTGCTAAGCCAGTGACGCTCGCGCAAGCGGCGTAGCGCTAGAGAGGCCTCCTTCGGGAGGCCTTTTGTTTTTCTGACATTCTTATGCGCATTGGCCGACAGGAAAAAAGGCCAAAAAGCTGCACACTGCTCTTTTGCCGCTCCGGACCCTCGCCATGCGTACGCCCCTGTTCGCCCTGCTGCTGGCGCCAACCTTGCTCCTGCAAGGGTGCGCCTCGACACCCGCACCGCCAGTTGCCCTGTCGCGCTTGCTCGATAGCGTGAATCAACGCCTGGATATCGCCGACGATGTCGCCCTGAACAAATGGGACTCGGGCCAGCCTGTAGAAGCGCCCGAACGTGAGCAGCAGGTCATCGCCAATGCCCGGAGCCAGGCGGTGCGCTTTGGTGTGGACGAGCACCGGGCAGCCGTGTTCTTCGCCGACCAGATCGAAGCCAACAAGCTGCTCCAGTACCGCGCACTGTCGCGCTGGCATGCCGCCGGCAGCGCACCACAAACGCCACGGGTCGATCTGGGCAGCCAATTGCGTCCGCAACTGGATCGCCTGCAACGCACACTGCTGAGCCAACTGGCAGCGTTTGATCGCAACCGCCCGGCGCAATGCCAGGCGACCCTCGCCCAGGCCATCGGTCAACTGGGCAAAGATCCGCAGCAGTCCCTGGCCCTGATCCGCGCCACCACGCATTTATGCTCGTCGCAGTAATCCTTCCTCTATGCTCTATATTGGTGCATGCATTTGCCTGCACCTGAGCAACTCAGCCCATTTTGGTTCACGAAAAGCGCCCACTCAGGACTTTTTAACCATATTTCGCGCAAATACAGGTCTTAATCCGGAAATTCCGCTTCTTTTCGGAGCCTTGGTTTGCTTTTTGCATTTTCTTTGTACCAGCGGATTACCAGCGACCGCGACTTGGGCCCAGGCCGAGGTTGTAGAGCCAAAAGAGGTCAACGACGCCCCATGACCATCAGCGATGCACTGCACCGACTGCTACTGGACAACCTGACCACCGCCACCATCCTGCTCGACGCCGACCTGCGTCTTGAGTACATGAACCCGGCGGCGGAAATGCTCCTGGCCATCAGTGGCCAGCGCAGCCATGGGCAATTCATCAGCGAACTGTTCACCGAATCGCCCGAAGCGCTGAATTCCCTGCGCCAGGCGGTGGAACACGCACACCCCTTTACCAAGCGTGAAGCCCAACTGACCTCGCTGACCGGCCAGACCCAGACCGTCGACTACGCGGTGACCCCGATCCTCAGCAAGGGCGCGACCCTGCTGCTGCTTGAAGTGCACCCGCGCGACCGCTTGCTGCGCATCACCAAGGAAGAGGCCCAGCTGTCCAAGCAGGAAACCACCAAGATGCTGGTGCGCGGCCTGGCCCACGAGATCAAGAACCCGCTCGGCGGTATCCGCGGCGCCGCCCAGCTGCTGGCCCGCGAGCTGCCCGAAGATGGCCTGAAGGATTACACCAATGTGATCATTGAAGAGGCCGATCGCCTGCGCAACCTGGTCGACCGCATGCTCGGCTCGAACAAGCTGCCATCGCTGGCCCTGACCAACATCCATGAGGTGCTGGAGCGGGTCTGCAGCCTGGTCGAAGCCGAAAGCCAGGGCGGTATCACCCTGGTGCGCGACTACGACCCGAGCCTGCCGGACGTGCTGATCGACCGCGAGCAGATGATCCAGGCGGTGCTCAACATCGTGCGCAACGCCATGCAGGCCATCAGCGGCCAGAACGAGCTGCGCCTGGGCCGCATCAGCCTGCGCAGCCGGGCCATGCGCCAGTTCACCATTGGCCACACCCGTCATCGCCTGGTGGCCAGGATCGAGATCATCGACAACGGCCCCGGCATCCCTGCCGAACTGCAGGAAACCATCTTCTACCCCATGGTCAGCGGTCGCCCGGACGGTACCGGGCTGGGCCTGGCCATTACCCAGAACATCATCAGCCAGCACCAGGGCCTGATCGAGTGTGACAGCCACCCTGGCCACACCACCTTCTCGATCTTCCTGCCGCTGGAACAAGGAGCCACCGCCTCATGAGCCGAAGTGAAACTGTCTGGATCGTCGACGATGATCGTTCCATCCGCTGGGTGCTGGAAAAAGCCCTGCAACAGGAAGGCATGACCACCCAGAGCTTCGACAGCGCCGACGGGGTCATGAGCCGCCTGGCCCGGCAGCAGCCGGACGTAATCATTTCCGACATCCGCATGCCCGGCGCCAGCGGCCTGGACTTGCTCGCGCAGATTCGCGAGCAGCACCCGCGCCTGCCGGTGATCATCATGACCGCCCATTCCGACCTGGACAGCGCGGTGGCGTCCTATCAGGGCGGCGCCTTTGAGTACCTGCCCAAGCCGTTCGACGTCGACGAGGCGGTATCGCTGGTCAAGCGCGCCAACCAGCACGCCCAGGAGCAACAGGGCCTGGACGTGGCACCGAGCCTGACCCGCACCCCGGAGATCATCGGCGAAGCGCCGGCGATGCAGGAGGTGTTCCGCGCCATTGGCCGCCTGAGCCATTCCAATATCACCGTACTGATCAATGGCGAGTCCGGCACCGGTAAAGAGCTGGTCGCCCACGCCCTGCACCGCCACAGCCCGCGGGCGGCATCGCCGTTCATCGCCTTGAACATGGCGGCGATTCCCAAGGACCTGATGGAGTCGGAGCTGTTCGGCCACGAGAAAGGCGCCTTCACCGGTGCCGCCAACCTGCGCCGCGGCCGCTTCGAGCAGGCCGATGGCGGCACCCTGTTCCTCGACGAGATCGGCGACATGCCGGCCGACACCCAGACCCGCCTTCTGCGGGTGCTGGCCGATGGTGAGTTCTACCGGGTGGGCGGGCATGTGCCGGTCAAGGTCGATGTGCGAATCATTGCCGCCACCCACCAGAACCTGGAAACCCTGGTGCTAGCCGGCAAGTTTCGTGAAGACCTGTTTCACCGCCTGAACGTGATCCGCATCCACATCCCGCGCCTGGCCGATCGTCGCGAGGATATCCCGACCCTGGCCAGGCACTTCCTCGGCCGCGCCGCCCAGGAGCTGGCGGTGGAGCCCAAGTTGCTCAAGGCCGAGACCGAGGAGTTCATCCGCAACCTGCCGTGGCCGGGCAACGTGCGTCAGCTGGAGAACACTTGCCGCTGGATCACGGTAATGGCCTCGGGGCGTGAAGTGCATATCGGCGACCTGCCGCCGGAGCTGCTCAACCTGCCGCAAGACACAGTGCCGGTAACCAACTGGGAACAGGCCTTGCGCCAGTGGGCCGACCAGGCCCTGGCCCGTGGCCAGTCAAGCCTGCTCGACAGCGCCGTGCCGAGCTTCGAGCGGATCATGATCGAGACCGCGCTCAAGCACACCGCTGGCCGCCGCCGCGATGCCGCGGTGCTGCTGGGCTGGGGCCGCAACACCCTGACGCGCAAGATCAAGGAGTTGGGGATGAAGGTCGATGGCGGTGATGAGGACGGTGACGACGAGGCCTGACCTGTGGGAGCTGGCTTGCCAGCGATCGAGCGCGAAGCGGTCGCATCCGGTCTGCAGAGAATGCACAGACTGCATTGACCTCATCGCTGGCAAGCCAGCTCCCACAAGATTGCAATTTGCCCCATTGATGCACCGACCCCGCTATCGGTGCACCGCCTGAAGGCACAAATCCCCGGCAAATCCCTGCCTACCCCCTCAAAACCCACCATTTCCCGCCCTGCAACAAAACTGGCACACACTCTGCATTAGTATGAGTACTTCCAGTTTTGGGGGCCTTGGTACAGGCAGGCCGGGGAATCCCCTCTTTTATTCGCGCAGCTTCACCTGCACCCGCCAGCGTCCGCCCTCCTCTGCACCGGCCCATTCGCCGTGCAGGGGGCGGGCCGCGACCAGGGTCACGAGCAAGCCACCATCACTGCTCTGCACCCGCCAGCTCACAGGCTTACCCTGCAACTGCAACTGACCACGGGCAGCCTTGCCCTCGGCCTCGAACAGCAGGGCCAGGGTGCCTTCGACCTCTTCGCCGTGCAGCTTGGGTTCCTCGTTGAACCACAGGTTCAAGCCCGCCTCGACCACCTCGACCTGCTCCAGCACGCGCGGCTCGGGCGCGGTCAGGCGACCGATCATCAGCCCCACCAGCATGCCGAACAGCGCCAGGGAAAACAGCACGCGCGGCCAGAGCTGCGAACGCGGGTCCGGTTCAGGAGTAGAATGCTCGCCATCTTTATGTTCGGAGCCGTGCATGTTTCACGTCATCCTCTTTCAACCAGAGATTCCGCCGAATACCGGCAACATCATCAGACTGTGCGCCAACAGCGGCTGCCACCTGCACCTGATCGAGCCGATCGGCTTCGAGCTGGACGACAAGCGCTTGCGCCGGGCCGGTCTGGACTACCATGAGTATGCCACGCTCAAGCGCCATGCAGACCTGCCCAGCTGCCTGGAAAGCCTAGGCCAGCCACGGCTGTTCGCCTTCACCACGAAAGCCTCGCACCCTTACCACGAAACCGCTTTCCAACCGGGTGACGCCTTTCTGTTCGGCCCGGAAAGCCGTGGCCTTCCCGCCGACGTACTGGACAGCCTGCCCGCCGAGCAGCGCCTGCGCCTGCCGATGCGTCCGGGCTGCCGCAGCCTGAACCTGTCCAACACGGTGGCGGTGACGGTGTACGAAGCCTGGCGCCAGCAAGGTTTTGCCTGAGAGATCCTTTCGCGGGTCAAGCCCGCTCCCACAGTGTTCGCGATAACCCCCAAGAAAAAAGCGCCCCGAGGGGCGCTTTTTGCTACATCGCAACAGGCTTATTGCAGCGAAGGGGCTTCGCCAGCTTCCTGCATGCGTTGCATTTCCTGAGCGTACAGGGCGTCGAAGTTGACCGGCGAGAGCATCAGTGCCGGGAACGAACCACGGGTCACCAGGCTGTCCAGCGCTTCACGGGCGTACGGGAACAGGATGTTCGGGCAGAAGGCGCCCAGGGTGTGGCTCATCGACGCCGGGTCGAGGTTCTTGATCAGGAAGATACCGGCTTGTTGCACTTCAGCGATGAAGGCCACTTCTTCGCCGTTCTTCACGGTCACCGACAGGGTCAGCACGACCTCGTGGAAGTCGCCTTCCAGGCCTTTTTGCTTGGTGTTCAGGTCCAGGGCGACGCTCGGCTCCCACTGCTGACGGAAGATCGCCGGGCTTTTTGGCGCTTCGAACGACAGGTCGCGCACGTAGATGCGCTGCAGGGAGAACTGCGGAGTGTTGTCGTCGGCTGCGGCTGCGGCGTCGTTGTTCTGTTGATCAGTCATGACAGATCCTTCTTTCCAGAGTCTTTAATGGGTTTCTGATTCAGGCCTTGAGCAGCGCGTCGAGCTTGCCGGCGCGCTCCAAGGCATACAGGTCGTCGCAACCGCCGACGTGGGTGGCGCCGATCCAGATCTGCGGCACCGAGGTACGCCCGGCCTTCTGGCTCATTTCGGCGCGCACCTGAGGCTTGCCATCGACCTTGATCTCTTCGAAGGCCACGCCTTTGCTGGCGAGCAGGTGCTTGGCCCGCGAGCAGTAAGGGCAGTAATCGCTGGAGTAGACGATGACGTTGCTCATGTCACTTCACCAGCGGCAGGTTATCGGCCTTCCAGCTCGACACGCCGCCTGACAGCTTGGCAGCGGTGAAGCCGGCCTTGAGCAGTTCGCGCGCGGTGGTGCCGGCGTGCTGGCCCATGGCGTCGACGATGATCAGGGTCTTGTTGGCCTTGTGCTTTTCCAGCTCGCCGATGCGCGCGGCGACCTTGTCCTGGGGAATGTTCACGGCACCAACGATGTGGCCGGCGGCGTAGTCCTTGCTCGAACGGATGTCGATCACCAGGCCTTTGTCGGCGTTGACCAGTGCAGTCAGCTCGCCAGTGCTCAGGCTGCGGCCGCCCTTGCGTGCTTCGGTGACGATCAGCAGAACCAGCAGAACGACGAAGATACCGACCAGCAGATAGTGATTTGTTGCGAATTCAATCAGGTGAGCAACCATCGGAGGGTGTTTCCAGGCCATTAAAAATGTTGGCCAGTATACACAGCCCCCAAGGTCGGCCAAAGCCCGCCGGGCAGGGTTATCGCCAGTAATTCTCATTGCCGCGCTACAGCCCGTCGGCCAGCGCCAGCGGGGCTGCAAGGTTAATTCGTCATTCGTAGCAAATTTGCCCTAAAATGCGTGTCTTTATCATCTGAACAACCGTGAGTGTGGGATTGATGACGAGCACGCCAAAACCCTTGGTCCTGATCATCCTGGATGGTTTCGGTCACAGCGAAAGCCACGAATACAACGCCATCTACTCGGCCAACACGCCGGTCTACGATCGCCTGCGCGCTACCCTGCCGCATGGCTTGATCTCCGGTTCCGGCATGGATGTCGGCCTGCCGGACGGGCAAATGGGTAACTCCGAGGTCGGCCACATGAACCTCGGCGCCGGCCGCGTGGTGTACCAGGACTTCACCCGGGTGACCAAGGCAATCAAGGACGGCGAGTTCTTCGACAACCCGGTGTTGTGCGGCGCGGTCGACAAGGCTGTCGGCGCCGGCAAGGCCGTGCATATCCTTGGCCTGCTTTCCGATGGCGGCGTGCACAGCCACCAGGACCACCTGGTGGCCATGGCCGAGCTTGCCGCCCAGCGCGGTGCCGAAAAAATCTACCTGCACGCCTTCCTCGACGGCCGCGACACGCCGCCCAAAAGCGCGCAATCGTCGATCGAGCTGCTCGACGCCAGCTTCGCCAAACTCGGCAAGGGCCGCATCGCCAGCCTGATCGGCCGCTACTACGCCATGGACCGCGACAACCGCTGGGACCGCGTATCGGCCGCCTATAACCTGATCGTCGACAGCAACGCCGAATTCAGCGCCGACAGCGCCCTGGCCGGCCTCGAAGCGGCCTACGCCCGCGACGAGAGCGACGAATTCGTCAAGGCCACGCGCATTGGCGAAGCGGTCAAGGTCGAAGACGGCGACGCGGTGGTCTTCATGAACTTTCGCGCCGACCGCGCCCGCGAGCTGTCGCGAGTGTTCGTCGAGCCTGAATTCAACGAGTTCCCACGCGCGCGCCTGCCCAAGCTTGCCGCCTACATCGGCCTGACCCAGTACTCGGCAAAAATCCCGGCCCCGGCCGCATTCGCCCCGGGCAGCCTGGACAACGTGCTCGGCGAATACCTGGCGAAAAACGGCAAGACCCAGCTGCGCATCGCCGAAACCGAGAAATACGCCCACGTCACCTTCTTCTTCTCCGGTGGCCGTGAAGAGCCCTTCGAAGGCGAAGAACGCATCCTCATCCCGTCGCCAAAGGTCGCCACCTATGACCTGCAGCCGGAAATGAGCGCGCCGGAAGTCACCGACCGCATCATCGAAGCCATCGAGCAGCAGCGTTACGACGTGATCGTGGTCAACTACGCCAACGGCGACATGGTCGGCCACAGCGGCGTGTTCGAGGCTGCGGTCAAGGCCGTCGAAGCCCTGGACCTGTGCGTCGGGCGCATCGTCGAGGCGCTGGACAAGGTCGGCGGCGAAGCGCTGATCACCGCCGACCACGGCAACGTCGAGCAAATGGAAGACGAATGCACCGGCCAGGCGCACACCGCGCACACCACCGAGCCGGTACCGTTCATCTATGTAGGCAAGCGCCCGCTGCAGGTCCGCGAAGGCGGCGTGCTGGCCGACGTGGCGCCGACCATGCTCAAACTGCTGGGCCTGGAAAAGCCGGCAGAAATGACAGGCTCGTCGATTCTCATCTGACGACTCCAGTTGCAAGCTTTAAGCTTCAAGCGGCAAGAAACAGCAGGGTTGAGCCGCCTTTGCTTGCCGCTTTTAGCTTGTAGCTTGCAGCTAAAGCCGACCAACGCCTCAATGCAGTTGCCTTGAGGCGTTTTTTTTGCAGGCCATGGCGGGCATACTAGGCCAGTCTCTATGCCTGGTGCCGCCCACCCCATGTTTCGCGCCCTGATCGTACTCGCCCTGTCTTGCCTGCTCAGCCCGGCCTTCGCCGATGAGCGCGCGCAAACCCAGCAACAACTGGACGCCACGCGCCAGGACATTACCGAGCTGAAAAAGATGCTTGGCAAGTTGCAGGAGGAAAAATCCGGCGTGCAGAAAGACCTGCGCTCAACCGAAACCGACATCGGCAAGCTGGAAAAGCAGGTGGAGGCCCTGCAACTCGAACTAAAAAAGACCGAAGGCGAACTGGAGCGCCTTGATACCGAGAAAAAAAAACTCCAGAGCGCCCGCATTGAACAGCAACGACTGATCGCCATCCAGGCCCGTTCGGCCTACCAGAATGGCCGCGAGGAATACCTGAAACTGCTGCTCAACCAGCAGAACCCGGAAAAATTCGCCCGCACCCTGACCTATTACGATTACCTGAGCCAGGCGCGCCTGAGCCAGTTGCGCAATTTCAACGAAACCCTGCGCCAGTTGGCCAACGTCGAAAAGGACATCAGCCTGCAGCAGGCCCAGTTGCTGGCCCAGCAAGGCACCCTCGACAGCCAGCGCCAGGAGCTGGAGAAAGTCCGCGCCGAGCGTAAAGAGGTGCTGGCCAAGCTCAATAATGACGTCAAGGCCCGCGACCAGAAGCTGCAGGCCCGCGAGCAGGACCAGGCCGACCTGACCAAGGTGCTCAAAACCATCGAGGAAACCCTCGCCCGTCAGGCCCGCGAGGCCGAAGAAGCGCGGCAGAAGGCCCTGCTCGCCGCTCAGGAGGCGGAAAAGCAACGCCAGCGTGAAGCCCTGGCCGCCAACAACAGCGAGGCGCCGAAGAAGCCCAAGGCGATCCCTGGCCCACTGGTTTCCAGCAGCGGCGAAACCTTCGGCGGTGCTTTTTCTGCCGCACAGGGAAAACTTCCATGGCCGGTCAATGGTCGATTGCTGGCACGCTTTGGCGAAACCCGTGGCGATGACTCGCGGGCCAAGTGGGACGGCGTGATGATCAGCGCCTCCCCTGGCAGCCAGGTGCGCGCCGTGCATGGCGGCCGGGTGGTATTTGCCGACTGGTTGCGCGGCGCTGGACTTCTGGTCATTCTCGACCATGGTAATGGTTACCTGAGCCTGTACGGCCATAACCAGAGCCTGCTCAAGAGCGCCGGCGACGTGGTCAAGGCCGGTGAGGCCATCTCCACCGTCGGCAACAGCGGCGGCCAAGACAGCTCGGGGCTGTATTTTGCCATCCGCCAGCAGGGCCGCCCCAGCGACCCCGCACAATGGTGCCGTGCCCAGGGATAGGCAACACACCCCCTTTTTGACGGCGCAGCGCAACTTCGGGCTGCGCCGATGCTCTACGGAGCGCTACCAGGATCAGGAGTTCGTTCGACATGCTGCAATCGCCTCGCCTCACCTCGCTGGCCCTGACCATCGCCATGGTCCTCGGCGCGCCCCTGGCCCTTGCGGCCGAGCCGGCCAAGCCCGCCGCGATTCCAGCGACGACCGTCTCGGCACCGTCGACCAAGGCACCGTTGCCACTGGAAGAACTGCGCACCTTCGCCGAGGTCATGGACCGCATCAAGGCCGCCTATGTCGAACCGGTAGACGACAAGACCCTGCTGGAAAACGCCATCAAGGGCATGCTCAGCAACCTTGATCCGCACTCGGCCTACCTCGGCCCGGAAGATTTCCTCGAGCTGCAAGAGAGCACCAGCGGTGAGTTCGGTGGCCTGGGCATCGAAGTGGGCATGGAAGACGGCTTCATCAAGGTGGTTTCGCCGATTGACGAGACCCCGGCCTCGCGTGCCGGTATCGAAGCGGGCGACCTGATCGTCAAGATCAACGGCCAGCCGACCCGTGGCCAGACCATGACCGAAGCGGTCGACAAGATGCGCGGCAAGGTGGGCGAGAAAATCACCCTGACCCTGGTGCGCGACGGCGGCACCCCGTTCGATGTGACCCTTGCCCGCGCGGTCATCCAGGTCAAGAGCGTCAAGAGCCAGATGCTCGAAGACGGTTACGGCTACATCCGCATCACCCAGTTCCAGGTCAAGACCGGCGAGGAAGTCGGCAAGGCCCTGGCCAAGCTGCGCAAGGACAACGGCAAGAAGCTGCGTGGCCTGGTGCTGGACCTGCGCAACAACCCCGGCGGCGTCCTGCAATCGGCAGTGGAAGTGGCCGACCACTTCCTCACCAAGGGCCTGATCGTCTACACCAAGGGCCGCATCGCCAACTCCGAGCTGCGCTTCTCCGCCGACCCGGCCGATGCCAGCGAAGGCGTGCCCCTGGTGGTGCTGATCAACGGTGGCAGTGCCTCGGCGTCGGAAATTGTCGCCGGCGCCCTGCAAGACCAGAAGCGTGGCGTGCTGATGGGCACCGACAGCTTTGGCAAAGGCTCGGTGCAAACCGTGCTGCCGCTGAATAACGACCGCGCACTGAAGATCACCACGGCGTTGTACTTCACCCCCAATGGCCGCTCGATCCAGGCCCAGGGCATTGTCCCGGACATCGAGGTGCGCCGCGCCAAGATCACCGCCGAGCAGGACGGCGAAAACTTCAAGGAAGCCGACCTGCAGGGCCACCTGGGCAACGGCAACGGCGGCGCCGACCGTCCGTCGGGCAAGGGCGGCGGCGCCAAGCCTCGCCCACAGGATGATGACTACCAGCTCAGCCAGGCCCTGAGCCTGCTCAAGGGCCTGAGCATCACCCAGGGCAAGTAAGGCCAGCTGATGCGTTACCTGCTGCTGGCCCTGGTGTACCTGATGAGCGGCGCTGCCCTGGCGGCGCCGGCTCAAACGGGCAAGGCGTACCTGACGCTGATCATCGACGACCTGGGGCAGAACCCTGCGCGCGACTCACGCGCCCTGGCCCTGCCCGGCCCGGTGACCCTGGCGATCATGCCCGATACCCCGCATGCCACAGCGTTTGCCCGCCAGGCCCATCGCGCCGGCAAGACGGTGATCCTGCACATGCCCATGGACCCGGCCACCGGCCCTTACGCCTGGCACCCCGGTACACCCTTGCCGGAGCTTGAGCGCCGATTGAACGCGGCGCTCGACAAAGTGCCCTACGCCGCCGGGATCAACAACCACATGGGCAGCCGCATGACCGCGGAGCCTGCGGCCATGGCCTGGTTGATGGGTGAATTGCAGCGCCGCGGCCTGTTCTTTGTCGACAGCCGCACCAGCGCCGCCACGGTGGCCGCCAAGTCGGCACAAAGCATCGGCCTGGCCAGCGTGTCGCGGGATGTGTTCCTCGATGACCTGCGCACCACCGAAGCCATTGCCGGCCAGCTGCAACAGGGCATCGCCCTGGCGCGCAAGCAAGGCACGGCGGTACTGATCGGCCATCCTTATCCACAGACGCTGGAAGTGCTCGAACGCGAACTGCCCAAGCTCAAGGCCCAGGGCGTCGAGTGGATAGAAATTCAGCAGATGATCACCGAGCGCAGCAATCGCGCGATGTCCGGCCACGGGCGCGACGGCATCTACAAGTAGCGGGCGAAGGTTGCCTCGACAAAGCCGTCGCTGCGCATCTGCTCCAGCGCCTGCTGCAGCTTGTTCACTACCTCGTCCGGCACTTCACGGTTGAGCGCCAGGTACAGCTCGGCACCGTGAAAACGCAGCACCGTCTTGAGCTTGCTAACCCCGACCTGGCGCGCCAGGTAACGCCCGGCCGGGTCGCCGCTGGCCCACAGGTCGATTTCGCCGTTCACCAGCTTTTTCGCGTTGTCGCGGTCGCGCAGCACCAACACCGGGTTCAGGCCTTGCTTGACCAGGTATTCGGCAATCGCATCCCCTTTATAAGCCCCGATACGATAACGCTTGGCTTCCTGCAGGCTGCTCAAGGCAATCGGGCTGCCCTCGGGGGCCAGCAAAATCCAGTCATCCGGCCCCAGCGGCCCGACCCACTTGAACAGCTTTTCCCGCTCAGGCTGGCGAGCCATGACGAAAACGCCATAGCCGGGGGTTTGCAGGGCCTGCTCGTAGATCCGCTGCCAAGGGAAGCGCAGGGTCATGCTGTAGGGCACCTCGGCGCGCTTGAACATCTCGCGTACCAGGTCGGCGGCAATGCCATTGATGCCATCGTCGCGGGCGAAGCTCTTGCCGCTGATGGCCATGTTGTAGGGCGGGAAGTTTTCGGTGAGCAGCACCACAGGTTCGCTCGCGTGGGCGAGATAGCTGAACGACAGGCAGCTGCACAGCAACAGGACAAGACGCTTGAACATGATGGCACCGGGCTCCTTGGCAACGCCAAGAGTGCCGGGGCCTGCAGCGACTGTCCAGCCTGGCACTCACTATCTATGTACCACGCACCGGTGGTGCGGCTTGTGAACACTTGCGCAGGCATACACAAGGAGGTTCACCATGCGCACGTTTTCCCGTCACTACCTGGCTGCCGCACTGGCCTGTTTAGCTTTGCAGGCCACCGCCGCGGACTATGGTCAAGGCCTGGCCGATCAGGCAGGCCCCGTCACCCTCAACAACGCCGACAACCAGAACGCTCACTGGAGCGGCATCGGCCGAATGTCCGCCGGTTGTATCGGCACCCTGATTGATACCCGGGACTTCTGGACCGACAACAACGGGCCAGCCTACATAATTACCAACGGACATTGCGCCAATGCAAAAAATGGCACGATTGCTCATGACCAGCCAATAACCGGCACCATAGCCTTCAACTACTTCGCCGACACTGCCAGCAAACGCCAGGTCGTGGCCCTCAAGCGTCTGGTATGGAGCAGTATCCAGGGTGTCGACCTTGCGCTGGTGGAGCTTGACGCACCACTCAGGGCAGTCATGGAAACAGGCATCGTACCACTGAAAATAGACCCTCCCACTCCCGTTGGCAGCCCGATCCTGGTGGTCGGCGACCCCATCAATCCCGGCCTTGGATTACGCTTGAGCACCTGCACCATGCAAAAAGCCGACGCCCATGTCGAGCCCCCATGGGTGTGGCGCAACATTCTGCGTAATCAGTGCGCGGGAATGGATGACGGGGCCTCTGGCAGCCCCATCCTCAACCGCACCAACAATAATATTGTCGGTCTGGTCAACAGCACTTCATTCAGGTCATACAGACCATCGGCGTCAGAGGGGCAAAACTATGGCGTACCTATTACGCGCTTGTTTCGTTGCGGCATGGGCGGGCGAGCGGACTTAACCTTGGACAGTTGCGACCTGCTGCCGGGCTTCGCGCTGGAGCAGCAAAATCCTAATGCATTCCAGCGTGTACACAAGATCGCTACAGCTGAGGACGGCAGCCCGCAGGTACCGTCATGGAATTATGAATTTATCATCGACACGCAGTTTTACCGTTACAAGACAACCCGGGATGCCCTGCAATGCGAGAACCCGGCTCATTACAGCGACACCCTGCCTGGGCCACGCGCCAAGATCGAAGATACTGTTGGCCCGGAGCCCGGGAGACACTTTCTGTGTATCGTCGGCGTCGAGTCACCTGAACAATGGGCCACGCGCGCGCTAATGGCGAACAGCATGAGCGTAGCCGTTGACCTGTACGAACAAGCCCCGGTACCAGAACCGTCCGTACTGATCGAGCCTCGGCGCTCCGGTGATATCAAAGTCACCTGGACCCTCGACCCACCCCATCTGGACACCTATCGGGCAAAGCGCGGCCCGATTGCCAGTACCGACTGTGCCGATGAGCGGGGCTACACGACTTTTTTCGGTAACCGCTCCATCGTGTTCAAGGCGAACAAACTCCCGCTAAAACTCTGTACCTATTCGCAAGACATCATCAAACAACGCTCGCCTGTTCGCACCGACCTGCTGCCAGCCCCTGCCGCCGGCTGACAGCCGTCCATGAAAAAGGGCCCTGTTCCTGCGAACAGAGCCCTTCGGGTCCATCAGCCGTTATCAGCTATAGACACGCCCCAGCAACTGGCGGTGGCTTTCGAACTGATCGAGCACATCCCGAGTGATCTGCTCCGGGGTGAAGCCCATCAGGTCGTATTCCTGACTGCCGTTGTGCAGGTAGACCTCGGCGCGGTAGAAGCGCTGGCGCACTTCCGACTCGCCTTCCACCGGTGCCTCGCTCGGTGCGGCCAGGTAGCCGTCCAGGCTTACTTCGTAAACGAACGGGTTGCCTTCTTCCATGTCGATGCGCAGGCCCATGGCCGAACGCGACTGGCCGACCCGGGTCTGCACCTGGAAGCCCAGGGTCTGCAGCTGCGCGGCCGCTTCCTTGAGCGCCGGGCTGACGCGTTTGTCCATGAAGCGCTGAACGATTGCCTGGGTCGGCTGCAGGTCCAGCTGGCTCAGGCGCTCGCTGAAACCGCGACGACCACGGGCAGCGAGTTCAGCCTGCTCCTGCTCGACCTGGCTGTCCTGTTTCATGGCCTTGTACAGGCCGAACATGAACAGCACCAGCACTACCGAGAACGGTAGCCCCGCCAGCACCACCATGGTCTGCATGGCCTGGAAGTTACCGGCCAGAAGCAAACCGATGGTGACCACGGTAATGATCGCCGACCAGAGGATACGCAGCCAGTTCGGCGCATCTTCATCGACATGGCCGCCTTTGCAGGAAAGGTTGGCCATCATCACCGCGCCGGAGTCGGCTGGAGTCAGGAACAGCACGAAGCCTACGAAGATCGCCACACCGACCACGATCTTGGCGAACGGATAGTGCTCGAGTAGCTGGTAGATCGACATCGCCGGCTGCTCCAGCGCTGTTCGCCCGAGTTCCACCGCGCCCTGGTTCATTACCAGGTCCAGCGCCGAGTTGCCGAAGATCGACAGCCAGGCCAGGGTGAAGCCCAGCGGGATCAGCAGCACGCCAGCGACCAGTTCGCGCACGGTACGACCGCGCGAGATACGGGCAATGAACATACCGACGAACGGGCCCCAGGAAATCCACCAGGCCCAGTAGAACACGGTCCACAGACCCAGCCAGCGCTCGGACTTGTCACTGTCGCCTTCATAGACGTACAGGTCGAAGGTCTTTAGCACCGCGCCGTTGAGGTAGTCGCCGATGTTCTGCACGAAGCTGTTGAGCAGGTGCAGGGTCGGGCCGTTGAGCAGCACGAACAACAGCAGGCCGCTGAACAGGATGATGTTGAGGTTGGACAGGCGGCGGATGCCGTTCTCCACACCCGACACGGCGGCGATGGTCGCCACGGTGCTCATCACCAGGATCACGATCAGCAGGTTGGTGTCGCTGTGCTGCATGCCGAACAGGTATTCCAGCCCCGAGGACACCTGCATCGAACCAATACCCAGGTTGGTCACCAGGCCCAGCAGGGTCACGAACATGCCGAAGATGTCGACGGTGTGGCCCGCGGCACCCTTGACCCAACGCTCACCAACCAGCGGGTACAGCGCCGAGCGCAGTGCCAGGGGTTGGTTGTGGCGGTAGGCGAAGTAGGCCACGGCCAGGCCGACCAGGGCATAGATTGCCCAGCCATGCAGACCCCAGTGCAGGAAGGTCAGCTGCAGGCCTTCACGGGCCGATTGCAGGCTGGCCGGTGCGCCTTCAGGCGGGTTGAAGTAGTGATCCAGCGGCTCGGACGCGCCGAAGTACAGCAGCGAGATACCGATACCGGAGGAGAACAGCATCCCGGCCCAGGCACCATAGCTGAAGTCCGGCTTGTCATCCTTGCCGCCAAGCTTGAGCTTGCCGAAATTGGAGAAGGCCAGAACGATGACGAACAGCAGGTAGCCGCCAATCACCAGCATGTAGTACCAGCCGAAGCTGCGCGACAACCAGGCCTGGGCCTCGTTCAGCACGCGGCCGGCGGTTTCGGGAACTGCGATCAGCAAGGCAGTCAACAACAGGATCAGCAACGTCGAGGTGAAGAACACCACGCTGTTGACCCGGACCCTCTCGGCAGGGGTCTTGATTAGGGAGGCAGAACTCATTGCACATAGGCTCCGGGCAGTGCGAGAGAAACACGAAACAATCGTTACCCGAGCAAATGGTGCAATAGCCCCACAGCTGCAGGTGTTATAAAAGCACCTTGAAAAAACCGTGATCCCGAATCGATTGCGTTGAAAAAAACAGGCCGAAAACCCCGTCCCGAGGGTTGGCCGCGCGGTGTGATACCGCTCGGCAGATCTGCTCAACGCGCCGCTTACACCCGTCAACACCTTGTATTCCGGGGGTTCCACGTCTTTTTGGGGTGCCAATTTGTGCTCACTGCAGGTAGGAAAAACCTGTCAATTGCACAGATTGTCGCAGAGCTTATTCTTTGTTGATTGAACGTTCAATCAAAACAAAATAGACTGGCCTTCGCCGAGGCAGCCGCTCGTCGACTGCTCGCAGGCCTGAGGAGATTTGCAAGATGCCCAAGGTCGGTATGCAACCCATTCGCCGCCAGCAGTTGATCGAAGCCACATTGATGGCCATCGATCAGGTCGGCATGGGTGACGCCAGCATTGCGCTGATCGCCCGTTTGGCCGGTGTGTCGAATGGCATCATCAGTCACTACTTTCAGGACAAGAACGGCCTGATCGCAGCGACCATGCGGTACTTGATGAGCGTGCTGAACGAGAACGTCGTCGCCAACCGGCAGGCGCTCAAGGACACCAGCCCGCGCGCCCACCTGCAGGTGATTATCGAAGGCAACTTCGACGCCAGCCAGGTCAACGGCCCGGCAATGAAAACCTGGTTGGCCTTCTGGGCTTCCAGCATGCACCAGCCGTCTTTGCACAGGTTGCAGCGGATCAACGATCACCGCTTGTATTCCAACCTGTGCTGCCAGTTCCGCCGCGTCCTGCCGCTGCCTGATGCACGCACCGCGGCCCGTGGCCTGGCAGCGTTGATCGACGGTCTGTGGCTGCGCGGTGCGCTGTCCGGAGACGCGTTCGACACCGACCAGGCGAAACAAATCGCTTACGAATACATGGATCTACAACTGGCGAAACAGACGAGCCCGGACACGCAAAACCAGGCCTCTGAACCACCGCGCGTCGCGATTGCCAAACAAGCAGGAGCGCTGCACGGATAGCCAAACACACATATGCACTTGCGAGGACACTATGGCCCGTTTCGAACTGCAAAAACTCTACATTGATGGTGGTTATGTCGACGCTTCCAGCGACGCTACCTTCGACGCCATCAACCCGGCCAACGGCGAAGTCCTCGCCCAGGTGCAACGCGCTACCCAAGCCGACGTCGAGCGCGCCGTAGAAAGCGCCGAACGTGGCCAGAAAGTCTGGGCGGCGATGACCGCCATGCAGCGTTCGCGCATCCTGCGCCGCGCCGTCGACATCCTGCGCGAGCGCAACGATGAGCTGGCCGCCCTGGAAACCCTGGACACCGGCAAGTCCTACTCCGAAACCCGCTACGTCGACATCGTCACCGGCGCCGACGTGCTGGAATACTACGCAGGCCTGGTACCGGCCATCGAAGGCGAGCAGATCCCGCTGCGCGACAGCTCGTTCGTCTACACCCGCCGCGAGCCGCTGGGCGTGACCGCCGGTATCGGCGCCTGGAACTACCCGATCCAGATCGCCCTGTGGAAATCCGCTCCTGCCCTGGCGGCCGGTAACGCGATGATCTTCAAGCCGAGCGAAGTCACCTCGCTGACCACCCTGAAACTGGCCGAGATCTACACCGAAGCCGGCCTGCCGGACGGCGTGTTCAACGTTCTGACCGGCAGCGGCCGTGAAGTCGGCACCTGGCTGACCGAGCACCCGCGCATCGAGAAAATCTCCTTCACCGGCGGCACCACCACCGGCAAGAAGGTCATGGCCAGCGCCTCGAGCTCGACGCTCAAGGAAGTCACCATGGAACTGGGCGGCAAGTCGCCACTGATCATCTGCGACGACGCCGACCTCGATCGCGCCGCCGACATCGCCATGATGGCCAACTTCTACAGCTCGGGCCAGGTCTGCACCAACGGTACCCGCGTGTTCGTCCCTGCCTCGATGAAAGCGGCTTTCGAAGCCAAGATCGCCGAGCGCGTTGCCCGCATCCGCGTTGGCAACCCTGAAGACGAAAACACCAACTTCGGCCCGCTGGTCAGCTTCGCTCACATGGAAAGCGTGCTGGGCTACATCGCCAAGGGCAAGGAAGAAGGCGCACGCGTTCTCTGTGGCGGCGAGCGTCTGACCGCAGGCGAACTGGCCAAGGGCGCGTTCGTGGCACCTACCGTGTTCACCGACTGCCGGGACGACATGACCATCGTCAAGGAAGAGATCTTCGGCCCAGTGATGAGCATCCTCTCCTACGAGACCGAGGAAGAAGTCATCCGTCGTGCCAACGACACCGAATACGGCCTGGCCGCTGGCGTGTGCACCAACGACATCAGCCGCGCCCACCGCATCATCCACCAGCTGGAAGCCGGTATCTGCTGGATCAACGCCTGGGGCGAGTCGCCGGCCGAAATGCCGGTCGGCGGTTACAAGCAGTCCGGTGTCGGCCGTGAGAACGGCGTGAGCTCGCTGGCTCAGTACACGCGCATCAAGTCGGTACAGGTAGAGCTGGGTAACTACAACTCGGTGTTCTAAGCACCCCTGTAGCTGCGCCCGGGCCACGCGCCCGGGCGCTTCCCGCTTTCCTGCCTACTGCCAATGAGGGAACGAACATGTCCCATGAATTCGATTACATCATCGTCGGTGCCGGCTCTGCCGGTAATACCCTGGCGACCCGCCTGACCGAAGACGAAGGCGTGACTGTCCTGCTGCTCGAGGCCGGTGGCCCTGACTACCGCATGGACTTCCGCACCCAGATGCCAGCCGCGCTGGCCTTCCCGCTGCAGGGCCGCCGCTACAACTGGGCGTACGAGACCGACCCGGAGCCGCACATGGACGGCCGTCGGATGGAATGCGGTCGCGGCAAGGGCCTGGGTGGCTCGTCGCTGATCAACGGCATGTGCTACATCCGCGGCAACGCCATGGACTTCGACGGCTGGGCAAAACTGCCAGGCCTTGAGGACTGGACCTACCTGGACTGCCTGCCGTACTTCCGCAAAGCGGAAACCCGCGACATCGGCGCCAACGATTACCACGGCGGCGAAGGCCCGGTCAGCGTGACCACGCCTAAAGCCGGCAACAACCCGCTGTTCCACGCCATGGTCGAAGCCGGCGTGCAAGCCGGTTACCCGCGTACCGAAGACCTCAACGGCTACCAGCAGGAAGGTTTCGGCCCGATGGACCGTACCGTGACGCCTAAAGGCCGTCGTTCCAGCACCGCCCGCGGCTACCTGGACACCGCCAAGAAGCGCTCGACCCTGACCATCGTCACTCACGCCCTGAGCGATCGCGTGCTGTTCGACGGCAAGCGCGCTGTTGGCGTGAGCTACCTGGTCGGCGCCAGCGAAGAGCGCGTCGAAGCCCGTGCGCGCAAGGAAGTGATCGTCTGCTCCGGCGCCATCGCTTCGCCGCAACTGCTGCAACGCTCCGGCGTTGGCCCGCGCGCCCTGCTCGAAAGCCTCAACGTGCCTGTGGTTCACGACCTGCCAGGCGTGGGCGAAAACCTGCAGGACCACCTTGAGCTGTACCTGCAATACGCCTGCACCCAGCCGGTATCGCTGTACCCGTCGCTGCTCTGGTACAACCAGCCGGCCATCGGTGCCGAGTGGCTGTTCAAAGGCACCGGTATCGGCGCCAGCAACCAGTTCGAAGCCGGTGGTTTCATCCGCACTCGTGAAGAGTTCGAATGGCCGAACATCCAGTACCACTTCCTGCCGGTGGCGATCAATTACAACGGCAGCAACGGTGTACAGGAACACGGCTTCCAGGCCCACATGGGTTCGATGCGCTCGCCTAGCCGCGGCCGTATCCAGCTCAAGTCCAAGGACCCGCGCCAGCACCCGAGCATCCTGTTCAACTACATGGCGACCGAGCAGGACTGGCAGGAATTCCGTGACGGCATCCGCCTGACCCGCGAAATCATGGCCCAGCCTGCGCTGGACGCCTACCGTGGCCGCGAAATCAGCCCGGGCGCCGAGGTGCAGACCGACGAGGAACTGGACAAGTTCATCCGCGAGCACGCCGAGACCGCGTTCCACCCGTCGTGCTCGTGCAAGATGGGCGACGACGACATGGCAGTGGTCGACGGCCAGGGCCGCGTGCATGGCATGCAGGGCCTGCGAGTGGTCGATGCCTCGATCATGCCGATCATCATCACCGGCAACCTCAACGCCACCACGATCATGATCGCCGAGAAAATCGCCGACAAGATCCGCAACCGCCAGCCGCTGCCACGCAGCACCGCCAAGTACTACGTCGCCAACGGCACGCCGGTCAAGGGCAAGGCGATGCGTGAGGTCAAGCAGGCGTAAGCATCGCGGGTCAAGCCCGCTCCCACACGGATTGCACATCACCTGTGGGAGCGGGCTTGACCCGCGATGAGGCCCGCAAAGGCAACACAAGAAGGCACTCCAGGGAGTGTCTTTTTTGTACCCGCGATTAACCCTTTACACCCCGCCAACCCCTCAGGTTAGAATCCTTGGCACGCGACCTGCTTATCGAAAGCAAGCCGCCCCCTTCCTGCTTTCCCCCGGAGTACTGCCTTTGGATGCGTCCACCATCAATAGCCTGTTCTTGATCGGCGCATTGCTGGTGGGTGCAAGTATTCTGGTCAGCTCACTGTCTTCACGCCTGGGCATCCCGATCCTGGTCATCATCCTCGCGGTCGGCATGATCGCCGGGGTCGATGGTGGCGGGATCATCTTCAACAACTACCCGACTGCCTATCTGGTGGGCAACCTGGCCCTCGCGGTGATCCTCCTCGACGGCGGCCTGCGCACGCGGGTGGCGAGTTTCCGCGTGGCCCTGTGGCCGGCGCTGTCGCTGGCGACCGTCGGCGTGCTGATCACCACCGGCCTGACCGGCATGGTCGCCGCCTGGCTGTTCGACCTGAGCCTGATCCAGGGCCTGCTGATCGGCGCCATCGTTGGCTCCACCGACGCTGCGGCGGTGTTCTCGCTACTCGGCGGCAAGGGCCTGAACGAACGGGTGACGGCAACCCTCGAAATCGAATCGGGCAGCAACGACCCGATGGCGGTGTTTCTCACCGTAACCCTGATCGACATGATCGCCAGCGGCCAGACCGGCCTGCATTGGAGCCTGCTCACTCACCTGTTGCGCGAGTTCGGCATCGGCGGCCTGCTGGGCCTGGGGGGCGGCTGGCTGATGCTGCAGCTGGTCAACCGCATCAACCTCGCCGGCGGCCTGTACCCGATCCTGGTGGTGGCCGGCGGCCTGGTGGTGTTCTCGCTGACCAACGCCCTGCACGGTAGCGGCTTCCTTGCCGTGTACCTGTGCGGCCTGGTGCTGGGCAACCGGCCGATCCGCAGCCGCCACGGCATCCTGCACATGCTCGACGGCATGGCCTGGCTGGCGCAGATCGGTATGTTCCTGGTCCTCGGCCTGCTGGTGACGCCTCACGACCTGCTACCGATCGCCCTGCCGGCGCTGGGCCTGGCGCTGTGGATGATCATCTTCGCCCGGCCGCTGTCGGTGGTCGCCAGCCTGCTGCCGTTCAAGGCCTTCCATGGCCGCGAAAAGGCCTTTATCTCCTGGGTGGGCCTGCGTGGCGCAGTGCCGATCATTCTGGCGGTGTTCCCGCTGATGGCCGGGCTGCCGGATGCCCAGTTGTTCTTCAACCTGGCGTTCTTCATCGTCCTGGTGTCGTTGCTGGTGCAGGGCACCAGCCTGCCCTGGGTGGCCAAGCTGCTGAAAGTGACGGTACCGCCCGACCCTGCACCGATCTCCCGCTCGGCCCTGGAAGTGCACATCACCAGCGAGTGGGAGTTGTTCATCTATCGACTGGGCGCGGAAAAATGGTGCATCGGCGCCGCCCTGCGCGAGCTGAAAATGCCTGAAGGCACCCGCATCGCGGCGCTGTTTCGCGGCCAGCAGCTGCTCCATCCGTCGGGAAGTACCACCCTGGAGGTCGACGACCTGCTCTGCGTGATCGGCCACGAACACAACCTGCCGGCCCTCGGCAAGCTGTTCAGCCAGGCGCCGCAGCGTGGCCAGGACCTGCGCTTCTTTGGTGACTTCGTGCTCGAAGGGGACGCAGAACTGGGGGCTGTAGCGGCGTTGTACGGTTTGAAGCTCGACGGCCAGGACCCACACATGCCGCTCAGCCGCTTCATTGCGCAGAAGGTTGGCGGCGCACCGGTGGTCGGCGACCAGATCGAGTGGAACAGCACCTTGTGGACGGTTGCGGTGATGGAAGGGAACAAGATCCTCAAAGTGGGCGTCAAATTCCCCGAAGGAACTCGACCCGGCCCTGGATTGTTCCTTTAAACTCTGTTCTTCGCCTCTGCCTGTACGAATTGTCTGCCTATGTCCCTGCGCACGTTGTTAAGCGCAGCCCTGATCGGGCTGTGCCTGTCCTTCTCCCCGGTCTGGGCGGCTGAACCGCCAACCACCGCATCGATCCAGCAAAGCCTGGACAAGATCGCCGAGCGCAAGCTGCCCGAGGCCGAACAGAAAGCCCTGCAGCAGGTGCTCGAGCAGACCCTGACCTTCCTCGGCAACAAGGAAGACAGCGAGCAGAAGCTCACCGCCCTCAAGCACCAGCTCAACGACGCGCCGCGCCAGACCAGCGAAAACCAGCGTGAGCTGGCCAAGCTGCAGGGCAGCAAGGTGATCCCGGTCGCCCAGCGCTACGCCGCCTCCAGCGTGCCGCAGCTGGAGCAACTGCTGGCCGAGCGCAACACCGAGCAGGGCGAACTGCAAAAGGCGCTGTCCGAGGCCAACAGCCTGACCATCACCGCGCAGACCCGGCCCGAGCGGGCCCAGGCAGAAATCAGCGCCAACCAGACCCGCGCCCAGCAGATCAACACCAGCCTGAAGATCGGCAAGGACGGCGGCAAGCCGTTGAGCGCCGATCAGCGCAACCAGCTCAACGCCGAACTGGCCGCACTCAACGCCCTGACCCTGCTGCGCCGCCAGGAGCTGGCCGGCAATAGCCTGCTGCAGGACCTGGGCAACAGCCAGCATGACCTGCTGATCGAGCGCGCCACGCGCCTGGAACAGGAAATCCAGGACCTGCAGACGCTGATCAACCAGAAGCGCCTGGCCCAGTCCCAGCAAACCGTCACCGAGCAGTCGATCGAAGCGCAGAAGGCCGGCGGCAGCACCCTGCTGGCCACCGAAAGCGCTGCCAACCTCAAGCTTTCCGACTACCTGCTGCGCAGCACCGACCGCCTCAACGAACTGACCCAGCAGAACCTCAAGACCAAGCAGCAACTGGACAGCCTGACCCAGAGCGACCAGGCCCTGGACGAGCAGATCAGCGTGCTCAAGGGCAGCCTGCTGCTGTCGAAGATCCTCTACAAGCAGAAGCAGGCGCTACCGCACCTGAAGCTCGACCGCGACCTGGCCGACCAGATCGCCGACATCCGCCTGTACCAGTTCGAAGTCAACCAGCAGCGCGAGCAGATCAGCAGCGCGAGCAGCTATGTCGACAAGCTGCTCACCGCGCAACCACCCGAGACCGTCACCCCACAATTGCGCAAAGCCCTGCTGGAAGTGGCGATCACCCGCAGCGACCTGCTCGAACGCCTGAACCGCGAACTGAGCGCGCTGCTCAACGAATCGATCACCCTGCAGCTGAACCAGAAGCAGCTGTTCAGCACTGCCCAGAACCTGCGCGCGACCCTCGATGAGCAGATGTTCTGGATTCCCAGCAACAAGCCGCTGGACCTGGAATGGCTACGCACCGTGCCTGATCGCCTGCAAAAGCAGGTGGTCAGCCTGCCCTGGGGCTCGGGCCTCAAGGAGCTGACCGACGGCCTGGGCCAGCGTCCGCTGCTGTTCCTGCCTTTGCTGTTGCTGATCGGCGCCCTGTTGTGGCGGCGCAAGTACCTGTATGCACGCCTGACCAAGGTTCATCAGGATGTCGGCCATTTCAAGCGTGACAGCCAGTGGCACACGCCCCAGGCCATCCTGGTCAATATCCTCCTGGCCATGCCCCTGAGCCTGGGCCTGGCCCTGTGCGGCTACGCCCTGCAGATCGACGCCCGCGGGCAGAATGCCAACCTTGGCTCGGCGCTGTTCCAGGTGGCCCAGGCCTGGCTGGTGTTCTACACCGCCTACCGCATACTCGCCCCGGGCGGAGTGGCCGAATTGCACTTTCGCTGGGAAAAACCCCAGGTCGAGTTCCTCCGTGGCTGGATCCGTCGCCTGGGCACCGTGGTCCTGGCCCTGGTCGGCGTGGTGGCCGTGGCCGAGCATCAACCGTCGGCCCTGGCCGACGACGTGCTCGGTATCGGTGTGGTGCTGACCTGCTACGCGCTGATGGCCTGGCTGCTCAGCCGCCTGCTGCTGAGCAGCCCCACCCACCGCAACACCTCGTTGTTCCGCAAAGCCGTGGGCGTGGCCTTCACCGCCTTGCCGGTGGCGTTGTTCATCGCCGTGTGCTTTGGCTACTACTACACCGCGCTCAAGCTCACTGACCGCCTGATCGATACCCTGTACCTGCTGATGTTCTGGCTGGTGATCGAGGCCGCCTTCGTCCGCGGCCTGGCCGTGGCTGCACGGCGCCTGGCCTACCAACGGGCGCTGAGCAAGCGCCAGGCGACCAAGGAAGGCCTGGATGGCGAAGCGGTGGTCGAAGAGCCGACCCTGGACATCGAACAGGTCAACCAGCAGTCCCTGCGCCTGATTCGCCTGGCCCTGCTCGGTGGTTTCATCGCCGCCCTGTACTGGGTCTGGTCGGACCTGATCAGCGTCTTTGCCTACCTCGACAATATCACCCTGTACGAGTACACCAGCGGCACTGGCGCGGCCATGAGCATGGTGCCGATCAGCCTCGGTGACATGATTGGCGCCCTGGTGATCATCGGCATCACCATCGCCCTGGCCGGCAACCTGCCAGGCCTGCTTGAAGTGCTGGTGCTGTCACGCCTGAACCTGGCCCAGGGCAGCGCCTACGCCACCACTACGCTGCTGTCCTACGTGATTGCCGGGGTCGGTTTTGTCTCGACCCTGTCGACCCTGGGCGTGAGCTGGGACAAGCTGCAGTGGCTGGTGGCCGCCCTGTCGGTGGGCCTGGGCTTTGGCATGCAGGAGATCTTCGCCAACTTCATCTCCGGGATCATGATCCTGTTCGAGCGCCCGGTACGGATCGGCGACACCATTACCATCGGCAACCTGTCGGGCACGGTGAGCAAGATCCGCATCCGCGCCACCACCATTACCGACTTCGACCGCAAAGACATCATTGTCCCGAACAAGACCTTCATTACCGGGCAACTGATCAACTGGTCGCTGACCGACACCATCACCCGGGTAACCCTCAAGCTCGGCGTCGACTACGGCTCGGACCTCGACCTGGTGCGCACCCTGCTGCTCAAGGCGGCCAACGACAACCCGCGGGTGCTCAAGGAGCCGGCGCCTATCGTCTACTTCCTCAACTTCGGCGAAAGCACCCTGGACCACGAACTGCGCATGCACGTACGCGACCTGGGCGACCGCAACCCGGTACTCGACGAGATCAACCGCTACATCAACAAAGAGTTCAAGCGGCAGCACATCAACATCTCCTTCCGGCAGATGGAGATCTACCTGAAGAACATGCAGGGCCAGGAGTACAAGATGGTCCCGGTAGAAAGCCTGGACAAGACCGTGCTGCCAACCGCCAACAACAGCGGCAAGCCCGCTGACGAAGCACCAGGCAAACCGGCCTGACTGGACGCCAGCGGCCATACCCTTGCAGAATACTCAGGTTTTCTCCAGGAGATGGCCGTTGAAAGCCCTCGACGAACTGACGTTCGATAACCGTTTCGCCCGCCTGGGCGACGCCTTTTCTACTTCGGTACTGCCCGAGCCGATTGCCGAACCGCGCCTGGTGATCGCCAGCGAAGCGGCCATGGCGTTGCTCGACCTGGAACCAACCGAAGCCCATTCCCCGGTCTTTGCCGAACTGTTCGGCGGCCACAAACTGTGGGCCGAGGCCGAGCCGCGGGCGATGGTCTATTCCGGGCATCAGTTCGGCTCCTACAACCCACGCCTGGGCGATGGCCGTGGCCTGTTGCTGGGCGAAGTGCGCAATGACGCCGGCCAATCCTGGGACCTGCACCTCAAGGGCGCCGGGCAGACGCCGTATTCGCGCATGGGCGATGGCCGCGCGGTACTGCGCTCCTCGATCCGCGAATTCCTTGCCTCCGAAGCCCTGCCAGCCCTGGGCATCCCCAGCAGCCGGGCGCTGTGCGTGATCGGCTCAAGTACGCCGGTCTGGCGCGAAACCCAGGAGCGCGCGGCCATGCTGTTGCGCCTGGCGCCGAGCCATGTACGCTTCGGTCATTTCGAGTATTTCTATTACACCCGCCAGCCCGAACAGCAGCGCCTGCTTGCCGAGCATGTGCTCAATACGCATTTTGCCGAGTGCCGCGACGCGCCGGAGCCGTACCTGGCGATGTTCCGCACCATTGTCGAGCGCAACGCCGAGCTGATTGCCCGCTGGCAGGCTTACGGCTTCTGCCACGGCGTGATGAACACCGACAACATGTCGATCCTGGGCATCACCTTCGACTTCGGCCCCTTTGCCTTCCTCGACGACTTCGACGCCAACTTCATCTGCAATCACTCCGATGACCAGGGCCGCTACAGCTACAGCAATCAGGTGCCCATCGCCCACTGGAACCTCAGCGCCCTGGCCCAGGCCCTGACGCCGTTCATCAGCGTCGAAGCGCTGAAGGAAACTCTGGGGCTGTTCCTGCCGTTGTACGAGGCCCATTACCTGGACCTGATGCGTCGGCGTCTGGGCCTGACCCGCGCAGAAGACGGCGACAAGCTGCTGATCGAACGCCTGTTGCAGCTGATGCAACCGGGCGCGGTGGACTACACCCTGTTCTTCCGCCAGCTCGGCGACCAGCCTGCTGAGCAGGCGCTGCAGATAGTGCGTGACGACTTCATCGACCTGGCCGGTTTCGACCTGTGGTCAGCCGATTACCTGGCACGCCTGCAGCGCGAGCCCGGCAACGCCGAAGGCCGCCGCGCGCGCATGCATGCGGTCAACCCGCTGTACATCCTGCGCAACTACCTGGCCCAGCGCGCCATCGAGGCGGCCGAGGGTGGCGACTACGAGGAAGTTCGCCGGCTGCACCAGGTGCTGAGCAAACCGTTCGAGGAGCAGCCGGGCATGCAAGCCTACGCCCAGCGCCCACCGGAGTGGGGCAAGCACCTGGAAATCAGCTGCTCGTCGTAAGGCCTGCGCCTCAGCTGTCGAGCCACCAGTCGAGCAGGGTTTCGTCCTCGTCATCGTCGAGGTTGCGGTAGATGTTGGCGTAGTACCACTCGACGCCGGTGCATTGGCGAAAGCGGTCGAACACTTCACGGATGGCTGCAAAACCGTTACGCGCGGGGATGGCCAGGGTCAGGTTGCCCTTGTAGCGACCATCCAGAGTACCGCCGAGCAGCGTCTGCACTTCGTCTTGCAGTGTGTCGACGGCCTCCTGGGGCAGGTCGTCGGCATAAATATGAATGCAGAAGTTGCCACCCCGCTGCAGCACTTCGGCGCGCTGGTCCGGGTGGTTGATGCGGATGGTATCGCCACGGGCCAAGTCGAGGGCCAACCCTGGTGACGACAGCAGCTCAAAGGTATTCGCATCGATCTGACGGACCGGCACGCTCTCGAATACCGGGTCGCCATTGGATCGGGAATCGACAAAAATGCGGATATGCGCTGAATGCTGGCAATCCATCGGGCACTCCATGGCCTGCTTGAAAGGCGCACATCCTAAACCATTCAACTTGTCGGTTCCTGCCCCTCAACAGAACACGTCCGCCGGTACCGAAAAGCGTCGTGCCAGTTCACGCACTTGACGCAGATTGAGCTGACGCTTGCCCGCCAGCACCTCTGAGACTACCGACTGCGAACCTACCTCCGGCAGATCGCCTTGCCTAAGGCCATGCTCCTGCATCAGGTAGCGCAACGCGTCAACGCCACTGGCCCGAGGCAAAGGCCGATGGGCATGGTCATAGGCCTGCAGCATATCGCCCAGGTGTACGGCGAGGCTTGCCAGGGGATGGCTTTCATCCTCGCCGACCAATACCAGCAGTTCATCCAGCGATTGGACCAGTGCATCATAGTCCGCTTCGCTGGTCGGCTTGCGCAGCAACGGCGAAACGAACCGCCAATGCGCTGCTGCTTGCTTGATCAGTGGGCTCATTGCCTTCACTCCTTCCACTTGCCTTTGGCGTACTCGCCATGATCGAGCACGTGCTTGATGTACAGGCGCTGCGTCTTGTAGTGCACAACCGCGATCAGCCGCAATTTATTGCCGCCGATATCGAACACATGCAAGGCCCCGACCTTGTCTGTTGCAGGAAAAGTCGCCTTCATCGCCGCAAAGTCTGCCGGATGGCAGGCCTTGACCAGTCGATACCAAGCGTCCAGCGCCGAGGCCGCTCGTGGCCATGCCGCCTTCGCCTCCCAGATGCGTTTTTCCGTAATCACATGCATGGCACATCCCGAATCGCAAAGTGCTTTCCAGGAAAGAGCGTGGGAATATTGCACGAATATAGCAACCTGCGATATTTATCAAAACATTCCGGATGATCGGCAAGCAGTGGCCGTATTTGTCTTTGCGCGAGAATGTTCTTAGTGTTTCAACATTCTCACCCTTCACAGGAACTCAAATGAGCGACCCACTACTCATCCCCTGCCCCCACTGCAACGGCCTCAACCGCATCCCCGGCGAACGCCTTGGCGACAGCCCGAAATGCGGCCGCTGCAAGAGCCCGGTCCTGCTGGACGTGCCGTTCGAATTGAAACAGGGCGACTACGCCAGCCAGATCAAGGGCGACCTGCCGCTGCTGGTCGATGTCTGGGCCGACTGGTGCGGGCCGTGCAAGTCGTTTGCGCCGATCTTCGCGCAGGCGGCCAGCCAGCTCAGCGGGCGCTGCCGCCTGGCCAAGCTGGACAGCGAGGCCAACCAGCAACTGGCCGGGCAATTGGGGATTCGTTCGATTCCCAGCCTGATCCTGTTCAGAAACGGCCGGGAAGTGGCGCGCCAGAGCGGTGCATTCCCACTCCAGCAACTGCTGGAGTGGTTGCGCAGCCAGGGCGTCTAGACGCCTTCTTCGAGCAGGGCGTGCAGTTCAACGAACTGCTGGGTCAGCTTGTGCCGCGGCTCCAGGTGAATCAGCGGCAGGCTGGCCTGGTGTGATTCACGCATCTTCACCGAGCTGTTGAGGTACACCGGCAGCACCGGCAGACCCTCGGCGATCAACTCGTCAAGCATCTGCTGGGGCAGGCTGGCGCGGGCCTGGAACTGGTTGACGACGATGCCTTCGACCCGCAGTTCTTCGTTGTGATCGTCCTTGAGCTCGTCGATCTCGGCCAGCAGCCCGTACAGCGCCTGGCGCGAGAAACTGTCGCAATCGAAGGGGATCAACACTCGATCAGCAGCGATCAACGCAGAAACAGCATAGAAGTTAAGCGCTGGCGGAGTATCCAGGTAAATCCGGTCATAATCCTCGTCCAGCTCATCCAGCAGTTTGCGCAGCTTGTTGATCTTGTGCTTGGCCTCAAGCTTGGGCTGCAGGTCGGCCAGCTCGGCGGTGGCGGTCACCACATGCAGGTTGTCGAACGGTGTTTCGTAGATATCGACCTTGTTCTTTTTCGCAAACGGCCCGGAAGACAGGGTCTGCTTGAAAAAGTCGGCAATGCCCATGGGAATGTCCTCGCCGGTAAGGCCGGTGAGGTACTGGGTCGAGTTGGCCTGGGCATCCAGGTCGATCAACAGGGTTCGATAGCCTTCATTGGCACTCACCGCTGCCAGGTTGCAGGCAATGCTCGACTTGCCGACGCCACCTTTCTGATTGAACACCACGCGCCGCATGGAATGACCTCCGTGTGTCTGGGGATGACCGAGTATGTGTGCGAAGGGTCCGCTTGACCAGCACCGTCGGGCTCAAGTTGACGAGGAATCGACCGACAACCCATAACCTCCGTTGGTCGGGAAAAACCAGACTGACCTGACGAAGCTGAACAATCGAGGTCTGTTTCAAGCCGGAGTATTTGTAACCAGCATTTGCTACACGCCGACAGCACCGGGATAATGCGCGCCACTCGGCGATTGCGCCACACCCCTGTCAGGTCGTTGTTCCGAGTTACTCCCTCGGCAAGGAAGTCCCTCAGGGCGGGAAGTACAACAAAGTGATCACATTCAATATCAGCCAGTGGCGCGCGTGGGCACCAGGCCTGCAGACGGCTGCCGATTGGCAGGCCTGGAGCCAGGCAAAGCACTTGCCGGCAGAGGCTGAACAGGCACCGGATGTGTCGTTTTTACCAGCCATGCAGCGTCGTCGCCTGAGCCGCCTGGCGCGCATGGCCTTTGCCGTGGGCTGGCCGCTGGCCGAGGGTTTGCAGGATTTGCCGCTGGTGTTCGTTTCCCGGCATGGCGAAACCCCACGTACCTTCGAGATCCTCAGCGACCTGGCCAATGAGCAACCGCTGTCGCCAACCCAATTCAGCCTCTCGGTACACAACGCGGTGATTGGCTTGTGGTCGATCATGCGGGGCGAAACCAGTGAGATGACCGCCCTGGCTGCTGCCGGTGACGGTTTCGAACAGGGTGTGCTGGAAGCCGCTTGCCTGCTGGGCGAAGGCGCTCCGGCGGTGCTGCTGATTGTTACTGAAGAGCAGCCGCCCGCGGCCTACGGCCCGAGGATTGATGACGTGCCCTTCGCCTATGCGCTGGGCCTGCTCCTGACACCAGGCGATGACTGGCAACTGCGCCTTGGCGATAACGCCGGCGCTGCACCGTCGAGCGAACCCCATGCCTTGAGCTGGTTGCGTTGCCTGCTCAAGGGCGACAGCACTTGTACCCACACCTGGAAGAGCCGCACATGGAACTGGCAACGCAAGCCATAAGCAGACCGCGCGACGCCTATTACTGGCGCCTGCTCGCTACCGCCGTCAGCTTTCTGCTGTTCGGCGTCGGCGGCCTGTGCCTGCGCCTGCTGGTCTTCCCGCTGCTGGCCTGCCTGCCTGGCGGTGCCGCACGCCATCGCCAGCGCGCCCGGCACACCATTAGCTGGCTGTTCTGGCGCTTCATTCGCTTCATGGCCGCCAGCGGCGTGCTCACCTATGAAATCAAGGGCGCCGAAAAGCTCGGCCGCCCAGGGCAGATGATCATCGCCAACCACCCGTCGCTGATCGATGTGGTGTTTCTTATCGGCCTGGTGCGCCAGGCCAATTGCGTGGTCAAGCAGAGTCTCTGGCACAACCCGTGCACCCGTGGCCCGGTGCGCTCGGCCGAGTACATCAGCAACGACGGCAGCATGGACATGCTCGACAGCGCCGTGGCGGCGCTGCAAGGCGGCCAAACCCTGATCATCTTCCCCGAAGGCACGCGCACCCAACCCGGCCAGCCGCCTGCCTTTCATCGCGGCGCGGCGGCCATTGCCCTGCGTGGTGCGAAAATCATCACCCCGGTCACCATCAAGGTCGCCCCCAGCACCTTGACCAAGGCCGAACCCTGGTACCGCATTCCCCAGCGCCGGGTGCATTTCAGCTTGCAGGTCGGTGCCGACATCGACCCACAGGCCTTCGCCGCACAAGGCCCTGCCCCGCAGGCCTCGCGCAAACTCAATGAACACCTGCATCAGCACTTCACCAAGGAGCTCGCCGAAGATGAGCGATCCACAGAACACCCTTAACCACGACATCAAGCTGTTGATCATCGACGCCCTGGGCCTGGAAGACATCAGCGCCCAGGACATCGGCGACGAGCAGACCCTGTTTGGCGAAGGCCTGGGCCTGGATTCGGTGGACGCCCTCGAACTCGGCCTGGCGATCCAGAAGAAGTACGGCATCAAGATCGACGCCGATGCCAAGGACACCCGTAACCATTTCACCAGCGTGGCCAGCCTTGCGGCTTTCGTCACCGCTAAACAGGCAGCCTGAGACAGCACCATGCAAACCCGCGAAGACATTTTCAACACCCTGCGCGACGCCCTGGTCGAACTGTTCGAACTGGATCCGGCCAGCATCAGCCTGGAGTCGAACCTGTACCAGGACCTGGAAATCGACAGCATCGACGCCGTCGACCTGATCGATCACATCAAGCGCCAGACCGGCAAGAAAATCGCCGCCGAAGAGTTCAAGGCCGTACGTACCGTCAATGACGTGGTCGAGGCGGTGTACCGCCTGGTCAACTCTGCGGCATGAAACGCCTGATCGGCCTCGGCCTGCTGCTGGCCGGTCTGCTGTACCCCTTTGCGGTGCATTTTGGCATGGCCCACTTTGCCCCCTGGCAGTTCGGCCTGTTGCTCGGCGGCCTGTGGCTGGCGCGCGTCTTGAGCGAACCGAGGCGGCCTGGCGGGCACTGGATGGCCGTAGCGGCGATTGCCTTCTGCGCGTTGCTGGCGCTGTTCAACAGCCCGCAGCTGCTGCGTTGGTACCCGGTGCTGATCAGCGCGTTCATGCTTGGCCTGTTTGGCCTGAGCCTGAAATTCGGCCCGCCGGTGGCCGAGCGCCTGGCGCGGCTGCGTGAGCCGGAGCTGCCTGCCGTGGCGATCCACTACACGCGCCAGGTGACCAAGGTCTGGAGCCTGTTCTTCCTGGCCAACGGCCTGGTCGCCGCCGCCCTGACCCTGTGGGCGCCGCTGAGCTGGTGGACCCTGTACAACGGCCTGATCGCCTACGGGCTGATGGGCCTGCTGTTTGCCATTGAATGGCTGATAAGACAACGCGTGCGAGGACGCTCATGAAATGGATTGCCCCTGAGCAACTGCTGCACCCGGCCGATGCGCCGCGCACGGTGAGCTTCGCCCCGGCGCTGGACCACGCGAGCCTGTGCCAGCAAGCCTTGCAAGTGGCCGCCGGTCTCCAGCTGCGTGGCGTGAAGCGTATTGCCGTGCACCTGGAAGACGCCGCACAGCTGGCCGTCGCCCTGCTCGGCGCCTGGCGTGCCGGCGTGCAGGTGCTGCTGCCTGCCGACCTGCAAGCCCAGACCCGCCAGCGCTGGCTCGGCGAGGTCGAGCTGTGGTTGAGCGATCAGCCACAAGACACCACGCTGGAGACCCTGTTCGAAGCGCCGCTGGCCGCTGCCGACCTGAATCTGGACCAGTGCCGGCTGAGCCTGTGCACCTCCGGCTCCAGCGGTGAACCCAAGCGCATCGACAAGAGCCTGCGCCAGCTGGCCAATGAGGTGCAGACCCTGGAACAGCTGTGGGGCAAGGACCTGGGCGCTGCCTGCATCATCGGTAGTGTCGCCACCCAGCATATCTACGGCTTGCTGTTTCGCGTGCTCTGGCCGCTGTGCGCCGGGCGCCCGTTCGTACGTCGCCAGTTGCCCTTCCCGGAAGACCTGCAGCGCGCCAGCCGCGAGCACCCGGCCTTTGCCTGGGTGGCCAGCCCGGCGCTGCTCAAGCGCATGGGCGACAACCTCGACTGGCCAGCGTTGAGCCCGGTGCGCCGGGTGTTCTCCTCCGGCGGCGAACTGCCGGCCAGCGCCGCCCAGGCCTTGCACCAGCGCCTGCAGCAATGGCCAACGGAAATCCTTGGCAGCTCGGAAACCGGCGGTATCGCCTGGCGTCAGGGTGACAGCCTGTGGCAGCCATTTGCCGAGGTGCGCCTGAGCCAGAACCAGGACGGCGCACTGCGCATTGAATCGCCTTACCTGCCGCCCGGTCATATCGAACAAAGCGCCGATGCCGTCGAGTTTGCCGCTGATGGGCGTTTTCGTCTGCTCGGGCGCCTGGACCGCATCGTCAAACTGGAAGAAAAACGCATCTCCCTGCCGATGCTGGAGCAGGCCCTGGTCGAGCACGCCTGGGTCGAGGAAGCGCGCCTGGGCGTGATCCAGGAAAACCGCGCCAGCCTCGGCGCCCTGCTGGTGCTCAGCGCTGCCGGCCTGTACGCCTTGCGCAACCAGGGCCGCCGCGCGCTCACCGAGGGCTTGCGTCAGCACCTCAGCCAGCACTGCGAAGCCCTGGCCCTGCCCCGGCGCTGGCGCCTGCTGCGGCAACTGCCGTTCAACGCGCAGGGCAAACTGCCCCAGGCCGAACTCCAAGCCCTGTTGCTGGCGCCTCGGCCGAAAGGCCCGGAAGTGCTCAGCCAGGCCGAGGTGGATGGCGAGCTGCAGCTACAACTGGCGGTGTCGGCGGACCTGGTCTATTTCAACGGCCACTTCCCGCAAACCCCGGTGCTGCCGGGCGTGGTCCAGGTCGACTGGGCACTGGCCCTGGGGCAACAGTTACTCGACCAGCCGCGCCAGTTTGCCGGCATGGAAGTGCTGAAGTTCCAGCAACTGGTGCGCCCTGGCGACCCGCTGCACCTGACCCTGCGTTTCGATGCCGAGCGCGGCAAGTTGTACTTTGCCTACAGCAACGCCGGGGTGCCCTGCTCCAGTGGCCGCATTGTGCTGGAGGCCGTCGGTGAATAAGCCCTGTGCGGTAATCCCGGTATACAACCACGAACTGGCCGTGCCCGCCGTGGTTGCCGACCTGCTCGCCGCCGGCCTGCCCTGCGTACTGGTCGATGATGCCAGCAGCCCGGCCTGCGCCGCCGTGCTGCGCCAGCTGGCCGAGCACCAGCAGGTGTTCCTGGTGCAACTGCAGGCCAATCAGGGCAAGGGCGGCGCAGTCATGGCCGGCCTGCGCGAAGCCGCACGCCTGGGCTTCAGCCATGCCCTGCAGGTGGACGCCGACGGCCAGCATGACCTGGCCGATGTCAGCCGCTTTCTCGAACAGTCGCAGGCTTATCCACAGGCGCTGATCTGCGGTTATCCACAGTACGACGCCAGCGTGCCCAAGGGCCGTCTGTACGCGCGCTACCTGACCCATGTATGGGTGTGGATCAACAGCCTGTCGCTGCAGATTCCCGATTCGATGTGCGGTTTTCGGGTCTATCCGCTGCCACCGACCCTGGCGCTGATCGACGCGGTGAACCTCGGCAAGCGCATGGACTTCGACCCGGAGATCCTCGTGCGCCTGGCCTGGCGCAACCAGCCGATGCGCTGGCTGCCGACCAAAGTGCATTACCCGGCCGATGGCTTGTCGCACTTTCGCCTGTTCCACGATAACGCGCTGATCTCGAAGATGCACACCAAGCTGTTCTTCGGCATGTTGCTGCGCGCTCCGGCAATCCTCTGGCGGCGGTGGCAGGCATGAGCAGTCGCGAACAACACTGGGCCGCACACCAGGAGCGCGGCAGCTTCTGGCTGATGAAACTGACCGCCTTGGGCATCAAGCTGCTCGGCCGGCGCCTGCTCAGCCCGGTGCTGTATGCCATCGTCCTGTACTTCTTCCTGTTCGGTCGCCGCGCCCGGCAGAGCATCTGGCAATACCAGCGGCGCCTGGCCGACTGGAGCGGGCAACCCCGTCTGCGCCCCAGCCACCGTCGGGTGTTCGGCCAGTTCATGGCCTTCGCCGATGCCCTGCTGGACAAGCTCGATGTGTGGAACGGCAAGCTGCGCCTGGAGCAGATCGAGATCGTCGACCCGGGCAAACTGCACACTCAGCTACGCGCCGAGCGCGGGCAGCTGCTGGTGGGTGCGCACCTGGGCAACCTTGAAGTCTGCCGCGCCCTGGCCGAGCTTGGCGAGCAAGTGACCATGAACGTGCTGGTGCACACCAAGCACGCCGAGCGCTTCAATCGCCTGCTGGGTGAATCGGGGGCGAGCAACCTGCGGCTGATCCAGGTCAGCGAGCTGGACCCGGCGATCATGCTGCAACTGAGCCAGCGCCTGGACCGCGGCGAATGGCTGGCGATTGCCGGCGACCGCGTGCCACTGCATGGTGCGCGCACGGTCGAAGTGGACTTCCTCGGCCACCGCGCCGCCTTCCCGCAGGGCCCGTGGCTGCTGGCCGGGCTGCTCAAGTGCCGGCTCAACCTGTTCTTCTGCCTCAAGCAGCAAGGCCGCTACCAGGTGATCCTCGAACCCTTCGCCCAGGCCATCGAGTGGCGCCGCGGCCAGCGCGATCAGGTGATCGCCGACTGGGCCGGGCGCTACGCCGAACGCCTGGGCCACTATTGCCTGCAAGCGCCGCAGCAATGGTTCAATTTCTACCCTTTCTGGAAGACCGATGACGATGCATCCGCATAAGCCCGTGACCTTCGGCGCGCTGCCGCTGGCAATCGAAGACGTCCTCGCCCTGGCCCACCGCCAGGCCGAAACCCGCCTGCAGGACGACAGCGAATACCGCGCGCGGATTGCCCGTGGCGCGCAGTTCCTCGACTCGCTGCTGGACAAGGAAGGGGTGATCTACGGGGTGACCACCGGCTACGGCGACTCATGCGTGGTGGCAGTGCCGCTGGAGCATGTCGAGGCCCTGCCCAAGCACCTGTACACCTTCCATGGCTGCGGCCTGGGCCAGTTGCTGGATGCACCGGCCACCCGCGCGGTGCTGGCCGCCCGTTTGCAGTCGCTGTGCCACGGCGTCTCTGGCGTGCGCGTCGAGTTGCTGGAGCGCCTGCAGGCGTTTCTCGCCCATGACATCCTGCCGTTGATTCCCCAGGAAGGTTCGGTGGGTGCCAGCGGCGACCTGACGCCGCTGTCCTACGTTGCCGCAACCCTGTCGGGCGAGCGCGAAGTCATGTACCGCGGCGAGCGCCGCAGCGCCGCTGACGTACACCGTGAGCTGGGCTGGCAGCCGCTGGTGCTGCGGCCCAAGGAAGCCCTGGCGCTGATGAACGGCACTGCGGTAATGACCGGCCTGGCCTGCCTGGCGTTCGCCCGTGCCGATTACCTGCTCAAACTCGCCACGCGCATCACCGCGCTGAACGTGGTTGCCCTGCAAGGCAACCCGGAGCACTTCGACGAGCGCCTGTTCGCCGCCAAGCCGCACCCGGGGCAGATGCAGGTGGCCGCCTGGTTGCGCCAGGACCTGGCCATCGACGCGCCGACCGCGCCGCTGCACCGCCTGCAGGACCGCTACTCGCTGCGCTGCGCTCCGCATGTGCTGGGCGTGCTGGCCGACAGCCTGGGCTGGCTGCGTGGCTTTATCGAGACCGAACTGAACAGCGCCAACGACAACCCGATCATCGACGCCGAAGCTGAACGCGTGCTGCACGGCGGGCACTTTTATGGCGGCCATATCGCCTTCGCCATGGACAGCCTGAAGAACCTGGTGGCCAACGTTGCCGACCTGCTCGACCGCCAGCTCGCCCTGCTGGTCGACGTGCGCTACAACCACGGCCTGGCGAGCAACCTGTCGGGCGCCAGCGCCGAGCGGGCGATGCTCAACCACGGCTTCAAGGCCGTGCAGATCGGCGCCAGCGCCTGGACCGCCGAAGCCCTGAAAAACACCATGCCGGCCAGCGTGTTCTCGCGCTCCACCGAGTGCCACAACCAGGACAAGGTGAGCATGGGCACCATCGCCGCCCGCGATGCCCTGCGGGTGCTGGAGCTGACCGAACAGGTCGCCGCCGCCACCCTGCTGGCCGCCAACCAGGGCGTCTGGCTGCGCAGCCGCGAAGCCGACGCCCGCGACCTGCCGCCGGCCCTGGCCGAGATGCATGCAGCGCTGCTCGAAGACTTCACCCCGGTGATCGAAGACCGCGCGCTGGAACGCGATCTGCGCCTGTGCCTGAGCCGTATTGCCGAACAACACTGGAGGCTGCATGCGTAGTCAGGGAGTGCTGCACGTCGATACCGAAGTGCTGGTGCCGTTCTTCGATGTCGACAGCATGCTGGTGGTCTGGCACGGCCATTACGTCAAATACCTCGAGGTAGCGCGCTGCGCGTTGCTCGACCGCCTCGAACACAACTACCTGCAGATGCAGGCCTCGGGCTTTGCCTGGCCGGTGATCGACCTGCAGTTGCGCTATGTGCGCGGCGCCACCTTCGGCCAGCGCCTGAACGTGCGCGCCAGCCTGGTGGAGTGGGAGAACCGGCTGAAGATCAACTACCTGATCAGCGATGCCGCCACCGGCGAACGCATGACCCGCGCCAGTTCCGTGCAGGTCGCCGTCGACATCGCCAGCGGCGAGATGCAACTGGCGTCGCCACAGGTGATGCTCGACGCAGTGAACCAGGTGCTCAAATGAAAACGCTATTGCGTAGCCTGCTGTGCATCGGCCTGCTTGCCAGCAGCACGCTGGCCCAAGCCTTTGGCCTCGATGACCTGAGCAAGCAACTGGGCGAACCGGCGGTCATCAAGGGCCCGTTCATCCAGGAAAAACACCTGCGCGCCCTGCCGCAGCCGCTGGTCAGCAAAGGCCAGTTCGTTCTGGCCCGTGACCATGGCCTGCTCTGGCTGCTGCAAACGCCGCTCAAGCAGGACTACCGCCTCAACGCCCAGGGCATCGCCCGCCGCGACCCGTCCGGCTGGCAGATGCTGCCGGGCAAGAGCGCCGGCGCCGAGCAGAACCGCCTGTTCTTTGCCGTGCTGCAAGGCGACAGCAGCGGCCTGCAGCGTGACTTCGAGCTGAGCCTGCAAGGCGACGCCGGGCACTGGCAGCTGCGCCTGACCCCGCGTTCGCTGCTGCTCAAGCAGGTGTTCAGGCAGATCGATATCGATGGCGGGCGCTATGTCGAACGCATCCAATTGCTGGAAACCCAGGGCGATAGCACGGTACTGCGCATGCCAGCGAGCAGCAGCGCCAGCCTGACCGACACGGAGCGCCGCGATTTTGCCGAGTGAGCGCCTGTTGCCACGACTGTTTTTACTGTTGTTGATCGCCGTGCTGGCCCTCGCGGGCTGGCAGTGGCACCGCGCTGCGCCTTTGTCTGCCGACCTGATGACGCTGGTGCCCGGCGCCACCCAGGACCCGCTGGTGCAGCGCGCCGAGCAGCGCATGCAGGAGCCGCTGAACCGCGAAATGCTGGTGCTGGTCGGCCATCCCCAGCGTGAGCAGGCCATCGCCCTGGCCCAGCGCCTGGCTGAGCAATGGCAGGCCAGCGGCGTGTTCGAGAAGGTTCAGTGGAGCCTGCAGACCGACCTGCAGGCGTTGCGCGAGCAGCTGCTGCAAGGGCGCCTGGCGATGCTCTCGCGCGCCGACCGCAACAGCCTGGTCGACAACCCGCAAGGCTTTATCGAGCAACGCGTACAAAACCTCTACGACCCCTTTGCCGGCTTTAGCCTGGTGCCGAGCCAGGATGACTGGCTGGGCCTGACCGGACGCATCCAGAACAGCCAGCCACGTCCTGCCGCGGTGCAACTGGACACCGCCAGCGGCGCGCTGGTGGCTGACGCGGACGGGCAGCACTGGGTGCTGCTGCGTGCCCGCACCCTGGGCAATGCGTTCGATATGCAACTGCCCCTGCAAGTCGCCGACCTGCTCGCCAGCAGCCGGGTTGAAGCCGGGCAGCACGGCGCCCGCCTGCTGGCCGCCAGCGGCTTGCTGTATGCGGCCAACGGTCAGCGCCAGGCCAGCCAGGAGATCACCTGGGTCGGCGGCGGCGCCACGGTCGGTATCCTGCTGCTGTTGTTGTTGGCGTTCCGGCGCCTGCGGGTGCTGCTGGCCTTCGTCCCGGTGCTGGTCGGCATGCTGTTTGGCGCGGTGGCCTGCGTGGCGCTGTTCGGCCAGATGCACGTGATGACCCTGGTGCTCGGCTCGAGCCTGATCGGCGTGGCCGTCGACTACCCGCTGCACTACCTGTCGAAAAGCTGGAGCCTGCGCCCCTGGCGAGCCTGGCCGGCTTTGCGGCTGACCTTGCCGGGCCTGAGCCTGAGCCTGGCCACCAGTTGCATCGGCTACCTGGCACTGGCCTTCACGCCGTTCCCGGCGCTGACCCAGATTGCCGTGTTTTCCGCCGCCGGCCTGCTCGGCGCCTACCTCAGCGCCGTGTGCCTGCTGCCGGCACTGCTCAAAGGTATCGAGCTGCAGCCTGCGCAATGGCCGTTGGGCATTGCCCAGTGGCTGGTGGACCTGCGTCAGAAACTGCTGAACAAGGTGCCAAGCGCCATCCTGCTCGGCCTGCTGATGCTGTTCTGCGCTGCGGGCCTGTGGCAGCTGGACAGCCGCAACGACATCCGCCAGTGGGTCGGCAGCCCGCCGCAATTGCTCGAAGAAGCCCAGGCCGTGGCGCGCATTACCGGCTACCAACCCACCAGCCAGTTCTACCTGGTGCGCGGCGCCGACCAGAGCCAACTGCTGGCGCGCCTGCAAAGCCTCGGCACACGCCTGGACGAGCTGGTCGAAACCGACAAGCTCAAGGGCTACATGGCCCTCAGCCAACTGCTCGCCAGCCCCGCCGAGCAACAGCAGGTTCGCGATGCGTTGAGCACCCTGCCGCTGCAACCGCTGCTGGCCCTGGGCGTGCCGCAAAGCGCATTACAGGCTGAACTGGCGAAAGTGCAGGCACTGCCTACCCTCGACATCGATCACGCCCTCAGCGGCCCACTGGGCGAACCCTGGCGCACCTTGTGGCTGGGTGCGGACGGCCAGGGCGTCGCCGCCATCGTCAGCCTGCAAGGCTTGAACGATCCGGCGTTGCTGCGCCTGCAGGCCGACGATCTCGACGGCGTGCAACTGGTGGACCGCCTCGGTGATCTCAACCGGGTGTTCGCCGCCACCCAGGTCAGTGCTGCCGAGCTCAAGCTGTTGTCGTGCGCGCTGATCGTGGTGCTGTTGATCCTGCCGTTTGGCCTCGGCGGTGCCCTGCGCATCGTCGCCCTGCCGTTGCTTGCCGCGCTGTGCAGCCTGGCTTGCCTGGGCTGGCTGGGCCAGCCGCTGACCCTGTTCAGCCTGTTCGGCCTGCTGCTGGTCACCGCCATCAGCGTCGACTACGCGATCCTCATGCACGAACAGATCGGCGGCGCCGCCGTCAGCCTGCTCGGGACCCTGCTCGCGGCCACCACCACCTGGTTGTCGTTTGGCCTGCTGGCGGTGTCGAGCACTCCGGCGGTGAGCAATTTCGGCCTGGCGGTCAGCCTGGGCCTGGCCTTCAGTTTTGTCCTGGCGCCCTGGGCGGCCACCGGGCACAAGGAACAGGCAGCATGAGTATCGTGTTGCTCTGGGTCCTGGCCCTGGTGTTGTTCTGGATCGTCAGTGCGCTCGGCCGGCGCCTGGGGCTGATCCCGATTGTCAGCCAGTTGCTGCTGGCAACCCTCGGCCTGCCACTGCTGATGTTGTTCTGGGTCGAGCCCCACTTGCAGCTCAGCGGCGCCGCGCTGGTGGCACCGGCCTGGCTGAAAACCCTGTATGGCCTGAGTTTTGCCCTGCTGCTGGGGCATATTCTTGCTGACGTCGTGGAGCTGAACGTCGACCGCCAGAGCCTGAAGATCGCCCTGCCGAGCTTCCTCGTGCCCTTTGCCTGCGGCCTGGCCTGTGGCGCGTTGTTGCTGCCCGAGCAGCCCTGGCTGACCACCCTGGCCCTCGGCCTGGTTTTCGCCATCACCGCCATCCCGGTGCTCTACCTGTACCTGCGCAACATCGACTACCCACCCGCCGCAACCCGCCGGCTGATGCAGTCGGCGATCCTCATCGACCTGACCTGCTGGCTGCTGTTCGGCTTCGGCAAGGGCAGCCTCGAACCCGTGAGCCTGTTGCTGCCGCTGCTCGGTGCCTGCCTGCCGTTGCCGCTGTACGCCCTTGGTGTGCGCCGGCCCTGGGTCTACAGCCTGGGCTTTTTCGGCCTGCTGTTCGTCGCCGAACACTACCGGCTCAATGCGCTGATCTTCGGCATCGGCTACCTGTGCTGCCTGGCCTGGCTCAAGTTGCCGCTGCGCATGCCGTTATCGGACCTGTGGATAAAACGCCTGCAGAACGGCATTGCGATCCCGCTGATCCTGACCTTCGGCATCATCCAGATCGATATCCACAACGTGCTGCAGGGCTTCGATGCCATCCAGTTGAGTGCCCTGCTGCTGTTGCCGATCGTCAGCAAGCTGCTCGGCAACTGGCTGGGCCTGTGCTGGGCGACGCCGTCGTTCGCCGGCGCGAGCAAATGGCGGGAAAGCCTGCTGCTCAATATTCGCGGCTTGAGCGAGATCGTCTTTCTCAACCTGCTGCTGCAACAACAGTTGATCAGCCCGGCGCTGTACTTCGCGCTGATGCTGATGAGCCTGGTCGCCACGCTGATGCCCGCGCTGGCCGGCCTGCACCGGATTCCATTGAAGACTGCCCAACCGGCAAGGAGGCCTTATGCCGAACACTGAACTGCAACAACGGCAGGTATTGATTATCGGCGCCGGCCCGTCCGGCGCCATCGCCGGGGCCTTGCTCAAGCGCAACGGCCACGACGTGCTGATCATCGAACGCCAGCGCTTCCCGCGTTTTTCCATCGGCGAAAGCCTGTTGTCGCATTGCATCGACTTCGTCGAAGAAGCCGGCATGCTCCCGGCCCTTGAAGCGGCGGGCTTCCAGCGCAAGAACGGCGCGGCCTTCGCCTGGGGCGATGAGTACAGCGCCTTCGATTTCGGCGACACCTTCAGCAATGGCAAGCCGAGCACCTTCCAGGTTCAGCGCGCCCAGTTCGACCAGCTGCTGGCCGACCAGGCCGAGGCCCAGGGCGTTGAAATCCGCTACGAAGAAGAAATCATCGCCGCCGACTTCGAGCGCCCGCGCCCACAGGTCCGCGTGCGTCGCCTGGATGGCAGCGAGTACCGCGTCGAAGCCGAATTTGTCCTCGATGCCAGTGGTTATGGCCGCGTGCTGCCGCGCCTGCTGGACCTGGAGGCGCCGTCGAATTTCCCGGTGCGTCAGGCGGTGTTCACCCACATCGAAGACCGCATCGACCACCCGGCCTTCGACCGGGAAAAGATCCTCATCACCACCCATCCGCAGCACCGGGATATCTGGTTCTGGACCATTCCGTTCAGCAATGGCCGCTGCTCCCTGGGGGTGGTCGCCGCCGCCGAGCACTTTGCCGCCGCGCCGGCCGACCTGGATGCCTGCCTGAAGGACTTCGTCGCCCAGACCCCGAGCCTGGCCAAGGTCCTGGCCAACGCCGTGTGGGACACCCCGGCGCGGACCATCGGCGGCTACTCGGCCAACGTCAAGACCCTGCACGGCCCGGGCTTCGCCTTGCTCGGCAACGCCGCGGAATTCCTCGACCCGGTGTTCTCCTCCGGGGTGACCATCGCCATGCGCTCGGCGAGCATGGCCGCCGGCGTGCTGCACCGTCAGCTGCAGGGCGAAAGCGTCGACTGGCAGAGCGAGTTCGCCGAGCCGCTCAAGCGCGGCGTCGACACCTTCCGCGCCTACGTTGAAGGCTGGTACAACGGCAGCTTCCAGGACGTCATCTACCACCCGGCCAGCTCGCCGGAAATCCGCGCAATGATCAGCTCGATCCTGGCCGGCTACGCCTGGGACCAACGCAACCCGTTCGTGGCCGAGCCCAAGCGGCGCCTGCGCATGCTCGCCGAAGTCTGTGCCAGGACGCCGGCATGAGATTCCTCAGCGACAGCTATGTCGAGGAAACCCGTTTCGGCTTCTGGTTCCTGCGCAGCCATACCTGGCAGCATCATGTGCTGCGCGTAGCGATCAACGACCTGCGCCGGCTGTTCGACCAGGCACCACCCCGCGCCCCCGTGCTGCTCGATGCCGGCTGCGGCCAGGGCAAGTCGTTCCAGTACCTGCAGCAGGTGTTCGCCCCCGGCCGGTTGCTGGGTACCGACGCCGACCCGCACAGCCTTGAACTGAGCCAGGCCGAGGCCGGCCGCCTGGGCCTGAACGTCGAGCTGCGCGGCAGTGACTGCGCGGCGTTGCAGTTTGCCGACAGCAGCGTCGATATCCTCTTCTGCCACCAGACCTTCCACCACCTGGTCGAGCAGGAAAAAGCCCTGGCCGAGTTCTACCGGGTACTCAAGCCCGGTGGCTACCTGCTGTTTGCCGAGTCCACCGAAGCCTACATCGACACCTGGGTAATTCGCTGGCTGTTCCGCCACCCCATGCACGTGCAGAAAAGTGCCGAGCAGTACCTGCAGATGCTCCGCGACCAGGGTTTCGAATTTGGCGCGCAGAATGTCTCTTACCCGTACCTGTGGTGGAGCCGTTCCAGCGACTTCGGCCTGCTCGAACGCTTTGGCCTGCGCAAGCCGCCACCGGTCGGCCAACGCGAAGAAACCCTGGTCAACGTGGTCGCCCGCAAACCCTTGAACCCAGCCGAGCCGAGTGCATGAAACGCCTGTTGCTGATCCTCGCCTTCGCCCTGCTGAGCGCCTGCGCCAGCCGTGCGCCGCTGCCCGTGCAGTTACCGCCGCTGAGCCTGCCGCTGCAGTTGCACATCCAGCGCGAACAGGCCGGGCAGCGACAGGACTGGTTGCTGGTGATCCAGCGCGAGGACACCAACCTGCGCTGGTCGCTGCTGGATCTGCTGGGTATTCCGCAAGCCCGGCAGTTGCTCGATCAAGGCGAGTGGCAAGCCGACGGCCTGCTACCGCCCAACCCGGCGGCCCGCGAACTGTTCGCTGCCCTGCTGTTCGCCCTGACCCCTGCCGAGCAGCTGCAACAGCTCTATCCCGGCGCCCGCCAGCAAGGCCAGCAGCGCTGGCTGGGTGAACGTTGGCGCGTCGACTACCAACAAGCCGACGACTTCACCTTGAACCTTGACCGGGGCCTGCGTTATCTAGTCAGCCCACTACCCAGCGAGAACACGCCATGACCGCTTATCTCAATGCCCTGGGCCTGGTCTGTGCCCTGGGGCGCGGCCAGGCCGACGTCGCCCGCCGGCTGTTTGCCGGCGACTGCTCAGGCATGCGTGTGGAAGACGGCTGGGTACCGCAACGCAGCCTGCCGGTGGCGGCCGTACAAGACAAGTTGCCAAGCTTGCCCGCCGCGCTGCAGGCCCATCACAGCCGCAACAACCAGCTGCTATACGTCGCCTGCCTGCAGATCGGCGCAGCGATCGAAACGGCCATCGCCCGCTTTGGCCGCCAGCGCATCGGCATCGTTCTGGGCACCAGCACCTCGGGCATCAAGGAAGCCAGCGACAGCATCGCTCACTACCTGCGCGAACACGAGTTTCCGGCCAGCTACGACTATGCCCAGCAGGAGCTCAGCGCCCCGGCCAATTTCCTCGCCGACTGGCTGCAACTGAGCGGCCCGGCCTATGTGATTTCCACCGCCTGCACCTCCAGTGCCCGGGCCTTGATGAGTGCCCGGCGCCTGTTGGACCTGGGGGTGTGCGACGCGGTGATCTGCGGCGGTGTCGACAGCCTGTGCAAGCTGACCCTCAACGGTTTCAGCGCCCTGGAAGCGGTCAGCGCCGAGCGCTGCAACCCGTTCTCGGTCAACCGCAACGGCATCAACATCGGCGAAGCCGCGGCGCTGTTTCTGATGACCCGCGAAGCCAACCGCGAAGGCGACAGCATCGCCCTGCTCGGTGCCGGTGCCAGCTCGGACGCGCATCACATCTCCGCCCCCGAGCCCAGCGGCAAAGGCGCCTTGCAGGCGATGCGCAAAGCGCTGGACAATGCCCGCCTGCAACCTGCACAGATCGACTACCTGAACCTGCACGGCACCGCCACGCGGCACAACGACGCCATGGAAAGCCTGGCCGTGCATGAACTGTTCGGCAGTCAGCTGGCCTGCTCGTCGAGCAAGCCGATGACCGGTCATACCCTGGGTGCCGCCGGCGCCCTGGAAGCCGCATTCTGCTGGTTGAGCCTGGCCGCCGACAATACCGAAGGGCGCTTGCCACCGCATGTCTGGGATGGTGTGGATGACCCACAACTGCCGGCCCTGAACCTGGTCGATGCCAGCCAGCGCCTGCCGGCCCAGGGCCCGCGACGCCTGATGAGCAACTCGTTCGCCTTCGGTGGCAACAACGTCAGCCTGATTCTCGGAGACACCCCATGATCACCTGGCCACTGGCCGAACTGCTGCCCCATGCCGGCGACATGATCCTCATCGATCAGGTCGAGTCCTTCGATGAAGAGCAGATCCATACCCACCTGACCGTGCGCCCCGGCGGCCTGTTCAATCGCGCCGACGGCAGCCTGCCGGCCTGGGTCGGCATCGAGCTGATGGCCCAGAGCGTGGCCGCCTACGCCGGTTGCCGCGCGCGCCAGCAAGGCCAGCCGGTGGCGCTGGGCTTTTTGCTCGGCACGCGTAAATTCGAATGCAATGTCGAACATTTCCCTGCCGGTGCCCACTTGCGCATCCATGCCCTACGGTCGCTCGAAGACGACAACGGCATGGGGGTGTTCGAGTGTCACCTGCGTGGCCCGGGCATCCATGCCACGGCCCGTTTGAACGTTTTTCGCCCGCCACAGGCGGCCAGTTACCTGGCCGAAGCGGGCCCAGAGGAGTCCCCCCATGACTGATACCATCCTGGTCACCGGTTCCAGCCGAGGCATAGGCCGGGCCATCGCCCTGCGCCTGGCGCGGGCCGGTTTCGACCTGGTCCTGCATTGCCGAAGCGGGCGCAGTGAAGCCGACGCCGTTGCAGAAGAAGTCCGGGGCTTGGGCCAGCAGGCCCGCGTGCTGCAGTTCGACGTTGCCGATCGCGCCGCTTGCGCCGCCATCCTGACTGATGACGTTGAAACCCACGGCGCCTACTACGGCGTGGTCTGCAACGCCGGCCTGACCCGCGACGGCGCCTTCCCGGCCCTCACCGAGGAAGACTGGGACCAGGTACTGCGTACCAACCTCGACGGTTTCTACAACGTTCTGCACCCGCTGATGATGCCGATGATCCGTCGGCGCAAAGCCGGGCGCATTGTGTGCATCACCTCGGTTTCGGGGATGATCGGCAACCGCGGCCAGGTCAACTACAGCGCTTCCAAAGCCGGGGTGATCGGTGCGGCCAAGGCCCTGGCGATCGAGCTGGGCAAGCGCAAGATCACCGTCAACTGCGTCGCCCCGGGGCTGATCGACACGGCCATGCTGGATGAACACGTGCCGGTCGAAGAACTGCTGAAAATGATCCCGGCGCAGCGCATGGGCACCCCGGAAGAAGTCGCCGGCGCAGTGAATTTCCTCATGTCGGCCGAAGCCGCCTACATCACCCGCCAGGTGCTGGCAGTCAATGGAGGCCTATGCTGATGAAACGTGTAGTCGTCACCGGCATGGCCGGTATCACCTCGCTGGGCAGCGACTGGCAGACCATCGCCGGCAACTTCGCCAGCAACCGCAGCGGCATCCGCCGCATGGACGAATGGGACCGCTTCGAAGAGCTCAACACGCGCTTGGCCGGCCCCATCGATGACTTCAAGGTGCCCGCCGGCTGGACCCGCAAGCAACTGCGCAGCATGGGCCGGGTCTCGCGCCTGGCCGTGGCGGCAGCGCAGAACGCCCTGCGCGATGCCGGCCTGCTCGCTGACCCGTCAATCCGCGATGGGCGCATGGGCGTGGCCTGCGGTTCGTCCACCGGCAGCACCGACGAGATCAAGGCGTTTGGCAACATGCTGCTCAACTCGGTGGCCGAGGGCCTCAACGCCAACTCCTATGTTCGGATGATGCCGCACACCACAGCAGCCAACATCAGCATTTTCTTCGGTCTCACCGGGCGCCTGATCCCCACCTCCAGCGCCTGCACCAGCGGCAGCCAGGGCATCGGCTACGCCTATGAAGCGATCAAGTTCGGCCGCCTGCCGCTGATGCTCGCTGGCGGCGCCGAAGAGCTGTGCCCGACCGAGGCCATGGTCTTCGACGCGCTGTACGCCACCAGCCTGAAGAACGATGCCCCGCACAGCAGCCCCAGCCCTTACGACAGCGGCCGCGACGGCCTGGTGATCGGCGAAGGTGGCGGCATGCTGGTGCTCGAAGAGCTGGAACATGCCCAGGCCCGCGGCGCACACATCTACGCCGAGATCGTCGGCTTTGGCAGTAACGCCGACGGCCAGCACACGACTCGCCCGGAGCAGGCGACCATGCGCCGGGCCATGGAGCTGGCACTGCAAGACGCCAACCTGGCGCCGGAGGCCATCGGCTATGTGAACGGTCATGGCACCGCCACCGAGCAGGGCGATATCGCCGAAACCCTGGCCACCAGCAGCCTGTTCGGCCCGCGCATGCCGATCAGCTCGCAAAAAAGCTTCCTCGGCCACACCCTGGGTGCTTGCGGCGCGCTGGAATCCTGGTTCAGCATCGAGATGATGAACAGCGATCGCTATGTGCACACCCTCAACCTTGAGCACATCGACCCGCGCTGCGGCGAGCTGGACTACTTGTGCGGCGAGTTTCGCAGCATGAGTCACGACTATGTGATGAACAACAACTTCGCCTTTGGCGGGGTCAACACCTCGCTGATTTTCCGTCGCTGGACCTGACCTGAAACCTGCTGGAGAGAAAGGAATGTCTTCATTGATTCGCGCCGCTGTCCTCGGCCTGGCCCTCGCTGGCCTGGCTGGCTGTACCTCGAAACCGGTACTGACCCCACAAGAGCAGCTTGTAGTCGGCCACAACTACAACCACGAGCAGGTGCAGCAGGCCATCCTCAAGGCCGTGGCCAACCGCGGCTGGACCCCGCGCAAGGTCACCCCGAACCTGATCCAGGCCGACATCCTGGTGCGCAACACCTTCTATGCCGCCGTCGACATCCACTACAGCGTCAGCAACTTTCGCATCAACTACCGCGACAGCCGCGAGCTGGGCTACAAGGACGGCAAGATTCACCGCAACTACAACCGTTGGGTGAACAACCTCGACAAAAGCATCCTGCAAGAGCTGAACAAGCTGGAAGCCCAGAACATAGTGCAGCGCGCCATCAGCGAACAGCATTCGAACACTGTTGAATAATCAAGGAACGACATAATGCGTCTGAAAACCTGGACCGCCACCACCGCCCTGCTGCTCTGCGCCCTGCCCGGCCTCAGCCAAGCCCGCGATACCACCCACTACCTGCCGTTCGAGAAAGTCGTGGCGCAGATGACCGCCGAGAACAAACTCGACGGTTCGGTGAAGTTCTACCTGGCCGGCGTGCAGCCCAAGGGCAAGGTCACCGTGGTCAGCCCGGCAGCGGTCACCAACAAGAAGACCAACGCCTTCAACAAAACTGACGCAGCAGCCTGCGAATGGGCCCTGCAATCGGCGCTGCTGACCATGCAGGACGCCGCCCGCAAGGTTGGCGCCAACGCCGTGACCAACATCAGCAGCTACTACAAGCGCAACGAGCGCAAGGACGCCACCACCTACGAATGCCACGCCGGCGCGATCATGGCTGGCGTTGCGCTGAAGGGCGACCTGGCCAAGGTCCAGTAACTCAGCTGCGTTCCAGGGCCTGCCGGGTCAACAGCTCGGCAAAGGCCCTGGCCATCGCCGACGGCGCATCGCGGCGCTGCACCAGCCACACGGCAGTCACCGCGTCGTCGTCGAGCAAGGTCCGGTACACCACCCCGTCGATGCGCATGCGCTGGAACGACGCCGGCAATACCGACACCCCCAACCCCGCCGCCACCAGGCCGATGATGGTCATCGCCTCCCCCGCCTCCTGGGCAAAATGCGGACTGAACCCGGCCTGGCGTGCCAGGCTCAGCAACTGCGCGTGCAAACCACTGCCGTAACTGCGTGGAAAAAACACGAACGGCTCCTGGGCCAGGGCCGCCATGTGCACCCCGGCGTCACTGCCTTGCGCCAGCGGATGGGCAGCATTGATCACCGCCACCAGCGGCTCGCGAAACAGCTCGACGACATTCAGGCTCTCAGGCAAGGCCAGGGGGCGCATCAGGCCGACTTCGATCGACTCGTCGAGCAAGGCGTCGGCGACATCGCGGCTGCTCATTTCCTTGAGATTCAGGTGCACCGCCGGGAAGCGCTGACGAAAAGCGTGAATGGCCTTGGGGATGCTCGAATTGAACGGCGCCGATGAGGTGAAGCCGATCTTCATCTCGCCCAGCTCACCCAGTTGCGCACGCCGGGCGACATCGGCAGCCTTGTCGACTTGCGCCAGCACCAGCCGTGCCTCTTCGAGGAACAGGCGCCCGGCCTCGCTGAGCTCGACCCGACGATTGGTTCGCTCGAACAAGCGTGCCCCCAGCTCCTGTTCCAGGGCCTGGATCTGTTGGCTCAACGGTGGCTGGGAAATCCCCAGGTTCTGCGCCGCCCGGCCAAAATGCAGCTCTTCGGCGACGGCGATGAAGTAGCGCAGGTGACGCAATTCCATGGCGGCTCCAATAGGTCGTAAAACCTCTTAAACAGGTCGAACAATATATTGGAAATGATCATTAGCCAGCTATATGCTTTTTTCACTGCCTGACAGGCCGTAGCGCCCCCGAGGTCACCCGTGAAAACTGCTGTTGCGCCCCACGCCCACGAACTGCCCCCTGCTCCGCTCGACGAAATTGTCGCCACCCTCAACGAAAGCTGGATCGAAAAAGGCACCCCGGCCTTTTTGCGCACCGTACTGGCGCTGTTCTGCGGTGGCTTTGCCACCTTTGCCCTGCTGTACTGCGCACAGCCGATGATGCCGCTGCTGTCACAGGAGTTCTCGATCAGCGCCGCGCAAAGCAGCCTGATCCTCTCAGTGTCCACCGGCATGCTGGCGTTCGGGTTGCTGATCACCGGGCCGATTTCCGACCGCATAGGGCGCAAGCCGGTAATGGTCTTCGCCCTGTTCTGCGCTGCGCTGTGCACCATCGTCAGCGCCCTGATGCCCAGCTGGCACGGCGTGCTGCTGACCCGGGCGCTGCTCGGGCTGTCGCTCAGCGGCCTGGCGGCGGTGGCCATGACCTACCTGAGCGAAGAGATCCATCCCCAGCACATTGGCCTGGCCATGGGCCTGTACATCGGTGGCAACGCCATTGGCGGCATGAGCGGACGCTTGATCACCGGTGTGCTGATCGACTTCGTCAGCTGGCACACGGCGATGCTGGTGATCGGTGGCCTGGCGCTGGTTGCGGCGGCGGTGTTCTGGAAGATCCTTCCGCAATCGCGCAACTTCCGCCCGCGCTCGCTGCACCCGCGCAGCCTGCTCGACGGTTTTACCCTGCACTTTCGCGATGCCGGCCTGCCTTGGCTGTTCCTGGAAGCCTTCCTGCTGATGGGCGCTTTCGTCACCCTGTTCAACTACATCGGCTATCGCCTGCTGGCCGAGCCCTATCACATGAGCCAGGCGCTGGTCGGGCTGCTGTCGGTGGTGTACCTGTCGGGGATCTACAGCTCGGCGCAAATCGGCGCCCTGGCCGACAAGCTGGGCCGGCGCAAGGTGTTCTGGGCAACCATTGTGCTGATGTTCAGCGGCTTGCTGATGACCCTGCTCAGTCCCTTGCCGCTGATTATCGTCGGCATGCTGGTGTTCACCTTCGGTTTTTTCGGCGCGCATTCGGTGGCCAGCAGCTGGATCGGCCGACGGGCGAGCAAGGCCAAGGGCCAGGCCTCGTCGTTGTACCTGTTCAGTTATTACGCCGGGTCGAGTGTGGCGGGGACGGCGGGCGGGGTGTTCTGGCACCAGGCGGGGTGGAACGGCATCGGGCTGTTCATTGGCAGCTTGCTGGTGGTGGCCTTGCTGGTGGCGGTGCACTTGAGCCGGTTGCCGGCCAAGGCTTGAGCTGAGGGCCGCTGCGCGGCCCATCGCCGGCAAGGCCGGCTCCCACAGGAGCTGGCCTGCCACTGGATCAGTTGATTACTTCAACCCGATCAACATCCACTTCACGGCTCATCAGGTGCTTCTCGACTTCACCGCTCAGCTTGACCTTGGTCTTGTCGTTGAAGGCCACCGGCGGCAGGTCTTCGTCATCGATCTCGACGGTGATGGTGCCGGTGGTGTCCTTGAACTCGTACTTGTCATCGTTGTTCACTTTCTTCACCACGTAGCCTTGCAGCACCACCGGGGTGTCGTCAGCGGCGTCATTGGCGGCGGCAACCGTGGTCACCGACTGGGCGCCAGGGCCGGTATAGCCGGCAGCCAGGGCAGCGGTGCTGAACAGCGGGGCAAGCAGCAGAGCGAGGTAACGCGTTTTCATGGTGTGGATCCTGTCTGGGTTTCGATGGAGCCAGATTACCCAGGCAGGCTGAATTGAACCTTAATAGCAAAACGCCCGGCACTGGCCGGGCGTTTTTGATTGCAGTGCTGCTTACTGGTGGTACTGCGCCGACAACTCGTGCACGGCATTGATGAACACGCCGGCATGCTCCGGATCAACCTCCGGGGTGATGCCGTGACCGAGGTTGAACACATGGCCGCTGCCCTGGCCGTAGCTGGCAAGGATGCGCCCGACTTCGGCACGGATGGCCTCCGGCTTGGCATACAGCACGGTCGGGTCCATGTTGCCCTGCAGGGCGACCTTGCTGCCGACGCGCTGGCGGGCTTCGCCGATGTCGCAGGTCCAGTCCAGGCCCAGGGCATCAGCACCGGCCTCGGCGATGCTTTCCAGCCACAGGCCGCCGTTCTTGGTGAAGAGGATGACCGGCACCTTGCGCCCTTCATGCTCGCGGATCAGGCCGCTGACGATCTTGCGCATGTAGGCCAGGGAGAACTCCTGGTAGGCCGCCGCCGACAGGTTGCCGCCCCAGGTGTCGAAGATCTGTACCGCTTGTGCGCCAGCCAGGATCTGCCCGTTGAGGTAGCTGATGACCGACTGGGCCAGCTTGTCGAGCAGCAGGTGCATGGCCTGCGGGTTGTCGTAGAGCATGGCCTTGGTCTTGCGGAAGTCTTTCGACGAACCGCCTTCGACCATGTAGGTGGCCAGGGTCCAGGGGCTGCCGGAGAAGCCGATCAGTGGCACGCGGCCATTGAGCTCGCGGCGGATGGTGCTGACGGCGTCCATGACGTAGCCCAGGTCCTTCTGCGGATCAGGGATCGGCAGCGCCTCGATATCGGCCAGGGTGCTGATGACCTTCTTGAAGCGCGGGCCTTCGCCGGTTTCGAAGTACAGGCCCTGGCCCATGGCGTCAGGGATGGTGAGGATGTCCGAGAACAGGATCGCGGCGTCCAGCGGGTAGCGGTCCAGCGGTTGCAGGGTGACCTCGCAGGCAAACTGCGGGTTCATGCACAGGCTCATGAAGTCGCCGGCCTTGGCGCGGCTGGCGCGGTACTCCGGCAGGTAGCGGCCGGCCTGGCGCATCATCCACACCGGGGTGACGTCTACGGGTTGCTTGAGCAGGGCGCGCAGGAAACGATCGTTCTTCAAGGCAGTCATGTCGGCATCCGGAAAAAAAGTGGGGGCATTTTCTCAGAGCCCAACATAAAAGGCACGGTATCAACCGTGCCTTTTGTCTATCGACTTGTGACAGGTCAATAGATTTTGCTGAATTCATCGCGGGTCAAGCCCGCTCCCACAGGATTTGTGCTGAACCTGTGGGAGCGGCGGTGCGACGCCTCGACTTGACCCGCGATTCAGACTTCCAGGTAATCCAAGATCCCCTCGGCGGCATTGCGCCCCTCGAAGATCGCCGTCACCACCAGGTCGGAACCGCGGACCATGTCGCCACCGGCGAAGATCTTCGGGTTGCTGGTCTGGTGCTTGTACTGGGCCTTTTCCGGGGCCACGACGCGGCCCTGGCTGTCGGTCTGGATGCTGAACTGCTCGAACCACGGCGCCGGGCTGGGACGAAAGCCAAAGGCGATGACCACGGCATCGGCCGGGATGATCTCTTCGGAACCCGGGATCGGCTCAGGGCTGCGGCGGCCACGGGCGTCCGGCTCGCCGAGACGGGTCTCGACCACCTTCACGCCTTCGACCTTGTCTTCACCGACAATCGCGATCGGCTGACGGTTGTAGAGGAACTTCACCCCTTCTTCCTTGGCGTTCTTCACCTCTTTGCGCGAGCCGGGCATGTTCGCCTCGTCGCGACGGTAGGCACAGGTCACGGCCTTGGCGCCCTGGCGGATGGAGGTGCGGTTGCAGTCCATCGCCGTGTCGCCGCCACCGAGCACCACGACCTTCTTGCCTTTCATGTCGACGAAATCTTCCGGCGACTTTTCAAAGCCCAGGTTGCGGTTGACGTTGGCCACCAGGAAATCCAGGGCATCGTGCACGCCCGGCAGGTCTTCACCGGGGAAGCCGCCCTTCATGTAGGTGTAGGTGCCCATGCCCATGAACACGGCATCGTATTCCTCGAGCAACTGCTCCATGCTGACATCCTTGCCCACCTCGGTGTTGAGGCGGAACTCGATGCCCATGCCGGTGAAGACTTCGCGGCGATTGCTCAGCACGGTCTTTTCCAGCTTGAACTCGGGGATGCCGAAGGTCAGCAGGCCGCCGATTTCCGGGTTGCGGTCGAACACTACCGGGGTCACCCCGCCGCGCACCAGCACGTCGGCGCAGCCCAGGCCGGCCGGGCCGGCGCCGATGATGGCAACGCGCTTGCCGGTCGGCTTGACCTTGGACATGTCCGGGCGCCAGCCCATGGCGAAGGCGGTGTCGGTGATGTACTTCTCCACCGAACCGATGGTCACCGCGCCGAAGCCGTCGTTGAGGGTGCAGGCACCCTCGCACAGGCGGTCCTGCGGGCACACCCGGCCGCAGACTTCCGGGAGGGTGTTGGTCTGGTGCGACAACTCCGCGGCGGCGAGGATGTTGCCTTCGGCGACCAGCTTCAACCAGTTGGGGATGAAGTTGTGCACCGGGCACTTCCACTCGCAGTACGGGTTGCCACAGCCCAGGCAGCGGTGGGCCTGTTCGGCCGACTGCTGGGGTTTGAAGGGCTCGTAGATCTCTACGAACTCTTTCTTGCGTTGACGCAACAGTTTCTTCTTCGGATCCTTGCGCCCGACCTCGATGAACTGGAAGTCATTACTCAGACGTTCAGCCATGTTCAAAACCTCATCAAACTCTTCAGGCGCATATCACTGCGGGTTGGCACGGGTGCTGGACAGCAGGTTCTTCAGGTTGGCCGCCTTCGGCTTGACCAGCCAGAAGCGCCGCACGTAGTCGTCCAGGTTTTCCCAGAGCTCACGACCCCATTCGCTGTTGGTTTCTTCGACGTATTCAGCCAGCACGCGCTGCAGGTGGCTGCGATAAGCCTCCATGGCCTCGCCGCTGATGCGCTGGATCTCGACCAGTTCGTGGTTGAGCTTGTCGACGAAGCTGTTGTCCATGTCCAGCACGTAGGCAAAACCACCGGTCATGCCCGAGCCGAAGTTGTAACCGGTCTTGCCCAGAACGCAGACAAAGCCACCGGTCATGTACTCACAGCAGTGATCGCCGGTGCCCTCGACAATCGCGTGGGCACCGGAGTTGCGCACGGCAAAGCGCTCGCCCGCGGTACCGGCGGCGAACAGCTTGCCGCCGGTGGCGCCGTACAGGCAGGTATTGCCGATGATGGCGCTGTGCTGGGTGGCGAACGGGCTGCCCGCAGGCGGTACGATCACCAGCTTGCCACCGGTCATGCCTTTACCGACGTAGTCGTTGGCATCGCCTTCGAGGTACATGTTCAGGCCACCGGCGTTCCACACCCCGAAGCTCTGCCCGGCAGTGCCCTTGAAGCGGAAGGTGATCGGTGCCTTGGCCATGCCCTGGTTGCCGTGCAGGCGGGCGATTTCGCCGGAGATCCGCGCACCGATGGAACGGTCGCAGTTGCAGATGTCCAGGTCGAACTCGGCGCCCGACAGGTCGCGAATGGCCGGCAGGGCCATGTCGACCATTTTCTCGGCCAGCACGCCCTTGTCGAACGGCGGGTTGCGGTCGACTTCACAGAACTGCGGCTTGTCGGCCGGCACGTGCTCGCTGCCCAGCAGCGGGCTGAGGTCCAGGTGCTTCTGCTTCTCGGTTTCGCCGGGGAGCATTTCCAGCAGGTCGGTACGCCCGATCAGCTCGCCGAGGCTGCGCACGCCGAGCTTGGCCAGCCACTCACGGGTTTCTTCGGCGACATAGGTGAAGAAGTTCACCACCATGTCGACGGTACCGATGTAGTGATCCTTGCGCAGCTTGTCGTTCTGGGTGGCAACGCCGGTGGCGCAGTTGTTCAGGTGACAGATACGCAGGTATTTGCAGCCCAGGGCGATCATCGGCGCGGTGCCGAAGCCGAAGCTTTCAGCGCCGAGGATCGCCGCCTTGATCACGTCCAGGCCGGTTTTCAGGCCGCCGTCGGTCTGCACCCGGACCTTGCCGCGCAGGTCGTTGCCGCGCAAGGTCTGGTGGGTTTCGGCCAGGCCCAGCTCCCACGGCGCACCAGCGTACTTGATCGAGGTCAGCGGCGAAGCGCCGGTGCCGCCGTCGTAGCCGGAGATGGTGATCAGGTCGGCATAGGCCTTGGCCACGCCGGCGGCGATGGTGCCAACGCCCGCTTCTGCCACCAGCTTGACCGAGACCAGCGCCTGCGGGTTGACCTGCTTGAGGTCGAAGATCAGCTGCGAAAGGTCTTCGATCGAGTAGATATCATGGTGCGGCGGAGGCGAGATCAGGGTCACGCCAGGCACGGCGTAGCGCAGCCGGGCGATCAGGCCGTTGACCTTGCCGCCAGGCAGCTGCCCGCCCTCACCCGGCTTGGCGCCCTGGGCCACCTTGATCTGCAGCACTTCGGCGTTGACCAGGTACTCGGGGGTAACGCCGAAGCGGCCGGTGGCCACCTGCTTGATCTTCGAGCTCTTGATGGTGCCGTAGCGGGCCGGGTCTTCGCCGCCCTCACCGGAGTTGGAGCGCGCGCCCAGGCGGTTCATCGCCTCGGCCAGGGCTTCGTGAGCTTCCGGCGACAGCGCGCCGAGGGAGATACCGGCAGAGTCGAAACGCTTGAGGATATCTTCCAGCGGCTCGACCTGCTCCAGCGCCAGCGGCTGGTCGGCGACCTTGACCTTGAGCAGGTCGCGGATCATCGACACCGGGCGCTTGTCGACCAGCGCGGTGTATTCCTTGAACTTGGCGTAATCGCCCTGCTGCACGGCGGCCTGCAGGGTGTTGACCACGTCCGGGTTGTAGGCGTGGTATTCGCCACCATGGACGAACTTCAGCAGGCCACCCTGCTGGATCGGCTTGCGCGCGCTCCAGGCTTCGGCGGCGAGCAGCTTCTGCTCGTTCTCGATGTCGACAAAACGTGCGCCCTTGAGGCGGCTGGCAACGCCACGGAAGCTCAGGTTCACCACTTCTTCCGAGAGACCGACGGCTTCGAACAACTGCGCACCACGGTAGGAACCGACAGTCGAGATACCCATCTTCGAGAGGATCTTCAGCAGGCCCTTGGAGATGCCCTTGCGGTAGTACTTGAAGACTTCTTCCAGGTCACCGAGCACTTCGCCGGTGCGGATCAGGTCGGCGAGCACTTCGTAGGCCAGGTACGGGTACACCGCCGAAGCACCGAAACCGATCAGCACGGCAAAGTGATGCGGATCGCGGGCGGTGGCGGTTTCAACCAGGATGTTGCTGTCGCAACGCAGGCCCAGCTCGGTCAGGCGGTGATGCACGGCCCCCACGGCCAGCGACGCATGCACCGGCAGTTTGCCCGGGGCGATATGGCGGTCGCTGAGCACCAGCTGGGTCTTGCCACTGCGCACGGCTTCTTCGGCCTGATCGGCGATGTTGCGCACCGCAGCTTCCAGGCCCAGGCTCTCTTCGTAGTTGAGGTCGATCAGCTGGCGCTCGAAGCCGGGGCGGTCGAGGTTCATCAGCGAACGCCACTTGGCTGGCGAGATCACCGGCGAGCTGAGGATTACCCGCGAGGCGTGCTCGGGAGACTCCTGGAAGATGTTGCGCTCGGCACCCAGGCAGATCTCCAGCGACATGACGATCGCTTCGCGCAGCGGGTCGATCGGCGGGTTGGTGACCTGGGCGAATTGCTGGCGGAAGTAGTCATAGGTCGAACGCACGCGCTGCGAGAGGATCGCCATCGGCGTATCATCGCCCATCGAACCGACCGCTTCCTGGCCTTGCTCGCCGAGCGGACGCAGTACCTGGTCGCGCTCTTCGAAGGTGACCTGGAACATCTTCATGTATTGCTTGAGCTGGTCAGCATCGTAGCTGGCCACGCCCTGGTCGTCGCTGAGGTCGGCCTGGATGCGCAGGGCATTCTGGCGCAGCCAGCGCTTGTACGGGTGGCGCGACTTCAGGCGGTTGTCGATGGCGTCGGTGTCGAGGATCTGCCCGGTTTCGGTGTCCACGGCAAAGATCTGCCCCGGGCCGACACGGCCCTTGGCGATCACGTCTTCGGGCTTGTAGTCCCACACGCCGATTTCCGACGCCAGGGTGATATAGCCGTTCTTGGTCGTGACCCAGCGCGCCGGGCGCAGGCCGTTACGGTCGAGCAGGCACACCGCGTGGCGGCCTTCGGTCAGTACCACGCCGGCCGGGCCGTCCCACGCTTCCATGTGCATGGAGTTGTATTCGTAGAAGGCGCGCAGGTCGGCGTCCATGGTCTCGACGTTCTGCCACGCCGGCGGAATGATCATGCGCACGCCACGGAACAGGTCGATGCCGCCGGTGACCATCAGTTCGAGCATGTTGTCCATGCTCGAGGAGTCGGAGCCGACGCGGTTGACCAGCGGGCCGAGCTCTTCCAGGTCCGGGATCAGGTCGTTGGCGAACTTGGTGCGACGCGCCTGGGCCCAGTTGCGGTTACCGGTGATGGTATTGATTTCGCCGTTGTGGGCGAGGAAGCGGAACGGCTGCGCCAGCGGCCATTTCGGCAGGGTGTTGGTGGAGAAGCGCTGGTGGAACACGCAGATCGCGGTTTGCAGGCGCTCGTCGCTGAGGTCCGGATAGAAGGCGGCGAGGTCCGCCGGCATCATCAGACCTTTGTAGATGATGGTCTTGTGCGAAAAGCTGCAGATGTAGTGGTCGGTGTCGGCGGCGTTGGCCACCGAAGAGCGACGACGGGAACTGAACAGCTTGATGGCGAATTCCTGATCGCTCAGGCCTTCACCGCCGATGAACACCTGCTCGATCTGCGGCAGGCGTTCCAGGGCCAGGCGGCCGAGGACGCTGGTGTCGATCGGCACTTTGCGCCAGCCCACCAGTTGCAGGCCAGCCGCGAGGATCTCGCGGTTCATGTTGGCGCGCGCGGCTTCAGCCTTGGCGTTGTCCTGATTGAAGAACACCATGCCGACCGCGTACTGCTTGGGCAGCTCATTGCCGAACTGTTCGCGGGCCACGGCACGCAGGAACTGGTCGGGCTTCTGCATGAGCAGACCGCAACCGTCGCCGGTCTTGCCGTCGGCGTTGATCCCACCGCGGTGGGTCATGCAGGTCAGGGCCTGGATGGCCGTTTGCAAAAGGTGGTGGCTGGGTTCACCCGTCATATGGGCGATCAGGCCAAAACCACAGTTATCCTTGAATTCTTCGGGATGGTACAGACCTGTTTTCATAGACACTTTCTCACCAGGTTCGCCTCTCTCCAAGGCAAATCTTTTTTTAGTACAACCACTTACCATCCACGCCGAACGAATGCCAGCTTTGCGGGGGCAATAGGGGAGCCATTGTTGCACAGCGACAGGGAAGCCCACAAATTTACGACGAATTGCCGTAAATCCATGTCGCGTTTTTGAATGTTTTTAAGCGTGCACCGTGGTAACGGCATGGCTTGAGTCTGAAGCGTTTCAGCCTGGACTGCAAGATGGGCTTGTGGCCGGCAGTCTGGGACAGAAAAGCCTGCCGCGCAGTACGCAGCAGGCTTGACCGATGTTCAGGAGTCGCTCAGCAGGTGGCGGGGGTAGTGCCACCAGGCTATATCAGCGGGTCGAGGCCAGTTCTTGTTGGACGCTGGCGACGGTACGTGGCCAAGGTTTACCAGCCTGGACCTTGGCTGGCAAGGCCTTGATTGCAGCCAGAGCGGCGTCACGGCTGGCGAAGCTGCCGTAAGTGATCACGTACAGCGGCTTGCCCTGCAGGGTTTTCTTGAAGTAGCGATAGTCGCCACCTTGCGCCTTGACGTAGGCCTGGGCCGACGCTTCGGAGCTGGTACCGAGGATTTGCACGACATAATTGCCCGGCTTCTGCCCGGCATACCAGCTACCACCGGCCGCAGGCTTGGCCGCCGGCTTCTCGGCAGGCTTAGGTGCAGGCTTGGCGGTTGCAACCTGGGTTGGCGCAGGCTTGGCAGCAGGCGCAACCGGCTTGCTGGCAACAGGCGCCACCGGCTGCTGCACAGGTGCAACCGGCTGTACCGGGGCAACGGGCTGTGCTGGAGCAACCGCTTGTGCCGGCGCTGGTGCTGGGCCAGCGGCGACACCCGCCGGTGGAGCAATAGTGGTGACGGTAGGTGGCTGCAGTGCGGTTTCGCCAGCCGGCGTGGACTCTTCACCCTCGCCCATGCCGGTCGACTCGGCCAGCGGGCCACGCATCACCGGTTGCGACTGACCTACCAGCGGCAGCGGCATTGGTTGCGAATTGCCGGCGAACTCGATGGCCGGGCCGCCATTGTTCGACTGGGCATTGCCCGGCTGCCCCTCACCCAGCGGCAGTTGCGCCTGTTCGGCAGGAGCAGTCGGCGCCTGATCACCCTTCTTCGGCATCAGCACGGCGGCCGCGACGGCGACCACGACGACAGCAGACAACGCCAGCACATGTTTCTTCGGCATATTGAACCCCATTGATGGTCGCTTCGCCGTGGTCCGGCTGGCGATCATGGCTTCGATCAAGGTATCGCGGGCGACCTGGTTGATTGCCCCAGGCCAGCCGTCAGAGTTTTGGTGAATATCAACGATCTGTTCACTGGTGAACACCTCGATGCCCCGCCCGGCACCGTCCAGGCGCTGCTCGAGGTACTCACGGGTTTCTTCTTCGCTATAGGGCTCAAGCTCGATGACATGGAAACGTTCCTGCTCGGCATTGAGCTCTTCCAGCCCGGCGATCAGTGACGGCTCGCCAAACAGGAAGACATGCGGACGCCCTTCCGGAGTGCCCGCCGCCAACTCCAGCAAGGCTTGGAGTGCCGACTCGCCAAGTTGTTCCGCATCGTCCACCAGCAGATAGACTTCCTGCCCGGTCAGGGCCAGTTGCACCACCTGGGCGAGGATGTCCGGGACTTCGACCTGGGCCACGCCCAACGACTGGGCAACCTGGCCGAGCAGGCTGGCGGCATCGTTGGCACCACGGGCGGAAACCACCACGCTCTGCACCGATTGCTTGTTGGTGCTGGCCACCAGGGCCTGACGCAGCAGGGTTTTGCCGCTGCCCTGCGGGCCGGTAACCACCAGCAGCAACTGGCTGTAACGGGCCAGGTGGTGCAGCTGGCCCAGCACCGGCTTGCGCTGGGCAGGGAAGAATTTGAAACCCGGCACCCGTGCAGCGAAGGGGTCGTGGTTCAACTGGTAATGGCCGAGAAAGGCCTCGTCGGCATGCAAACTAGTCATCGGACGCTCATCAACCTCAAAGCTGGGCCACGATCGCGCGGTAATCCGCGGCCAGCGTGGCCTGAAGAATCTCTTTCGGATAGTCGTCGGTGACCACCGCTTCGCCCATGCGGCGCAGCAGGACCAGACGCAGACGACCGTCGAGTACCTTTTTATCTACTGCCATGTGCTCCATGAACTGCGCCGGGGTCATCTCGGCGGGTGGCACCACCGGCAAGCCTGCGTTCTGGAACAGACGGATACCACGGTCACGCTCCTGCTGGCTGATCCAGCCCAGGCGCATGGACATTTCCAGGGCCATGACAGTACCGGCAGCGACGGCCTCACCGTGAAGCCACACACCATAGCCCATGTGGGTCTCGATGGCGTGACCAAAGGTGTGGCCCAGGTTCAGGGTGGCGCGCACGCCGGACTCACGTTCATCAGCACCGACCACCGCGGCCTTGGCCGCGCAGGAACGGCGGATGGCCTCGGTCAGCGCCACCTGGTCGAGGCCGCGCAGGGCCTGCATGTGCTCTTCGAGCCAACCGAGGAACGGTTCGTCACAGATCAGGCCGTACTTGATCACTTCGGCCAGGCCCGCCGACAGCTCGCGCGGCGGCAGGGAATTGAGACTGCGGGTGTCGATCAGCACCGCATTGGGCTGATAGAAGGCACCGACCATGTTCTTGCCCAGCGGATGGTTGATGCCGGTCTTGCCGCCCACCGACGAATCGACCTGGGACAGCAGGGTCGTCGGCACCTGGATGAAATCCACGCCGCGCTGGTAGCAGGCGGCGGCAAAGCCGGCCATATCGCCAATCACCCCACCGCCAAGCGCGACCACGGTAGTGCGGCGGTCGTGGCGGGCAGTCAGCAGCGCATCGAAGATCAGCTGCAGGGTTTCCCAGTTCTTGTAGGCCTCGCCGTCAGGCAGCACCACCGGCAGCACCGAATAGGCTCCCAGGGTCTTGCTCAAACGTTCCAGATAGAGGGGGGCGACAGTCTGGTTGGACACGATGGCGACCTGCCGGCCGGCAATATGCGGCGCCAGCAGTTCAGGTTGATCCAGCAGGCCTTCGCCAATGTAGATCGGGTAGCTACGTTCGCCCAATTCGACCTTTAGTGTCTGCATGTGTCCCCACAATGAACTAGGCGCGGCATCGATGGCTCGAACCGCGCGATAACGGTGTGCCCTGTCACGGCATGACTGGTCGCGAGGATAGTCCTGGCTTAACGGGGCGGCAACTTCTGCAAGCGCTCGAGAATATCCTGCACCACCATCCGCGGCGGCCGTTCGTCGGTTTCCACCACCAGATCGGCAATCTCGCGGTAAAGCGGGTCGCGAACCTCCAGCAGCGCGCGCAAGGTCGCCTCCGGGTTGGCCGTGCGCAGCAACGGCCGGTTGCGATCACGCGAGGTACGCCCGACCTGCTGCTCGACCGAGGCGTGCAGGTACACCACCCTCCCGCCGGCATGCAGGGCCTGGCGGTTGGCATCGCGCATCACCGCGCCGCCTCCGGTAGCCAGCACCACGCCATCGAACGCACAGAGCTCGGCGATCATCGCCTGCTCGCGGTCACGAAAGCCCGGCTCGCCTTCCTTATCGAAGATCCACGGGATATTGGCGCCGGTGCGCAATTCAATTTCCTTGTCGGAATCCTTGAACGGCAGGCGCAGCTCTTTGGCCAGCAGGCGGCCGATGGTGCTTTTGCCAGCACCCATTGGCCCCACAAGTATCAAATTTCGCACAGAATCAACGACTCACAGCAATCGCCTGGTCACTCATGATACGCGGAGTCAGGAAGACCAGCAGCTCGGATTTTTTCTCTTGTAGAACATCGCGACGAAACAGCCGCCCAACATACGGCACATCGCCGAAAAATGGCACCTTGTCGACAACTTTACTTTGCACCGTTGAGTACACGCCGCCGATCACGATGGTCTCGCCATCATTGATGCGCACCTTGGCATTGACCTCGTTCTTGCGGATCGCCGGCACGTGATCGAGGGCATTGAGGTAGTCGGGCTCGTCCTTGGTCACCTTGACCGCCATGATCACCCGGTTGTCCGGGGTGATCTGCGGGGTTACCTCCAGAGACAGCGATGCCTCGCGGAAGGTCACGGAGATGGCACCGCTGCCGCTGTTCTCCTGATACGGCACCTCGGTGCCCTTGAGGATCCGCGCGGTTTCCTTGTCGGCGGTAACCACCTTGGGCTGGGAGATGATTTCGCCATTGCCGGTGCGCTCCATGGCGCTGAGCTCCAGGTCAAGCAGCACGCTGTTGCGCACCAGGCCAAAGCCAATGCTGGATGCTGCTCGATCCGCGCCAAGGTCGACAAAGGTATCGCTGCCGCCCAGGCTCAAGCCCTTGCCCACCTGCACCTCTCCACCCCAGCGCACGCCCAGGCTCTTTTCGAAATCGACGTTGGCCTCGACAATCCGCGCCTCGATCATCACCTGACGAACCGGCACATCCAGTTCGCCGATCAGCCTACGCAGCTCTTCCAGACGCTCTGGCGGCTGGCTGGCGACCAGGGTATTGGTGCGCTCGTCGACACTCAGCGAACCGTGGCTGGCGCCCCCGGCCTCATGGGCCATCAGGGCGTGGAACAACTCGGCGATATCGGTGGCCTTGGCATGATGGATCGGGATCAGCTCGCGCCGCGACGGCGCTGATCCGGCCAGCTCGGCACGCGGTGCGACCAGCAGCACATTGCCGTCCTTGCGCTGCTCCAGGCCCTTGCTGCGCAGTACCAGATCCAACGCCTGGTCCCAGGGCACATCCTGCAAACGCAAGGTCACCTTGCCTTGAACCGCGTCACTGGCCACCAGGTTGACCCCGGAAAAGTCGGCCAGCACCTGCAATACCGTGCGTACCTCGACATCCTGGAAATTAAGCGAAAGCGGCTCGCCACCGTACAGCTGCTTCCCCGCAACGACGCCGGCAAACAGACAGCCCCCTATCAGCGCTGCAATAACACCCCCCTTGCCCATCGATGACCTCCCTGGCCAGCACCTTCAACGCAGGGCGAGTGTTCGCCGCCGCAGTTGCCAGCCTTGGCCGGCAATAAAAACCTGCTCGATAACGTCAACCTGCCGCTCGCTTATCTCGACAACCTTCCCCTGGTCACGGCCCAGCCGGTCACCGACCTGAAGCCGATGCACAAGGCCATCAGCCTGAATCAGTGCATAGCGGATGCCGCGACTGGCCAGGCTGCCGACCATCTCGAACTGCTCCAGCGCCAGACGCTGCAAAACATCGGCGGCTGGCTGCAGCGCAGAAGGCGCAAAAGGGTTGCGCAGCACGGCAACTGCTCGGCGCTCGGGAGGCTCTGGCGGCAAGCCCTGCGCCAGGGCATACAGTGAGTGATGCCGGTAGGTCCGGGCCTGCAGCTCCATGAGCACAAGCCCCGCATCGGCCGGCTTGAGCGACAACTTATGCACGGTCACCAGCCGCGGCTGCGCAGCCAGGTCAGCGAAGAACCCGGCAAGGTCCGAAAAGGCGCCACGCAGGCGCAGTTGCAGGGGCCGCTCAAGGTAATGCTCAGCGGGTGACGCTTCGAGCACCTGCAGCTGCTCGATGGCCACCGCATGGGCCTCGGCCAGGCGGGACAGGGTTTCAAACACCTCAGGCTCGTCGCGCCCCGACGACAATTGCCAACGGGCTTGTTGCAGACGGCTGTGCAATGCCGCCTGCTCGGCACTGCTTGCACCCTCGTGCGGTAATGGATCGGTCCCTTGGCCAACCTGCATCAGCAAAGGCCGCAAATGCACGGCGTAGGCCAAGCTCGCCAGCAGTGCCAGCAACCCCATCAGCATCATCACCTGCACGGGCCAGGCGCGCCGTGCCACCGGGTCCCAGAGGCTCAAGGCGCTACCTTCAAGGCCGCGACCAACTCGAACGCATGGCCTTCCTCGACCGCACTTATCTGCTGCAACTCGGCAGAACTGATCAAGGGTGAGGACGACAGGTTGCCTGCCAATTGCGCAACCAAAGCGGCCGACTGAGCCATTCCAGTGAGTTTGAGCGCAGTCAGCTCCTGGCTCAGGGCGGTGAGGTACAGACCGTCGGGCATGGCCTGCTCAATATGTTCAAGCACATCCACGGCAAAAAAACGGCCAGCCTGCAGGCCCTCCAACTGACGCAGCTCATGCAGCAGGGCTTCAGGCTCCGGCTGCCCGCCCTCCTGCTTGAGCGTGGCCAGGCTCAGCGCCTGCTCCTGCAGCACGCCCCGGTAATGGAGGTCGACGAACCCGGTGGTAACGGCAGCCAGCAGCACAACGGCTGCACAGCCAGCCTGAAACCTTCGAATACGCAGGCGATGGCGGCGCTCGCGCCACGGCAACAGGTTTAGCCCGCAACCCCACATCGCCAGGCCACAGGCCACGCGCAGGCTCGATGCCACGTGCGCCAGCTCGGCGTCGAGCTGCAGAGTCGCCGCGTTGTCAGTGGTTGCACGCTGCACTGCATGACTGTCAATTTCCAGCACCCTGGCGCTCAGCCCTGCGACCTCTAAGGTGGCTTCCAGCACATCCAGCATGCCGCGATGGCAAGCGGCAATCGCCACCTGCACGCTGGATGCATCGCCTGCAACCGGTTCAAGAACCTGGTAATCCAGCGCGGTATCTTCAAGGTCAAAGGGGATGAACTGCTCGGCGGCATCGTGCACGCGCGCAGCGACTTCGGCATCGCCCAGGCCAGCCGGCAGCGTCAGCAATTTGCTGATGGCCCGCGTAGCCGGCAAGGCCACAGCGCCCTGCCGACAGCGGCTGCCGCTGCGCTGCAGTGAGCGTTTCAAGGCCTGCCCGACCACCTCGGGGTCGGCAATCCAGCCATCTACCACGGCCCCCGCAGGCAGCGGCTCAAGCGCCCAGGCCCGCACGCACCAGGCGCCTTTGCGCCGGTGCAACTGCACCAGTCGGATGGACGGTGGGGCAATTTCTATCCCCAGGAGTGAACCGGCATCCATGCCGAAGCGTCCTAGCATTGGTTTTTCCTTGCTGGCGGTAGCCGCGCGCGTAACGCGGCGAGTTGAAAAATGCTTATAATGCCCAGCGTTTATCCTTTGTCCGCTGGCCCCGCGCGCAACCCATTCTTCTATCTGGACGCCCAAAAGCCTTGATACGCCTGCTGAAGTTCTTCTGGTGGTCTTTCGTCGCAGTCATCTGCGCGCTCGTGCTCGGTCTGAGCGGCGCATTTCTGTATCTTAGCCCCAGCTTGCCCTCGGTAGAGGCCCTTAGAAGCATCCAGTTGCAGATCCCCTTGCGGGTCTACAGCAGCGACGGCAAGCTGATCGCCGAGTTTGGCGAAATGCGCCGCTCGCCCATCCGTTTCGCCGACATTCCGCCGCATTTCATCCAGGCCTTGCTCTCGGCCGAAGACGACAATTTCGCCAATCACTACGGCGTCGACCCCAGCAGCCTGATGCGTGCTGCAACACAATTGCTCAAGTCCGGGCACATCCAGACCGGCGGCAGCACCATCACCATGCAGGTGGCGAAGAACTTCTTCCTCAGCAGCGAACGCAGCTTCTCGCGCAAGACCAACGAGATTCTCCTGGCCCTGCAGATCGAACGCGAACTGACCAAGGACGAGATCCTCGAGCTGTACGTCAACAAGATCTACCTGGGCAACCGCGCCTACGGCATCGAGGCCGCAGCGCAGGTGTACTACGGCAAATCGATCCGCGATGTGAGCCTGGCGCAGATGGCGATGATCGCCGGCCTGCCTAAAGCACCGTCGCGCTTCAACCCATTGGCCAACCCGGTGCGCGCCAAAGAGCGCCGCGACTGGATCCTGGGGCGCATGTACAAGCTCGGCAAGATCGACGAAGCCAGCTACCAGGCTGCCCTGGCCGAACCGATCAACGCCAGCTACCACGTACCGACCCCGGAAGTTAACGCCCCTTACATTGCCGAAATGGCCCGCGCCGAAATGGTCGGTCGCTACGGCAGCGATGCCTACACCGAAGGCTTCCGTGTCACCACCACGGTGCCAAGCGACCTGCAGGAAATCGCCAACAAAGCCGTACTCAATGGCCTGACCACCTACGATGAGCGCCACGGCTACCGTGGCCCCGAATCGCGCTTCCCGGGCAAGACCCGCGACGCCTGGCGGCAGGAGCTGAGCAAGCAGCGCCCGCTGGGCGGCCTGGAACCTGTGATCGTCACCGACGTCAGCAAGGCCGGCCTGCAGGTTCTGACCCGCGCCGGCAATCAGGAAAGTGTGGCCTGGGAGACCATGAAGTGGGCCCGCCCGTTCCTCAACACCAACAGCCAGGGTCGCGCGCCGCAGCAGCCTTCGGACGTTGCCCAGGTCGGCGACCTGATTCGCGTCCAGCGCCTGGACGACGGCAGCCTCAAGTTCAGCCAGGTACCGGGAGCGCAGAGCGCTCTGGTATCACTGGACCCGAACAGCGGTGCGATCCGCGCCTTGGTCGGCGGCTTCTCGTTCGAGCAGAGCAACTACAACCGCGCCATGCAGGCCAAGCGTCAGCCGGGCTCGAGCTTCAAGCCGTTCGTGTACAGCGCCGCGCTGGACAACGGCTACACCGCCGCCAGCCTGGTCAACGACGCGCCTATCGTGTTCGTCGACGAGTACCTGGACAAGGTCTGGCGCCCGAAAAACGACACAAACACCTTCCTCGGCCCGATCCGCATGCGCGAGGCGCTGTACAAGTCGCGTAACCTGGTATCGATCCGCCTGCTGCAGGCCATGGGTGTCAGCTCGACCATCGACTACATCAGCAAGTTCGGCTTCAACAAGCAGGACCTGCCGCCCAACCTGTCCCTGGCCCTGGGCACCGCGACCCTGACGCCGATGGAAATCGCCACCGGCTGGAGCTCCTTTGCCAACGGCGGCTACAAGATCAGCCCGTACCTGATCGAGCGCATCGAGAGCCGCAACGGCGAGACCCTGTTCACCGCCAACCCGCCGCGGGTCCCGCAAGCCGAGCAGGTCGAAGCCGGCATCGCCGCACCAGAGCAGGCAATCAGCACCCAGCTGCCAGGTGAAGGCCTAAGTACCGTCACCAGCAACGAACCTGCTGCCATCGTTCAACCGCCGGCCGTGGCCGAGCGCATCATCGACGGTCGCACCAGCTACATCCTCACCAGCATGCTCCAGGACGTGATCAAGCGCGGCACCGGGCGCCGCGCCCTGGCCCTGGGCCGTACCGACCTGGCAGGCAAGACCGGCACCACCAACGAGTCCAAGGACGCCTGGTTCTCCGGCTATAACGCCGATTACGTGACCACGGTGTGGACTGGTTTCGACCAGCCGGAAACCCTCGGCCGTCGCGAATACGGCGGCACCGTGGCACTGCCGATCTGGATGAACTACATGGGCGCTGCGCTCAAGGACAAGCCCAACCATGCACCGGCCGAGCCGGAAGGCATCCTCAGCCTGCGCGTCGACCCGGTCAGCGGTCGCGCGGCCACACCGAGCACGCCGAATGCCTACTTCGAGCTGTTCAAGGCCGAAGACACACCGCCGTCGGTCAATGAGCTGGGCAACGGCAGTGCGCCAGGCAGCCCGCTGCCAGCGGACGAAGCGGCACCGATCGATCTGTTCTGATGACCAATGGGGCTGCTTCACCAGCCCATCGCCGGCAACGCCGGCTCCCACAATCGCGCTGCATACGCTGAACCTGTGGGAGCTGGCCTTGCCAGCGATGAAGCCAACACCCACCCACAGACGATCCCCCACAAAAAAGCCCCGACTCTCGCGAGCCGGGGCTTTTGGTTACAACGCTACAACAGCTTAGCCGTTGAACACGTCATCCACGTTTTTCAGCGGGTAGTTCTTCGGATACGGCAGGGTTGCCACGCCGGTCTCGATCGCGGCCTTGGCCACGGCATCGGAAACGACGGTGATCAGACGGGCATCCATTGGCTTCGGAATGATGTACTCACGGCCAAATTCCAGGGAGTCGACGCCGTAGGCTGCGCAGACTTCCTTCGGCACTGGCAGCTTGGCCAGGTCCTTCAGGGCGTTGGCGGCGGCGATCTTCATCTCTTCGTTGATGCGCTTGGCGCGAACGTCCAGGGCACCACGGAAGATGAACGGGAAGCCCAGTACGTTGTTGACCTGGTTCGGGTAGTCGGAACGACCGGTGGCCATGATCACATCATCACGGGTGGCGTGAGCCAGCTCCGGGGAGATCTCTGGATCAGGGTTGGAGCAGGCGAACACGATAGGGTTCGGCGCCATCGACTTCAGGCCTTCAGCGCTCAGCAGGTTCGGGCCGGACAGGCCGACGAACACGTCAGCGCCTTGCAAGGCGTCAGCCAGGGTGCGCTTGTCGGTAGCGTGGGCGAACACCGCCTTGTACTGGTTCAGGTCGTCACGGCCAGCGTGGATCACGCCAGTGCGGTCAACCATGAAGATGTTCTCGATCTGCGCGCCCATGCTCACCAGCAGTTTCATGCAGGAGATGGCGGCAGCACCGGCGCCCAGGCAGACGATCTTGGCGTCGGCCAGGTTTTTGCCAGCGATTTCCAGGGCGTTGATCATGCCGGCGGCGGTAACGATCGCGGTGCCGTGCTGGTCATCGTGGAATACCGGAATGTCGCACTGTTCGATCAGCGCGCGCTCGATTTCAAAGCACTCTGGCGCCTTGATGTCTTCGAGGTTGATGCCGCCGAAGGTGATGGAGATACGCTTGACGGTGTCGATGAAGGCCTGCGGGCTCTCGGCGTCGACTTCGATGTCGAACACGTCGATACCGGCGAAGCGCTTGAACAGAACGCCCTTGCCTTCCATGACCGGCTTGGACGCCAGTGGGCCGAGGTTACCCAGGCCGAGGATGGCGGTGCCGTCGGAAATGACTGCTACCAGATTGCCCTTGCCGGTGTACTTGTACGCCAGCTCTGCATCGCGAGCAATTTCGCGTACCGGCTCAGCAACGCCTGGGCTATAGGCCAGCGCCAGGTCGCGAGCAGTCGCGGTAGGTTTGGTGAGCTCGACGCTCAGTTTCCCCGGACGAGGCTGAGCATGGTATTCGAGAGCGGCGGTTTTCAGATCTGACATGGTGGGCATTCCGCTATTTACTGTTCTGACGGACCGCCGAGGATACGCAAAGAGCAAAGGGCCGACAAGACTGGTCGGTCACTTGTGTCAAGGCCTTTAACCTACGACTTTCCGCCAAGAGCCGCAGTCTGTAAGGGTTTCGATGTGTACAATCGAAATTAAAAATGTAGACAATTTTTATCTTTCGACCCTTTCCAGCATCGAAGGATCGGTCAGCGGTAGCAACCAGCGCTGCTGACCAGGCTTCAGGCCACCTTTGCGGGAACGATCCAGCACCCAACCGCGGGCTTCGATGTGTCGACCCTTCAGATCAGTTAGGAAGGAAGAGGGGAAATTGCGCTGCAGGCGCGCCGGCACCTGGAGCACCAGAGAATCGTCAATTTCGATCCAGATACCACCGCGATTGCGCTCGATATCCATCACCTTTCCACTTATCAGTGCAAAGCCAGACTGGCGCAACTCGCTCGCCGGGGTCAGTGGCGATTGCCGCCACAGGCCCTTGCCGGCCTGACGAGCGGCGCGCTCGGCCTGCTCCTGGCAGACTGTCAGTGAGACGTTTGGCGCCACCGCAACACGATAGCCAAGGCCTTCACTGAGCAGTTGTGCTTCGAAATTGTCGCCAGAGCGGCCGTAGACATGCGCCAGAGTGCGGCCGTATTTGTCCCGCGCCTCGACGCCGGGAACCAGGCCAACCTGGCCGCCACTGGCCTTGACCAGGGCCTGCAAGCGCTGACGCGCGGCCTCGGCGAAGGCTTCACTGGTGCGACCCTTGCGACCAATTTCCGGTGCATTGATGCCGATCAAGCGAACGCTGCGACCATCATTCAGACGCAAGGTATCGCCGTCGACCACCTGACGCACACTGACCACTTGTGCATCGACCGGCGCCGCGCAGAACGCCAGGGCCGGCAACTGCCAAATCGCACCCATAAAAAAGGCGCCCGCGAGGGACGCCTTTTTCAGCAGCAATGCCAAACCCATGGGGCCAGCTTCGCGCAATCTTACTTCTTGGCACCGAACATGCCGAAGCGATCTGCGAACTTCTGTACGCGGCCGCCGGTGTCCAGGACCTTCTGCTTACCGGTGTAGAACGGGTGGCAGAGGTTGCAAACGTCGATCGGCAGGGCCTTGGCCAGAGTCGAGCGAGTTTCGAATTTGTTACCGCAGCTGCAGGTAACTTCTACAGCTTCGTATACCGGATGGATATCGGCTTTCATGGTGTTTCCTCAGTGCTGACGTGCCGCCACTCAACACCATTGTTGAATACCGCACGCAAAATAGGGTCCGAATAATACCAGAGCAAACAGCCAACGCAAGTTGTCGCTTACACCGGCGGTCGTCTGCTAGGCTCGCCGGGTCCTGGAATTCCCCTGCAGAGAACCTTTCGCGTGTCCGACGTCATTCTACGCCTTGCCCTGCCCTCGCCTCTGCGGCGGCTGTTCGACTACAGGGCACCGGCGAGCATGGCGCGCCAGGCACTGACCCCGGGCATGCGCATCCGCGTGCCGTTCGGTCGGCGCGAGATGATCGGCATCCTCATCGAGATCAGCGACACCAGCGAGGTGCCGGCCGACAAGCTGAAGCCGGCCATAGCCCTGCTCGACCCGGTGTCGCCGCTGCCACCGGCGCTGTTCAAGCTGTGCCTGTGGACCGCGCAATATTATCAGCACAGCCTCGGCGACACCTTGAGCTGGGCCCTACCGGTGTTGCTGCGCCAGGGCGAACCGGCGCAAGCGCGCCAGGAGCGCTTCTGGCAAGTGGCTCCGGGCGCTCGCCTGGACGACCCGCGCATCGCCCGCGCACCGCGCCAGCGCGAAGCCCTGGCAACCTTGGCGCAACATCCCCACGGTGTTGCCCATACCTTGCTGAGCAAGCTGATGCTGAGCAAGGACAGCCTCGACCTGCTGCTGGCCAAGGAACTGGTCCAGGTCGAAGTGCGCCGCCACCTGCCCCAGGAGCGCCACGAGCGCTGGTTGGCGCAGCCGGAACTGCCCCTGAACGACGAGCAGCGCGCCGCCTTCAATGCCGTGCGCTCGGGTTTTGACAGCTTTCATGCGTTTTTACTGGCCGGGGTTACCGGCAGCGGCAAGACCGAGGTCTACCTGCAGCTGATCCGCGAAGCCCTGGAAGCCGGCAAGCAGGCGCTGATCCTGATCCCGGAGATCAACCTCGGGCCGCAAACCTTGGCGCGCTTCGAGCAGCGCTTCAACGCGCGCATCGCCCTGCTGCACTCGGCGGTCAACGACCGCGAGCGCCTGGACGCCTGGCTGGCCGCCCGCGACGGCGAGGCCGACATCATCATCGGCACCCGCTCGGCATTGTTCACGCCGATGAAAAACCCGGGGCTGATCATCATCGACGAAGAGCACGACGGCTCGTACAAGCAGCAGGAAGGCCTGCGCTACCACGCCCGCGACCTGGCGCTGGTGCGCGCGCGCCAGGAGAACATCCCGATCCTGCTGGGTTCGGCCACGCCTTCGCTGGAGAGCCTGCACAACGCCCACAGCGGCCGCTACGGCCTGCTGCGCCTCAACCAGCGTGCTGGCGGCGCCCAGCAGCCGCGCTTCTTGCGTCTGGATGTCAAAAGCCGGCCACTGGACAGTGGCATCAGCGGGCCGATGCAGCAAGCCATCGGCCAGACCCTGGCTGCCGGCCAACAAGTACTGGTGTTCCTCAACCGCCGTGGCTTTGCCCCGACACTGCTGTGCCATGACTGCGGCTGGATGTCCGAGTGCCCGCGCTGCGATGCACGGATGACCGTGCACCAGCGCTCCAACGAGCTGCGCTGCCACCACTGCGGCTATGACGAGCGGGTGCCGCGCCAGTGCCCGCAGTGCAACAAGGTCGACCTGCGCCCGGTTGGCGCCGGTACCGAGCGCGCCGAAGAGCGCCTGAGCATTCTCTTTCCGGATTACCCGGTACTGCGCGTCGACCGCGACAGCACCTCGCGCAAGGATGCGATGAACCAGTTGTTCGCCACCATCCAGCGCGGCCAGCCGTGCATCCTGGTCGGCACCCAGATGCTCGCCAAGGGGCATCACTTTCCGCGGGTGACCCTGGTGTCGATCCTCGATGCCGATGGCGGCCTGTTCTCGGGGGATTTTCGCGCCAGCGAGCGCATGGCGCAGATGATCGTCCAGGTCGCCGGCCGGGCCGGGCGCGCCGAAGAGCCGGGCAAGGTGATCATCCAGACCCACCTGGCCGACCATCCTTTATTGGTGCAACTGACCGAACAGGGCTACTTCGCCTTTGCCGAGCAGGCCTTGAGCGAGCGCCGCGCCGCCGGCCTGCCGCCCTTCGCGCACTTGGCCCTGTTGCGCGCTGAGGCGCACAAGCCGGGGCAGGCCGAGGGTTTTCTCGATGAAGCCTGCAGCGCCGCCGAACAGTTATTGGCCGAACAGGGCCTGCACGGTATCGAGCTGCTCGGCCCGGTACCGGCGCCGATGGAGCGCCGCGCGGGGCGGTTTCGTGCGCAATTGTTGCTCCAGGCCAATGCCCGGGCACCTTTGCATCGACTGATCAGCGCCTGGTTGCTAGTGTTGGAGCAGATGCCGTCCGGGCGGCAGGTGCGTTGGTCGCTGGATGTCGATCCGGTGGATTTGTACTGATCCATCGCGGGGCAAGCCCGCTCCTACACATCCCTGTAGGAGCGGGCTTGCCCCGCGATAGCGCCCCAAAGGTTGGCAACCTCGCCCCGGCAACGGATAATGTCCAGTTTTTCCACCTGCGCATCGAAGCGCCGCCGCGCTTGCGGTCGAAAGAGAAGCCCATGAAAGACACCATTCGCCAGCTGATCCAGCAAGCCCTCACCCAACTCGTCACCGACGGTGTGCTGCCTGAAGGGCTGACGCCGGCGATCCAGGTGGAGAACGCCCGAGACAAGACCCACGGCGACTTCGCCAGCAACATCGCGATGATGCTGGCCAAGCCAGCCGGCATGAAGCCACGCGACCTGGCCGAGAAGCTCATCGCCGCCCTGCCTGCCGACGAGCAGGTCAGCAAGGTCGAGATTGCCGGCCCAGGCTTTCTCAACTTCTTCCAGAACACCCAGGCCCTGGCTTCGCGCCTGGATGCTGCCCTGGCCGACGCCAAGCTTGGCGTGAAGAAAGCCGGCCCGCAGCAGAAGGTGGTAGTCGACCTGTCGGCACCGAACCTGGCCAAGGAGATGCACGTCGGCCACCTGCGCTCGACCATCATCGGTGACGCCGTGTCCCGCGTGCTGGAGTTCCTCGGCGATGACGTGATCCGTCAGAACCACGTTGGCGACTGGGGCACCCAGTTCGGCATGCTGATGGCCTACCTGCAGGAAAACCCGATCACCAGCGACGAGCTGTCGGACCTGGAAAACTTCTACCGCGCGGCGAAAAAGCGCTTCGACGAATCCGAAGCGTTCGCCGACCGTGCCCGTGGCCTGGTGGTCAAGCTGCAAGCCGGCGACCCGGAATGCCTGAAGCTGTGGACCCGCTTCAAGGACATCTCGCTGTCGCACTGCCAGAAGACCTACGAGCTGCTCAACGTCAAACTGACCATGGCTGACGTCATGGGCGAAAGCGCCTACAACGATGACCTGGCCAATGTCGTCAACGACCTCAAGGCCAAGGGCCTGCTGGTCGAAAGCAAGGGCGCCCAGTGCGTGTTCCTTGAAGAGTTCAAGACCGCCGAAGGCGAGCCATTGCCGGTCATCGTGCAGAAAGCCGACGGCGGCTACCTGTATGCCACCACCGACCTCGCTGCCGTGCGCTACCGCAGCAATGTACTCAAGGCCGACCGCGCCCTGTACTTCGTCGACCAGCGTCAGGCCCTGCACTTCAACCAGGTGTTCGAAGTGGCCCGCCGCGCCGGCTTTGTCGGCCACCCGATGCACATGGAACACATGGGCTTTGGCACCATGAACGGCGCCGACGGCCGTCCGTTCAAGACCCGCGACGGCGGCACGGTGAAGCTGATCGACCTGCTCACCGAAGCCAAGGAACGTGCCTACGCCCTGGTCAAGGAGAAAAACCCTGAGCTGGCCGAGGCCGACCTGCGCGCCATTGGCGAAGTCGTCGGGATTGGCGCGGTGAAGTACGCCGACCTCTCCAAGCACCGCACCAGCGACTACAGCTTCAACTTCGAACTGATGCTCAACTTCGAAGGCAACACCGCGCCTTACCTGCTGTACGCCTACACCCGCGTTGCCGGTGTGTTCCGCAAGCTGGGCAAGAGCTTCGACGAAGTCGACGGCCAGATCATCCTGCAAGCGCCACAGGAGCAGGACCTGGCTGCACGCCTGGCGCAGTTCGGCGAGATCCTCAACAACGTTGCCGAAAAAGGCACCCCGCACGTGCTGTGCGCCTACCTGTACGACGTTGCTGGCCTGTTCTCCAGCTTCTACGAGAACTGCCCGATCCTCGGCGCCGACACCCCTGAACAGCAGCAGAGCCGCCTGCGTCTGGCGGCCCTGACCGGTCGTACCCTCAAGCAAGGTCTGGAACTGCTCGGCCTGGAAACCCTGGAGCGCATGTAAGTTGGCTGCCAAGAAAAAACCTGCACCCAAGCGCGGCGCCAGCCGCTATCAGGCACCTGCCAAGCAACCGATCCCGGGCTGGCTGTGGCTGGCAATCGGCCTGTCGGTGGGCGCCTTTGTCGTTTTCCTGATGAAGCTCGAGCCGGGCAACGGCGAGGTCAAGCGTACCAAGCCCGAGCAGCAGAAGGCCGAAAAGGTCGCCGAAGCCAACAAGACCGCACCCAGCCCGCAGCAGCCGGTGAAGCCGAAGTACGACTTCTATACCCTGCTGCCGGAATCGGAAGTGATCGTGCCACCTGAAGCGGTACCGGAGAAAACCCCGCCGGTGCCGGCGCAACCTCCGGTCACCCCGGCGGAAGCGGCGAAGATCGACACCGCCCGCGCCCAGGCAGCGCTGATGGGGCAGACGCCACCGCCAGCACCACCGGTGATCAAGCCGGCGGCGACCACCCAGTTCTTCCTGCAGGCCGGTTCGTTCCGCAAGCAGGCGGATGCCGACAAGGTTCGCGCGCAGATCATCCTGCTCGGCCAGGCGGTCAAGGTGGAATCCGGAACGGTCAAGGAAGAAACCTGGTACCGCGTACTGGTTGGCCCGTTCAGCAACCGTGAACAGCTGACCGTGGCGCAGAAGCAACTGGCCGGCAGCGGCTTCAGCAACTTGCTGTTGCAGCAACGCCAGACCCGCCAGTAACCCCGCCCCAAGCCTTGTCGCAGCGCACTGCGACAAGGCCTCCGGCTTTAACGCCGCTGAGCGTTGGCCAGTGACACCTGGGTATTGAGCGTCCAGAAGTCATACAGCACACCCACCAGAAACAGCCCGCCGGTACACAGGTAGATCAGGCCAGTGATCCACTTGCCCTGGTACATGCGGTGCACGCCAAACACCCCCAGGAAGGTCAGCAGGATCCACGCCAGGCTGTAGTCCAGTGGACCTGGCTGAAAGCGCAGGTCGGCTTCGCGGTCCATCGCCGGGATCAGGAACAGGTCGATCAGCCAGCCAATGCCCAACAGGCCCAGGGTGAAGAACCAGAGGGTGCCGGTGACCGGTTTGCCGTAGTAGAAGCGGTGCGCGCCGGTGAAACCAAAAATCCACAGCAGATAACCGATCACTTTGCTGTGGGTGTCGTGCAATTGACTGCCCTGTTGATAACTGTTCATTCATAGCCCCTGTGGGTTATCGATAAATTTTCTAAAGAAAAATGTGACTTTTCTCTGGCGACCCGACGTGTGGTCATTTGCCACCCCACCCGCCGCAAACCCCTATCCTGTCTGGCCCGCGCCTTTCAAATGCAGGCCAATCGCCGCTTCTGGCGGTTTTTGCCGGCACCTGGAATCGACCAACGGATCAGAATTTGATCAAAAAGCTGTTATAAAGTTGCGCGCTAACCCACCTAGAGCCCTGCCTATGCGTCCTTTTTTCAAGACATGGCTGACCATCTGCCTATTATTGCCACTGGCCGCCCACGCCACCAATCGTGAGCAACGGCTACCCAACGGTTTCTCCGGGTATACCTCCAATTCCACTGCTGCACGTGCATACAAGAACGTCAGCAGCAGCAACATCCAGCACAACCCCAAGCGCAGCGCCCGTTCGAGCAAGCCGCTACCGGTCGCCGCGGCCATGTCGCCGCAGCAGAGCAGCGATGTGCTCAGCCGCGCGGTCAACGTGCTCGGCACCCCGTACCGCTGGGGCGGCAGCAGCCCGAGCAAGGGCTTTGACTGCAGCGGCCTGGTCAAGTACGCCTTCAACGACATCGATGAAGTCGACCTGCCACGCACCTCCAACGCCATGGCCAGCGGCCACGGCATCAAGGTCGACCGCAACGACCTCAAGCCAGGCGACCTGATCTTCTTCAACATCAAGAGCCGCCGGGTCAACCACGTCGCCATCTACCTGGGTAACGACCGCTTCATCCACGCGCCGCGCACCGGCAAGCGGGTCAGCATCGACACCCTGAACAAGCCTTACTGGCAAAGCCGCTACGTGGTTGCCAAACGCGTCCTGCCAAAAAGCCAGCAACTGGCCCTGGCCAAGCGCTAGAAACGTCCCGGCGCCCGCTCACGAGCGCTGTCGGGGCTGACCAGCCCTTGCCGCACCAGGCCCTGCAGACAACCGTCCAGGGTCTGCATGCCCTGCGCCCCACCTGTCTGAATCGCCGAATAGAGCTGCGCCACCTTGCCCTCACGGACCAGGTTACGCACTGCCGGCGTTGCCAGCAGGATCTCGTGGGCCGCCATCCGCCCACCGCCAACACGCTCGACCAACACCTGCGACACCACCGCCTGCAGCGACTCGGCCAGCATCCCGCGCACCAGTTGCTTCTCTTCGGCGGCAAATACATCCACCAGGCGATCGATGGTTTTCGCCGCCGAGCCGGTATGCACCGTGGCCAGCACCAAGTGCCCGGTTTCCGCCGCAGTCAGGGCCAGGCGAATGGTCTGCGGGTCGCGTAGCTCACCGAGCATGATCACATCCGGGTCCTGACGCAGCGCCGCACGCAATGCCTGGGTAAAACCATGGCTGTGCCGGCCGATCTCGCGCTGACTGATCCGGCTGCGCTGCGAGCTGTGGATAAACTCGATGGGGTCCTCGAGGGTGACGATATGCAATGGTCGCTCGCGGTTCAGGTGATCGATCAGGGCCGCGAGGGTGGTTGATTTACCCGAACCGGTGGGCCCGGTGAGCAGCACCAGCCCGCCCGACAGCTCGGCAATCTGTCGAAACACATCCCCAAGACCCAGCTCGGCCAGGCTGCTGACCTGCGCCGGAATCACCCGCAGCACCGCCGCAGCGCCCTGCAACTGCTGGAACGCATTGACCCGAAAGCGCGCCAATGCTGGCACGGCGAAGGCAAAATCGACGTCCGAATGTGTTTCAAAATCCTTTTGCTGCGCCTCAGACATGATTTGCGCGAGCAGTTCATCCATGTGTTGCGGCGTCAGCAGCGGCAGCGCCAGCGGGCTCAAGCGCCCCTCAAGACGCAGCGCCGGTACTTCGCCCGCCGCCAGGTGCAAGTCGGAGGCACCGGCCCGCACCGCCAGCGCCAGTAGTTCAGTCACATCCATGAGACTCCCCAAAGACCGCCAAGCAGGTAGAATGCCGCAGACCCAAAGAGCCGCTGGCATCGATCAATGTCCACCATAGCAGACAACCTTTCCACGCTCGCCGCACGCATCCGTGCCGCCGCGCTGGCCGCCGGGCGCGAGCCTTCGGCCGTCCAGCTGCTGGCCGTGAGCAAGACCAAACCCGCCGCCGCCGTGCGCGAAGCCTTCGCCGCCGGGGTGCGCGATGTCGGTGAGAACTACCTGCAGGAAGCCTTGAACAAACAGGGCGAATTGACCGACCTGCCCTTGACCTGGCACTTCATCGGCCCCATTCAGTCGAACAAGACTCGTGCGATTGCCGAGCACTTTGACTGGGTACATTCCGTGGACCGCCTGAAAATCGCCCAACGCCTATCCGAGCAACGCCCCGACCACCTTGCCGCGTTGAATATCTGCCTGCAGGTCAACGTCAGTGGCGAAGCGAGCAAGTCCGGCTGCACCCCCGAGGAGCTGCCGGCACTGGCCAGCACCATCGCCGCGCTACCACGCCTGCGCCTGCGCGGGCTGATGGCGATTCCCGAGCCGACCGACGACGAGGCCGCCCAACAGGCCGCCTTCGCCCGGGTGCGCCAACTGCAGGCGAGCCTTGGCCTGGACCTCGACACCCTGTCCATGGGCATGAGCCATGACCTGGAAGCCGCGATTGCCCAGGGCGCGACCTGGGTGCGTATCGGCACCGCGCTGTTCGGTGCCCGTGACTACGGCCAGCCCTGACCCATGCTTTTTCCCTCTTTCCCTATCAAGGACCTGACATGAGCAAGACTCGTATTGCCTTTATCGGCGCCGGCAACATGGCTGCCAGCCTGATCGGCGGCCTGCGCGCCCAGGGCCTGGAAGCTTCGCAGATCCGCGCCAGCGATCCGGGCGCCGAGCAGCGGGCGAAAATCCATGCCGAGCACGGCATCGAGATGTTCGCCGACAACACCCAGGCCATCGAAGGTGCCGATGTGGTGGTCTTGGCGGTCAAGCCACAGGCGATGAAAGCCGTGTGCGAAGCCCTCAAACCCAGCCTCAAGCCCGAGCAGCTGGTGGTCTCGATTGCCGCCGGGATCACCTGCGCGAGCATGAACAACTGGCTCGGTGCCCAGCCGATCGTGCGCTGCATGCCCAACACCCCGGCGCTGCTGCGCCAGGGCGTCAGCGGCCTGTTCGCCACCGCCCAGGTTTCGCCGGCCCAGCGCCAGCAGGCCGAGCAACTGCTGTCGGCCGTGGGTATCGCCCTGTGGCTGGACGCCGAGCAACAGCTCGATGCGGTGACCGCCGTGTCCGGCAGTGGCCCTGCGTACTTCTTCCTGCTGATCGAGGCCATGACCGCCGCCGGCGAAAAACTCGGCCTGCCACGGGAAACCGCCGCCAAGCTGACCCTGCAAACCGCCCTGGGCGCCGCGCACATGGCGGTCAGCAGCGATGTCGACGCCGCCGAGCTGCGCCGCCGGGTAACCTCGCCGGCCGGCACCACGGAAGCGGCGATCAAGTCGTTCCAGGCCAATGGATTCGAAGCGCTGGTGGAACAGGCGCTGGGTGCCGCTGCGCACCGCTCGGCCGAAATGGCCGAACAACTGGGCAACTAAGGAGCCGAAGATGATCGGATTGAATACCGCTGCAATCTATGTGCTGCAGACCCTCGGCAGCCTTTACCTGCTGATCGTGGTCCTGCGCTTTGTCCTGCAACTGGTACGCGCGGACTTCTACAACCCGCTCAGCCAGTTCGCCGTACGTGCCACCCAACCGCTGCTCAAGCCGATGCGTCGGGTGATCCCGAGCCTGTTCGGCCTGGACATGTCGTCGCTGCTGCTGGCGATCATCATCCAGATGCTGGTGATGTGCCTGACCTTGCTGCTGGCCTACGGTACCACCGGCAACCCGCTGCAACTGCTGGTCTGGTCGATCATTGGCGTGACCTCACTGTTTCTGAAGATTTTCTTCTTCGCCCTGATCATCAGCGTGATCCTCTCGTGGGTTGCACCGGGCAGCCATAACCCGGGCGCCGAGCTGATCAACCAGATCTGCGACCCGTTCCTCGCCCCGTTCCGGCGCATCCTGCCTAACCTGGGCGGCCTGGACATCTCGCCGATCCTGGCGTTCATGGCCCTGAAGCTGATCGACATGCTGGTGATCAACAACCTGGCGGCGATGACCGGAATGCCGGAGGTTCTGCGCCTGCTGGTCTGATCTATAGCAATCGCGGATCAAGCCCGCTCCCACAGACCTTGTGGGAGCGGGCTTGACCCGCGATGCTCTCCTTGCCGCACTCCGCAGTGGTCTTTAGACTTACGCCTCATTCAAGCGTGAGCAGGGTCGATGTCCACTGTCTTTCCCGAAGATTCGGTCGGTCTGGTAACACCGCAACTGGCACAGTTCAGCGAGCCGCTGGCGCTGGCCTGCGGTCGCTCGCTGGCCACCTATGAACTGATCTACGAAACCTACGGCACGCTCAACAGCAGCGCCAGCAACGCCGTGCTGATCTGTCATGCGCTATCCGGCCATCACCATGCCGCCGGCTACCACAGCCCCGACGACCGCAAGCCGGGCTGGTGGGACAGCTGCATCGGCCCGGGCAAGCCGATCGATACCAATCGTTTCTTCGTGGTCAGCCTCAACAACCTCGGCGGTTGCAACGGCAGCACCGGCCCCAGCAGCATCAACCCGCTCACCGGCAAGCCCTACGGCGCCGATTTCCCGGTGCTGACCGTGGAAGACTGGGTGCACAGCCAGGCGCGCCTGGCCGATCGCCTGGGCATCCAGCAATGGGCCGCGGTGGTGGGCGGCAGCCTGGGCGGCATGCAGGCGCTGCAGTGGACCATCACCTACCCCGACCGCGTGCGTCACTGCCTGGACATCGCCTCGGCACCCAAGCTCTCGGCGCAGAACATCGCTTTCAACGAGGTGGCGCGCCAGGCCATCCTCACCGACCCGGAATTCCACGGCGGCTCGTTCCAAAACCTGGGCGTGATCCCCAAGCGCGGCCTGATGCTGGCGCGCATGGTCGGGCACATCACCTACCTGTCCGACGACTCCATGGGTGAGAAATTCGGCCGCGAGCTGAAAAGCGACAAGCTCAACTACGACTTTCACAGCGTCGAGTTCCAGGTCGAAAGCTACCTGCGCTATCAGGGCGAGGAGTTCTCCGGCCGTTTCGACGCCAACACCTACCTGCTGATGACCAAGGCGCTGGATTACTTCGACCCGGCCGCCAGCCACCGCGGTGACCTGGCGGCGACCCTGGCGCATGTCACGGCGGACTACTGCGTGATGTCGTTCACCACCGATTGGCGCTTTTCCCCGGCGCGCTCGCGCGAGATCGTCGACGCCCTGATCGCCGCGCGCAAGAACGTCTGCTACCTGGATATCGACTCGCCCTATGGCCACGATGCCTTCCTGATCCCGACCCCGCGCTACATCACGGGTTTCACGAACTACATGAACCGCATCGTCTGCTGAGGACCCTATGAGAGCCGACCTGGAAATCATCCAAGACTGGATCCCCGCCGGCAGCCGGGTACTCGACCTCGGTTGCGGTACCGGTGAGCTGCTAGCGTCATTGCGCGACCACAAGCAGGTCGCCGGCTACGGCCTGGAAATCGACCCCGACAACATCGCCCAGTGCGTGGCCAAGGGCGTCAACGTCATCGAGCAGGACCTCGACAAGGGCCTGGGCAACTTCGCCAGCAACAGTTTCGACGTGGTGGTCATGACCCAGGCCCTGCAGGCCGTGGAGTACCCCGACCGGATCCTCGACGAAATGCTCCGCGTTGGCCGCCAGTGCATCATCACCTTCCCCAACTTCGGCCACTGGCGTTGCCGCTGGTACCTGGCGACCAAAGGTCGCATGCCGGTTTCCGACTTCATGCCGTATACCTGGTACAACACGCCGAACATCCACTTCTGCACCTTTGAAGACTTCGAGGCCCTGTGCAGCGAACGCCGCGCCCAGGTCCTCGACCGCCTGGCGGTCGACCATTTGCACCGCCACGGGTGGGCGAGCAAGCTATGGCCTAATCTTCTAGGTGAGATCGGCATTTACCGTGTCAGCAGCCCCGGCCTTACCGAACACAAGGTCGCGGTTTAACCCGCACACCGGAGGAGAACGATCATGGGTCGCTTGTTGAGCTATTTACTGGTTGCCTGCCTGAGCCTGTCGGCGGTTGCCGCCGATGCCATCAAGGGCGAGCGCAAGGAAGTCTTTGGCGATACCACCGTGCACTACAGCACCTTTATTTCCACCTTCCTGCAGCCGGACATTGCCAAGTCTGCGGAGCTGGTGCGCAGCAAGAACCGGGGCGTGATCAACGTCTCGGTGATCAAGGCCGGCAAGCCGGTGGTCACCCAGGTCAGCGGCACCGTCAAGGACCTGACCAGCGCCTCGGTACCGCTGAAGTTCAAGCAGATCACCGAGCAAGGCGCGATCTACTACATCGCCCAGTTCCCTGTTGAGCAACAGGAAACCCGTACCTTCACCATCAATGTTGGCGTTGAAGGCAAGACCGAAACCATCAGCTTCAACCAAGAGCTTTTTCCAGGCGAATGATGACTTTTCAACAAATCGTATTGGCCAGCCACAACGCCGGCAAACTCAAGGAACTGCAGGCCATGCTCGGTGACACCGTGCGGCTGCGTTCCATTGGCGAATTCAGCAGCGTCGAGCCGGAAGAAACCGGCTTGTCGTTCGTCGAGAACGCCATCCTCAAGGCACGCAATGCCGCACGCATTTCCGGCATGCCGGCGCTGGCCGACGATTCGGGCCTGGCCGTGGACTTCCTGGGCGGCGCGCCAGGCATCTATTCGGCACGTTACGCCGATGGCAAAGGCGACGCCGCAAACAACGCCAAATTGCTCGATGTGCTCAAGGACGTTCCGCAAGAACAGCGCGGCGCCCAGTTCGTCTGCGTCCTGGCCCTGGTCCGCCATGCCGACGACCCGCTGCCGATCCTCTGCGAAGGGCTGTGGCATGGTCGCATCCTGACCCAGGCCAGCGGCGCCCACGGTTTTGGCTATGACCCGCTGTTCTGGGTGCCGGAGCGCGATTGCTCCAGCGCCGAGCTGAGCCCTGCCGACAAGAACCAGATCAGCCACCGTGCGCGCGCCATGAGCCTGTTGCGTCAACGTCTGGGCCTGGCATGACCGAGCGTTCGCCGGCACAGCCACTGCACTTGGGCGAGGCTGGCTTTTCTTCCCAAGCACCGCGGGCGGCATTGACGCAGTTGCCGCCCCTGGCGCTGTACATCCATATCCCCTGGTGCGTGCGCAAATGCCCGTACTGCGACTTCAACTCCCACGCCGCTACCCCCGAGCTGCCTGAAGAAGCCTACGTCGATGCCTTGCTGGCCGACCTGGACCAGGAACTGGGCGCCGTTTATGGCCGCCCGATCAGCTCGATCTTCTTCGGCGGCGGCACCCCGAGCCTGTTCAGCGCCCGCGCCCTGGGCCGCTTGCTGGTGGGTGTGGAGCAACGCATCCCGTTTGCCAGGGACATCGAGATCACCCTGGAAGCCAACCCCGGAACGTTCGAGCAGGAGAAGTTCAAAGCCTACCGGCAGTTGGGCATCAATCGCCTGTCGATCGGCATCCAGAGCTTCCAGCAGGCCAAGCTCGAAGCCCTGGGCCGCATCCACAACGGTGACGAGGCCATTCGCGCCGCCGACATGGCGCGCAATGCCGGGTTCGACAACTTCAACCTCGACCTGATGCACGGCCTGCCCGACCAGTCGCTGGACGACGCCCTGGACGACCTGCGCCAGGCCATCGCGCTGAACCCTACGCACCTGTCCTGGTACCAGCTGACCCTGGAGCCAAACACGGTGTTCTGGAACCAGCCGCCGCTGTTGCCCGAAGACGACATCCTCTGGGACATCCAGGAGGCCGGCCAGGCCCTGCTCGCCAGCCACGGCTATGCCCAGTACGAAGTTTCGGCCTACGCCCAGCCCGGCCGCGCCGCCCGCCACAACCTCAACTACTGGAGCTTTGGCGATTTCATCGGCATTGGTGCCGGCGCCCACGGCAAGCTCAGCCACCCCGACGGGCGTATCCTGCGCACCTGGAAGACCCGTCTGCCCAAGGACTACCTGAACCCGGCCAAGGCCTTCAAGGCCGGCGAGAAGCTGCTGCCGGTGGATGAGCTGCCGTTCGAGTTCCTGATGAACGCCCTGCGCCTGACCCAAGGGGTGGAGATCGAGCTCTTCAGCCAGCGCACCGGCTTGCCGCTGGAACAGCTTGCGGCAGCACGGCGTGAAGCCGAACAAAAAGGGCTTTTGCAGGTCGAACCGACGCGACTGGTCGCTACCGCGCGTGGCCAGTTGTTCCTCAACGACCTGCTGCAGTATTTCTTGACCTAAGGATTGCGAATGGACCTGGTACTCGACCTGCTCTCGACCGTTTCCCGCTGGAGTCGCAGCAACTTGTCGGAGATTTCCCTGGCCTTGGTGGGCTGTTTGCTGGTGCTGTTCGGCACCGACATCAAAGGCTGGGTCGAACAACGCCTGGGCGGCCTTGCAGGCGCCTTGCGCGTGCCGTTCATGGCCCTGCTGGTGATGATCGGCAGCGGTGCGGCGCTGATCTATGCCACGCCGTGGGTAGTGAAGGGGCTGGCGCAGTTCAACAATTATGCGTTGGCGCCGGTGTTGCTGATTGTGCTGGTGTTGATTGGCGTGGTTGCTGATCGACGCTGAAAAAATAGGGCGCTTTCAGGGCTGCTTCGCAGCCCATCGCCGGCAAAGCCGGCTCCCACAAAGATCTCCTGACACCTCAAAACTGCAGGCAATCACAGCACCTGTGGGAGCCGGCCTTGCCGGCGATCGACCGCAAAGCGGTCGCCGTTTTATGCCAGCTTCTCGAACTTCAGATCCCACACCCCATGCCCAAGCCGCTCGCCGCGGCGTTCGAACTTGGTGATCGGGCGCTCGGCCGGGCGCTCTACGCACTTGCCGTCTTCGGCCAGGTTGCGATAACCCGGCGCCACGTTCATCACTTCGAGCATGTATTCGGCATAGGGCTCCCAGTCGGTCGCCATATGGAACACACCGCCAACCTTGAGCTTGCTACGCACCAGCGCGGCGAATTCCGGCTGGACGATGCGGCGCTTGTGGTGACGGCTCTTGTGCCAAGGGTCGGGGAAGAACAGCATCAGCCGGTCGAGGCTGTTGTCAGCCACGCACTTGTTCAGCACTTCGATGGCATCGCAGTCATACACCCGCAGGTTCTTCAGGCCCTGGGTCAGCACACCGTTGAGCAGTGCGCCGACACCCGGACGGTGCACTTCGACACCGATAAAGTCCTGCTCCGGTGCGGCAGCGGCCATTTCCAGCAGGGAATGGCCCATGCCGAAACCGATCTCCAGGGTACGCGGCGCCGAGCGGCCGAAGACCTGGTCGTAGTCCACCGGGCTATCAGCCAGGGGCAGGATGAACAGCGGCCCACCCTGGTCCAGGCCACGCTGCTGGCCTTCGGTCATGCGCCCGGCGCGCATCACGAAACTCTTGATGCGGCGGTGTTGGCGCTCTTCGCCTTCGGTGGTGATCGGCGTTTCTTGCGATTCAGTCATCAGGGGCTCTTACTTGATCAGACCATCCAGCGGCGACGAGGCGCTGGCATAGAGTTTTTTCGGCATACGCCCGGCGAGGTAAGCCAGACGGCCAGCGACAATGGCGTGTTTCATGGCTTCGGCCATCATGATCGGCTGCTGTGCGTGAGCAATTGCCGAGTTCATCAGCACCGCCTCACAGCCCATTTCCATGGCGATGGTGGCGTCGGAAGCAGTACCGACACCGGCATCGACCAGCACCGGGACTTTCGATTCCTCGAGGATGATCTGCAGGTTGTACGGGTTGCAGATCCCCAGGCCCGTACCGATCAGGCCGGCCAGCGGCATCACCGCGATACAGCCGGCTTCAGCCAGCTGACGGGCGATGATCGGGTCGTCGCTGGTGTAGACCATCACGTCGAAACCGTCCTTGACCAGCACTTCGGCGGCCTTGAGGGTCTCGATCACGTTGGGGAACAGGGTCTTCTGGTCGGCCAGCACTTCCAGCTTGACCAGGTTGTGGCCATCGAGCAGTTCACGGGCCAGACGGCAGGTGCGCACGGCTTCGACCGCATCAAAGCAGCCGGCGGTGTTCGGCAGGATGGTGTAGCGATCAGGCGGCAGTACGTCGAGCAGGTTCGGTTCGCCCGGGTTCTGGCCGATATTGGTACGGCGCACGGCCACGGTGACGATCTCGGCACCGGAAGCCTCGATGGCCAGGCGGGTTTCTTCCAGGTCACGGTACTTGCCGGTGCCGACCAGCAGGCGCGACTGGAAGGTACGACCGGCCAGGGTGAAGGGCTTGTCGCTACGAACGTTGCTCATCGGTAATCCTCTTGAAGGTTGAGGGACTTGCAGGTAAATCGCGAAGGCCTAGCCACCGCCAATGGCGTGCACCACTTCAACCTGGTCGCCGTCGTTCAGCGCGGTGCTGTCGTGCTGGCTGCGTGGCACGATGTCCAGGTTGAGTTCGACCGCCACCCGGCGACCTGCCAGGTCAAGCCGGTTGAGCAGCGCCGCGACGCTTTCGCCATCGGGCAATTCGAAAGGTTCACCGTTCAGTTGAATGCGCATGCGCACGGCCGCCATTATTTTTAGGGGCCCGCATTCTAGCCCTGATCAGGGCGCAAACCCAAGGCCGGGCCGCGCCATTCGTCTCGATCCGGACTCACGGGTCAGCTCAGGCGCCAGGCTGCAAGGCCCAGGCACAGCCATCCGCCGAGAAACGCCAGGCCGCCAAAAGGGGTGATGATACCGAGCTTGCCGATACCGCTCAGGGTCAGCACATACAGGCTACCGGAAAACAGCAGGATCCCCAGGGCGAACAGACCACCGGCCCAACCGACCAGGCGCCCGGGCAGGTGCACCGACAGCACCGCCACCGCTAGCAGCGCCAGGGCATGCACCAGCTGGTAGGTCACGCCGGTATGGAAGATCGCCAGGTATTCGCTGCTCAGCCGGCCCTTGAGGCCATGAGCCGCAAAGGCGCCCAGGGCCACGCCGGTAAAGCCGAAAAACGCCGAAAGCAGCAGAAAACTACGCAGCATTGGGAAGACTCCTAGTCAGCACAGGGTCTGTATAATGGCCCGCTCCATCGGTTCGGCCAAGCCATCACCTATGCTGTCTTCCATTTTCCGTCGCCTCACCCGTGCCCTGCTGTGGTTTGCCGCAGGCAGTGCCCTGCTGGTGCTGGTGTTTCGCTGGCTGCCGCCGCCAGGCACCGCGCTGATGGTCGAGCGCAAGGTCGAGTCCTGGTTCAACGGCCAGCCCATCGACCTGCAACGGGACTGGGAGCCGTGGGAGCAGATATCCGATGAGCTCAAGCTGGCGGTGATCGCCGGCGAAGACCAGAAGTTCGCCAACCACTGGGGCTTTGACTTCAACGCCATCCAGGCGGCGCTGGCCCATAACGAACGCGGTGGCAGTATCCGCGGCGCCAGCACCCTGAGCCAGCAAGTGGCCAAGAACCAGTTCCTCTGGGCTGGCCGTAGCTGGTTGCGCAAGGGCCTGGAGGCCTGGTTCACCGCGCTGATCGAGCTGCTGTGGTCGAAAGAGCGGATTCTTGAGGTCTATCTCAACAGCGCTGAATGGGGTGAAGGCGTGTTTGGCGCGCAGGCCGCAGCGCGGCACCACTTTGGCGTCGATGCCCGTCAACTATCGCGCCAACAGGCCAGCCTGCTGGCCGCGGTGCTGCCCAGCCCGTTGAACTGGAGTGCCAGCCGGCCAAGCACTTATGTGGCGCGACGCGCCGGCTGGATTCGCCAGCAGATGCGCCAGCTGGGCGGTAGCGGTTATCTGGCGCAGCTGGACAGCCCCCGCCGGGCGCCTTGGCGCCAATAAAAAACCCGGCAAAGCGCACACTTTGCCAGGTTTTTTGTTTGCTGATTACTGGGTAAACGCCTTAGAACGCGCCCATATAGTCACGTTTGCCCACTTCTACACCGTTGTGACGCAGGATTGCGTAAGTGGTGGTGACGTGGAAGAAGAACTGCGGCAGGCCGTAGGTCAGCAAATAAGCCTGGCCACTGAAGCGCTTCTCTTTCGGCGTGCCCGGACGGGTCACGATTTCGATGCCTTCCTTGCCGTCGATCTGCGCTGGCGCAACGCCGTCCAGGAAAGCCAGAACCTTACTGATCAGCGCTTGCAGTTCAGCAAAGGTGGTTTCGCTGTCATCGTATTTCGGCAACTCGACCTCAGCCAGTCGCGCCGATACACCCTTGGCGAAATCAACAGCGATCTGCACCTGGCGAACCAGTGGAAACATATCCGGATACAGGCGAGCCTGGAGGAAGACGCCCGGATCAATGTTTTTCGCCGTGGCGTGAGCTTCGGCCTTGTTCAGAACATCACTCAAGGCGTTGAGCATTTGCTTGAAAACGGGAACAGAAGCGGCATACAAGGAAATGGTCATAACAGTCTCGACAGGGGTGGCGGAAAAAGTGACAGGGCCAACGTGGCGCGATTATAGACCTGCGCTGCCGCGTGAAAGGCCTGGCAGCATAAAAAAGCCCCGACTCGTCGGGGCTTCTTGTTTATTGCCGTATCGCGACTCAGATCGCGATCAAGGCTTTCACCTTGTTCATCGCGTTCTTTTCCAGCTGGCGAATCCGCTCGGCGGACACGCTGTATTTCTCGGCCAGGTCATGCAAGGTGGCCTTTTCCTCGGCCAGCCAGCGCTGGTAGAGGATATCGCGGCTGCGGTCATCCAGGCCTTGCAGGGCTTCGTGCAGGTTGCTGGTGGAGTTGTCACTCCAGTCGGCATCCTCCAGCTGACGCGCAGGGTCGTAACGGTGGTCTTCCAGGTAGTTGGCCGGCGACTGGAACGCACTGTCGTCGTCGGCTTCACTGGCCGGGTCGAAGGCCATGTCCTGACCGGTCAGGCGGCTCTCCATCTCCCGCACTTCACGCGGCTCGACGCCCAGGCTTTCGGCGACACGATGGACTTCATCGTTGTTCAGCCAGGCCAGGCGTTTTTTCTGGCTGCGCAGGTTGAAGAACAGCTTGCGCTGGGCCTTGGTGGTGGCCACCTTGACGATGCGCCAGTTGCGCAGGATGAACTCGTGAATCTCGGCCTTGATCCAGTGCACCGCAAAGGACACCAGGCGCACGCCCATTTCCGGGTTGAAGCGCTTGACCGCTTTCATCAGGCCAACGTTGCCTTCCTGAATCAGGTCGGCCTGGGCCAGCCCGTAGCCGGAATAGCTGCGAGCGATGTGTACGACAAAACGCAGGTGGGCGAGCACCATCTGCCGAGCCGCCCCAAGATCCTGCTCATAGTAGAGACTCTCGGCCAGTTCACGCTCCTGCTCCGGCGTCAGCAATGGAATGCTGTTGACCGTGTGCACGTAGGCTTCCAGGTTTGCGCCGGGAACCAGGGCATAGGCAGGTTGCAACGAAGTGGTCATACGAAAAAACCTCCGACTCACTAAACTCGTGCCAAAGGCACTGCCAACATTGACCGGGAACCGCGAAACAAGTTCCCTAAAAATGAAAAGAGTCAATACCAGCAAAAAGACACTATCGCGGTGCAAGCTCGCTCAAGTGGCGGGCGACCGCAATCCAAGCACCGATATACCCTAACAGTACCGCTCCAAGCAAGAGGGAAAGACCATCGGCTGACGGAACCCCGGCCAGGGCAAAATCACTGCCATATAGCCCGGAAAGCCCGATAACCGCGTCGTTCAGCCAGTTCAGGCCAAACGCCAGCACGCCCCAGGCCAGTACCCCGGCACCCAGGCCATACAAGGCGCCCATGTACAGGAAAGGCCGGCGCACATAGCTGTCGGTGCCACCGACCAGCTTGATCACCTCGATCTCGGTACGGCGGTTCTCGATGTGCAGGCGAATTGTGTTACCAATTACCAAAAGCAGGGCTGACACCAGCAAAACAGTCAGGCCGAAGACGAACCGATCCCCCAACTTGAGAATCGCTGCCAGGCGCTCGACCCACACCAGGTCAAGCTGCGCGGCTTCGACCTTGGGCAGCTCGGCCAGGCGCTGACGCAGGGCTTCCAGTGCCGGCTTGTCGACGTGCGCCGGGGTCACCACCACCACGCCAGGCAGCGGGTTCTCCGGCAGTTCGCGCAGGGCTTCGCCCAGGCCGGACTGCTGCTGGAACTCGTTGAGGGCCTGTTCACGGCTGACATACTCAGCTTCGGCAACACCTGGCAAGCCTTTGATCTGCTCGCGCAGGGCTTCGCCGTCATGGCTGCTGGCATCCAGCTTCAGGTACAGCGAAATCTGCGCTGCGCGCTGCCACGAACCGCCCAGACGCTCGACGTTGCTCAGCAGCAACGACAGGCCCATGGGCAGGCTCAAGGCCACCGCCATCACCAGGCAGGTAAAGAAGCTGCCGATCGGCTGTTTGCCCAGGCGCCGCAGGCTGTCGAGCAGGCTCGAGCGGTGGCTTTCCAGCCAGGCGTGCAGCAGGGTACGGAAATCCGGGCCGTCATCATCGTGACCGCCGCGTTTTTTTTGTTCCGGTGCAGGTTCAGCGGCTTTTGGCGCTACCCGCTCGGACACCTTGGGACTACGTGTCGCACTCATTGCCCGGCCTCCCCATCGCCGATCAAGCGGCCGCGCTGCAGGGTCAGCATGCGATGGCGCATGCGCGCGATCAGCGCCAGGTCGTGACTGGCGATCAGCACGCTGGTACCCAGGCGGTTGATATCTTCGAAAACGCCCATGATCTCCGCGGCCAGGCGCGGGTCGAGGTTACCGGTGGGTTCGTCCGCCAGCAGCAAGGCCGGGCGGTGGACGATAGCGCGAGCAATACCGACGCGCTGTTGCTGACCGGTAGACAGGTCGCCGGGGTACAGCTCGGCTTTGTCCGACAGGGCCACGCGCTCGAGCGCCGAGTCGACCCGCTTGGCCACTTCGACCTTGGACAGGCCGAGGATCTGCAGCGGCAGGGCGACGTTGTTGAACACGGTGCGGTCGAACAGTAGCTGGTGGTTCTGGAATACCACACCAATCTGCCGGCGCAGGAACGGGATCTGCGCATTGCTGATCTGCCCCAGGTCCTGCCCGGCCAGCAGCAACTTGCCGCTGGTGGGGCGTTCCATGGCCAGCAGCAGGCGCAGCAGGGTACTTTTGCCGGCACCGGAATGGCCGGTAACGAACAGGAATTCGCCCCGACGCACCCGAAAACTCAACTCATGCAGGCCAACGTGACCATTGGGGTAGCGCTTGGCGACCTGTTCGAATCGAATCATGGATGCTCCCGCTCGGCAAACAGTGCTTTCACGAAGGGTTCGGCTTCGAAGGTGCGCAGATCGTCAATTCCTTCGCCCACGCCAATATAGCGGATTGGCAGGCCGAACTGCTTGGCCAGGGCAAAGATCACCCCACCTTTGGCGGTGCCGTCAAGCTTGGTCAGGGCCAGGCCGGTCAGTTCGACGCTCTGGTTGAAATGCTTGGCCTGGTTGATGGCGTTCTGGCCGGTACCGGCGTCGAGCACCAGCAGCACCTCGTGGGGCGCGTCGGCATCGAGCTTGCCGATTACCCGACGGACCTTTTTCAGTTCTTCCATCAGGTTGTCTTTGGTGTGCAGGCGACCGGCGGTGTCGGCGATCAATACATCTATATTACGGGCCTTGGCGGCCTGCACGGCATCGAAGATCACCGAGGCCGAATCGGCGCCGGTGTGCTGGGCGATGACCGGGATCTGGTTGCGTTCGCCCCAGACCTGCAGCTGCTCGACCGCTGCGGCGCGGAAGGTGTCGCCAGCGGCGAGCATGACTTTCTTGCCTTCGAGCTGCAGCTTTTTCGCCAGTTTGCCGATGGTGGTGGTCTTGCCAGCGCCATTGACGCCGACCACCAGGATCACGAACGGTTTGGCCTGGTGGTGGATACGCAGCGGTTGTTCGACCGGCTTGAGCAGGTCAGCCAGCTCGCCTTGCAGCGACTTGTACAACGCATCGCTGTCGGCCAACTGCTTGCGCGCAACCTTCTGGGTCAGGCTCTGGACGATCACCGAGGTGGCTTCGACGCCAACGTCGGCGGTCAGCAGGCGGGTTTCGATCTCATCGAGCAGGTCGTCGTCGATAGCCTTCTTGCCCAGGAACAGGCTGGCCATGCCTTCGCCGATACTGGCGCTGGTCTTCGACAGGCCCTGTTTGAGGCGGGCGAAGAAGCCACCCTTGTTCTCTTCGCTGTGGGCTGGAGCGCCAGGCTCGGCTGGAGCAGGCTCGGCAACCGCAGCAGGCACCGCAACGGCAGCGGCTACAGGGGCTGGCTCGGGTTGCGGTACGACGACCGGCGCAGGCGCAGGCGCAACAACCGGTTCAGGCGCAACGACTACTGGCTCAGGCTCAGGCTCAGGCACAACCACTACCGGCTCAGGCTCAGGCTCGATGACCGGGGCTGGAACAGGCTCCTGACGCGGTGGAATGGGCGGCGGCGTATGCGGCTCAAGGTCGGCAACCAGGGCCACCGGTTCTTCAGGCACGGGCAGCACCAGGCCGACGGACGGTACCGGTTGCACCTCGACTGGCGCAGCAGGTGGCGCAACGGTCACAGGCTCCGGCGCGGCAACCGGCGCAGGCGCAACCTCGACCGGGGCAACGGCGGCCACAACCTCGGCAGGCAACGCGGCAGGTTGCTCCGCTTCAATCGGTGCAGGAGCTTGCGGCTGTTCGGCTACGGGTTGCTGGGGCTTTTTGCGCAGCCAGCCGAACAGGCCTTTCTTTTCACCAGCCGCGGCCGGCGTCTTTTTGTCGTCGTTGGAACCAAACATGGAAGACGGCTATCTCAGGGTAGCGATGCGCCACTGCGGCGCCTCGTAAATTCTTTTAACGCAGAACAGACTACTTATATTCCGGCTCGTTCATGCGCAGCATTTTGTCATCAAGCCTGCGGGCTGGATCCACGACAGGCATGGTCCTCAGGCAACCGGATCAGTATCCTAGCACCTCCAAGCCCGCCGACGCTAAGACCACGCGGGCAGTCCTACAGGTTAAACAACGTATGAATGCTCTAGCCCGCCGCGCCGCTGGCCTGTTGCTCAGCACAGTTTGTCTGCCGTTCGCGGCCTTTGCCGCCGATACGCAACCCACCCACGAGTTCATTCTCGACAACGGCCTGAAAGTGGTCGTGCGCGAGGACCACCGGGCGCCGGTGGTGGTCTCGCAGATCTGGTACAAGGTCGGCTCGACCTACGAGTCCCCCGGCCAGACCGGCCTTTCCCATGCCTTGGAACACATGATGTTCAAGGGCAGCGAGAAGCTCGGCCCCGGCGAAGCCTCGCGCATCCTGCGTGACCTGGGCGCCGAAGAGAACGCCTTCACCAGCGACGATTACACCGCCTATTACCAGGTGCTGGCCCGCGACCGCCTGCCGGTGGCACTTGAGCTCGAAGCCGACCGCATGGCCAGCCTGCGCCTGCCGGCCGACGAGTTCAGCCGCGAAATCGAGGTCATCAAGGAAGAGCGCCGCCTGCGTACCGATGACCAGCCCAACGCCAAGGCCTTCGAGCTGTTCAGCGCCATGGCCTTCCCGGCCAGCAGCTATCGCACCCCGACCATCGGCTGGATGGCTGACCTTGACCGCATGAAGGTCGAGGAGCTGCGCCACTGGTACGAGTCCTGGTACGTGCCGAACAACGCCACCCTGGTGGTGGTCGGCGATGTCACCGTCGATGAGGTCAAGGGCCTGGCCCAGCGCTTCTTCGGCGCCATCCCGAAACGTGCGGTGCCACCGGCCAAGCTGCCGCTGGAACTGGCCAAGCCTGGCCTGCGTGAAACCACCCTGCATGTGCAAACCCAGCTGCCGAGCCTGATCTACGGCTTCAACGCCCCGGGCCTGGCCACTGCCAAGGACCCGCGCACCGTGCACGCCCTGCGGCTGATCTCGGCGCTGCTCGACGGCGGCTACAGCGCTCGCCTGCCGAGCCGCCTGGAGCGCGGCCAGGAGCTGGTTTCCGGCGCCTCGTCCAGCTACAACCCGTTCACCCGCGGCGATAGCCTGTTCCTGATCTCGGCCACGCCGAACCTGCAGAAGCACAAGACCCTGGCCGACGTCGAAGCCGGTATCTGGAAGCTGCTCGACGAGCTCAAGACCACCCCACCCTCGCCTGAAGAGCTTGAGCGCGTACGTGCCCAGGTCATCGCCGGGCTGGTCTACGACCGCGACTCCATCAGCAGCCAGGCCACCGCCATCGGCCAGCTGGAAACCGTCGGCCTGTCGTGGAAACTGATCGACAGTGAACTGGACGAGCTGAAAAGCGTGACGCCGGCCGATATCCAGAACGCCGCCCGCACCTATTTCACCCGTGAACGCCTGAGCGTTGCCCATGTACTGCCCGAGGAGAACGCTCATGAGTGAACGCAGCGCACCCCGCTACACCCTGATCGGCCTGGGCCTGCTGTTGCTGATCGGCCTGCTGGCATTCTTCCTGGCAAAGCCTGCGCAGTCGGATAACGCCGCGCAACCGGCCACCAGCACCGCCGCCAAGCCGGCCAATACCCTGCAATCGCTGGCCGAGCTGGACGGCAAGGCGCCAAGCCGCCGGCAACTGAACATCCAGACCTGGAACACCGTCGAAGGCGCCCGCGTGCTGTTCGTCGAAGCCCGCGAGTTGCCGATGTTCGACCTGCGCCTGACCTTCGCCGCCGGCAGTAGCCAGGACGGCGATGCCCCAGGCCTGGCGACCCTGACCAACGCCATGCTCAACGAAGGCGTGGCCGGCAAGGACGTCACCGCCATCGCCGAAGGCTTCGAAGGCCTGGGCGCCGACTTTGGCAACGGCGCCTACCGCGACATGGCTGTAGCCTCTCTGCGCAGCCTGAGCGCCGCCGACAAACGCCAGCCGGCGCTGAAGCTGTTCGCCGACGTGGTCGGCAAGCCAACCTTCCCGCAGGACGCCCTGACCCGTATCAAGAACCAGATGCAGGCCGGCTTCGAGTACCAGAAGCAGAACCCGGGCAAACTCGCCGGCATCGAGTTGTTCGAGCGCCTGTACGGCAGCCACCCCTATGCTCACCCAAGTGACGGCACCGCCAAGAGCATTCCGCCGATTACCCTGGAACAACTGCGTGCCTTCCACGCCAAGGCCTACGCCGCTGGCAACACGGTGATCGCCCTGGTCGGTGATCTGAGCCGCAGCGAAGCTGAAGCCATCGCCGCGCAGGTCTCCTCGGCCCTGCCCAAAGGCCCGGCCCTGGCCAAGCTGGCCCAGCCAAGCGAACCCAAGGCCGGCGCCAGCCACATCGACTTCCCGTCCAAGCAGACCCACCTGATGCTCGCCCAACTGGGTATCGACCGTAACGATCCGGACTACGCCGCGCTGTCGCTGGGTAACCAGATCCTCGGCGGTGGCACCTTCGGCACCCGCTTGATGAGCGAAGTGCGCGAAAAGCGCGGCCTGACCTATGGCGTGTACTCGGTGTTCAGCCCGATGCAGGTGCGTGGCCCGTTCATGATCAACCTGCAGACCCGTGCCGAGCTCAGCGAGGGCACCCTCAAGCTGGTCCAGGACATCCTCGCCGACTACCTCAAGAGCGGCCCGACCCAGCAAGAACTGGACGACGCCAAGCGTGAACTGGCCGGCAGCTTCCCGCTGTCCAATGCCAGCAACGCCAGCATCGTCGGCCAACTGGGCGCCATCGGCTTCTACAACCTGCCACTGACCTGGCTGGAAGACTACATGCAGCAGTCCCAGGCGCTGACCACCGAACAGGTCAAGGCTGCGCTGAACAAACACCTGGCCGCTGACAAGATGGTCATCGTCACCGCCGGGCCAAGCGTGCCGCAAAAACCCTTGCCGCCGCCCACTGACAAACCCGCCGAGCAACCGCTTGGCGTACCGGAGCACTAATGGCCAGTCCATCCGCAAAACCGGCCAAGCCGCACCACGGCCAGGGCCAACTGCGCATCATTGCCGGCGAATGGCGTAGCCGGCGCCTGAGTTTCCCTGATGCGCCGGGCCTGCGCCCGACCCCGGACCGGGTCCGCGAGACCCTGTTCAACTGGCTCGCCCCGTACATCGAAGGGGCCAAGGTGCTCGACGCCTACACCGGCAGCGGCGCGCTGTACCTCGAAGCGCTGTCCCGTGGCGCGGCCGAGTCCGTGGCCCTGGACAGCAACCCGGCAGCCATCGCCAGCCTGCGGCAGAATCTGGAAACCCTGCGTTGCCCACGCGGCCAGGTGATCCAGACCGACGCCCAGCGCTACCTGCAGGGCGAACCGAAGCTGGCCTTCGACCTGGTGTTCCTCGATCCGCCGTTCAACCAGGGCCTGCTGCCCACCACCTGCGCCTTGCTCGAAGAGCGCCAATGGCTGGCCGAGAGTGCCTGGATCTACACCGAGAGCGAAACCCCGCCGTCGACTCTGCAACTGCCCGGCAACTGGCGCTTGCACCGGGAGAAGAAGGCCGGCCAGGTGTACTACGCACTCTGGCAGCGCGGCTGAGGCGCAGCACAAAGGCGCAACGGGCATTACACTTCAAGGCAACCGTTGCGCTTTTTTTACCGAGATACTTCCGATGTCATCTGCCCCGTCCAGCCCCTTCAAACCCGCCCTGGGGCTGGGCAATCCGCATTTGCAGACGCTATGGGGGCCACTGTGGCGCAAGTCGGCGGCCCTGAGCCGTCAGCGCGAACGTCTATGGCTCGCCGATGGGGATTTTCTCGACCTCGACTGGCATGGCCCACATGAGGCAACAACGCCAGTGGTGTTGGTACTGCACGGGCTGACCGGCTCTTCCAACTCACCGTATGTCATCGGTATCCAACAGGCCCTGGCCGACCGCGGCTGGGCCAGCGTGGCGCTGAACTGGCGCGGCTGCTCGGGGGAGCCCAACCTGCTGCCACGCAGCTACCACTCCGGCGCCAGCGAAGACCTGGCCGAAACCATCGACCACCTGCGTGCGCAGCGCCCGCAAGCTCCGTTGTATGCCGTCGGCTATTCGCTGGGCGGCAATGTGCTACTTAAGCATTTGGGTGAAGCCGGCTCGGCCAGCCAATTGCAGGCGGCGGTGGCGGTATCGGTCCCGTTTCGCCTGGATCAGTGCGCCGACCGCATCGGCCTGGGGTTGTCCCGGGTTTACCAGGCGCATTTCATGCGCGCCATGCTTGCCTATGTGAAAGACAAGCAGCGTCACTTTCAGCATCACGGCCACCACGAAGGGTTGGCCGCGCTGGAGCGCCTGGGGCCACTGGAAAATCTACGCACCTTCTGGGATTTCGATGGCCGGGTGACCGCACCGCTCAATGGCTTTGCCGATGCCAAGGATTACTACCGGCGTGCATCGAGCCGGTACTTTCTCGGCGAGAACCGCACGCCGACGTTGATCATCCATTCCAGCGATGACCCGTTCGTGTTTGCCTACAGCCTGCCAGCGGCCAATGAGCTGGCGGCGCAGACCACTCTCGAACTGCATGCGCGGGGCGGGCATGTGGGCTTTGTCGATGGCAGCGTGCGCAATCCGGGGTATTACCTGGAGCGGCGGATTCCGCAGTGGCTGGCTGGGAATTGATCGGGTTTCAGGGCCTCATCGCGGGGCAAGTCGAGTCGTCGCACCGCCGCCCCCCCACATGACCCGCGATGCTTTCAGTCGCCAGTGGCCACCGCCCGCGTGGGGTCGGTAATCCATTCACTCCACGACCCCGCATACAGCTTGCCCAGCGGATACCCCGCCAGCGCCAGGGCAAACAGGTTGTGGCAAGCCGTCACGCCGGAACCACAGTAAGCCACCAACTGCTCGGGCGAACGCTTGCCCAGTTTCTCGGCAAAGCGCTGTTTGAGCTGCTCGGCAGGCAAAAATCGCCCATCGCCCCCCAGGTTGTCGGTAAATGCCGCGCACAGCGCCCCGGGAATATGCCCGGCCACTGGGTCAATCGGCTCGACCTCGCCGCGAAAACGCGGCAGGCCGCGAGCGTCGATCAGGGTCAGGTCGGGGTTGCCCAGCCGCTCACCAAGCTGCGCCGCGTCCAAAACCAGGCTGGTGTCTGGCTCGCCGCTGAAGTTGCCTTCACGTTTAGCCGGAGGGTCCAGGCTCAGCGGCAGCCCGGCCGCGTGCCAGGCCTTGAGGCCGCCATCGAGGATCGACACACCACTGCGCTTGCCCAACCAGGCCAGCAACCACCAGGCCCGGGCCGCGAAGGCGCCCGGACCATCGTCGTACAGGACAATCTCACTGTCGTTATCGATACCCCAGGCCCGCAGCCGTTCGATCAGGTGCTGCGGCTCCGGCAACGGATGCCGCCCGGTCACGCCCTTGGTGACCGGCCCACTGAGGTCGCGCTCCAGGTCGGCAAAATGCGCCCCGGCAATATGCCCCTCGGCGTAGCTGCGCTGACCATAATCGATGTCTTCCAGGGCAAAGCGGCAATCGAGAATCACCAGCGCCGGCGCCTCCAGGCGTTCGGCCAATTGCTGGGCGGTGATCAGTTGCGCGAGGGGCATGACAGTCTCCTGAACGATTGAACGGGTAAGGCCTGGGCGTTATTGCTCCAGTGCCTGGTCAAGCGAAACGTAGAACTCCTGGCACAAGGCATCCACGGCGGGGCGCGCCTTGGCGGTGACAAAGCCGAGCTCCAGCACCAATACCTGATAGACACCACGCTTGAAGGCTTCTTCACTCAAATGCGTTGAAATTTCGCGAGTCGTGCAGAGAAAACGCACCCAGGATGTGAGAACAATCCAGGCATTGAGGGTCAGCGACTCGATCTGCACGCTGTCCATCTCAACGATGCCGGCCTCGACAAAGCCGCGATAGATCGCCTGGCCCTGCAGCAGGCAACGCTGGGAAAAGCGCCTGTATCGAGCAGCCAACTCTTTGTCGCTGTCGAGCAGATGCTCAAGGTCGCGGTGCAGAAAGCGGTAGTTCCACATCGCCGCCAGCAGCGCCTTGAGGTAGAAGCGCTTGTCCTCGACCGTCGCCTGACGCCCTTGCGGCGGGCGCAGGAAGCTTTCCACCAACTCTTCATACTGAGTGAAGAGCACGGCGATAATTTCCTGCTTGTTGGCAAAGTGGTAGTACAGGTTGCCGGGCGAGATTTCCATGTGCGCGGCAATGTGGTTGGTGCTGACACTGCGCTCGCCCTGCTGGTTGAACAGCTCCAGGCTGTTCTGCACGATGCGCTCGCGGGTCTTGATACGCGGGGCCATGATCAATTCCAGGCGTTGAGCTTGAATGAATAGGTCCATCTTACGGTGTATCCACACCGGTATGTACCTGCAGACGCTGTGAAAAACAGTCGCACAGGGTACATATTAGAGTATATACTCTAGAAAGCCTGCCTTGCCGTGGAGTTTCGCATGCTCGCCGACGCTACCCGCTCTCTGCCGCTCACCGAATTCGATGCCCTCGACGCGCTGTTCGCCGCCCAGCGCCAGGCCTTTGCCGGTAACCCCATGCCCTCGGCGCCGCAGCGCCGGCAATGGCTGAAAAGCTTGCGCGAAGCCCTGCTGGAGCAACAGGACGCGTTGGTTGCCGCGATCAGTGAGGACTTTTCCGGGCGCAGTGCCGACGAAACCTTGCTGGCCGAACTGATGCCGAGTATTCAGGGCCTGCGCCATGGCGAAAAACACCTCAAGCAGTGGATGAAAGCCTCGAAACGCAAGGTCGGCCTGGCCTTCCAGCCGGCCAGCGCCAAGGTGCAGTACCAACCGTTGGGCGTGGTCGGCATCATCGTGCCGTGGAACTACCCGCTGCTTCTTGCCATTGGCCCGCTGACCTGCGCCCTGGCCGCCGGCAACCGGGTAATGCTCAAGCTCAGCGAAGCCACGCCAGCCACCGGCCTGCTGCTCAAGCAGTTGCTCGACAAGGTATTCCCCGACGACCTGGTCAGCGTCGTGCTGGGTGAAGCCGAGGTTGGCCAGGCCTTCTCGCGGCTGCCGTTCGACCACCTGTTGTTCACTGGCGCCACCAGCGTCGGCCGCCAGGTAATGCTTGCCGCCGCGCAGAACCTGACCCCGGTGACCCTGGAGCTGGGCGGCAAATCGCCAGCCATCGTTTCTGCCAGCGTGCCACTGGCCGATGCCGCCGAACGCATCGCCTTCGGCAAGACCCTCAATGCCGGGCAGACCTGCGTGGCCCCCGACTACGTGCTGGTGCCGCGCGATCGCCTCGACGACTTCGTCCATGCCTACCGCAATGTGGTCCGGCGCTTCTACCCGACCCTGGCCGACAACCCGGACTACAGCGCGATCATCAACCCACGCCACCTCGCCCGTCTGCAGAGCTACCTGGAAGACGCCCGTAGCAAGGGTGCCGAAATCATCGACCTGTACCCCGAAGAACCTCGCCAGGGCCGCCGCCTGCCGCCACACCTGCTGCTCAAGGTCAGCGACGAGATGCGTGTGATGCAGGACGAAATCTTCGGCCCGTTACTGCCACTGGTGCCCTACGACAGCCTCGACCAGGCGCTGGCCTACATCAATCAGCGCCCGCGCCCGCTGGCACTGTATTACTTCGGCTACGAACGCCGCGAACAACAACGGGTGCTGGAGCAGACCCACTCCGGCGGCGTGTGCCTCAATGACACGTTGCTGCACGTCGCCCAGGACGACCTGCCATTCGGCGGCATCGGCCCGTCGGGCATGGGCCATTACCACGGTCATGAAGGCTTCCTGACCTTCAGCAAGGCCAAGGCGGTACTCGCCAAGCAGCGCTTCAACGCCGCGCGGCTGATCTACCCGCCCTACGGCAAGACACTGCTCAAGCTGGTGTACAAACTGTTCATTCGCTGAAAACCACCCTCGGGCCTGATAACAATGACTACAAGCCTGCCTGTAACCCCCACGCTCAGCCGGCGCGGGCTGCTCAAGTTCAGCCTCGGCGCCAGCGCTTTCCTCGCCACCGCCGGGCTGGGTGCCAGCCTTGCCGGCTGCTCGGCGCAATCGCCGGCGCATGGTTTCATCGCCCTGCGCCAGAACGACCTGGCCATTGTTCAGGCGCTGATTCCGGTCGTGCTTGCCGGCACCGAGGCGGCTGATAGCGGCGCAGCCTTGCTGCACAGGCTGGACAACAAACTCGCCGCCCTGTCGCCGGCCATGCTCAAACTGACCCGGCAACTGTTCGACGTGCTCGCCATGGCGCTGACCCGTGGGCCGTTGACCGGCATCTGGGGTAGCTGGGACAACGCCAGCAGCGCGCAGATCGAAGCCTTTCTGCAACGCTGGCAGGACAGCTCGCTGAATCTGCTGCGCATGGGCCACGCCTCGTTGCTGCAGCTGCTGCACATGGCCTGGTACGAGCTGCCTGAATCCTGGGCCCATTGCGGCTACCCCGGCCCGCCCAAGGTTTGATCCACCCATAACGACAAGAGGCTGAAGATGCCCGTACCCGACCTGTTCCGCGACGGCCTTGGCCGTGGCTGGAAAACCCGTGACGCCTCGCGCCTGGACCAGGACCTGAGCCTTGAAACCGACATCGCCATCATCGGCAGCGGCGCCGGCGGTGCCACCAGTGCCGAACTGCTCAGCGCCGCCGGCTTCAGGGTGCTGCTGATCGAGGAAGGCCCGCTGAAAACCAGCAGCGACTTCCACATGCTCGAAGACCAGGCCTACGCCAGCCTCTACCAGGAAGGCATCGGGCGCATGAGCAAGGATGGCGCCATTACCATCCTCCAGGGCCGCGCGGTCGGCGGCACGACCTTGATCAACTGGACCTCGAGCTTTCGCACCCCTGAACCGACCCTGGAGCACTGGGCCAGGGAACATGGCGTTAAGGGCCTGAGCAGCGCCGAACTGGCGCCGTGGTTCGCGCGCACGGAACAACGCCTGGGCATAGAGCCGTGGATCATGCCGCCCAACGCCAACAACGAGGCGCTACGCCGCGGCTGCGAAGCGCTGGGCTACACCTGGAAGGTGATCCCGCGCAACGTGCGCGGCTGCTGGAACCTGGGCTATTGCGGCATGGGCTGCCCGGTCAACGCCAAGCAGTCGATGCTGGTCACCAGCATCCCGGCGACCCTCGAGCACGGCGGCGAGCTGCTCTACCTGGCCCGCGCCGAGCGCCTGGAACACAACGGTGAACAGATCAGCGGCCTGCAGTGCGTGGCCATGGACTCACGCTGCGTCGAACCCACCGGCCGGCAAATCCGGGTCAAGGCACGGCATTACATCCTCGCCGGCGGCGGCATCAACAGCCCCGGCCTGCTGCTGCGCTCGGACGCCCCGGACCCGCATGAACGCCTGGGCAAGCGCACCTTCCTGCACCTGGTCAACTTCAGCGCCGGGCTGTTCAAGGACCCGGTCAACCCGTTCTACGGCGCACCGCAGTCGATCTTCTCCGACCATTTCCAGTGGCGCGACGGCGTCAGCGGGCCGATGGGCTACAAGCTTGAAGTACCGCCCCTGCACCCGGCGCTGGCCAGCACCCTGCTGGGCAGCTTCGGCAAGGAAAACGCCCTGCGCATGGCGCAATTGCCGCATACCCACGTGATGCTCGCCCTGCTGCGCGACGGTTTTCACCCCGACAGCGTCGGCGGCGAGGTGCAGTTGCGCGGCGATGGCTCGCCAGTGCTCGACTACCCGGTTTCGCCCTACGCCTGGGACGGCGTGCGCCGGGCCTTCCAGAGCATGGCCGAAATCCAGTTCGCCGCCGGCGCCGACAGCGTGATGCCGGTGCACAGTGATGCCCGCCAGGTAAAAACCCTCGCCGAAGCCCGGCAGATGATCGACGGCCTGAACCTTGAGCTGTTTCGCACGCGCCTGGGCAGCGCCCACGTCATGGGTGGCTGCGCCATGGGCGAGGACCCGCGCCAGGCGGTATGCGACAGTCTGGGACGCCATCATCAGCTGGCCAACCTGTCGATCCATGACGGCTCGCTGTTCCCCACCAGCATCGGCGCCAACCCGCAATTGTCGGTGTATGGCCTCAGTGCGCGGCTCAGTGATGCCCTGGCCGAGCGTCTGGCGCCTGGCAGATGACAACAAATGGCCGCACTGTCTATAGTGCCTTCAGCGTGGACGGGTGACTTGGCCGACCGCCACTGCTGCGATACCATCCGACTCCCCAACGCACTCCTGCCAGGACGACGCGATGAACCGAGTGTTGTACCCAGGTACTTTCGACCCTATTACCAAGGGCCATGGCGATCTGGTCGAACGTGCCTCGCGGCTGTTCGACCAAGTGATCATTGCGGTCGCCGCCAGCCCGAAGAAAAACCCCTTGTTCCCAATGGAGCAACGGGTGGAACTGGCTCGCGAGGTCACCAAGCACCTGCCCAATGTCGAAGTCATCGGCTTCTCCACCTTGCTGGCGCATTTCGCCAAGGAACAGCAGGCCAATGTGTTCCTGCGCGGCCTGCGGGCTGTTTCGGACTTTGAGTACGAATTTCAGCTGGCGAACATGAACCGCCAGCTGGCCCCCGACGTCGAGAGCCTGTTCCTCACCCCTTCGGAGCGCTATTCGTTCATTTCCTCGACCCTGGTCCGGGAAATCGCGGCGCTGGGCGGCGACATCAGCAAATTCGTCCACCCGGTGGTGGCCGAGGCCCTGACCGAACGCTTCAAGAAGTGACATCGGCGATTTGACCATGGCGCCCGCGTGCACTGCGGGCGCTAATGCGGCACAATTATGCCCATTGGTTTTCAAATGCCCGGGTGCTGAGCCCTGGCCGGAGTCCCCATGTCCCTGATCATCACCGACGACTGCATCAACTGCGACGTCTGCGAACCCGAGTGCCCGAACGCCGCGATCTCTCAAGGCGAAGAGATCTACGTGATCGACCCTAACCTGTGCACCCAGTGCGTCGGCCACTACGACGAGCCGCAATGCCAGCAAGTCTGCCCGGTAGACTGCATTCCTCTGGATGAAGCGCATCCGGAAACCGAAGAGCAGCTGATGGAAAAATACCGCCGAATCACCGGCAAGGCCTGATGCCGTTCGTCGCCCGGCTCGTACCGCTGGTCCTTGGCGTCGCCCTGGCGCTGGGCGCGGTTTGTGCCCAGGCCCAAGGCCCGGGCCGCGCCGCGATTGCCACGCCGCATGCCCAGGCGACCGCGGCTGCGCGGGAAGTGCTTGAGCAAGGCGGCAACGCCTTTGATGCGGCCATTGCGATCAGCGCCACGCTGGCGGTGGTCGAGCCCTATGGCTCGGGCCTTGGTGGCGGCGGCTTCTTCCTGTTGCGCGAAGGCGAGACACCGGCTCGCTATGCCTTTATCGATGCCCGCGAGCGGGCACCGGGCAAGGCCAGCGAAGCCATGTACCTCAAGGACGGCAAGGTCCAGCCCGGGTTGTCGATCAATGGCCCGTTGGCAGCGGCGATTCCCGGCTTGCCGGCAGCGCTCGCCGATCTTGCCGCCCAGTACGGCAAGCTGCCGCTGAAAAGCACCCTGGCACCGGCCATTCGCCTGGCCAACCAGGGTTTTGCCGTCGACCGCATTTACCGCGACCGCGCCCAGATGCGCCTGAGCGCCCTGCGCGATGACCCGGAAAGCGCCCGACTGTTCCTCATCAACGGTGAAGTCCCGGCCCTTGGCGCGCACATCCGCCAACCAGAACTGGCCATCACCCTTGAGCGCATCGCCTATCAGGGCCGCGACGGTTTCTATGCCGGCCCCACCGCTCAGGCCATGGTTCAGGGCGTACAAGCGGCGGGGGGCATCTGGAGCCTGGATGACCTGGCCAACTACCGCACCGCCAAACGCGAGCCGCTGCGTTATCAGTTGGCCGATCAACGCGAACTGATCAGCGCCCCACCGCCCTCAGCCGGTGGCGTGGCCCTGGCCCAGAGCCTGGCAATGCTCCAGCGCCTGCCCTGGCAAAGCGCCGAACCGGTGCAGCGCAGCCATTACGTGCTGGAAGTATTGCGCCGGGCCTACCGCGACCGCGGCCTGCTCGGCGATCCGGACTACGTCGCCAACCCGCTGCCACAACTGCTCGCACGCCATTACCTGACGGGCCTGGCCGACAGCATCGACGTGCACCAGGCCACGCCCAGCAGCAGCCTGCCGCCTGCCCCGGCCTGGCGCGAAGGCGATCACACCACCCACTTCGCGGTGATCGACGCCGACGGCAATGCCGTGGCCGCGACCTTGTCGGTCAACCTGCCATTTGGCGCAGCGTTTAGCGCCCCCGGTACCGGCGTGGTGCTGAACAACGAAATGGATGACTTTGCCGCCGACCCTAGTGGCAGCAACAGTTACGGCCTGGCTGGCAGCCAGGCCAACGCCGTGGCCGCCGGCAAACGGCCGCTGTCGAGCATGAGCCCGAGTTTTATCGAGAGCCCGACCCAGTTCGCCGCCTTCGGCACACCGGGCGGCAGCCGTATCCCGAGCATGGTGCTGTTGTCGATGCTGGGGTTTCTTGAGGGCAAGCCGGTTGCCAGCTGGCCTGCGGTACCGCGCTATCACCACCAGTACCTGCCCGATGTGGTCGAGCACGAACCGGGAGCGTTCAGCGCCGGGCAGCAGCGTGACCTGCAGGCGCGCGGCTACCAGCTCAAGGACCTGGGCCGCAGCTATGGCAATCAGCAAGTATTGTTCTGGGACAAGGCCCGGCAAACCCTGGAAGCCGCCAGCGACCCCCGCGGCGTGGGCGCAGCGCAGGTGCTCAGCCCGCGCTGAGCAGCGTCACTTCTGGCAGCGCGGGCAGTAGACGCTGGCGCGCTGGCCGAGCTTGACCTCACGCAGGATACTGCCGCAGACCTTGCACGGCTCTTCCCCTCGCCCGTAGACGAACAGCTCCTGCTGGAAGTAGCCCGGCTGGCCATCGCCGCCGATAAAGTCGCGCAAGGTGGTGCCGCCGCGCTCGATGGCACACGCCAGGATGCGTTTGATCTCGATCGCCAGCTTCAGGTAGCGCGCCCGGGAAATGCTCCCGGCTTCGCGGCGCGGGTCGATGCCGGCAGCGAACAGCGCTTCGGTCGCATAGATATTGCCAACCCCGACCACCACCGCGTTGTCCATGATGAACGGCTTGACCGCCATGGACTTGCCCCGCGACAGCTGGAACAGTCGCTCGCCATCGAACAGATCGGTCAAAGGCTCCGGGCCGAGCTTGATCAGCAGCTCGTGATTGAGCGGATCAAGGCTCCACAGCATCGCCCCAAAGCGCCGCGGATCGGTGTAGCGCAGCGCCAGGCCCGACTCCAGTTCGATATCCACATGCTCGTGCTTGGCCGCCGGCAAGCCGATCTCGACCAGGCGCAAATTGCCGGACATGCCCAGGTGGCTGATCAAGGTGCCGACCTCGGCATTGAGCAGCAGGTACTTGGCGCGCCGCTCGACCTTGACGAAGCGTTGCCCGGACAGGCGAATGTCGAGGTCCTCGGGGATCGGCCAACGCAAGCGCCGCTCACGGACGATCACCCGGCTGACCCGCTGGCCTTCCAGGTAAGGCGCGATGCCGCGCCGGGTGGTTTCGACTTCTGGCAATTCCGGCATGGATCAGTGACCGCCCAGTTCGCGAATAGTCTGCTTCAGACTCTCAAAGTCATACTCGGACAAGCCGACATAATCGAGCACCAGGTGCCCGACGGTATTCCATTCGTGGTCCACGCTCTGGTTGCCCAGGACTCGGTACGATGAACAGATATGCTCGGCCATCTTCAGAATCGCCAGCAGATTCTTCAGTTGGCTATTGCGCGCCGAGTCATCGCTGAACACCGCCAGGGCGTTGTGATGGTTGGCGATGGCATTGCTCAGGTGTTCCGGCAGGCGCCACGACTTGGCAGTGTAGTAACCGACCACCGCGTGATTGGTGTTGAACACCTGGTTCTCGGTGTCGACCACCCGGTGTTCGGCACCGGCGCTGGCGTAGGCATCCTCGAGCACGCTCATGTACTCGGGAAAGCGCTTGAGCATCAGCGGCACGCCGCAATCATGGAACAGGCCCAGGGCATAAGCTTCGTCCACCGCCTGCGAGCCGATGCGCTTGGCCAGGGTCAGGCAGGTCATGGCCACGTCCTGGGCGGTATCCCAGAACCGATTGAGGGTGACGATAGTGTCGTCGCTCATCTCGCCCTTGATCGACTGGGCGTTGATCAGGTTGATGATCGAGCGACTGCCGAGCAGGTTCACCGCACGCTGGATCGAGGCGATCTTGTTGCTCAGGCCGTAATACGGCGAATTGACCAGCTTGAGCAACGCACCGGACAGCCCCGGGTCCTGGGAGATCAGCTTGGCGATCACCTCCAGGTCAGGGTCGGGCATGTATTGCTCGAACTGCAGGTCTACCATGATCTGCGGCTGCGGCGGGACGCTGATGCCTTGCAGGGCGTTCTGGATCTGTTCGGCGGAGAGTTCCTGGGACATAAGTACACACTCGGGGCTGAGCGGCGATTCTAACCCGATCGTACTGGCCAGGGGTGAAGCGAAAGGCCATCGCTCTGTTGCAATTTGTCGCTATTCCCCATCGACGCGCCAGGCATCGGGTTATAATCCCGCTCTTTTTTCCCGGAGCGACGTCATGTCCCTGCCCAGCCTTCGTCTTAAAGCCAATGCCGACCGCCGCCTGCGCGCCGGCCACTTGTGGGTCTACAGCAACGAAATCGACGTCGCCGCGACCCCGCTGCATGGCTTCAAGGCCGGTGACCAGGCGATCCTCGAAACCGCCGGCGGCAAGGCCCTTGGCGTCGTCGCCATGAGCCCGAACAACCTGATCTGCGCCCGCCTGCTGTCGCGTGACGCCAAGCTGGCCCTGGACAAATCGCTGCTGGTGCACCGCATCAACGTTGCCCTGTCGCTGCGCGAGCGCCTGTTCGACAAGCCGTTCTACCGCCTGGTGTACGGTGATTCCGACTTGCTGCCGGGCCTGGTGGTCGATCGTTTCGGCGACATCCTGGTGGTCCAGCTCGCTTCGGCGACCATGGAGCAGCACAAGGATGACGTCGTAGCCGCGCTGGTTCAGGTGCTCAAGCCGACCGGTATCCTGTTCAAGAACGACTCGGCCGCGCGCGATGCCGAAGGCCTGGGTCGTTACGTCGAAACCGTGTTCGGCCTGGTACCGGAGTGGGTCGCCCTGGAAGAGAACGGCGTGAAGTTCGAAGCGCCGGTCATGGAAGGCCAGAAGACCGGCTGGTTCTACGACCACCGCATGAACCGCGCGCGCCTGGCGCCGTACGTCAAAGGCAAGCGCGTGCTCGACCTGTTCAGCTACATCGGTGGCTGGGGCGTACAGGCCGGTGCCTTTGGCGCCAGCGAAGTGTTCTGCGTCGATGCCTCGGGCTTTGCCCTGGACGGCGTCGAGCGCAATGCCGGGCTCAACGGCATTGCCGAAAAGCTGACCTGCATCGAAGGCGACGTGTTCGAAGCACTGAAAGAGCTCAAAGCCTCCGAAGAGCGTTTCGACGTAATCGTGGCCGACCCGCCCGCCTTCATCAAGCGCAAGAAAGACCTGAAAAACGGCGAAGGCGCCTACCGTCGCCTGAACGAACAGGCCATGCGCCTGCTGACCAAGGACGGCATCCTGGTCAGTGCATCCTGCTCGATGCACCTGCCGGAAGACGACCTGCAGAACATCCTGCTGACCAGCGCCCGCCACCTGGACCGCAATATCCAGCTGCTCGAGCGCGGCGGCCAGGGCCCGGATCACCCGGTGCACCCGGCGATCCCGGAAACCCGCTACATCAAGAGCATCACCTGCCGCCTGCTGCCGAACAGCTAAGGCGTGGTGCAATAAAAAATCCCGGCCAGGTGCCGGGATTTTTTTTGCCTGCAATACGCTAGCGGTTGGGCTGCCAGGTCAGGTCGACGCCATCGAGGGTCAGCGTCTTGTAACGCGGCATCACCGGTTTCATCTGCCCATGGCGGATCAGCTGAACCAGTCGCTCGGTGTTATCGCGAATACTGTGCAGGCTACCGACTTCGCGCCACTCACCCTTGCCCTCGCGGGCAAACAGGAAAACGCTGGACGCATAGGTGTGCCGCGGGATCATCAACACTTCGTTGCGCCCGTCGCCATCCATGTCCACCCCCCACAGGAAACAACCCTTGCCGCCGCATTGGCTCAGGGCCATGACCATCGTGGCGAACTCCTCGCTGCCAGGTTGCTCAGGCCCCAGCCATTCAAGGTTCGAGGCGTGACTGTCGTCGGCGTACAGCGGGTGGGCTTCATCCATGATCCACTGCAGCTTTTTCCGTCCTTCGGCGTCGAACAGTTCGTCAGTCTTGAGCCGCGCTTCCAGCGCCTTGAACGCCTCACGTCCCGGCTTGCCCAGGCGGTGGTACAAGGTTCTGGCATCGAATTCCTGGATCGCGGTACGCCCGCTGAGCAGGCGCTCGACCTGGTTTTTCGCACTGATCTGCAAAGGGTTCAGCAGCGGCGTATAGAACATCACCACGAGCACCGCGCTGAGCAGGGCAATCCACGGGTTGCTCACCCGCAAGCTATGTAGCCAGACCTTACGCGAGGCGAACACCGCCCAGAGAGCGGCCAGGCTGTGCACCTGCATCACGCCGATCAGCAACAGGGCGAGGATACGCTCAGGTGTCAGGCCGTACTGATCCACACGCAACCAGCTTGAATAGCCCGCCAGCGCCACCAGCACCGGCAAGCACAGCAAGCAGGCCTCGACCAGGCGCTTGAGCACGCTCGGATAGGGATTGGCCTGATGGCCATCCTGGAACACGCCGTTGAGCAAAAACAGGTTGGTGGCCACCAGCAACAACAGGATGGTGGTCGAGTAGCCGGTATTCCAGATCGGCTGCAACCCGGTAAACGGCAGCATCACGCTGAACAGTACGGCGATCAGTGCGCTCAGTGGCAGCAGTACACGGCACAGGGTCAGCAGCACGCCGCGCAGCAGGCCGATGACCTTCTCGTTCTCCAGGCCCATGCGCATCCCCAAGGAGAACACCACCGCCAGGCCAATGCGCACTACTGGCGCCGAGGTCAGCACGTCTTCGACCTGGGGGATGCCAAGCATCAGGAACAAGCGCCCGCACAACCACAGCAGCAGCCAGAACAGCAGGGTGAACAGCAGTGCCAGGAGGACGATGAAGATGTTGTTCCAGGCATGCCGGAACAGGTCCTCATAGCGCGGCCGCAGCCCTTCGCGGGTTGGCCAGCTGAGGATGAAGGCGGTGCCGATGTAAGCGAGGACAACCGCAGCCAGCCACGAGCTCTGCCATACCCAGCCCAGGCTGTCCTGACTGAAGGTCCAGCTGCTGATAAAGCCGATAAGCAGCGTCAGGCCCAGTACCAGCCAGCCCGTACCGCGTTGCAGCCCCGCACTGCCGAGCAGTTGCAGGTTGACCCCGGCCACCATCACGGCGGCGCACAGGCCGAATGGCAGCCCGGCGATATCGATCTGGATGTGCCTGGCATAGAGGAACACCAGGCCCTGAATCAGACCGATGGCCAGGTAGAACAGTAAAGATCGACTTATCGCAGGCATTGCAAATCCTTTTGGCCAGTGGGGTGCGAAGCGCGCAAGTCTACCTAAAGCCGGGTAACCGAAGCCAAGGCCTTTACCTTGCAGGCTGCGCCAATGGCCAATTATCACAACGCCATTCCCTCAAAGCCGCAGCGGTGTAGAATCGGGCTATTCATCGCCAGTCATCCCCGGCGGGTTTATGAGCTCTGGCCGAGCGCACGGCGATCCCGCGGCGATCTCGGCTTCATCCGTACCAGCGGCCACCTGCCTTCGGTGCAAAGGACAAGAGAAGCTCACTCCCCTTTTTGTTACCTGATTAGCCGCCAGGAGTGCTTCATGCCTGATTACCGCTCGAAAACGTCCACCCACGGCCGCAATATGGCCGGCGCCCGCGCCCTCTGGCGTGCCACCGGGATGAAGGACGAGGACTTCAAAAAACCGATCATCGCCATCGCCAACTCCTTCACCCAGTTCGTCCCGGGCCACGTGCACCTGAAGGACCTGGGCCAGCTGGTGGCCCGCGAGATCGAGCGCGCCGGTGGCGTGGCCAAGGAATTCAACACCATCGCGGTCGACGACGGCATCGCCATGGGCCATGACGGCATGCTCTATTCGCTGCCTAGCCGCGAGATCATCGCCGACTCGGTCGAGTACATGGTCAACGCCCACTGCGCCGACGCCATCGTCTGCATCTCCAACTGCGACAAGATCACCCCTGGCATGCTGATGGCCGCCCTGCGCCTGAACATCCCGGTGATCTTCGTTTCCGGCGGGCCGATGGAAGCCGGCAAGACCAAACTGGCCAGCCACGGCCTGGACCTGGTCGATGCCATGGTCATTGCCGCCGACTCCACCGCCAGCGACGAAAAAGTTGCCGAGTACGAGCGCAGCGCCTGCCCGACCTGCGGTTCGTGCTCCGGCATGTTCACCGCCAACTCGATGAACTGCCTGACCGAAGCACTGGGCCTGGCCCTGCCGGGCAACGGTTCGACCCTGGCCACCCACAGCGACCGCGAACAGCTGTTCCTGCAGGCTGGCCGCACCATCGTCGAACTGTGCAAGCGCTACTACGGTGACAACGACCAGAGCGTGCTGCCGCGCAATATCGCCAACTTCAAGGCGTTCGAGAACGCCATGATGCTGGATATCGCCATGGGTGGTTCGACCAACACCATCCTGCACCTGCTGGCCGCCGCCCAGGAAGCCGAGATCGCTTTCGACCTGCGCGACATCGATCGCCTGTCGCGCAAAGTGCCGCAGCTGTGCAAGGTGGCGCCGAACATCCAGAAGTACCACATGGAGGACGTCCACCGCGCCGGTGGCATCTTCAGCATCCTTGGTTCGCTGGCCCGCGGCGGCCTGCTGCACACCGACCTGCCGACCGTGCACAGCCCGAGCATGGAAGAAGCCATCGCCAAGTGGGACATCACCCAGACCAACGACGAAGCGGTTCACCACTTCTTCAAGGCGGGCCCGGCGGGTATCCCGACCCAGACCGCATTCAGCCAGTCGACTCGTTGGCCGACCCTGGATGATGACCGTGAAAACGGCTGCATCCGCAGCGTCGAGCACGCCTACTCGCAAGAAGGCGGCCTGGCCGTGCTCTACGGCAATATCGCCCTGGACGGCTGCGTGGTGAAAACCGCCGGCGTCGACGAGTCGATCCACGTCTTCGAAGGCAACGCCAAGATCTTCGAAAGCCAGGACAGCGCCGTGCGCGGCATCCTTGCCGATGAGGTGAAGGCAGGCGACATCGTCATCATCCGCTACGAAGGCCCGAAAGGCGGCCCGGGCATGCAAGAGATGCTCTACCCGACCTCGTACCTGAAGTCCAAGGGCCTGGGCAAAGCCTGCGCACTGCTCACCGACGGCCGCTTCTCGGGCGGCACCTCGGGCCTGTCGATCGGCCACGCTTCACCAGAAGCCGCAGCCGGCGGCGCTATCGGCCTGGTGCAAGACGGCGACAAAGTGCTGATCGACATCCCCAACCGCTCGATCAACCTGCTGGTCAGCGATGAAGAGCTGGCCGCACGCCGGGTGGAACAGGACAAGAAAGGCTGGAAACCGGTCGAAGCACGGCCACGTAAAGTGACCACTGCGCTGAAGGCCTATGCCCTGCTGGCGACCAGCGCCGACAAGGGTGCGGTCCGCAACAAGGCGATGCTGGACGGGCTGTAAGCAGAAAAGCATCGCGGGGCAAGCCCGCTCCCACAGGTGTGGGAGCGGGCTTGCCCCGCGATGGCCTCGACTCAGTACTTGGCCCGCACGCTAAAGGTCAGGTTGCGCGGCTCGCCATAGAAGTTCGACCCCCACGAACTGTCCACCCGCTCATAGTACGTACGATCAAACAGGTTATTGGCCGTCAGCGTCGCCGACAGGTTCTGGTTGAATTTGTACCCCACCTGGGCCGTGGCGATGCTGTAGCCGCCCTGGACGAAGTCCACGTCACGCTTGTAGTAGGTGGCACTCACCGCCCGTACCCCGCCACCGACGCTGAAGTCCTTCAGCGGGCCATCGGCAAATTCGTAGCGCGTCCACAGGTTGAAGTTGTGCTTGGGGGTGATGGTGGTGCCCTGGTTGGTGTCTTCGCCGCTCAGCGACTTGAGCAGGGTGAAGGCGTAGCCGGTGCTGATGCTCCAGTTGTCGGTGAGGTTGCCGCTCAGCTCGGTTTCCCAACCCTGGCTGCGAATCTTGCCTTGCGGCTCGTAGTACTGGTTGTTGGCCACCAGCTCGGCGCGGTTCTCGTCGTAGATGCGAAACAGCGCCACGCTGCCATTCAAGCGGCCATCGTAAAACTCACGCTTGAGGCCGATTTCGTACTGTTTACCTTTGCGCGGGGCGATGGTCTGGCCACCGGCATTCACATCGGTCTGCGGCTTGAACACGCTGGTGTAGCTGGCATAGGCCGACAGCTCCGGCGTCAGCTTGGCCACCAGCGCCCCATAGGGAATGACCTTGCGGTTGATGCTGCTTTCGGTGCTGTTGAAGTTGTTGAAGAAGGCGTTGGCGTTATGCGCATCGCTTTCGAACCAGGTCACCCGGCTGCCGAGGATTACGTCCAGCCAGTCGGTGGCGCTAATCTTGGTGCGGGCGTAGAGGCCGTACTGGTGCGATTTCGACCAGTTGCCGTTGTCCATTTCGTACTTCTGCTTGGGGATATTGATGCTGCCCGGGTCGAACACGTTGGTGTCGAAGTACTCACCACCGCCATAGGTGAAGTCCTTGTCCAGGTGCTGGTATTCAGCCCCCATGGTCAGCTCGTGGGTACGGCCGAAGGCTTCCACCGGCAAGGTCACGAAGCTGTCCAGGCCCAGGGTCTTGATGTGGGTGTAGTAGGAGTAGGCCACCGCCGAGCTGGCGCCGGTGGCCGGGTCGACCGCACCGTCGCTCCAGGTGAAGTTGCGGGTCGGGGTTTCAGCGTCGCGGTAGGTCAGCGAGGTCTTGAACTGGCCACCGTTCTCCAGGGCGTGATCGACTTCGAAGAAGCTTTCCCAGACGTGCTCGTCCAGTTCGTTCCACTTGGCATCGACGAAGGTCGAGCGCTTGACGTCCAGCAGCTTGCCGCTGGCGTAAGCCGGCAGGCCGAACGCCGGAGTAGAACGGTTCTTCTGATAGGCGCCGCCCAGCGACAGGGTAGTGTCCGGGGTCACGTCGTATTCCAGCCGGCCATACACCATTGGCCGCTCGTTCTGGGCGTAATCGACGAAGGACTTGTTGTCCTCATAAGCGGTAACGAAGCGCCCGCGCAGGCTGCCGTCGCTGTTAAGCGGGCCGGTGATGTCCACGGTCGAGTGGTAGTGATCGTAGGAGCCTGCCGACAGCTCGCCACTGAGGGCGAACTGACCGAGGGCGCGCTTGCGCACCAGGTTGATGGTGCCGCCGGGCTCACCGGCGCCCTGGTACAGGCCGGAGGGCCCGCGCAACACTTCGACGCGGTCGAACATCGCCAGGTCGAAGCTGGTCATCAGGTCGCCCTGGCCCGTCATTTGCGAGACGCCGTCGACCTGCACCTGATCGACCAGGAAGCCGCGCATGTACACATCGTTCAGACTGGAGCCGGAGTTGTAGCTCTTGATCGTCGCCCCGGTGACCTGGCGCATGGCGTCCTGCAGGCTGTTCATGTTCTGGTCGTCCATGCGCTGACGGGTGACGACCGACACCGACTGCGGAATGTCCTTGAGCTTTTGTTCGCCCTTGCCGATGGTCAGCGCACCGGTGGTGTAGGACTGGCTACCTTCGGTGGTAGCGCCCAGCACCTTGCCGCCGACCATGGTCGCCCCCAACTGCAACGCGGTGTCTTCGCCCTGGCGTTTTTCCAGGGTTACGCTGTCGCGATCGATGTAGGTTGCACTCAGGCCAGTGCCGGCCAGTAGCTGGGCCAGGGCCTGGTCCTGTGGATAACTGCCGCTCAAGCCCGGGGAGCGCAGGCCTTGAGTGACCTCGGCGCCCACCAGCACCTGCACCCGGGTTACCGCACTGAAGGCCGCCAGCGCCGCATCCAGCGATTGCGCCGGGATCTCGAAGCGATAGGCCTGCGCTTGCGCGGCAGGCGCGGCCAGGGTCGGCATTGCCAGCGTGCCGCAGCCCAGGGCAATGGCCAGGCTCAGCAGGGTCGGCACGCCGGGCAGGCGCCGGGTGGCGGTGGTGTGTTCCATCAGTGGTGCTCCCCAGAATTGTCGAAGTCGTTGAATGGCGCCGCACTGTCTGAGAGTGCTTATTATTTGCGCCTACGAGATCAAGGACGTCAGCTGCTGGGGAAACCCTGAAACTTTCGTAAGAAATTTTTCAGCCCTCGCGCAACACCCGTAGGTACGGGGTGTAGTGCTCGGCGCGCAGGCCCAGGGTGTGGGTCAAGGCCTTGAGTACGGCCTCGGGCTTGTCGATCTCGAACACTCCCGAGACTTTGCGCTGGCGCAGGCTCTCGCCCAACACCAGGGTCTGCCCCGGCCAGTAGCGGTTCAGGGCATCGACCACTTCGACCAGCGGCTGCTCGCGGAACACCAGCTGGCGTTGGCGCCAGGCGAACTCGGCGGGCACATCAAAACCATGCTCGGCGCTCAGTCGAGCGCCGCGATACTCGACACCGCGACCGGGTTCCAGCAGCACTGACTGAGTGTTGTCGGCACTGACCTGGACCTTGCCCTGGGCTACCCGCACCCGGGTCTGGTCGCCTTCCCGGGCCACGCTGAAGCGCGTGCCCACGACCCTGACCCAGCCATCACCGGAGCGAATCACAAACGGCCGCGCCGGGTCATGGCTGACGTCGAACCAGGCCTCGCCACGCAATAACCGCACCCGCCGCTCGCCATCGACCAGCTCGACCTGCACGGCCGTATCGGTGTTGAGTTGTAGTTGCGAACCGTCCGCCAGGGCAATGCTGCGCGACTCGCCGGTGCGGGTGGCATAGTCGGCGCGCCAGCGGTCCGGCCAGGGGCTGTACGCCAGCCAACCGACCATCAGCAGCACCGCGGCAGCACTGGCCCAGACCTGCAGCCGCGGCCGCCGCCAGCGCGCACGCTGCGCCTGGCGGATCTGCCGCGCCGGCTCACGCAAGGCACCCAGCAGGCCAAGCACTTCGTCCCAGGCCTGGGCCGGTGCCGGGCCCCGGGCCAGCCAGGCGCTGAAGGCCTCGCGCTCATCGGCCGTGACGTCTTCGGCCTGCAGGCGGTAGTACCAGCCACTGGCTTCGGCGAACAGGTCGTCGGCCTCTGTGGCGTGTGGGTCGGTCATCGAGGTATCCGTCGCTGCATGTGGCCGGTTCATGGACGCGACCCCGGCGTGCCGCTGAGCAAGCGCGCCTTGATAAAGGCCCGGCAGTCGATCAGCGCACGACGCAATTGGTATTCGACACTACGCGGGGAGACCTGCAGGCGCTCGCCAATTTCCCGGTAGGAACATTCGTCGACATGATAAAGCAGGAAGATATGCCGGGTCGCCTCGGGCAGGGCCTGGATGGCCTCGTGCATCAGCGCTTGCTCTTGCAGCGCAGACAATTGCTCGTCGGCACCAGGCGCTTCGCAGGCCAGCTCCTCGCTGGGTTCGCCGCCGTCCAGGCGCTCGCGACGAATGGACTGACGCTGGTGGTCACGTACCAGGTTGCTGGCAATGGTGAAGAGGAAGGCCGGCAGATTGTCGATCTTCTTGTCGGCAGGCAGCCGCGCCAGACGCAGGAAAGACTCCTGGGTCAGGTCGGCTGCCACCTGCGCATTACCGGTACGGCGCGCAACAAAGGCTTCCAGCGCTTTCTTGTGCTCGGCGAACAAGCGGGCAATCTGCGTATTCCACGAAGACACGGTACTTCCTGGCGTTGGGCCTCAAGGTGCGCGCACGCTAGCAGAAGATGAGATGAATTCGCAATTGATATCTATTTTGCTTACTGAATCTGCTCCGGCGTAACGATCACCCAGTTCTTGTCCGCCGTCACCGGCAACCCCTCTTTGGCCTGGGCCGCTGCATGCTTGGCAATCATGCCGTTGATCTGGTCCATGTACTTGGCCTTGCGATTTATCCACAGGTGGATGCCGCCCTTGGCCACGTCGACGCTATGGAACTGCATGTAGCCATCACTGGTTGGGGTATCGCCACCGACCAGCACCGGCTTCTTCCACTCATCGATATAGGTGAGGATCGCCGCCTGCTTGCCCGCCATCCAGGTGGCCGGGGTCCACAGGTAGGGGGTCAGTTCCAGGCCCAGGTTGGCCTGCGCGTCGTAGCTGCCGGCACTGATCTGCTTGCGCGCGGTGGTCAGGGCGCCGCTGGTGCGGTCCTTGAGCAGCAAGCTGACGCCGATCACGTTCTGCGGTTTGACGTTGTAGCCATACTTGGGATCGGCGGCGACCATGCGCACCAGTTCTTCGGAGGCGGCGCTGATCACGTAGACCTCGATGCCGTTCTCCATCAGCTTGTTGAACAGCTCGGCTTGGCCTGCGAACACTTTCGGCGGTTGCACCTCGATGGGCTTGACCTGATCACCCTCGTAGTAGGTGCTCGGCACCGGCTTGCCCGAAGCCATCAGCTCATCGACATAACCTTTGAGCTCCTTGAGGGTGAAGCCGGAAAACACCTGGGCGACCCAGGGGTAACAGACCATGTCGTCGATTTCGCAGAGCCGGTAGTAGTAACTGAACAGGCTCTCCTTGTGCTCGGCGGTGTCTTTGAAGGGGATGAGCTTGAGTGACGGATCGAGCTTGTCACGGCTGAGCAGGCCCTTGTTCTCCATGAACGGCAGCAGCGATTCTTCGAGGTCGAAGCGGTAGCTGGTGTTGTCCATGTCGAAGACCGCGTAGTTGCCCTTGTTGGCGTTGGCGGCAATCATTGTGTCCAGTTGTTTGGCAGCCTCGACCGGCCAGTGCTTGAGTTCCGTGGCCCAGCTATGCCCGGTCAGCAACAGGGCAAGGCCGGCGGCGAGGATTTTCGGAGCAGACGTCATGTGCATTTCTCCAGAAAAGTGGCCCGCTCACGCTAGCAAAGCCTGAAATGCACACCGACCCGACAGCGACACCGACACGCCCCTGAGCGGCCACATGCATTCTGTTTGCGACCCGCCGTTATTCCAAAAACGACTATAGAAATTCCATTTCGATATAAATTCGTTCGTTTTCATGCTGTTAGCATTTCTGTTCGCAATCGCACACAGAGGCGATGCCCCGCCTTTTTTCCTGGAGCTTCAATGAATCTGCCGTTGTCTCTCAATCTGCTGGCGTTCCTGGCCTTGCTGCTGGGCCTGGCGCAAACCCGTCATGGCAACTGGAGCCTGGCCAAGAAGGTCCTGGTCGGCCTGGTCCTCGGCGTGCTGTTCGGCGCCGCCCTGCATGCCATCTATGGCGCCGGCAACCCGATCCTCAAGGCCACCATCAGCTGGCTCGACCTGGTGGGCAACGGTTATGTGCAGTTGCTGCAGATGATCGTCATGCCGCTGATCTTCGCCTCGATCCTCAGCGCCGTGGCGCGCCTGCACAACGCTTCGTCGCTGGGCAAGATCAGCTTCCTGACCATCGGCACCCTGCTGTTCACCACGGCCATCGCCGCATTGATCGGCATCGTGCTGACCAACCTGTTCGGCCTGACCGCCGAAGGCCTGGTGGCCGGCACCGCCGAAACTGCGCGCATGGCGGCGATCCAGAGCGACTACGTGGGCAAGGTCACCGACCTGAACATCCCACAGCTGCTGCTGTCGTTCATCCCCAGCAACCCGGTGGGCGACCTGGCCCGGGCCAAGCCGACCTCGATCATCAGCGTGGTGATCTTTGCCGTGTTCCTCGGCATGGCCGCCCTGCAGTTGCTCAAGGATGATGCCGAGAAGGGCAACCGCGCCCTGGCTGCCATCGACACCCTGCAAGCCTGGGTGATGCGCCTGGTGCGCCTGGTGATGAAGCTCACCCCGTACGGCGTGCTGGCGTTGATGACCAAGGTGGTGGCCAGCTCGAACCTGGACGACATCCTCAAGCTCGGCAGCTTCGTGGTGGTCTCGTACATCGGCCTGGGCCTGATGTTCGTGGTGCATGGCGTGCTGCTGGCTATGAGCGGTGTGAACCCGCTGCGCTTCTTCCGCAAGGTCTGGCCGGTGCTGACCTTCGCCTTCACCAGCCGCTCCAGCGCCGCCAGCATCCCGCTGAGCATCGAGGCGCAAACCCTGCGCCTGGGCATTCCGCAGTCGATCGCAAGCTTTGCCGCGTCGTTCGGGGCGACCATTGGCCAGAACGGCTGCGCCGGCCTGTACCCGGCGATGTTGGCGGTGATGGTGGCGCCAGCGGTGGGCATCGATCCATTTGACCCGCTGTGGATTGCCACCCTGGTGGCGATCGTCACCCTGAGTTCGGCGGGTGTGGCGGGCGTGGGTGGTGGTGCGACCTTCGCGGCACTGATCGTGCTGCCAGCCATGGGCTTGCCGGTGGAGCTGGTGGCCTTGCTGATCTCGGTCGAGCCGTTGATCGACATGGGCCGCACGGCGCTGAACGTGAACGGTTCGATGACTGCAGGGGCGATTACCAGCCAGATGCTCAAGCAGACCGACAAGTCAGTGCTGGAGGCGCAGGAGCATGCGCAGCTGACGCACTCCTGAGTCCTGCGTCGCCCTGAAGGGCCTCATCGCCGGCAACGCCGGCTCCCACAGTTAGTGCATATGCCAGACACTGTGGGAGCCGGCGTTGCCGGCGATGCTTTTCAGGCCCTTTCCCAGACCTCGAAGTGATACGCCGGCTTGTCGCCCTCAGCCGCATTCGCCTGACTCGACGCCAGCTTCCACTGCGCCTGATCAAACAGCGGGAACCAGGCATCCCCTTCCGGGTTCAATTCCACCCGCGTCAGGTACAGCCGATCCGCCAGGCCACGCTCGATCGCCTGGGTATACAGCTGCGCGCCGCCGATCAGCATCAGCTCATCGACGCCCTGCGCCAGTGCCCATTGCTCGGCACGCACCATCGCTTCATCGAGCGAGGCGAACACCTCGGCACCTTCGAGCTGCAGGCCCGGCTGGCGGCTGACCACCAGGTTCAAGCGCCCCGGCAGCGGGCGGCCAAGCGAATCCCAGGTCTTGCGGCCCATGATGATCGGCTTGCCCAGGGTGGTGGCCTTGAAATACTTGAAATCCCCCGGCAGGTGCCAGGGCATGCTGTTGTCGATGCCGATCACGCGGTTCTCGGCGAGGGCCGCGATCAGGCTGAGGGGGAGTGATGTTTTCATGCCGGCGAGGATAGCAAAGCCCGATCTTCGATGCCTGGGTTATGCTTTGGGCTGACTTGATCAATGGAAGACCGCGTGACTGCACTGACTGACCTGGACAAACGCTGGCTCACCGAAGCCGTGCGCCTGCGCGAAGAACATGCAGGCCCCTTGGAAGACCAGGAAGCCAACCGCCGCGCCCGCCAATCGGGCGGCGACCTGCCGGCGCGCATCGAAAACCGCGCCCTGTGGCTGGCCGAACGCGACGGCATGCGCAGCGCCCTGCAACACTGGAAACAAGGCGCACGCCTGGCGCTGGCGGCCCTGATGGTGATCGCCGTGCTCAGCGGCGCCGGCCTGGCCTTGGCCGCCCTCGGCGACAGCCTGCGCCCGGTGAACGTGTTCTGGGCCCTGGGCAGCCTGCTCGGGCTCAACCTGCTGCTGTTGCTGAGCTGGCTGCTGGGGGTTTTTCTGGCCGGCGAACAGGGTGCCAGCCTTGGCCGTCTGTGGCTGTGGCTCAGCGAGAAATTCGCCCGCGATGCCCAGGCCGCGCACCTGGCTCCCGCTCTGCTGGTGATGCTGCAACGGCAAAAACTCAACCGCTGGCTGCTCGGCCTGCTGGTGCACAGCCTGTGGCTGGTAGCCCTGGGCACGGCGCTGCTGATGTTGCTGATTCTGCTGGCAACCCGGCGTTATGGCTTCGTCTGGGAAACCACCATTCTTGGCGCCGACACCTTCGTGGCCTTGACCCAGGCCCTGGGGGCCCTGCCGGCGTTGCTCGGCTTCAGCGTACCGGACGTGGCCATGATCCGCGCCAGCGGCGACAGCCAACCGGCACTGGAACTGGCCCGCCAGGCCTGGGCCGGCTGGTTGCTGGGGGTGCTGCTGGTGTATGGCATCGTCCCGCGCCTGCTGCTTGCCGCCTGGTGCCTATGGCACTGGCGCCGTGGCCGGGCGCGCTTGCACCTGGACCTCAATCTGCCCGACTACAGCCAGTTGCGCGATGCCCTGATGCCCAGCAGCGAACGCCTGGGCGTCAACGATGCCGCGCCTGATGCCTTGGCGCAGATTGTCCGCGGCGTGGCTGATGCACATAGCGATGGTGCCTTGCTGGTGGGCCTGGAGCTGGACGACAAACGCCCTTGGCCACCTGCCCTGCCGGCAACGGTAAGCAACGCCGGTATCCTCGACAGCCGCGAGTCCCGCAACAAGCTGCTCGAACAGCTCAGCCGCTTTCCACCGGCGCGCCTGGCGATTGCCTGCGACCCGCGCCGCTCGCCCGACCGCGGTAGCCTGGCGCTGCTCGCCGAGCTTGCGCGTAATGCCGGCGCCACGCGCATCTGGCTGCTGCAGGCGATGCCCGGCCAGGCGCTGGATGCTGACCGTCTCGGCGACTGGCATCAGGCCCTGGAACAACTCGGCTTGAATTACGCCGACACCGCCCCGCTGAACTGGCTGGAGCATGGCCATGACTAAGCCACTGAAACTGGCCGTGGTCGGCCACACCAATGTCGGCAAGACCTCGCTGTTGCGCACCCTGACCCGCGATGCCGGCTTCGGCGAAGTGTCCCACCGGCCGAGCACCACCCGCCATGTCGAGGGTGCACGCCTGTCGGTTGACGGCGAGCCGCTGCTGGAGCTCTACGACACGCCGGGGCTGGAAGATGCCATCGCCCTGCTCGATTACCTCGAGCGCCTGGAACGTCCGGGCGAACGCCTTGATGGTCCGGCGCGGCTGGAGCGCTTTCTGCAGGGCAGCGAAGCACGCCAGCGTTTTGAACAAGAGGCCAAGGTGCTGCGCCAGTTGCTGGCCAGCGATGCCGGTCTGTATGTGATTGATGCCCGCGAGCCGGTGCTGGCCAAGTACCGCGACGAACTGGAAGTGCTCGCCGGATGCGGCAAGCCGCTGTTGCCGGTGCTCAATTTCGTCGCCAGCAGCGACCATCGTGAAGCTGATTGGCGCGAAGCCCTGGCGCGTCTGGGTCTGCATGCGCTGGTGCGCTTCGACAGCGTCGCCCCGCCGGAAGACGGCGAGCGCCGCCTGTACGAAAGCCTGGCCTTGATGCTGGAGCACGCGCGACCGGCGCTGCAACGCCTGATCGACGATCAACAGGCCCAGCGCCAGGCCCGACGTGAAAGCGCCAAGCGCCTGGTCGCCGATCTGCTGCTCGACTGCGCCGCCTGCCGGTGCAGCGTAGTCGCCGAACCCGGCGCCGAGGCCGTGGCCATCGAAGCCCTGCGCCGCGATGTGCGCCAGCGCGAGCAACGCTGCGTCGAAGCACTGCTCAAGCTCTATGCCTTTCGCAAGGAGGACGCCGCCAGCAGCGACCTGCCCTTGCTTGACGGGCGCTGGGGCGATGACCTGTTCAACCCGGAAACCCTCAAGCTGCTCGGAGTACGCCTGGGCAGCGGCGTGGCGGCCGGTGCGGCGGCTGGGGCGGGAGTCGATTTGCTGGTCGGCGGCCTGACCCTCGGTGTTGCAGCGCTGGCCGGAGCGATTGCCGGTGGTGCGCTACAGACCGCCCGCAGCTATGGCTCGCGCCTGCTCGGCAAGCTCAAGGGCCAGCGCGAGTTGACGGTGGATGACAGCGTGTTGCGCCTGTTGGCACTGCGTCAGCATCAGCTGATTCATGCCCTGGACGCCCGTGGCCATGCGGCGATGGAGCGGATCAAGCTGGCGGCGCCGCAAGAGCAGACCTGGCGCGAAGGCAAGCTGCCGGAAGCGCTGAACAAGGCCCGGGCGCATCCGCAGTGGTCGTCGCTCAATCCGGGGGCGAGGGTCAATCAGGCGGAGCGTCAGGAGCAGATTGATGCTTTGGTGCTAGAGCTTTAGCACGCTATCGCGGGGCAAGCCCGCTCCTACAAGGTGGGGGCGGGCTTGCCCCGGGTACAAACCGGGGACATGGTTTACAGGCTAATACGCATGGTCAGTCGCTCTCCTCCAGCAAACGGGCGATATGTTGCTCGGCCAGGGCCGGGCCGACGCTCATGCCGACGCCGCTGTGCATCAGCGCGGCGCTGATTCCCGGCGCGACCTGCAGCAAGGAAAACGGCCCCGGCCCGCCAGAACCATAGACGCCCTGCCAGCGTTCGACCACTTCGATGCGCCCGCCGAGCGTCTGCTCGGCCAGCTCGATCATCCAGTTGTCGACCTGCTCGGCGTTGAACGGTGAAGCATCGCTGCCATAGGCATGGGAGTCGCCAATGATCAGCTCGCCATGGGGTGTAGGGCTGATCAGCAGGTGGATGCCGTGCTCCAGCAGGTGCGGGCTGTTGGCCTGCAGTTGCGCTTTAAGCGCCTGGGCTTGCGCCAGGTCGGCAAAGGCGCCGTAGTGTACGCAGCTCAGGCCGGTCAGCAATGCGTGCTGCAGGTCGAGCTTAAAGCGCGGCCGGGCACGCAGCATCTGCAGACGACAAACCTGCGGCTGCAGGGCAGCGATGGGTTCGGCGAGCAGGGTCTGGTAGTCGTGACCGGAGCAGACCACGACCTGTTTGGCGCTGAAATTCCCTGCCGTGGTCGACACGTGCCCCGGCTCGATGCCGCGCACCAGGGTAGAAAAATGAAACTGTACGTCCAGCACCTGCTGCAGGAAACGGATCAGGCTCGGCAAGGCTTCGCGTGAATACAACTGCTGGTCTTGCAGCCCGCGCAAGGCGGCGCGGTGGTGGCGGAACTGGCCGCCGTACAGGTCATTCAAGGCCGCGCCGCTGAGCAGGTCGACCTTATAGCCATGCGCTAGCGCGCGCTCGGCGCAGAAGGCTTCGAGCAGTTCCAGTTCCAGCGCGGTACGGGCAAACAGCAGCGAGCCATTGGCCTTGAGCTCGAAGCCGGCCTGATGCGCCCAGTGCTTCCAGATGCCGCTGCTGGCCTTGGCCAGCTCGAGCATCTGGCCGGGGGGCTGGCCGGTGACCAGGGCCTGGCCGAAGTTGCGCACCGAGGCGCCCAGGGGCGTGGCGCTGCGCTCGAAGACCCGCACCTTGAGCCCGCGCCGGGCGGCGGCGTAGGCGTGGGACAGGCCGAGGATGCCGGCGCCGACGATGAGTAGATCGGTCATCTGAGATTCCTTCAGAAATTGCAGTGGCCCCATCGCTGGCAAGGCCAGCTCCCACAGAGATATCTGCAACACAGAGGACCTGTGGGAGCCGGCCTTGCCGGCGATGAAACCAACCCGGTGTTACTGCTGCGCGACCTTCTCCGACTTGCCGTCATAGCGCTTGCGCCACTCGGCGAGGATGCTGTCGCGGTTCTGCGAAGCCCAGGCGAAGTCGTTCTTGATCAGGCGCTGTTCATAGTCGGCCGGCAGTTCGGTCTGCGGCTTGGCGATACCCGGCTGGGCCAGTACGGCGAAGTTTTCCTTGTACAGCTCCATGGCCGCCGGGCTTGCCGAGAAGTCGGCCAGGCGCTTGGCCGCGTCTTCATGCTGGCTGCCCTTGATCACTGCGGTGGCTTCGATCTCCCAACCCAGGCCTTCCTTGGGCAGGACGATGTCCAGCGGCGCACCCTGGCGCTTGAGCTGCACGGCCGGGTATTCGAAGGAGATACCGATCGGGAATTCGCCCGCCGCCGCCAGCTTGCAGGGCTTGGAGCCGGAGTGAACGTACTGGCCGATGTTCTGGTGCAGGCCGTCCATGTACGCCCAGCCCTGTTTCTCGCCGAAGGTCTGCAACCAGGCGCTGACATCCAGGAAACCGGTGCCGGAAGACGCCGGGTTGGGCATGACGATCTTGCCCTTGTACTCGGGCTTGGTCAGGTCCTGCCAGCTCACCGGCTTGCTCAGGCCCTGCTTCTCGGCCTCGACGGTGTTGAAGCAGATGGTCGCGGCCCAGACGTCCATGCCGACCCAGGCTGGCGGGTTGGCGGCATCGCGGTAGTTGGCGCCGATCTTGCCCAGGTCTTTCGGCGCATAGCTTTGCAGCATGCCCTGCTGGTCGAGGATCGCCAGGCTCGAGGCGGCCAGGCCCCACACGGCATCGGCTTGCGGGCGGTCTTTTTCGGCCAGCAGCTTGGCGGTGATGATGCCGGTGGAATCACGCACCCATTTGATTTCGATGTCCGGGTTGGCCTTCTCGAAGGCCTGCTTGTAGCTCTTGAGCTGTTCGGCTTCGAGCGCGGTGTAGACCGTCAGCTGGGTGTCGGCGGCGTAGGCCTGCACACTGAACGCAGTGAGGACGGCAGCGGCAAGAGCAAGTGGCTTGAACATGATGCGGTTCCTTTGAACGGTACAGGTTGGGAGAGGCAATCAGTGACCCGGCGCGCGCTGGCGCCAGGCTTGGGAGCGTTGCAACAGGCCGCGCGAGGCCCAGGCCAGGAGCAGCGAAACGGTGGCGCTGGTGAGCAGGATCAGGGTCGACATTGCCGCGGCACCGCCAACGTTGCCGGCGTCGTCCATGTTCAGTACGGCGACGGCGGCAAGGATGGTGTCGGGGCTGTAGAGGAAGATCGCCGCCGACACCGTGGTCATTGCCGAGACGAACAGGTAGCGGATGATGTCGAGCAATGCCGGCAGGCAGATCGGCACGGTGACCCGCAGAAAATGCCGGTACAGCGGCGCCTTGAGCGACAGCGCGGCGGCCTCGAACTCGCCATCGAGCTGGCGCAGGGCGGTGGTAGCGGTCATCTGCGCGGTGGTCAGGTAGTGGGCGATGGTGCACACCACCAGCAGCGCCATGCTGCCGTAGAACACATGCAGCGGGTTGCTGGCAAGGTTGAAGAAGAACACGTAGCCAAGCCCCAGAACCAACCCCGGCACCGCCATCGGCACGAAGCTGAGCAGGCGCAGCAGCAGGTTCAAGCCGCGCTGGCCCTTGGTTTTTTCCATCAGGTAGGCGCCGGTGAAAATCACTGCGCTACCGATCAGCGCCGTGCCCAGGGCCATGGTCAGGCTGTTGCGGTAGGCCAGCCAGCCGCCACCGGCGGTTTCATCGAACTGGTAGTGCTTGAGCGACAGCGACAGGTTGTAGGGCCAGAACTTGACCAGCGATGAGTACACCGCCATGCCCACCACCAGCAACAGCACCGCGCAAATCAGTATGACCACGGCCAGGAAGCAGGCATCGCGGCGCCGCGAAGGCTGGGGCTGGAACACCTGGGCACGGCCGCTCATCGAGTCGCCCTGGCGTCGGCGCAGCCAGGCATCGACGGCAAAGCTGAGCAGCGCCGGCACCAGCAGGACCATGCCGATCAAGGCGCCACGGCCGAACTGCTGCTGGCCGACCACCGCCTTGTAGGCTTCCAGCGCCAGCACCTGATAATCGCCACCAACCACCACCGGCACACCGAAGTCGGTGATGGTCAGGGTGAACACCAGGCAGAAGGCAGCGAACACCGCCTGACGGGTGGCAGGCCAGGTGATGCTGTGAAACGCCCGCCAAGGCCCGGCCCCCATGCTCGAGGCGGCGTCGAACAGACGCGCATCGGCCAGCGACAGCGCCGACAGGAGGATCATCAGCGCATGCGGGAAGGTGTAGATGGCCTCACCGAGGACAATGCCCCAGAAGCCGTAGATATTGTCGCTGAGCAGTCCGCGCAGCAGGCCCTGGTTGCCGAACAGGTAGACAAGGGCGATGGCCGGCAGCATCGATGGCGCCAGCAACGGCAGCAATGAGATGCCGCGCCACAGGCCTTTGGCCGGGATCAGCGTGCGCTGCAGGGCGTAGGCGAACAGGTAGGCCAGCGGCACCACGATGGCCGCGACGCTGAGCGAAACCTTCAGGCTGTTGCCCAGCAGCCAGTGGAAGTTGGCGCTGGCAAACAGTTCGCGAGCGGCCACCAGGCCACCGCCCTGGCCGGCATCACTGCTGAAGCCGCGCCAGAAGATCGCCAGCAGTGGCATCAGTACCGCGACGGTGAGCAGAAGCAGCAGCAACCACTTGCCGCCGACCACGAACAGTCGATCCCCCAGCGATACACCGGCGCGCTGTGCTGCCTTCGCGTGTGCGATCGGCATGGCGATTGGCGCAGCCATCTCAGGCAAACACCTGCAGGCTGCGCGGCGGCAAGGCGACCCAGATGTCCTGGGAACCCAGGCGCGGCATCGACTCGGGGGCGACTTCAGCAAGCAGGGCATGGCCCGGCAGTTCGTTGAACTCGAAACTCATGCGACAGCGATTACCCAGGAAAGTGATCTCGCGCACCCGCGCCGGGAACAGGTTTTCTTCATGCACCGGCGGGTTGACGCTGATCGCCTCGGGGCGGCAGAACAGGCGGCCGCTGCTGGCCTGGTTGGCCCCGTCGGCCAGGCGCATGTTCAGCGCACCGACCTGGGCATGGCTGTCGCTGTGGCGCTGGAACGGCAGCCAGTTGCCCTGGCCAACGAACTCGGCAACAAACGGCGTGGCGGGCTTGTCGTAGATTTCCTGCGGGGTGGCGTACTGCTCGACCTGGCCGTTGTTCATCACCGCAATGCGGTCGGCCATCAACATGGCTTCGTCCTGGTTGTGGGTGACCATCAGGGTGGTGATGCCGAGCTGGCGCTGCAGCTGGCGCAGTTCGCTGCACAAGTGCTCGCGAACCCGGGCATCGAGGGCCGACATCGGTTCGTCGAGCAGCAGCAACGAAGGTGCCGGGGCCAGGGCGCGGGCCAGAGCCACCCGCTGTTGCTGGCCGCCGGAAAGCTGGCCGGGGTACTTCTTCTCGCTGCCGCTCAGGCCCACCAGCTCAAGCATCTGCGCCACCCGCTGGCGCACTTCGTCACGGCCACTGCCAGCCAGGCCGTAGGCGATGTTGGCTTCGACGGTAAGGTTGGGGAACAGCGCGTAGGACTGGAACAGGATGCCATAGTCACGAGCCTGGGGCGGCAGCTCGGAGATGTCGCGCTCACCGATGTACAGGGTGCCGCGGTCCTGGCGTTCCAGGCCTGCAATGCAGCGCAGCAGGGTGGTCTTGCCACAGCCGGACGGGCCCAGCAAGCACACCAGCTCCCCGGCAGCGACGTCGAGGGAAACATCATGCAGGGCGGTAAAGGCGCCGAAGCGCTTGTGGATACCGCGCACCTTCATCTGTGCGCCTGGGTTTGCGACCGCAGTGTTCATGGCAGGACCTCATCGAACGAATGAGGGCCATGCTAGGCGGGCAATGCGAAGGTTCTGTGGCGGGGGGGCAAAAGTTGCCGATAGTGGTATAGGCAGATTTTGGTGTGGCCTGGGTCGGCACTGTGGGAGCCGGCGTTGCCGGCGAAACGGGTGCGAAGCGCCCGCCTGCTACACCTCTACCGCCGCCACTTCCTGCGCCAGCCCGAGAAACGCCGCCGGCAATCGCGCCTGGCGCCGCTCCTTGAGGCAATACAGATACTCATGCATCAGCGGCGCGCCCTCCAGGCTCAGCACCCGCAGCTCGGGGTTATGCGGCACTTCATGGCGGGCAATGATGCTGATATTGCGCAGCACCGCCTCGCGAATCGACTCGCGGCTGCCAATCTCCAGCAGCGACCCAACCTTCACCCCCGCCGCTTCCAGCATCTGTTCGGTCAGTTTGCGCGTGGTCGAACCCTGCTCACGCACCAACAGGCAATGCCCGGCCAGTGCCGACAGCGGCAGCGACTCACGGCTGGCCAGCACATGGTTGCGATGCACCGCCACCACCAGCGGATCGGTACCCAGCACCCGCCGCACCAGGCGCGCATCCTCGACCAGTTGCGACGACGCGGCCAGATCGACCCGATAGTCTTCGAGCAACTCCAGCACCTGCTGGGAGTTGCCGATCTCCACCGACACCTCCACCTGCGGCAGGCGCTCGCGGAAGATCTTCACCAGGTCGAGGATGTAATACGGCGCCGTGGCGGCGATGCGCAGGCTGCCCTGCCCCTGGCCGCTGTTGCGCAGGAAGAACTCGATATCGGCTTCCTGCTGCAGCAGGGCCTTGACCATCGGCAGCAGCCGCGCGCCGTCGTCACTGAGGGTCAGGCGCCGACCGCCGCGGTAGAACAGCTCCACCGCGTACTGGCTTTCCAGGTTGCGGATCTGCGTGGTCACCGTCGGTTGGCTGAGCCCGAGTTTCTTCGCCGCCAGGGTAATGCTGCCCAGGCGGGCAACCATGTAGAAGGCCTTCAACTCGGAACTCAACATACATCCTCTATTTACGCAGCAGGCGCAGGCCGTTGAAGACCACCAGCAAACTCACGCCCATGTCGGCGAACACCGCCATCCACATGGTTGCCATGCCGGCGAAGGTGATCGCCAGGAAGATCGCCTTGATCCCCAGGGCCAGGACGATGTTCTGGGTAAGAATCGCCGCACTCTGGCGCGAGAGCCTGACGAAGGCCGGGATTTTGCGCAAGTCATCATCCATCAGCGCCACATCGGCGGTCTCGATGGCAGTGTCAGTACCGGCTGCGGCCATCGCAAAACCGATCTCGGCCCGGGCCAGAGCCGGCGCATCATTGATACCGTCGCCGACCATGCCGACCCGATGGCCCTGGGCGTACAGGTCTTCGATGGTCTTGAGCTTGTCGGCCGGCAGCAGGTTGCCATGGGCCTGGTCGATACCGACCTGGGCGGCAATGGCTTGGGCCGTGTGCGGATTGTCGCCGGTCAGCATGACAGTCTTGATACCCAGCTCATGCAGTTCGGCAATCGCCTCGCGGCTGCTGTCCTTGACCGTGTCGGCGACGGCGAACAGCGCCAGCGGGCCGGACTGGTCGAGCAGCAGCACGACGGTCTTGCCCTGGCGCTCAAGGGCATCGAGCCGGGCTTCGAGCTGCGCCGAGCACAGGCCCAGTTCTTCGACCAGGCGATGGTTGCCCAGGTGATACAGCTCGCCGTCGATTTCGCCGCGTACGCCGCGACCGGCCAGGGCTTCGAATGCCGTCACCTCGCTCAGGGGCAGTTGCTGCTCAGTGGCGAACACGGCAATGGCACGGGAGACCGGGTGGTCGGAGCGGTCGGCGAGGCTTGCGGCCAGCGCCTGGGCACGGCCTTCGAACAACGGCTCAAGCACTTCATGGTCGGTTTGCACCGGCTTGCCATGGGTGATGGTGCCAGTCTTGTCCAGGGCCAGGAAGTCGAGCTTGCGCCCGCCTTCCAGGTACACCCCGCCCTTGACCAGGATGCCTTTGCGCGCCGCCGCAGCCAGGCCGCTGACGATGGTCACCGGGGTAGAGATCACCAGCGCACACGGGCACGCTACCACCAGCAACACCAGCGCGCGGTAGATCCAGTCGAACCAGGCGCCAGCCATGAACAGCGGCGGAATCACCGCTACCGCCAGGGCAAAGGCGAACACGGCCGGGGTGTAGATGCGCGAGAACTGGTCGACGAAGCGCTGGGTCGGCGCCCGCGCGCCCTGGGCCTCTTCCACCGCCTTGATGATCCGCGCCAGGGTCGATTGCCCAGCCGCCGCCGTCACCCGGTACTCCAGCGCACCGGCCTGGTTGATGGTACCGGCGAACACCTTGTCGCCCGGGCCCTTCTCTACCGGCAGGCTCTCACCGGTGATCGGCGCCTGGTCGATGCTCGACTGGCCGCTGACCACCTCGCCGTCCAGACCGATGCGCTCGCCAGGGCGCACCCGCACCAGCGCGCCGAGGGCGACCTGCTTGACGTCCAGCTCCCGCCACTGGCCATCGGCCTGCTGCACGGTGGCCAGGTCCGGGCTCAACTGCATCAAGCCGCCGATGGCGTTGCGCGCGCGGTCCAGCGAGCGCGCTTCGATCAGCTCGGCGACGGTGAACAGGAACATGACCATGGCCGCTTCCGGCCACTGGCCGATCAGCACCGCGCCGGTCACGGCGATGCTCATCAGCGCGTTGATGTTGAGGTTGCCGTTCTTCAGGGCGATCCAGCCCTTCTTGTAGGTACTCAGGCCACAACTGAGGATCGACACCAGGGCGACCAGGGCGACCACCCAGGAAGGCGCCAGCTCAGCGAAATGGATGGCCTCGGCGCCCAGCGCCGCCACGCCGGCCAATGCCAGCGGCCACCAATGCTTTTTCACCGGTGCAGGCGCAGCGGCAGCTTCCTCACTGGAATCGCTCAGCGGTTCAGCCTGCATGCCCAGAGAGGCGACGGCCTGCTCGATGGCGACAGTGTCAGCATGGGTATGGCGTACGCCGAGGATGCGGTTGATCAGGTTGAATTCCAGCTGCTCGACCCCCGCCAGCTTGCCCAGCTTGTTCTGGATCAGCGTCTGCTCGGTCGGGCAATCCATGGCCTCGATGCGGAAACGGCTCAACCGCGCACCGGCGCTGCTCGCCTCGCTTAGCTGCACCAGGGCCGGCGCGGCGTCGTGGGAACAGCAGCTGTGGGCGTGCTCGGCATGCTCATGCTTGGCGTGATCATGGCTGTGCTCATGATCGTGGGGGGCTTTACCTGGGGTGTGGCTGACAGGCTGGTTCATGGGTTCATCCTTAAATGTCCTGTTGCCAAGTGAACACCCTGTAGCCACTATAGGGTCAAGCCACTTGTCGAGGTATTTGCAGATGAAGATCGGAGAACTGGCCAAGGCCACCGATTGCGCGGTGGAAACCATCCGTTACTACGAGCGGGAAAACCTGCTGCCGGAGCCGGCGCGCAGCGAGGGCAACTACCGGATGTACACCCAGGCCCACGTCGAGCGCCTGACCTTCATCCGCAACTGCCGCACCCTGGACATGACCCTGGAAGAAATCCGCAGCCTGCTGCACCTGCGCGACAGCCCGGAAGACCAGTGCGAAAGCGTCAACGCCCTGATCGACGAGCATATCCAGCACGTCAAGGCGCGTATCGACGGCCTGCAGGCCCTGCAGGCACAACTGCTGGAACTGCGTCAGCACTGCCATCCCAAGGAGGTTCAGTGCTCAATCCTGCAGCATCTTGAGGTCAATGGTGCGGTGACGGCGCCGGAGGCAGAGCATTCACATGTGGGCAGGAGCCACGGGCACTGATTGAGCTACCTGTAGGAGCGGGCTTGCCCCGCGAGACGATGTGACTGACAGATCGCATCGCGGGGCAAGCCCGCTCCTACAGGATCAGACCGCCATCGGCGCCGTCATCGGCGCGTGGTGCTCGTAGCCTTCGAGGCTGAAGTCGCTCGGTTCGATCTTCTCCAGCCACTCCGGCTCGTACACGCCGGTCTTGGCGAACTCCGGAACGCGATCGTTGATCACCAGCTTCGGCGCTGCCAGCGGCTCGCGCTTGAGCTGCTCGCCCAGCATGTCCAGGTGGTTCTCGTAGACGTGCGCATCACCGATGAAATAGGTGAACCAGCGCGGCGTGTAGCCAGTCAGGCGGCCCATCAGCGACAGCAAGGCAGCGCCTTCGGTGAGGTTGAACGGCGTGCCCAGGCCCAGGTCGTTGGAGCGGATGTAGAGGGTCAGGGAAATTTCCTTGGTCTCGACATTCGGGTGGAACTGGTACAGCAGGTGGCACGGCGGCAGGGCCATCTCGTCGAGCTGAGCGCAGTTCCAACCGTGGAACAGGATGCGACGGCTGCCCGGGTCGTTGTGGATGGTGTCGATGCACTGGCGGATCTGGTCGATGGCCTTGTACAGCACGACGAAGGCTTCACCGTCTTCCTCGGCCTGGGCGATCTGCTGGAAGCCCTGGCTCCGGGCCAGCTCGATGGCGGCCGGGTTGCTCAGCGGGATGCGCTTGTAAGCCGGCCACTGGCGCCATTGCACGCCGTAGATCTCGCCGAGGTCGTCATGGCCCTGGCGGAACGGGTTGGCCAGCCACTGGGCGTTTTCGTTGGCGTTCTGGTCCCAGACCTTGCAACCCAGCTCGCGAAACTCGCCAGCGTTCTTCACGCCGCGCAGGAAGCCGACCATCTCGCCGATTGCCGACTTGAACGCCAGTTTGCGGGTGGTGATGGCCGGGAAGCCCTTCTGCAGGTCGAAGCGCAGCATGGCGCCCGGCAGGCTGATGGTGCGGATGCCGGTACGGTTACCCTGCAGGGTGCCGTTTTCGATCACGTCACGGACCAGATCTAGATACTGTTTCATGGCTTACCTGTAGCTAGGACGGCAGGGGATCGCCCTGCCGTGGAAATTCAAACGGCGGCCTTGGCCGTGGGTTTGCGGTTATAGGCCCACCAGATCAGGCCGATGCCGCCGAGGATCATCGGCACGCAAAGCAACTGCCCCATGGTCAACCAGCCAAAGGCAAGGTAGCCAAGCTGGGCGTCGGGTACCCGCACGAATTCGACGATGAAGCGGAAAATTCCGTAGAACAGCGCGAACATGCCGGAAACCGCCATGGTCGGGCGCGGTTTGCGCGAGTACAGCCAGAGAATCAGGAATAATGCCACACCTTCCAGGGCGAACTGGTACAGCTGCGACGGGTGACGTGGCAGCTGGGCCGGGTCGCTGAACGGCGGGAAGACCATGGCCCACGGCACGTCGGTGGCCTTGCCCCACAGCTCGGCATTGATGAAGTTGCCGATACGCCCGGCGCCCAGGCCAATCGGCACCAGTGGCGCGACGAAGTCCATCAGCTCGAAGAACGACTTGTTGTTGCGCTTGCCGAACCACAAGGCCGCGAGCATTACGCCGATGAAGCCGCCGTGGAACGACATGCCGCCCTTCCATACCTCGAAGATCAAGGTCGGGTTGGCCAGATAGGCGTGCAGGTCATAGAACAGCACATAGCCCAGGCGACCACCGACAATCACCCCCATCGACAGCCAGAACACCAGGTCGGAGAGCTTCTCGCGGCTCCAGGTCGGGTCAAAGCGGTTGAGGCGACGCGAGGCCAGCAGCCAGGCGCCGCCGATACCGACCAGATACATCAGGCCGTACCAATGGATTTTCAGCGGACCCAGGGCCACGGCCACTGGATCGATCTGCGGGTAAGGCAGCATGGTGACTCCTCTCGTTAAAGCAAAAAGCTCAAGCCGACGCAGAACAGCAGCGTGGCAAACAGCCGTTTGAGCAAGCGTGGCGACAGTTTATGCGCCAGGCGCGCGCCGAAGCGGGCGAAAAACATGCTGGTCAGGGCAATTCCCAGCAACGCCGGCAGGTACACGAAGCCCAGGCTGTGCGCCGGCAGATGCGGGTCATGCCAGCCCAGCCAGATGAAACTCAGGGCGCTGGCCACGGCGATCGGAAAACCACAGGCCGACGACGTTGCCACCGCCTGCTGCATGGGCAGGCTGCGCCAGGTCAGGAACGGCACGGTCAACGAGCCGCCGCCAATGCCGAAGATCGCCGAGGCCCAGCCGATCACGCTACCCGCAACCGTCAACCCGGGCTTGCCGGGAATGCCGCGGCTGGCCTTGGGCTTGAGGTCCAGGGCCATCTGCACGGCGATCACCAGGGCGAACACGCCAATGATCTTTTGCAGCATCGGGCCCTGGATCGCCGAGGCGGTTTTGGCGCCGATACCGGCGCCGATCAGTATCCCCAGGGTCATCCAGACGAAGATCGGCCACTGCACCGCGCCCTTGCGGTGGTGTTCGCGAATGGCATTGACCGAGGTAAAGACAATGGTCGCCAGCGAAGTCCCCACCGCCAGGTGGGTCAGCACCGAAGCATCGAAGCCTTGCACGGTGAAACTGAGCACCAGCACCGGCACGATGATGATGCCACCGCCAACGCCGAACAGCCCGGCCAGCACGCCTGCGCAGGCGCCCAGCGCCAGATAGAGCACGAATTCCATTGCCGCCCCCGTAAATTCAGTCCGGCATGGTAACGGAAGGTAGGCCTGCGGCTCTAGTGAAGACACATTAAGTCGATGGATCGCGTCGGACGCTATGGGTAGAGTGGGCAAAAACACAGAGGTCCACCTATGTGTCTGATCGTTTTTGCCTGGCGGCCGGGGCATGCCCAGCCGCTGATCGTCGCGGCCAACCGTGATGAGTTCTACGCCCGCCCCAGCCGTGTGCTGGGGGCCTGGGAGGATGCGCCCGGGGTTTATGCCGGGCGCGACCTGGAGGCCGGCGGTACCTGGCTGGGTGTCGGGCCCAATGGCCGCTTTGCGGCGCTGACCAATATCCGCGACCCGCATCAACCCCAGGGCGCCCGTTCACGGGGCGAGCTGGTGGCGGCGTTCCTGCGTGGTGAGCTGGGGGTCGAGGCTTATCTGGATCAGGTCGCCAGCCGTAGCCAGCAGTATTCGGGCTTCAACCTGCTGGTCGCCGATAGCGCACAACTGGGTTACCTGAATGCCCGGAAAGCCACGCCACAGCTGCTGGACGAGGGGGTTTACGGCGTGTCCAATGCCGGGCTGGATACGCCCTGGCCGAAGCTGCTCAAGGCGCGGGCGGGGTTGCAGCAGCACCTGGCCGATCCGCAGCCGGAGCGTTTACTGGAATTGCTTGGGGATAACTTGCCGGCGGCGGACAGCGAGCTGCCGGAGACCGGCGTGGGGCTGGGTACCGAGCGCTTGTTGTCGAGCGTGTTTATTGCTAGCCAGAACTACGGGACGCGGGCCAGTACGGTGCTGATTGTCGAGGCGGATGGTCGGCGACGGTTGCTGGAGCGCAGTTTTGGGCCGCTCGGGGGGCATCTGGGGGAGGTGTGTTTGCAGGTCTGACGCAATCGCTGGCAAGCCAGCGCCCACGGGGTCGGTGAATGCAGGTCCAGAACGGGCCTGCCAGCGATGGGCTGCAAAGCAGCCCCAAAATCACAAGGCCTTGCCCACTCCAGGCCCAATCATCCGCGCCAGGCCCAGGTTCTTCAGGGCCAACTGCAGCGAGCTGTGGATAACTTGCGGGTTGTCGATGCTCATGGCCTGGGCCAGCAACTCCTTGGACTTGCTCAGGCTGACCTGACGCAGCATCCACTTCACCTTGGGCAGGTTGGTGGCGTTCATCGACAGGCTGTCGAAGCCCATGGCCATCAACAGTACCGCTGCCGCCGGGTCACCGGCCATTTCACCGCAGATGCTCACCGGCTTGCCTTCGGCGTGAGCGTCGCGCACCACGTTCTGCAGGGCCTGGAGCACCGCCGGGTGCAGGTAGTCATAGAGGTCGGCGACACGCGGGTTGTTGCGGTCCACCGCCAGCAAATACTGGGTCAGGTCGTTGGAACCAACCGAAAGGAAATCCACCTGGCGTGCCAGCTCGCGGGTCTGGTACACCGCAGCGGGGATCTCAACCATCACCCCCACCGGCGGCATCGGCACGTCGGTGCCTTCGTCGCGCACTTCGCCCCAGGCCCGATGGATCAGGTGCAGGGCTTCTTCGAGTTCGTGGATACCGGAAATCATCGGCAGCAGGATGCGCAGGTTGTTCAGGCCTTCACTGGCCTTGAGCATGGCGCGGGTCTGCACCAGGAAGATTTCCGGGTGGTCGAGGGTGACGCGAATACCGCGCCAGCCGAGGAACGGGTTGTCTTCCTTGATCGGGAAGTACGACAGCGCCTTGTCACCGCCGATATCCAGGCTGCGCATGGTTACCGGCAGCGGGTGGAAGGCCGCCAGTTGCTCGCGGTAGATCGCCAGCTGCTCCTTTTCACTGGGGAAGCGCTGGTTGATCATGAACGGTACTTCGGTACGGTACAGGCCGACACCTTCGGCGCCACGTTGCTGGGCGCGGGCGACATCGGCGAGCAGCCCGGTGTTGACCCACAGCGGCATGCGGTGGCCATCGAGGGTTACGCAAGGCAGTTCGCGCAGGGCGTCGAGGCCCTGGGCCAGCTGGCGCTCTTCTTCGACCACTTCGGCGTACTGCTTGCGCAGCACTTCGCTGGGGTTGGTGTAGACCTCGCCCTTGTAGCCATCGACGATCATGTCGATGCCGTCGACCTTGGAGTACGGCAGGTCAACCAGGCCCATGACGGTCGGAATGCCCATGGCCCGGGCCAGGATAGCGACGTGGGAGTTGCCTGAGCCCAGTACCGAGACCAGGCCGAGCAGCTTGCCTTCCGGCACCTCGCCGAGCATCGCCGGAGTCAGTTCTTCACTGATCAGAATGGTGTTGTCGGGATAGACCAACGACAGCTGACGGGCCTCCTGCAGGTAGGCCAGCAGTCGCCGGCCCAGATCCTTCACGTCGGAAGCCCTCTCGCGCAGGTAGGCATCGTCCATCAGCTCGAAGCGATTGACGTGCTCGCCGACCACCTGGCGCAGCGCGCCCTGGGCCCACTGGCCGGTCTTGATCACCTGCACCACTTCACCGCCCAGGGCCGCGTCTTCGAGCATCATCAGGTAGACGTCGAACAGCGCGCGCTCTTCCGGACGCAATTGGGTGGCGAGCTTGGCGGAGAGGTTGCGCATGTCTTCGCGCACCCCTTCCAGGGCGTTGTTGAACAGAAGCAGTTCGGCGTCGATGTCATCGACGGTCTTGTCCGGCACCACGTCGAGGTCGGCCGGCGGCAGCATGACCACCGCCTTGCCCACCGCAGCGCCGGGTGAACCGGGTACGCCGACGAACTTGGCCTCCTGGATACCCTTGCCCTGACGGCCCAGGCCACGGATCGAGCCGGTGGCCTCGGCGTGGGCGATAACCCCGGCGAGCTGCGCGCTCATGGTCACCAGGAAGGCTTCTTCGCCTTCATCGAACTGACGGCGCTCCTTTTGCTGGATGACCAGCACCCCGACCACGCGGCGGTGGTGGATGATCGGTGCACCGAGGAAGGAGGCAAAACGCTCCTCGCCGGTTTCGGCGAAGTAGCGGTAACGCGGGTGGTCGGCGGCGTTTTCCAGGTTCAGCGGCTCTTCCCGGGTACCGACCAGGCCGACCAGGCCTTCGTTGGGGGCCATGCTGACCTTGCCGATCGAGCGCTTGTTCAAGCCCTCGGTGGCCATCAGCACGAAGCGGTTGGTCTCGGGATCGAGCAGGTAGACGGAGCAGACCTGACTGCCCATGGCCTCTTTTACGCGCAACACAATGATCCCCAACGCCGTCTTGAGATCCTTGGCGGAGTTAACTTCCTGGACGATCTTGCGCAGCGTATTGAGCATGGCTCGGGGTCGAACTCCGTCGTCAGTCGCGCGCCAGCAGGCGCGGGGCAAGCTCTTTGAGAGCGCGGCGGTAAACCTCGCGCTTGAATGTCACCACCTGGCCCAGCGGATACCAATAGCTGACCCAGCGCCAGCCGTCGAACTCCGGTTTACCGGTCAAGTCCATCCGCACCCGTTGCTCGTTGGAGACCAGGCGCAACAGGAACCATTTCTGTTTCTGGCCGATGCACAGCGGTTGGCTGTGGGTACGGACCAGGCGTTGGGGTAAACGATAACGCAACCAGCCGCGGGTGCAGGCAAGAATTTCAACATCATCTCGCTCCAGCCCCACTTCTTCGTTCAGCTCGCGGTACAGGGCATCTTCCGGCGTTTCCTCGGGGTTGATACCTCCCTGGGGAAACTGCCAGGCATCCTGGTTGATCCGTCGAGCCCATAGCACCTGCCCAAGATCATTCGTCAGAATGATCCCGACATTGGGGCGAAAACCATCGGGGTCGATCACGGCAGCAACCTCGCAAACGCATGTCACGGCATTGTTCCACAAAGGTCACGAAGCCAGCAACGCGCCTGTTTACCTTATGTGCACCGATGTGAAAAGTCCGTATTCTGTGGGACTTTTCAGATGTTATGCGAGTGACTTAAATGCGCCTGGCTTTATTCGATCTGGACAATACGCTCCTTGGTGGCGACAGCGACCACGCCTGGGGGGATTACCTGTGCGAACGCGGCATTCTCGACCCGGTCGAGTACCAGAACCGCAACGACGCTTTCTATCAGGACTACCTGGCCGGCAAGCTGGACCTCAGTGCCTACCTGAACTTCAGTCTGGAAATCCTCGCGACCACGGAAATCGCCCAGCTCGACGAATGGCACCGCGATTTCATGCGCGATTGCGTCGAGCCGATCATCCTGCCCAAGGCGCTGGCACTGCTGAAAAAGCATCGGGATGCCGGCGACAAGCTGGTGATCATCACTGCCACCAACCGTTTCATCACTGGCCCGATCGCCAAACGCCTGGGTGTTCAGACCCTGCTGGCTACCGAATGCGAAATGGTCGACGGTCGTTTCAGCGGCCGCAGTACCGATATACCGTGCTTCCGTGAAGGCAAGGTGACGCGCCTGAACCGCTGGCTGCTGGAAAACGGCTATAGCCTGGATGACAGCTACTTCTACAGCGACTCGATGAACGACCTGCCGCTGCTGGAAAAGGTCACAAACCCGGTGGCGGTCGACCCCGACCCGAACCTGCGTGCCGAAGCCGAGAAACGCGGCTGGCCAGTGATCAGCCTGCGCGATTGATGTGTGGCCCGTCAGACCGGCTTGGCGCCCATCAAGCCGGCGATGGCAATGAAGCAGACGCCGCTGAACACCGCCAGCGCCAGGGTGAGCTTCGGGTTGCCCACGGCCGCTGCGGTACGCAGGCGATTGACCCGCACCAGCAGCCAGAACCAGCTGAACGCACCGAAGGTGTAGATCACACTGGAACCCAGCACCCAGGTCTGGCCCAATGGCCAGCCGATCAGGTGTACCAGCCACCAGCCGGTGAACGGCATGCTCACCAGGCAAATGCCCATCAACAGCCAGACAAACACCAGCGGCCGAGCCATCAGCCGCGTGTGGGCACTGGCATCACCCTTGCGGCGTGCGATAAAGGTCCAGATCGCCAACCCCAATGCGCTGCCCAGCAGCAACACGGTGGCCAGGATGTGGGCGGTTTTCAGGGTCGTCAGCAGTTCCATTTCTTTTATCTTCCTCAGGCATTGCCCAAAAGCGTAGACGCTCAGCCCAGGAACAGCCGGTACGCCGGGTTATCGGTTTCGTCCCAGTACGGGTAGCCGATCTTGGCCAGCGCCGCCGGCACCAGATGGCGCTCATCATCCGGCACCTGCAGGCCGGCGACCACGCGACCATCGGCCGCGCCGTGGTTGCGGTAGTGGAACATCGAGATGTTCCAGCGCCCACCCAACTTGTTGAGGAAGTTGAACAGCGCACCCGGGCGTTCGGGAAACTCGAAACGCAACACCAGCTCATCGCTGACCCGCGCCGCATGGCCGCCGACCATATGGCGGATGTGCAGCTTGGCCAGTTCGTTGTCGGTCAGGTCGAGGACCGGGAAGCCTTGCTCGGTCAGGCTCTGGATCAGCGCACTGCGCGGGTCGGTATCCGGATGGGTCTGCACACCGACGAAGATGTGCGCCTCGCCGTCGGCATGGTAGCGGTAGTTGAATTCGGTGATCTGGCGCTTGCCCACCGCCTCGCAGAAGGCCTTGAAGCTGCCGGGCCGCTCGGGGATGGTCACGGCGATGATGGCTTCACGGCCCTCCCCCACTTCGGCGCGCTCGGCGACATGGCGCAGGCGGTCGAAGTTGACGTTGGCGCCGGAATCGATGGCGACCAGGGTCTGCCCGGTCACCCCGTTGAGTTCGACGTACTTCTTGATCCCGGCAACGCCCAAGGCGCCGGCAGGTTCGGTGATCGAGCGGGTATCGTCGTAGATATCCTTGATCGCCGCGCAGATCTCGTCGGTACTGACGGTGATCACGTCATCGACATACTGCTTGCAGATGTCGAAGGTGTGCTGGCCGATCTGTGCCACTGCCACACCGTCGGCAAACAGCCCGACCTGCGGCAGCACCACGCGCTCACCCGCTGCCATGGCGGCCTGCAGGCAGTTGGAGTCGTCCGGCTCGACGCCGATTACCTTGATCTGCGGGCGCAGGTACTTCACGTAGGCAGCGATGCCGGCAATCAGGCCGCCGCCACCAACCGGAACGAAGATCGCATCCAGCTGACCCGGGTGCTGACGGAGGATCTCCATGGCCACGGTGCCCTGCCCGGCGATGGTGAGCGGATCGTCATAGGGGTGGATGTAGACGAAGCCCTTCTCGTCCACCAGCTTCAGCGAGTACGCCAGCGCTTCCGGGAACGTATCGCCATGGAGCACCACCTTGCCGCCGCGCGAACGCACGCCTTCGACCTTGATCTCGGGGGTGGTCTTGGGCATCACGATGGTGGCCTTGATCCCCAGCTCACGGGCCGCCAGGGCCACGCCCTGGGCATGGTTGCCGGCCGATGCGGTGACCACGCCACGGGCCAGTTCTTCAGCGCTGAGCTGGGCCAGTTTGTTGTAGGCACCGCGAATCTTGAACGAGAACACCGGCTGCAAGTCTTCACGCTTGAGCAGGATGTTGTTGCCCAGGCGCTTGCTCAGCTGGCCGGCGGTCTGCAACGGGGTTTCGACGGCAACGTCGTAAACGCGCGAGGTGAGGATCTTCTTGACGTACTGTTCGAGCATCGGGAAAGCATCACTGAGCGGTTGGGCGGGGTTTGCGAGTCTACCCCAGCGCCCTGTCGGGCGACCACAGCAAGGCAGGGGTTTTAGCCGCTATACTACGCGCCTTCACGATACTCCTCCCCGCTTCGGAGCCCGCATGACCCAGGACCAACTCAAACAGGCTGTCGCCCAGGCCGCTGTCGATTTCATTCTGCCCAAGCTCGACGACAAGAGCATCGTCGGCGTCGGCACCGGTTCGACCGCCAACTGCTTCATCGATGCCCTGGCCAAGCACAAGACCGCCTTCGACGGCGCCGTGGCCAGCTCCGAAGCGACCGCTGCACGCCTGAAAGGTCATGGTATTCCAGTGTATGAGCTGAACACCGTCAGCGACCTGGAGTTCTACGTTGATGGTGCCGACGAAAGCGACGAACACCTGAACCTGATCAAGGGCGGTGGCGCGGCCCTGACCCGCGAGAAAATCGTTGCCGCCGTGGCCAAGACCTTCATCTGCATCGCCGACGCCAGCAAGCTGGTGCCGGTACTGGGCGCCTTCCCGTTGCCGGTCGAAGTGATTCCGATGGCCCGCAGCCACGTGGCGCGCCAGCTGGTCAAGCTGGGAGGCGACCCGGTGTACCGCGAGGGTGTGCTGACCGATAACGGCAACATCATTCTCGATGTGCACAACCTGCAGATCACCAATCCGGTCGAGCTGGAAAGCCAGATCAATGCGATTGTCGGCGTGGTCACCAATGGCCTGTTCGCGGCGCGGCCGGCGGATCTGCTGTTGCTGGGGACTTCGGAAGGGGTCAAGAGCCTCAAGGCCTGACCGCATCGCGGGGCAAGCCCGCTCCTACAATGTAGGAGCGGGCTTGCCCCGCGATAATGCCTACTCGGTCGGCTTCTTGAACACGTAAAACAGGTTCGGCTCGCTGACCAGGTAAATGGTCCCGGCATCGTCCATGGCGATGCCTTCGGCCTGCGGCACGCTCTTCTTCAAGCCCTGAAAGCCCTTGCGCAGTGACAAGGTGCTCAGCGGCTTGCCCTGCACGTCCAGCTCCAGCACCAGCTGCGACTCATCCGACAGCGCCAGCAAGTGGCCGCTGCGCTCATCGAACTGCAAGCTCGACAGATCACGCACAAAAAGCCGCGAATCACGCTTCTGGTCCTGCACCACATGCACCGCATACGGCTGCTCCGGGTTGTCATGGGGGAAACCATGCACCTCGTAGATCAGCATCGGGTCGCGCTCCTTGGCCACGAACAGGCGCTTGCCGGCCGAGTCGTAGGCCAGGCCTTCGAAACCCTTGTTGCCGTTCAGGCCAATGCCCAGGGTCAGCTGCTCGGCATCCTTGGCGTCGAGAAACGGCGTGTTGTCGTTCAGGTGCACGCGAATCAGGCGCTGTTCGCGCTCGTCGGTGATCACGTAAGTGTTGGCGCCGACGTATTCCACCGCCTCCGGGTCGCCAAAGCCGGTCAACGGCACGCGCCGCAGAATGCGCCCGTCCAGCGACAGCTCGATCAGCTCAGGGCGCTGATTGGTAACGGTAAACAGGCTATTACGATCGGGGTCGAAGGTCAGCGCCGAGATGTCGTCGTCCAGGCCTTCGACAGGTTGAGCCTCCAGCACCACCTGGTACTGGTCCAGGCCAATGCTCTGCTCGAACGGCTGCCACCAGGTCTTGAGGTTGAACCAGCCGCGCTCGAACAGGCGGTACTGCTGCCCGGCCGCGGCGACCAGAAGCAAGCCGAGCAGGCTCAAAACCAGGAAAATCAGGGGCAGGCGAATGTAGCGACGCATTCAGGCGGACTCAGTAAGTGACAGCCTGAATCTTCCCACACTCAACTGAAGTGAAACTTAATCCTGAAGTAGGAAAAGTCTGAAATCAGGGCTTGTTAAAACGATAGAACAGGTTCGGCTCACTGACGATGTACAGCGTGCCTTTGTCGTCCATCGCCACGCCTTCGGCGCGCGGGATACGCTTGTTCAAGCCATTGAAACCGCCCAGCAGGGTCATGAAGCTGACCTGCTCGCCCTTCTCGTTCAGCTCCAGCAGCATGTTCGAGTCAGCGGACAGCACCAGCAGGTGCCCGGTACGCGGGTCGACGCCCAGGGCCGAGAGGTTGCGCAGGTCCAGCTCGTCGCTTGGCAGCGGCTGCTTGTCGCCAGTCAGCGGGCTATGGCCGTCGCTGCGCCAGGTGAACAAGGCCGGTGGCCGCTCTTCACCAAGGATGATGCGCTGTTGCATAGGGTCCCAGGCCACCGCCTCGAAGGCCTTGTTCTGGTTCTGCGAAGGGCCCAGATCGTATTGCGGGAAGTCGGCGATGTTCAGCGAACGGGTATCGGCATTGAGGGTCACGATGGTCATCTTGTGATCGCGCTCGTCGACAATCGCCAGCCGCCCGCCTTCGAGCACGGCCACCCCTTCAGGATTGCTCCAGCCCACCAACGGCATCTTGCGCAGCACATCGCCTTCAAGGGTCAGCTCGACCAGGAAGGGATTCTTGCCCATGACCGCGAACAGGGTTTTGCTCACCGGGTTGTAGGACAGGTCAGAAGCTTCATCATCCTCCATGCCCGGCAGCACCTTGGCATCGATATTGACCTGGTAATCCGGCAACCAGATGCTGGCCTGCTGCTCGACCTTGCTTTCGAAACGCTCCTGCAACCAGAGCAGGCCACGGTCATCCCAATGCATGGCAATCGCCACGCCGTAGCCGATGATTGCCGCGGCTGCCGCCCAGGTGGACCAGCGCAAGGCCAGGCCACGTTTGCGCGCAGGCGGCACGGAATTGCTCGAAGGTAGGGGAGTGGCCATGAAGTTGTGCTCTTTTTGCCAGTTGATATCACGTAACCGGCGCGTTCGCAGAGCCAGGTCCGCAAGCATTATCCGGATCGGTTGTGAAAAAAATGGCAAAACCGACAGGCCGCATGGCAGCCAACAATACTGGCTGCCATGCCAACAGGTTAAAGCACCTGGCTTTCGAAACGGCTGACGCCTGGCAGCTCCACCACCAGCTTGTCGCCCGGATTGAGCGGGCCAACCCCGACCGGGGTACCGGTGAGAATCACATCACCGGCCAGCAGCGAGAATTGCGTGGCCATGTGCTGGATCATCGGCACGATCGGGTTGAGCATCAGCGCGCTGTTGCCGTCCTGGCGCACTTCGCCGTTGAGGGTCAGGCGGATGCCGATGTCGGTCAGGTCTTCAAAGGTGCTGACCGGTACGAACGGCGGCAACACGCAGGCGCCATCGAAGCACTTGGAGCGCTCCCACGGCAGGCCTTTTTCCTTCAGCTGTGCCTGCAGATCACGCAGCGTCAAGTCCAGGGCCGGGGCAAAGCCGGAGATAGCGTCGAGCACTTCTTCTTCGGTCGGGTTGGTAGACAGCGACTTGCCGAGCAACACGGCAATTTCTGTCTCGTAATGCACCGAACCGCGTTCAGTCGGGATCTTGAAGCCGCTGTCGAGCGGCACCACACAACTGCCCGGCTTGATGAACAACAGGGGTTCGGTCGGGATCGGGTTATCCAGCTCTTGGGCGTGCTCGGCATAGTTGCGCCCGATGCACACCACCTTGCCCAGGGGAAAGTGAATACGCGTGCCGTCTACATACTGGTGCTGATAGCTCATTGCCGACTCCTGGCGCTATTGGATGCTCTTGTGCCTGTGGCTTACTCGACAGCGAAGATCTTGCCCGGGTTCATGATCCCGTTGGGGTCGAACGCCGCCTTCACTGCTTTCATGTATTCGATTTCGACCGGCGAGCGGCTGTAGGTCAAGTAGTCGCGCTTGGTCATGCCCACGCCGTGCTCGGCAGAGATAGAGCCGTTGTACTTCTCGACGGTCTCGAACACCCACTTGTTCACCGTCGTGCACTTGGCAAAGAACTCGTCCTTGCTCAGGTTCTGCGGCTTGAGGATGTTCAGGTGCAGGTTGCCGTCGCCGATATGGCCGTACCAGACCACTTCGAAATCCGGATAGTTCTCCGCGACGATCGCGTCAATATCCTTGAGAAACGCCGGCACTTTCGACACGGTCACCGAAATATCGTTCTTGTACGGGGTCCAGTGCGAGATGGTTTCGGAGATGAACTCGCGCAGCTTCCACAGGTTCTGCAACTGCTGTTCGCTCTGGCTCATGACTCCGTCCAGCACCCAACCCTGCTCCACGCAGTGCTCGAACGTGGCCAGGGCGTCATTGGCCATCTCCTCGTTGCTGGCTTCGAACTCCAGCAATACATAGAACGGACAGTCGGTCGCGAACGGCGCCAGCACGTCGCCGCGGCCCATGATCTTGGCCAGGGCCTTGTCGGAGAAGAACTCGAAGGCGGTCAGGTCGAGCCTGGCACGAAACGCGTGCAGCACCGGCATGATCGAGTCAAAGTCCGGCGTACCGAGGACCATGGCCGTGAGGTTGTTCGGCGCCCGGTCCAGGCGCATGGTGGCCTCGACCACAAAACCCAAGGTGCCCTCGGCGCCGATGAACAGCTGACGCAGGTCGTAGCCGGTGGCGTTCTTGATCAGGTCCTTGTTCAGCTCCAGCAGGTCGCCCTTGCCGGTGACGACCTTGAGGCCGGCGACCCAATTGCGGGTCATGCCGTAGCGAATAACCTTGATTCCGCCGGCATTGGTGCCGATATTGCCGCCAATCTGGCTGGAACCTGCCGAAGCGAAGTCCACCGGGTAATACAACCCCTTTGCTTCGGCGAAATCCTGCAACTGCTGGGTAATCACCCCCGGCTGACAGACCACCGAGCGGTCGAATTCGTTGAAATCGAGAATCTGGTTCATGTAGTCGAAGGCCACGACCACTTCGCCATTGGCCGCTACCGCCGCCGCCGACAGCCCGGTTCGGCCGCCCGACGGCACCAGGGCGACCTTGTGCTGGTTGGCCCAGCGGACAATAGCCTGAACCTGTTCGATGCTCTTGGGGAAGACGATGGCCGAAGGCGCCGGCGCGAAGTGCTTGGTCCAGTCCTTGCCGTAGGCTTCAAGGGAGGCCGCGTCGGTCAGCACCTTACCGGGCTCTACCAAAGTCATCAGTTCATCAATCAGCGCAAGATCGGTCATCGATAGAACTCTCGAACTATTCATAGTCACCCTGAGCACACTTCACGTCCCAGGGATGGGCGTATCGGGGGGTACTCATGCTAGCATACGCCCCCCGCTGATCGTGCTTCAGGCCGATGCTGCGAGAGCTTCACTTCCCTGCCATTTTTCTCCGGGACACAGGTTTACGCAGATGAGCAAGACTTCTCTCGATAAGAGCAAGATCAAGTTCCTTCTTCTCGAAGGCGTCCACCAATCCGCCGTGGACGTCCTCAAGGCCGCCGGGTATACCAGCATCGAGTACCTCACCGGTTCTCTGCCCGACGCTGAGTTGAAAGAAAAGATCGCTGATGCCCACTTCATCGGCATCCGCTCGCGCACTCAACTGACCGAAGAGGTTTTCGACTGCGCCAAGAAACTGGTCGCTGTCGGCTGTTTCTGCATCGGTACCAACCAGGTTGACCTGAACGCCGCTCGCGAACGCGGTATCGCCGTGTTCAACGCACCGTACTCCAACACCCGTTCGGTGGCCGAGCTGGTGCTGGCCGAAGCGATCCTGCTGCTGCGCGGCATCCCCGAGAAAAACGCTTCCTGCCACCGTGGTGGCTGGATCAAGAGCGCGGCCAACTCCTTCGAGATCCGCGGCAAGAAGCTGGGCATCGTCGGCTACGGCTCGATCGGTACCCAACTGTCGGTCCTGGCCGAAAGCCTGGGCATGCAGGTGTTCTTCTTCGACCCGCTGACCAAGCTGCCATTGGGCAATGCTACCCAGGTCACCAGCCTGAACGAGCTGTTGGGTCTGGCCGACATCGTCTCGCTGCACGTGCCTGAGCTGCCATCCACCCAATGGATGATCGGCGAGAAAGAAATCCGCGCGATGAAGAAAGGCTCGATCCTGATCAACGCCGCCCGCGGTACCGTGGTCGAGCTGGATCACCTGGCTGCTGCGATCAAGGACAAGCACCTGATCGGCGCCGCCATCGACGTGTTCCCGGTCGAGCCGCGCTCCAACGACGAAGAGTTCGAAAGCCCGCTGCGTGGCCTGGACAACGTGATCCTGACCCCGCACATCGGCGGTTCCACCGCTGAAGCCCAGGCCAACATCGGTCTGGAAGTGGCAGAGAAGCTGGTCAAGTACAGCGACAACGGTACTTCCGTGTCGTCGGTCAACTTCCCTGAAGTGGCCCTGCCGGCGCACCCGGGCAAGCACCGTCTGCTGCACATCCACGAAAACATTCCGGGTGTACTCAGCGAAATCAACAAAGTGTTCGCCGAAAACGCGATCAACATCTCCGGTCAGTTCCTGCAGACCAACGAGAAAGTCGGTTACGTGGTGATCGACGTTGATGCCGAGTACTCGGACCTGGCGCAAGAAAAACTGCAACAGATCAAGGGCACCATCCGTTCCCGCGTTCTGTTCTAAGTTAGTTCAAGCGGCAAATCGCGGGGCAAGTCGAGTCGTCGCACCGCCGCTCCTACAGGGATTCTGTGGGAGCGGCGGTGCGACGACTCGACTTGCCCCGCGATGCGTTTAGCCGTTATTTGACAGTAACGGTAATCTTCTTCGACTCGACACTCGGCTTGAACGGCACGTGGAACTTGTCGCCCAGCACCAGTTGCAGGGTGTGCTGGCCCGGGGTCAGGGTCAGTTGGACTTCGGTCTGCGCGTTGCCGAAGTGCAGCACTTGCGGGCCCGCCGGCAGCGGCGCGTTGTTCTCCGGCAGCAGACTGGTTGGCAGCACCTGGTCGGCCGCAGGCTGCTTGTCGACATCCACCAGCAAGTGGTGGTGGCCGGTATGCGGAGTAGCATCACCTGCCGGTTTGAGCTCCATGCCCTCGATGCCGAACTTGACGGTGAAGGTCTTGTCGACCGTAGCGCCATCGGCCGGGGAAACGATGAAGACCTTGGCGTCTTTTGGCGGCTCCTGGCTTTTCAGGCCATCGGCGGCCGCGGCAAAGGCCGAGACACCCATCAGCAATCCGGCGACGGCTGCACGCGAAAATAGGCTTTTCATTCACTTCTCCTGTGTTTTACTTCAATAACGTTTGCCACTGAACGAACGGCAACGGTGGATTACCATAGTCCAAATGCGTCAAAACATGTTTAACAACGGGAGAGAAAAAATTTCGCCGCCGGTTAAACATCCTCCACTTGACGTGGTCCTAAGTTGTGCTCGACCGTGACAACAACAGAAAGTCGCGGCGACTCGATTTCACTGCCAAGCATTCAAGGGGCTTAAATGCGTTTTGCCATTGGGGTACTACTTGCCACCCTCCTCAGCCCATGGGCACAGGCCGAGCTGATCGACGACGTCAACGACCGCGGTGAACTGCGCATTGCCATAGAAGCCAACATGGCGCCGTTCAACTTCAAGGACAAGGACGAGAAACTGAGCGGTTTTGAAGTCGAACTTGGGCAGTTGCTGGCCAATGAGCTCGATCTGCGCGCCGACTTTGTCGTGGTTGAATCCAAGGATTTGCTGGCAGGTGTTGAAAGCGGTAGCTACGACATCGCAATCAACCACGTCGCCGCCACCCCGGAACTCAAGGAACGCCTGGATTTCAGCGAACCCTACGCCTACTCCAGCGCCCAGTTGATTGTACGCAAGGAGGAGAAACGCCCGCTGAGCACCCTTCAAGCCCTCAAGGGCCATAGCCTGGGCGTTGTCCAGGGCAGCCAGTTCGCTGAGCAGGCGCGGGTGGTTGAAGGCGTGGACCTGCGCAGCTACCCGGATGCATCACAGCCGATCAAGGATGTGGCCAACGACCAGATCGATGCCGCCATCAGTGATCGTTTGCTGGTGCCTTATGCCATTCGCGACAGCCAGCAACCCGTAAGCAAAGGCGCCACGGTCGGCCCGATTCTGAGCCTGGCGATTCCGTTCCAGAAGGGTAACCCCGCGTTCCAGAGCGCTGTGGATAACGCCCTGCAGCGAATCAAGGCCGATGGCCGGCTGAGCGAGTTGTCGCAGAAGTGGTTCGGGATGGATGCGAGCAAGCCGCCGAAGTAATCGATTGGGGCTGCTTTGCAGCCCATCGCTGGCAAGCCAGCGCCCACAGGTACTGCAAGCACTGGACCTTGTGGGAGCTGGCTTGCCAGCGATGAGGCCTGCAGATCAAAGTTGCTTTAACGCCAACTCCGCCGCCTCAAGCTCCAGCTCACTGAACACCTGCACCCCTTCGCGGCGCAGCAGCGCCGTGGTCACGCCCTCGCCCGCCACTTTGGTGCCGCTGAAAGTCCCGTCATAGGTCAGCGCATTGCCGCACGACGGGCTGCCGGACTTGAGCACCGCGATGCGGATGCCATGGCGGCGCACCAGCGCCAGCGCCAACTGCGCCCCGGCCAGGAACTGCGCACTGACATCCTCGCCCGTGACCGTCAGTACCTGTTTATCACCCTCAAGCACCGCCGCCCCCTGCCCACCGGGGATCTCCGCCGGCGGCCGTGGCGTTGGCAAGCCGCCCGCCACTTCGGGGCACAATGGCACCACACGCCCTTCGGCCTGCCACTGCTGGAGCAAATCCGGATGACCGCTGGCGCGCCCGTCATAGCGCACCGGCTGGCCGAGCAGGCAAGCACTGACCAGGACCTTGTGCATCTCAGAACGGCTCGTTGCCACGGCGGCGGAACCAGCCGGTAAGCGACAGGCGATCGCGCTGAGCCGGCAGCACTTCGTGGGGGACTTCGCCGGAAAGGAACACCACCAGGCACCCGCCGATCGGCTGCACGTCATGCTCGACGTCGCCCCGGAGGGTCATGCGCAACTGACCACCGTGTTCGGGCTGCCAGCCCTCGTTGAGGTAGATCACTGCCGAGACCATGCGCCGGTCGTCATCGCGAAAGCGGTCGACGTGCTTGCGGTAGAAGGCACCGGGTGGATACAGGGCGAAGTGGCACTCGAAGTCCTCAAGGCCGAGGAACAAGCCGCGATTAAGGGCTACGCGCAGGCTGTTCATAAGCTCGAGGTAGTCGTCGCAAGGCTCGGCCTGGCCGGGTTCCAGCCACTGGATATGGTCGCCACGGATGCCCTCGCGGACCTCCTGGGCAACGCCCCGGCCCACGGCTGCTGGCGCAAGCTCGCCCTCGGCGGCGCGTTTGCGGCACTCGGCCGCCAGCGCCAGGGTCAGCGGCTCTGGAAGAAAGGTATCTTGCTGCGACCAGCCACGGGTGGCCAGGTCGTCGACGATGCGCAACAGCAGGGGGTCATCAGGGGATATGTGCATGTCGCGCATAGTATCGATCTGCCGCGAAATCCGACAGCGCCACTTGGCCGAGAGTGTGCAATGGCTTCTCGACAAAGCCCCGCCATGGCAAGGACAATAGCGCCCTGCCGACAGGAGTCCTGAATGCGCCGTTTGTTTTTACTGCTGATGATGATCTGCACCACGCCTGTCTGGGCAGACAGCCTCGACCAACTCTACAAGGTCGCCGGCTGGCCCGAGCAGCGCGCCCACTTTACCGATGCCCTCGATGCCGCCCAGCAGCGCTATCGCAGCAGCCTGCCGCCTGCGGTTTACCAGGCGCTGGTCAACAACAGCAATCAGCGCTTCCAGGCCCAGGCCGTGGACAAACGCGCTGAGGCCCAGTTGCGCGCCAACCTCAGCGACCCCGCCCCGGCCCTGGCCTTTTTCCAGTCGCCGCTGGGGCGCAAGATCGTCGCCGCCGAATTGCTTGCCACCCGTCGCGATCAGTTGGCCAAGAACGCCAAGGGCTTGCCCAAGGTCCAGGCCAGCGACAACCGTCTGCTGATCATCGGCCACCTGGCCCAGGCCCTGCCTGCCCGTGAAGCCGGCGCCGAAGTGAGCCTGGCCATCGCCGGGGTCGCCGCCGACAGCCTTAGCCAGATGATCCCCGGCCTGCTCGGTGGCGGCCAGGCCCAGGGCCTGCTCGACGGCCAGCGCCAGCGCCTGATGGAACAGATCGGCAGCGAGCTGAACAACACCCTGCTGTACGTCTACCGCGACCTGTCCGATGCCGAGCTGGAGGAGTTCGCCACCTTTGCCGAGTCCGCCGAGGGCAAGGCTTACTACAAGGCAGCCCTGGCGGCGATTCGCGCCGGCCTTGCGGTTGGCCAGGACACCTCGCAACTGCAGTGATCAGCCCAGGCGCTGGTCGATGAAGTCAAAGTAGCGCGCGCGGATCGCTGGCAGTTCGTTGGCCAGGTGATGCCGCGCTTCGGGAATCATCAGGATCCGCGGCGCGGCGAATTTCTCCCCCAGCACCTTGAGGTTGTACGGCCAGTCGACGGTCATGTCCGACTCGCCCTGGATGATCAGCGGCTGGCGCGGGCTGACCGGCGCCGCTTCAATGCGCTTGACCCAATCGAGCAACGCCCCCACCCAGGCCGTCGGCAAGCACCGTGGTTGTAACGGGTCGGCCAGCAGGAACGGCAGGAAGGTCGGGTCGTTGCTGTTCTCGCTGAAGCGCCGCTCGATGCCGTTGACGAAAGGCCTGAGCACCCGGTAGCTGAACTTCGACCAGCGCCACGCACGTGGCCGTACCAGCGGCGCGAGCAGGATCACCTCGCCCTGGGCCGGGCTCTCGGCACCGCGATGCAGCAGGTGGTCGACGACGATCGCGCCTCCGGTGCTCTGCCCGAATAGATGCCAGGGCTGCGGCAGGTTCAAGCCGCGCGCCTGCTCGAACAGCGCTTGCAGCACCTGCTGATAGGCACTGAAATCATCGATGCTGGCCCGCTCGCCACTGGACAGCCCGTGCCCCGGCAGGTCGCAGGAGATCACTGCATACTGCTGATCCAGCGCCCAATCGATGACATGCCGGTACAGGCCCATGTGGTCATAAAAGCCGTGCAGCAAAATCAGGGTCGCCACTGGCGCTGCTGGCAGCCACACCTGGCCGACCACCTCGAAACCGGCGACGTCGAAGCGTCCCAGCCAGCTCTGCGGTGCGGCGTCACGAGCGGGCAGGTCCAAGCCATAAAAGCGCTGATAGGCCTGGGCCTGCGTCGACAGCGGCTGCCGCGCCGCCAGGGAAGACAGGCTGGCACGTAGGGAGTCGGGCTGAAATGACGCGGGCATAAAAGATTTCCAGACGCAAAAACGGGTTATTGACCTGTGATATTCATCTGTCGCCGCCAGCATGGCAAGCTAGGCGACTTTTTTCGGACATTGCCCACATGCCCCGCTCGCCCGCCAAAACCCTGCTTGGCCTGTTACTCGTCGCGCTCTGCGGCACCGGCCTGTGGTGGGCCTACGACAGCTTCCAGAGCCGCTACCTGCGCACCTTCGACAACCAGACCGCGCTGTTTTCCGGCGACCGCCTGCAACTGCCGACGAGCCTTGCCGGGCCTGGGCCGATCCGCCTGGTGCACTTCTGGGACCCGGCCTGCCCGTGCAACGTCGGCAACCAACAGCACCTGGCTGAATTGATCGAACACTTCGGCCCCCAAGGCGTCGAGTTCTATGTAGTGCAAAAACCCGGGACCCGCGGCCAACTGCCCGCCACCCTGAGCGCGCTCAAACCGCTGAGCGCGCTGCCCGGCGCCGAACACCTGCCGGCCACCCCGGGCGTGGCGATCTGGGACCGCAACGGCCAGTTGGCCTACTTCGGCCCCTACAGCGAAGGCGCGACCTGCAACTCAAGCAACAGCTTCATCGAACCGATCCTGCTGGCCCTGAGCCAGGGCCGGGCAGTCAGCGCCACCCACACCATGGCGGTAGGCTGCTACTGCCCCTGGCAGCCCTAGCGCACCCGCGCAGGATTGTGAGATTCATCGTCCCTCCTTTGGGGCTATCCTCTGTCCGACTTTACCGCGATGATCGGAGCACAAGATCCGCTAAAAAGCACAAGGAGTCACGATGAAGCGCAGCCTGACCTTCCTCGCCGTGGTCATTGCCGCGGCCGCTGGCGGCGGTTACTGGTACGTGCACGACAAGCTGCCGCAACGCCAGGGCGAGGTCATCCTGAGCCATCTGCAAGCGCCGGTCAGCGTGCGCTATGACAACCGCGGCGTGCCGCATATCCAGGCGCAGAACGAGGCCGACCTGTACCGCGCCCTGGGCTATGTGCACGCCCAGGACCGCCTGTTCCAGATGGAGATCATCCGCCGCCTGGCCCGGGGCGAGCTGGCCGAGATCCTCGGCAGCAAGCTGGTGGGTACCGACACCCTGTTCCGCAGCCTGCGCATTCGCGAGCAGGCCGAGCTGTATGTCGAGCGCCAGGACAAGCACTCGCCGGCCTGGCTTGCCCTGCAAGCCTACCTGGAGGGCGTCAATGCCTGGCAGGACAGCCATCCCAAGCCGATGGAGTTCGACGTGCTGGGCATCAAGCCCCGCCCCTTCACCGCGCAGGACACCCTGAGCATCGCCGGCTACATGGCCTACAGCTTTGCCGCGGCATTTCGCACGGAACCGGCGCTGACCTATATCCGTGACCAGTTGGGTGCCGAGTACCTGAAGATCTTCGACCTGGACTGGAACCCGCAAGGTGCCCTGGCCAGCAAGCCAGCCCTGGCCGCCAACGACTGGCAAAGCCTGCAACAGCTGGCGCAACTCAGCCAGCAAGCCCTGAGCGAGGCCGGCATTCCCCAGTACGAAGGCAGCAACGCCTGGGCCCTTTCCGGCAGCCGCACCCGCAGTGGCAAGCCGCTGCTGGCCGGCGATCCGCATATCAGCTTTGCCGTGCCGTCGGTATGGTACGAGGCGGAACTGAGCGCGCCCGGCTTCAACCTTTATGGCTATCACCAGGCGCTGAACCCCTTCGCATCGCTGGGGCACAACCGCGACTTCGGCTGGAGCCTGACCATGTTCCAGAACGATGACGTCGACCTGATCGCCGAACAGGTCAACCCCGACAACCCCGAACAGGTGAAGATCAACGGCCAGTGGCAGACCCTGACCCAGACCCAGGAACAGATCGCGGTGAAGAACGAGGCGCCGGTGAACATCACCCTGCGCCGTTCGCCCCACGGGCCGATCGTTAACACGGTGCTGGGCGAAACTGCGGGGCCGACGCCGATTGCCGTGTGGTGGGCGTTCCTGGAAACCGAGAACCCGATCCTCGAGGGTTTCTACCAGGTCAACCGCGCCGACACCCTGGCCAAGATGCGCGCGGCGGCGGCAAAAATTCAGGCGCCCGGGCTCAACCTGGTCTGGGCCAATGCCCGTGGCGATATCGGCTGGTGGGCGGCGGCGCAGTTGCCGATTCGCCCCGCCGGCGTCAACCCGGGCTTCATCCTCGACGGCAGCACGCCCCAGGCCGACAAGCTCGGTTTCTACCCCTTCAGCGCCAACCCCCAGGCGGAGAACCCGGCCAGCGGCTACATCGTTTCGGCCAACTTCCAGCCGCCGGCAAACATGCCGATTGCGGGCTATTACAACCTGGCCGACCGTGGCCAGCGCCTGAACCAGCACCTGGCCGATCCGCAGACCAAATGGGACCAGCAGAACAGCCAGGCGCTGCAACTGGACACCATCACCGACTACGGCCCGCGCACCCTGGCGCCGCTGCTGGCGGTGCTGCGGGAAGTGGCCGAGGGCGATCAGGAGAAGGAGCTGGTCGAGCAACTGGCGGCGTGGAACGGCGACTACCCGGTGGACTCGGTCAGCGCCACGCTGTTCAACCAATTCCTCTACGACCTAGCCTACGCGGCACTGCATGACGAGCTGGGCGATACCTGGTTCCGGACATTGATCAGCACCCGCGCCATCGATGCCGCGTTGCCACGCCTGGCGGCCGATGCCGCTTCACCCTGGTGGGGTAGACAGGGCAGCAGCGAGCACGGTGGCCGCAATGCGGCGGTGAAGCAGGCCTGGGGCAAAACGCTGGCGCACCTGCGCGCGACCTTCGGCAATGACCCGGCGGGTTGGCAATGGGGCAAGGCCCATACCCTGACCCATAACCATCCATTGGGGCTGCAGAAGCCGTTGAACCTGTTGTTCAATGTCGGGCCGTTTGCCGCGCCGGGTACTCATGAGGTGCCGAACAACTTGTCGGCGAAGATCGGCCCGGCACCGTGGCCGGTGACCTATGGGCCTTCGACCCGGCGGCTGATCGATTTTGCCGATGCCGGGCAAGCGCTGACCATCAACCCGGTCGGGCAAAGCGGAGTATTGTTTGACCAGCACTATGGCGACCAGGCCAAGGACTATATCGAGGGCCGCTACCACAAGGCGCAGATGGGGGTGATTCCGGCGCAGAGCACCTTGAAGCTGGTGCCCCGGAATTAGCAAGGCTGCGCCTTGCATCGCTGGCAACGCCAGCTCCCACAGGTCCGGTGGACACAAGTTCATTGTGGGAGCCGGCCTTGCCGGCGATGGGCTGCGCCAGCAGCCCCAAATGGTCAGCCCTGCCAGTTACCGCCTTCGACAATCACGCTCTCAGGCTTGGTGTCATCGCCCAGCTCCTTGCGCACATACTGGTCATACAGTTTGAGCAGGTACTTCTGCTCACCCAGGCGCGCCAGTTCGGCGTTGACCCAATCACGCAGCTCGATGTTGCCCTTCTTCACCGCCGGTGCAATCGGTGCTTCCTCGCCAAGTTTTTCTTCCAGCACGCGGTAGCCCGGGTTCTGCTTCAACCAGCTGAACAGGATCAGGTTGTCCTGGGCGTACGCATCACCACGACCGCTGGCCAGGGCCTGCAGCGACTCGGTGTTTTTCTCGAACTTGAGCAGCTTCCAGTCCGGGTGGTTCTTGGTCAGCCAGATATCGGCGGTGGTGCCGGTAGTGACGATGGTGGTCTTGTCGGCCAGGTCATCGAGCGACTTCACGCTGCTGTCTTGCGGCACCAGGGCCTGCACGGCAACTCGCAGGTTGGGGTTGGTGAACTCCACCGCGTCCTTGCGCTCCGGGGTAACGGTCATGTTGGCCAGGATCAGGTCGACCTTGTCGCTCTGCAGGAACGGAATCCGGCTGGCTGGCTCAACGACAACGAACTCGACCTTGTTCTCGTCGCCGAGCAGATCCTTGGCAAACTGGCGGCCGATGTCGGTATCAAAACCGACATAGCGCCCGGCCTCATCGACGAAACCGAACGGCGGCTTGTCGGTGAACACGCCGACGATCAGTTTGTCGCGGGCCTTGATGGTTTCCAGGTAGCTGGTGGCTGGGGCGGCGCCGCCGGCGGCCGGTTTGCCGGGTTCTTCAGCCTTGTTGCAGCCGGCCAGCAAGGCCAGGCCGAGTACCGACAACAGCAGTTTCGAAGTCTTTGCAGTTTTCATGACAGTTCCTTTGCGGGTGTTTTGGGCAGACTTTCAACAAAGGAGAATTTCTCCAGAAACTGCTGCGCGCGTGCGCTCTGCGGGTTCGTAAAGAAGCTCTCGGGGTCGCGCTGTTCAAGGATCCGGCCGGCCTCCATGAACACGATGCGGTCGGCCACCGCGCGGGCGAAGGCCATTTCGTGGGTAACGATGAGCAGGGTCATACCGCCCTGGGCTAGACCCTGGATCACCTGCAGCACTTCCTTGACCATTTCCGGGTCGAGCGCCGCGGTGACTTCATCGAACAGCATCACTTGCGGGTTCATGCACAGCGAGCGAACGATGGCGATGCGTTGCTGCTGGCCACCGGAAAGCTGGCGCGGGAAGGCGTCGCGCTTGTCCAGCAGGCCAACCCTGGCAAGCAGGGCCTCAGCCTGGGCCTGGGCTTCTCGACGCTCGCGCTTTTGCACCTTGAGCGGGCCAAGCAGCAAGTTGTCGATCACGCTCATATGGCCGAACAGGTGATAACTCTGAAACACCATGCCGACCTGCTGGCGCACCTGGCGCCAGTCGGTGCCGGGCGCCAGCAATTCTTTACCGGCCAGGCGCAGGCTGCCGCTGTGGGCCGTTTCCAGGCCATTGAGGCAACGCAGCAGGGTGCTCTTGCCGCAGCCGCTGGGGCCAAGGATCACCACCACTTCGCCGCTGCGCACCTGCAGGTCGACGTGGTCGAGCACCTGCTGCTCGCCGAAGAATTTGTTGAAGCCCTTGAACTCGATCAGTGCGCTCATGCGTGTGTCCAGCGGCGCTCCAGCGCGCGCGAGGCGGCTGACAGCGGGTAGCAGATAAAGAAGAAAAACAGGAACAGGACGCCGTAGATCAGCACCGACTCGTAGGTGCGCTCGATGATCTGCTGGCCGACCTTGATCACGTCGACCACGCCGATCAGCACCGCCAGCGAACTGGTCTTGATGATTCGCGTGTAGATGTTGATGGTCGGCGGGGTCATGCGCCTGAGCGCCTGGGGCAGCAGCACGTAGCCATATAGTTGCAACCCGGACAGGCCAATCGACAGGCCCGCTTCGCGCTGCCCGCGTGGCAACGACTGCAGCGCGCCACGCACCACCTCGCCCACTTCGCTGGCGCCCCACAACGACAGCACCAGCACCGCACACCAGAAGCTCGGAATACTCAAGGCAAAGAAAATCGGCAGGCCGAAAAACAGCAGGTACAGCCAGACCAGCACCGGGATCGCCCGGAACAGCTCCAGGTAGATGCGCAGCAGCACATTCACACTGCGTTTGCCGAGGGTCGCCAACACGCCGTAGAACACGCCGCCGAAGGTGGCGAAGAGGATGCTCAGCGCCGAAATCGCCAGGGTTTGCGCGGCGCCCTTGCCCAGTTGCGGCAAGGACACCAGCAACAACTCAAGACCCGAACTGGCCATGTTGCAGCCTCCGTTCCAGGCGGCTGAGCAGCAGCGACAATGGCAGGAACAGCAGCACGCAAATCAGCGTCAGCACCGCGAGCATCTCGTAGGTCTTGTAGTACAGGGCGATGTAGCTCTTGGTGGTATAGAGAATCTCTGGCACCGCCACCGCCGACACCACGGTGGTCTCCTTGAGCAAAAAGATGAAATTGGCGAACAGCGCCGGCAGGCTGAGGATCCCCGCCTGGGGCAGAATCACATGGCGCAGCAACTGGCCTTCCGACAGGCCGATGGAGCGCCCCGATTCCAGTTGCGCCACCGGCACTGCCTCGACGCCGGCGCGCAGCACCTCGGTCAGGTAGGCGCCGCCGAGGAAGGTCATGGTGATGATCGCCGCAGCAAAACCGGAAATCTTCAGGCCCATTTCCGGCAAGGCGAAGTAGACGAAAAACAACTGGATCAGCAGCGGCGTGTTGCGCGCCAGCTCCACGTAGAGCTTGACCAGGCGCTGCAGGTACGGCGTGCAGTAAACCAGGATCGCCGCGTTGACCAGCGCCACCAGCAGCGAAGTGCCGATGGCAATCAGGCCAACTTGCAGGGTGACGCCCACCGCCTTGAGAAACGCCGGCAATGTGCTAAGGATAAAAGCGAAGTCGAAGCTCATGGAGTGAGCCTCTGCAGACAGTGACGATGCGCCATGGACAGGATCTCGGACCGGCCCGAGGGTAAACGGGCGGCTCTACATAGGGGTTGTCAGTGCGGGTAAGCACAATAGGTAGACTCTAAAGGTATAAAATTTTTATTTAAATACCTTTATTGCATATTGATATCACCCAAACAGCTAACCTGCGAAATCCTTGGCGGTGGCGGGATCTTTCTGCTGCAAATGCAATCAAAGCGCTGTCGACCCATCACACCAACAAGGAAGACAAAGGATGAATAGCGCCCCGAATCTCGACGCAAAAGAATTGATCAAGTGGCTGACGGCATTGCGCCGGGCGGTCAAAGCGGGAAATTGAATGCACTGTGGGAGCAAGGTTGACCCGCGATGCGATGTGACTGGTAGATCGCATCGCGGGGCAAGCCCGCTCCCACAGGATGTGTGTGTAGCCTCTTAGAACGCCGGCAGTACCGCGCCGCTGTACTTCTTCTCGATGAAGGTCTTCACTTCAGGGCTGGTCAGGGCCTTGGCCAGTTTCTGGATGGCGTCGCTGTCCTTGTTGTCCGGACGGGCGACCAGGAAGTTCACGTACGGCGAATCGGCACCTTCGATCACCAGGGCGTCCTTGGCCGGGTTCAGGCCGGCTTCCAGGGCGTAGTTGGTGTTGATCATGTCCAGGTCGACCTGATCCAGCACACGCGGCAGCATGGCCGACTCAAGCTCGCGGAATTTCAGTTTCTTCGGGTTCTGGGCGATGTCTTTCGGGGTCGCCAGGGCGTTCTTCGGGTCTTTCAGGGTGATCAGGCCAGCCTTCTGCAACAGCAGCAGGGCACGACCGCTGTTGCTGCCTTCGTTAGGGATGGCAACGGTAGCGCCGTCCTTCAGCTCGCTCAGGCTCTTGACCTTCTTCGAGTAGCCGCCGAACGGTTCGACGTGCACGCCGATCACGGTTTCCAGGTGGGTGCCTTTGCCTTCGTTGAAGTTCTTCAGGTACGGCAGGGTCTGGAAGTAGTTGGCGTCCAGACGCTTCTGGTCGACCTGCACGTTAGGCTGCACGTAGTCGGTGAAGACCTTGATCTCCAGGTCCACACCTTCCTTGGCCAGGGTCGGCTTGATCAGCTCGAGGATTTCCGCGTGCGGTACCGGGGTAGCGGCAACTACCAGCTTCTCGCCCGCCTGGGCAAAACCTGCAACCGACAGAGCGGCCGCCAGAGCAGTCAACAACAGAGCCTTTTTCATGCGCAGTCCTTATTCGAATACACGGCCATCGGGCGACGGCGAAGGTGAGGGTTGCCAGTACGTTGCTAGCTGGCTTGAGGCGGACAATACCTAGATTTTTTATGCCAGAACAATATCTTTTATTTAGCTGCTTATTCCATTTTTAACAGACACCGTCATGCACCTCTTGCATGGGCTCAGGCGCCTGGTTGCGCCAGGCGCAACAGGACCGCTTCCAGCAGTTGTTGCAGCGCACTGCGTTCACCCGGCTCGCCAAGGCTCAGCAACTGCTCCAGCTGACGGGCCAGAGCGCTCAACGGTGTCGGCAGGTTCAGGTGCTGGGGGAGAATTTCTTCACCGCTGCTGACCAGCAGGGCAAAGTGAATGACGTTCTCAAGTTCGCGGGTATTGCCCGGCCAGCTGTGCAACTCGAGCAGCCGCTGCGCCGCTTCGCTGATCAAGGGCACCGGCAGGTTCAGGCGCGGGCTGTAGATGCCGACGAAATACTCGGCCAGCGGCAGGATATCGCCGACCCGTTCGCGCAAGGCCGGCAGCTCCAGCTGGCCTTCGCGCAGGTAATGATAAAGGCGCTCATGGAACTTGCCGGCACTCACCGCCTCCGCCAGGTCAATGCTCGACGCGGCGACCAGGCGCACGTCCACCGGGTTCGGTTGCTGGGCACCGACGCGGGTGACTTCGCGGTTCTCCAGCGCCGAGAGCAGCTTGGTCTGGATCGGCAGCGGTAAGTCGGCGATTTCGTCCAGGTACAGGGTGCCGCCGTTGGCCGAACCAAACCAGCCCGCCCGACTGCTGGCCGCACCGCTGTGGGCACCGGCGCTGTAACCGAACAGCTCGGCGTCGGCATAGGTCGGGCTGATCGCCGCGCAATTGACCGAAACAAATAGCCCGCCGCGATCACTGGCGCGATGAATCTGCCGGGCCAGTAGCTCCTTGCCGGTTCCGGTCTCGCCGCGGATCAGCACCGGCAGGGCCAAGGGCGCGAGCAGCTCGAGCTCCTCGCGCAGTTGCCGCGAGCGCGGGTCGACGAACACCAGCGCTTTGGCGCGGATGCTCAACGGGCTCTTGTCCAGTTCGGGAAACGTCAGCAAAGGCTGGCCGAAGGTGTCGTGATTACTCATGGCAAACTCCCGCCCTTGGCGCTTTCCGGCCGGGCGTTCGAATCAAGGCGAAGGGTCAGCGCCGGAAGGTCAGGCGCGGCGTAGGGCGTGCTGTTCCAAGCGGTTCTGCAGGCGATACAGGTAAGCGAAACCCTGCTCCCAGCGACGGTGCCCGGACTTGACGTTGATATGCCCGGCACCGGCCAGAAAGCCGGTCTCGGCGCCCCAGGCACGGGCCAACTGCATGGCCCGCGGGGCGCTCACGGCCGGGTCGTTATCAGAGCTGACCACCTGGCTGGGAAATGGCAGCAGCAGTTGCGGAATCGGTGCGAAGTTACGCAGGGCTGGTGCACAAGTCGGGCGTTCGACATCCGCCGGGGCCACCAGCAAGGCACCCCGTACGCGGCGCAACAGGGTCGCGCTGGCTTGCGCCGCCCAATGGGCAACAGTGATGCACCCCAGGCTGTGGGCGATAAGGATCACCGGCGATTCATCCGCAGCCACGGCATGCTCGAGTGCGGCCACCCAGTCCTGGCGCTGCGGGGCCAACCAGTCGGCTTGTTCGACCCGGGCGCTGTTGGGCAGCACCTGCTGCCAGTGGGTTTGCCAATGATCGTCTGGCGAACCTTGCCAGCCCGGCACAATCAGGTAACGGATCGACTCGTTGCGCATGGGGCTCCTCCTGCTGCGTTTGCGTGCATGAGGCCAAGTATAGGGGGGTGGTTATATTCGTAAAGGAATAAGAAGCTATTTATTAATAACTAAATATTGGTTGAGGACTGGCCTCATCGCGGGGCAAGCCCGCTCCTACAGGGGCCATAAAAAAAGGGGCCACCCCCTGCCGAAGGACTGGCCCCTGAAGCATTGCCTGAGAGATGTTGCTCAGCGGGCGGTGATCACCGACAGCTTGGTGATACCCGCACGTTCGATCGAGGCCATGGCCCGCGCCACTTCCCCATAGTTCACGCCATCGTCGGCCTGCAGCTGCACGCGCAGCTCCGGGTCCTTGGCCTTGGCCGCCTGCAGGTTGATTTCCAGCAGATCCGGCTGGATTTCGTCCTTGTTGATGAACAGCTTGCCGCCACCGTCGATGCTGACCACCAGCGGGTCCTTCTGCTCCACCGGGGCCACGGCCTCGGTCTTGGGCAGGTTGATGGGAATGGCGTTGGTCAGCAGTGGCGCGGTGACGATGAACACCACCAGCAGCACCAGCATCACATCCACCAGCGGCGTTACGTTGATCTCGCTGAGTACTTCATCACTGTCCTGGGTCGAGAAGGCCATATCAGGACGCCTCCTTCACTTTCTGGGTGTTCTGGCCGGCGACGGCCTTGTAGGCGGTGGGGTGCACCAGCACCCGGAACGCGCTCTTCTGCGCCAGGCTGTAGAAATCGTGGGCAAAGTCATCGAGGTCGGCAGCGGTCAGCTTCAAGCGGCGCAGGAAGTAGTTGTAGACCAACACCGCCGGCACCGCGACAGCGATACCCACACCGGTGGCGACCAGCGCCGCACCGATCGGCCCGGCTACGGTTTCCAGGCTCGCCGAGCCTGCGGCGCTGATGCCCTTGAGGGCTTCCATGATCCCCCAGACGGTGCCGAACAGGCCGATGAAGGGCGAGGTGCTGCCGATACTGGCGACTACCGCCAGGCCGGTTTCCAGCGAACGGCGCTCCCGCACGATTTGCTGGCGCAGGGCACGTTCGAGGCGGTCCTGATGGTTGATCGCCTGGCTCAGGTCGCTGGCCTGCTGGCCGGGTTCACCAATGGCAATGGCGGCGTAACCGGCCTGGGCGACACGGGCGGCGGCGCCAGGTTGCGCATGGCTGAGTTCGGCGGCTGAATCCAGGCTTGAGGCAGCCCAGAATTGTTTGTGGAAACGTTTGTCCTGGTTCTTCAGGCGCACGAACTGCACGCCCTTGACCAGGGCCAGACCCCAGGTGACGACGGAGAAGCCCACCAGCAGCCAGATCACCGCGCTTTCGATGGATTCGAGGGGGGATGCCAATACAGTCATGATCAATACTCTCTTCTGTTAGCGCGAATTAGCGGATCTTGAAGTCGATGGGTACGCTGACCCAGCCGTCCTGGGCCACGTCGCCCTGCTTGGCCGGGACGAAGCTCCAGCGCTTGACCGCCGCCAGGGCGGCGTCGTCGAGTTGCTGGCGGCCACTGCTTTTCTGAATCTGGATGTCACCCGGCTTGCCGCTGGCCAGTACCTGCACCCGCAACAACACCGTGCCTTCCCACCCGCGCCGCTGGGCCAGCGACGGGTATTCCGGCGCCGGGTTCTTCAGGTACCCGGCGTTGGCCGAAGCCGGCGTCACCGGGACGGGCGCTGCTGGTGCGGGAGGCGCTGGCGGTGCTGACAGTTGTGGCGGTGCCGGCGGTTGCTCGACAGCCTTCGGCGCAGGTTTGGGTACCGGCTTGGGCACGGGTTTCGGCTTGGGCTTGGGGACCGGTTTCGGCGCAGGCTTGGCGGCCAGTTCATCGACCACCGGGGACGGCGGCTCAACCACTGCCGGCGGTGGTGGCGGTGGCGGCTCGACAGCCGGGGGCGCCGGTTGCGAAAACTCGATGGTCATCGGCGGAATTTGGGGCGGTACTACCGGCAACACCGGGGGCGGCGCCTGGCTGACCCAGTAGGCCACCGCTCCGTGCAAGGCCAGGGCAAACACCCCGAGCAGAATCTTCTCCCGACGGCTCAGTGCGCTTTTCGGCGTGCTTTGCAGGCGCAACTGCGCCAGCGGCAACCGCAGCGGGCGACCGAGGTCGACCAGCTCGCCGCTCGGCGTCTGGCGCCAAAGCACATCGTGAGCACTGGCGGCGGTCTGGACATTACCCATTGATCAACTCCTGGGACGTGAGTGCGTTTCATCGAAGGCAGGTCAATTGCCTTCGCTGGGGTGGATCATCAACTTCTGCCGCTTATGTCTTAAAGTAATTTTTAAAGTTATGAATAGAACAAAAACACATATGCAAAACGACCGAACCACTCTAAGCCGCGCCCTTCAAGGGCTGGCGCCAAGCGCCTGAAACGCCATGCCTGCAGTGCATGAAAAATATTCGGCAAAGGCATGGCAAAACGCTGTGTCAGAAGTCGTAGCGGCCGGTGACACCCAAGGTTCTCGGGGTGCCCAGCAGGCCTTCATAGCCGCCGTTGGCTGCGCTCCAGAGGGTGGTGTAGTAGGTCTTGTCGAAGGCGTTCTTCAGCCACAGCGAGACATCCCACTGGCCCTGGCCGAGGTCGCCACGCAGGCCGGTGGACAGGTTGACCACGGCATAGCTGGGGATCTGCGCAAAGTCCGAATCTTCGACCGTGCCCACCGCCTTGGAGCGGAACGCGTAGCTGGCGGTGACGTATGGCTGCAGGCCGTTGTCCAGGTCCCACTGGTACTGGCCGTTGGCGTTGGCGATCCATTTCGATGCACCGACCACCTGGTGGCCGCTCAAGTCGCAGGCCGCAGGGGCCCCCGGTTGCAGGGCGACTTCTGGCGCGCACGGGGCGTCCTTGTAGGACAGGTACCGAACGTCGTTGTAGGAGCCGTTGAGGTTCAGGGTCAGGCCGCGCACCGGGATCAACGTGCTTTCCAGCTCCACCCCGCGTGAGCGGACGGAGCCGGCGTTGGTCAGGTACTGCACGCGGTTGGCGTCGTCGTAGGCGTTGGTCTGGTAGCCGTGCACTTCGGTCCAGAACAGATTGGCGTTGAGCTGCAGGCGACGGTCCCAAAGGGTGCTCTTCACGCCCAGCTCGGCATTGTTGGCACGCTCGGTGCCGATCAACAGCGAGTCGGCGCCAGCCACCGGCGCAGTGCCCACCGCCAGGTTGACGCCACCGGACTTCTCGCCGTGGGACAAGGTGGCGTAGCCGAGCAGGTCATCGGTGAAGCGATAACTCAGGTTGAGCAAGCCCGAAGGGCTGGCGCTGTACTGATTGAGGTCGCCCGAATCATAGGCGCCAACCCGGCCCTGGCGCGCGGTTGCCGCAGCGCCTGCCACAGCGGCACCACCGACAGGCGCGGCGCGATCGACCCAGGCGCTTTTCTCTTCGTAGGTGCCGCGCACCCCGGCGGTGAAGTCCAGGCGCTCGCTGAGGTGCCAGGTGCCCTGGGCGAACAAGGCAAAACTGTCGGTCTCGATATGGCCCTTGCCGACACTGCTGACGTTGGCCAATGCGCCGGCCGGCGTGCCGTTCCAAATATCGGCCTGGGGCCCGTAATGAACAAAGGATTTGTTATCCAGATCCGAGCCGAAGTAATAGGCACCGATGACATAGTCAAAGAAGCCACCGCTGGGTGAGGCCAGGCGAAACTCCTGCGAGTATTGCTTATCGCGCACCGACACCCCGGCGTTGTAGGCCGCCGGCACATTGAGGCCATCGTCGTTGCGCGGGGTGAAGTCCCACCAGCGGTAGGAGCTCACCGAGGTCAGGGTGAAGTCGTTGGCCAGGGTCCAGTTGGCTTCCAGTGACGTGCCGCCCTGGAACACCGTGACCTGCTGATCGTCATCGAGGTTGACCTTGCGCTTGCTGCCGTCGACCAACGTCGCCCCGGCGGCCCGGGCCCGCGCTTCATAGCGGTTGACGCCATTGATGGTCGGCCCGGTGCTGTACAGCAGGCGAGTGCCGGCGCTGGAATCCTCTTCGTTGTAGTCGCCGATCCAGCGTAGGTTGAACTGCTCGTTGGGCTTGTACAGCAACTGCCCGCGAAAGCCCTGGCGCGAACCGCCGTTGAGGGTGTGGCCGTTGAACTCGTTCTTGATGTCGCCGTCGTTGCGGGTGCGATAGGCCGAAATACGCCCGGCCAGGGTTTCGCTCAAGGGGCCGGACAGCGTGCCCTTGGTCTGGAAGTAACCGTCCTCGCCCACCGAGGTTTCGATGCTGCGCTCGGGGGTAAAGCTTGGCGCGCGAGTGCTGATGTTGATCACCCCGGCGGTGGTGTTCTTGCCGAACAGGGTGCCTTGCGGGCCACGCAGCACTTCCAGTTGCTCGATGTCCATGAGGTCAAACACCGCCATGCCCGGGCGGCCGAGGTAGACGTTGTCCAGGTACAGGCCGACGCTGCCTTCCAGGCCGTCGCTGGCCGGGTTGTTGCCCAGGCCACGAATCGACACGCTGGACTGGCGCGCATGCATGTAGGCAACGTTGACGCTGGGCACCAGTTGCTGCAGGTCCTGAATGCGATACACCCGCTGGCTTTCCAGGGCCTGGCCGTCGAGCACGCTGATCGGTGTCGGTACGTCCTGGGCGCTCTCTTCACGGCGCCGGGCGGTCACGGTGACGGTCTTGAGCTGACTGTCACTGGCCTTGGCCTCGGGCTTTGCCGTTTCTGCAGCCTGGGCCGGCAACCAGTGGGCGCTGCCGGCCAGCAGCAAGGCCAGGGGCAGGCGCTGGAGCCGCCGTGAAGACAAGGGTGCAGCGCGAAAGGTCGGGCTCATGGGCGGCTCCTGGCAAAGGAATTTATATTCCTTTAAGTTATTTATTTATGATTCGACATACGTTTACTGCATAAGAGATTGCCTTTATAAGGAGTGCACCAGAGGCAGAGCAAATGCATTTGCCCGATACTTTTTATGTGAAAAATGCATATAGACCTGCGCCAACTCCGCCACCTGATCGCCCTTGCCGAACACCGCAGCTTCGTCGCCGCGGCGACAGCGGTGAACCTCTCGCAATCGGCCTTCAGCCGCAGCATTCAGGCCCTGGAACACAGTGCCGGTTGCCAGTTGGTGGACCGCTCGCACAAGGAGCTGCCGCCGACCAAGCAAGGCCTGGTGGTGCTCGAACACGCGCGGCGGCTGGTCGGTGGCGCGCGCCAGCTGAGCAACGAAATCAGCCAGTTCAATGGCCTGGAGGCGGGCGAGCTGCGTTTCGGCTGCGGCCCGGCGCCCGCAGCGGGCCTGGTACCGCGAGCGATTGGCGGCTTCATCGGCCGCTACCCCAAGGCACGGGTGCAGTTTCAGGTCGATGACTGGCAGAGCCTGAACAAGCGCCTGCTGGCCGAGGAGTTCGAATTCTTCGTTGCCGACACCCGCCACTTCGAAGCCGATCCGCAGTACCAGACCCTGCGCTTGCGCCCACGGCGCTGGCACTTCTGCTGCCGTGCCGGGCATCCGCTGGCAGCACTGCCCGGCGTCAGCGCCGAGCAGCTGTTGCAGTACCCACTGGCCGTCACCTTGCGTCCGCCAAACCTGCGCAAGGTGATCGCCGACCTGAGCGGTCGCCCGGATTTCGTCGCCAACGTCGAGTGCGAGAACAGTTACAGCCTGCTTGGCGTCGTGCTCAACTCCGATGCGATCGGTATCTGCGGTTCGTACAGCGACGCCCTGCACAACGCTAATGGCAAGCTGGTACGGCTGAACATCGACGGCCTGGGCGACGACTGCGAGGAGCTCTACACCCGCTATGGCATCGTCAGCCAGGCACGCCTGCGCCTGTCGCCGCTGGCCGAGGCAATGATCGAGCAGATCATCCTCACCGATCGGGCCGACCGCGCCCTGGACGCCTGCAACCTGGAGCAGCTGGCGATCTGAGCCATTGCGCGGCACGCATCGCCAGCATTCGCCAAATGCGCTTGTGATGCGCGCCCCGGGCGGCGAAAACAGTCAGCTGAAATTCGCTCAGGTGACTGCCATGCCCCACCCCACTGCCGTGCGCAACGTGCTGTACATCATGTGCGACCAACTGCGTCGCGATTACCTCTCGTGCTACGGCCACCGCCACCTGCACACGCCGAACATCGACCGCCTGGCCGCCGCCGGGGTGCGCTTCAGCCGCGCCTATACCCAGGGCACCATCTGCGGGCCGTCGCGCATGTCGGCCTACACCGGGCGCTATGTCAGCAGCCACCAGGTCGCCTGGAACGCCGTGCCGCTGCCGCTGGATGAACTGACCCTGGGTGATTACCTGCGCCCGGCCGGGATCCGCACCGCGCTGGTGGGCAAGACCCACGCCACGCCAAATCAGGACGCCCTGCAACAACTGGCGATCGACCCGCTCGGGCGCATGGCCGAACACCTCAACGAGGTGGGTTTCGAGCCTGTTGCCCGCCACGACGGGATATTCCCCGACGATCCGCTGTTCGCCGACAAACGCGAAAGCGCGCCCTACACCCGCTACCTGCGCGAACATGGCTTTACCGGCGACAACCCCTGGCACAGCTGGGCCAATGCCGCCGAGGGCGACGACGGCGACATCCTCAGCGGCTGGCACATGCGCAACGCCGACCGGCCCACGCGCCTGCCCGAACAACACTCGGAGACGGTCTACAGCACCGACCGCGCCATCGATTTCATCCAGGCCCAGGGCGAGCAGCCCTGGTGCCTGCACCTGTCTTATATCAAGCCGCACTGGCCCTACATCGCCCCGGCGCCTTACCACGCGCTGTACAACGCCAGCCAGGTGCAGGCGGCGATACCCATACGCCAAGAGAACGATCATCCCGTGTATGCCGCGTTCCGCCAGCACCAGGAAAGCCTCAACTTCTCTCGCGAAGCGGTGCGCCTGAAAGTGATCCCCACCTACATGGGCCTGATCAAACAGATCGATGACCAGCTCGGGCGCCTGTTCGATGTGCTGCAAAGCAATGGCCGTTGGGATGACACGCTGATCGTGTTCACCAGCGATCACGGTGATTTCCTCGGTGACCACGGCTTGGGCGAAAAGGAGTTTTTGCTCGAGCCTGCGGTGGGTGTGCCGTTGATCGTGCGTGATCCGCGCGCGGCGGCCGATGTCAGCCGGGGCACGGTGGATGAGCGCTTGGTGGAAACCATCGATGCGCTGCCGACCTTTCTCGAAGCGCTGGGGCTGCCGGGTGCGGAGCATCGGCTGGAGGGGCGCTCGCTGATTCCGCTACTGCATGGCAGCGCCAGCGATTGGCGTCACTACGCCATCGCCGAGTACGACTATGCCTTCCAGGCACCGGCCCGCGAGCGCCTGGGCCAGCCGATCGATCGTTGCCGGATGACCATGGTGCGCAGCGAGCGCTGGAAGTACCTGGCCTATGACGGCTTTCGCGCGCAGCTGTTCGACCTGCTCAATGACCCGCAGGAATTGCACGACCTGGGCGCGGATCCGGCCTATGCGGATGTGCGCGAGACGCACCAGGGCTACTTGTTCGAATGGCTCAGGGGCTTGAAGCGGCGGACCACCATCAGCCATGCCGAAATCGAGCGGCGTGGGCAGTGGTTTCGCTATGGCGAACTGCGGGAGGAGAGTGTGGTGAAGATTGGGGTGTGGTGAGGATCAGGGGCCGCTGCGCGCCCCATCGCCAGCAAGGCCGGCTCCCACAGTGGTCAGTGTGATGCTGACTTGTGTGGGAGCCGGCCTTGCCGGCGATGGGCTGCAACGCAGCCCCGGCTCATGATCAGATATTGGCCACTTTCTGCCAGACCTTGGGCTTGAAGAACAAGGTCTCACCGCGCGCCAAGCCACTCAGGCTGTCATGGTCCTTGACCACCTCGGCCTCGATCAGCTCGCTCTGCCCTTCGACCTTCAAGGTCACCCGGGTAGTCGCCCCCAGCGGGCGGATATCGCGCACTTCGGCCGGGTGGTGGCCCTCGATCTCGTGACGCGACAGCGACACTTCATGCGGGCGGAACAACACGTGGTGGCCTTCACTCAGGTGCAGGCGGTTGGAGTCGCCGAGGAAGTGATAAACGAAGTCGCTGGCCGGGTTCTCGTAGACCTCGCCCGGCGAGCCGATCTGCTCGATCACGCCCTTGTTCATCACCACGATACGGTCAGCAACTTCCATGGCTTCTTCCTGGTCATGGGTGACGAACACCGACGTCAGGTTGATGTCCTCGTGCAGGCGCGCCAACCAGCGGCGCAGCTCTTTACGCACCTTGGCATCCAGCGCACCGAACGGCTCGTCGAGCAGCAGCACCTTGGGCTCCACCGCCAGGGCGCGGGCCAGGGCAATACGCTGGCGCTGGCCGCCAGACAACTGTTCCGGGTAACGGTCGCTGAGCCAGTCGAGCTGGACCATGTTCAGCAGCTCGTGGACCTTCTCGGCAATCTTGCTCTCGCTCGGGCGCTCGCCCTTGGGCTTCATGCGCAAGCCGAAGGCGACGTTGTCGAACACGCTCATGTGGCGGAACAGCGCGTAGTGCTGGAACACGAAACCGACGTTGCGATCACGCACGTCGTGGCCGGAGACGTCTTCGCCGTGGAAGACGATGCTGCCCTGGTCGGGGGTTTCCAGCCCGGCAATGATCCGCAGCAGGGTGGTCTTGCCGCAGCCAGACGGGCCGAGCAAGGCCACCAGCTCGCCGCTGTGGATATCCAGGTTGATGCTGTCCAGTGCCTGGAAAGCGTTGAAGCGCTTGCTGACGTTACGAACTTCGATCGACATGAATTATTCCTCCGCCGCGTTATGGCGCAGACGGTTAATACGGGACTCGCTCCACTGCTTGAGCAGCAGGATGAAGAGCGCCAGGATCAGCAACAGGCTGGCGACGCTGAAGGCCGCAACGTGGTTGTATTCGTTGTAGAGGATCTCGACGTGCAGCGGCAAGGTGTTGGTCACCCCGCGAATGTGCCCGGACACCACCGACACCGCACCAAACTCACCCATCGCCCGCGCGGTACACAGCACCACGCCGTAGATCAGGCCCCATTTGATGTTGGGCAGGGTCACGTGCCAGAACATTTGCCAGCCGTTGGCACCGAGCAGGCGCGCGGCCTCCTCTTCCTGGGTGCCCTGCTCCTGCATCAGCGGGATCAGTTCACGGGCCACGAACGGCACGGTGACAAAGATGGTCGCCAGAACAATGCCCGGCAAGGCGAAGACGATCTGGATGTCGTGATCCTGCAGCCACGGCCCGAACAAGCCCTGGGCACCGAACATCAGCACGTAGACCAGGCCTGCGATCACCGGCGACACCGAAAAGGGCAGGTCGATAAGGGTGACCAGGATGCTCTTGCCACGGAAGGTGTACTTGCTCACGCACCAGGCGGCGCTGACCCCGAACACCAGGTTCAGCGGCACCGAGATGGCCACGGCGATCAGGGTCAGCTTCAGCGCCGACAAGGCGTCGGGCTCGAAGATCGCCTCGAAGAACGTCCCCAGGCCCATTTTCAGGCCCTGGGACACCACGATCACCAGCGGCAGCAGCAGGAACAGGGCAAAGATCAACCAGCCAAGGCTGATCAGGATACGCCGTGAAGTGGCACTGCCACGGCGGGCGGCGTTGGCCGAAGCGGCCGCACCAATAGAAGTCGCAGACATGGACGTGGCCTCCTTCAAGGGGTTTCGATGCGCCGCTGCAGCAGGTTGATCAGCAGCAACAGGATGAAGGAAACCACCAGCATCAACACGCCGATGGCGGTGGCACCGGTATAATCGTACTGGTCGAGCTTGACCATGATCAGCAGCGGCAGGATCTCGGTCTTCATCGGCATGTTGCCGGCAATGAAGATCACCGAACCGTACTCGCCAACGCCCCGGGCAAAGGCCAGGGCAAAGCCGGTCAACCACGCCGGCAACAGTGCCGGCGCCAGCACATAGCGAAACACCTGCAGCGGCTTGGCACCCAGGCAGGCGGCGGCCTCTTCGACTTCACGGGGGATGTCGGCCAGCACCGGCTGCACCGTGCGCACCACGAACGGCAGGGTCACGAAGGTCAGCGCCAGGGTGATACCCAGCGGGGTGTAAGCGATCTTGAAACCCAGGTCGGTGGCGAACTGGCCGACCAGACCGGCCGGTGCGTACAGCGCGGTCAAGGCGATACCGGCCACTGCCGTGGGCAGGGCGAACGGCAGGTCGATCATGGCATCGATGATCTTGCGCCCGGGGAAGGTATAGCGCACCAGCACCCAGGCCAGCAGGGTACCGATAATACCGTTGATGATGGCAGCGTAGAGGGCCGTGCCGAAGCTCAGCTTGAGCGCCGCGAGCACTCGCGGTGCGGTGACGATGGCCCAGAACTGCTCCCAGGTGAGCTGGGCGGCATGTATGAACATGGCGGCCAGCGGTATCAGCACAATCAGGCTGAGGTACACCAAGGTGTAGCCCAGCGTCAGCCCGAAGCCGGGTATGACGGGGGAAATACGACGTGACATAAAGGTCCCTGGTTGAACGCACGAAGCCCGGGACGAATCCCGGGCCCATGCTGGCTACTGAACGGCGATTATCCTGACGGGCATTGCATCACTGCGCCGTGTAGATCTGGTCGAACACGCCACCATCGTTGAAGAACTTGGGTTGGGCAGTCTTCCAGCCACCGAAGTCTTTGTCGATAGTCACCAGGTCCAGTTTAGGGAACTGCTTGGCGTATTCGGCAGCAACTTTCGGGTCACGCGGGCGGTAGAAGTTCTCGGCGGCAATCTTCTGCCCGGCCGGGCTGTACAGGTGCTTGAGGTACGCCTCGGCGATCTGCTCGTTGCCCTTCTTCTGCGCGTTCTTGTCGACTACCGCCACGGGCGGCTCGGCAAGGATCGACAGCGACGGCACGACGATCTCGAACTTGTCGGCGCCACCGTCTTCCTTGAGGGCCAGGAAGGCTTCGTTTTCCCAGGCCAGCAACACGTCACCCTGACCGTTGTTGACGAAGGTGATGGTCGAGCCACGGGCGCCGGTGTCCAGTACCGGTACGTGCTTGAACAGCTCTTTCACGTATGCCTGGGCCTTGGCTTCGCTGCCACCGCTTTTCAGACCGTAGGCCCAGGCAGCAAGGAAGTTCCAGCGGGCACCGCCGGACGTTTTCGGGTTCGGCGTGATGACCGAGACGTCTTTCTTGATCAGGTCGCCCCAGTCCTTGATGCCTTTCGGGTTGCCCTTGCGCACCAGGAACACGATGGTCGAGGTGTAGGGGGTGCTGGCCTCCGGCAGGCGGGTCTGCCAGTTGTCCGGCAGGGTCTTGCCGAGCTTGGCCACTTCGTCGATGTCGCCGGCCAGGGCCAGGGTCACCACGTCGGCGCGCAGGCCGTCGATTACGGCACGGGCCTGCTTGCCCGAACCACCGTGGGACTGCTGGATCTTCACCTTGTCGTCCGGGTGAGCCTGCTGCCAGTGCTTGACGAACTCGGCGTTGTACTGCTGATACAACTCGCGGGTCGGATCATAGGACACGTTCAGCAGTTCGTAGTCCTTGGCGATTGCGGAACCGGCAAAAACGGCGCTGGCGAGGGCGGCCAGGGCATAACGGCGGATGGACATGGTGAAGCTCCCGATTGGCGTATTTTTCTAATTAGGTGGCGCGATAATCAGCTGGGCTTGTTGCCGGGGTTCTGCAGGCGGAACTTTTCCTTGCGTTCGATCTGCACGACCTGGGCGTTGTGCACGGTGATTTCCACCGCGCCAAACCGCAGGTCACGCAGGGCGCTCTGGATTTCGCGCAGAATGGTGGCTTCGTCCTGACCGTCAACGCTACGCAGAGATGCGCTCATGCTCGTGCTCCTGTGATATGGGTGCCGTGCAGTGCGTGAAGGGGAGCGACTGCGCCTGGCTTGAGGGCAATCTTAGAGGGACGCGAATATTCTTAAAAATACTATTTAAGAATTTTTATATAACTGAAATAGAGTTTCGCGGGACCCTCAGGCCCAGCGCAATTGCTGCGCCGGCACCGGCCGCCCGAACCAGTAGCCCTGGCCCAGCTGACACTGTTGCTCCAGCAGAAAGCGCGCCTGCTCGGCCTGCTCGATGCCCTCGGCATGCACCAGCATGCCCATGCTCCGGGCCAGGGCGATAATCACCCGCACAATCGCCACATCGTCTTCATCACAGGGCAAGCCGGCGACAAAACCCTGGTCGATCTTGAGCTTCTGCACCGGCAGGCGCTTGAGCCGCAGCAACGACGAATAGCCGGTGCCAAAGTCATCGATGGCCAGGCGCAAGCCCAACTCACGCAGCCGATGCAATTGCTCAAGGGCTACTTCAGGGTCGTCCATCACCGCGCTTTCGGTAACCTCCAGCTCCAGCAACGCCGGGTCCAGCGCCGTGTCGTGCAGCACCTGCGCCACTTGCTGATAAAGGTCACGATGGCCAAACAGGCGGCTGGAGATATTCACTGCAACAAATTCCAGCGCCCGCCCCTCGGCCTGCCATTGCACCCTCTGCAGGCAGGCCTGACGCAACACCCAGGTGTCGATATCGGCAATCAGCCCAGTGCGTTCGGCAATCGGGATGAACTCCCCGGGCGGCACCAGCCCGCGCTGCGGATGCTGCCAGCGCACCAGCGCCTCGACACCGATCATCTTGCCGCTGCACAGGTCATGTACCGGCTGGTAATAGACCCGCAGCTCTTCCTGCTCCAAGGCCCGGCGTAGCTCGCCAGCGGTCTCGACCCGCTGCTGGGCGTGAGCGGTCAGCTCTTCGGTGTACAGCGCATAACCGGCACGGCCGCTGCTCTTGGCCTTGAACAGCGCAGAGTCGGCATTGCGCAGCAACTGCTCGGCGCTCAGGGCGTCGCTGGGGAACAGGCTGATGCCGATGCTGACGCTGATGAACAAGCGCTGGCTATCGACCTCGAATGGCGCTTTCATGCCATCGATGATGCTCTGCGCCAAGGCTGCGGCCTGGCCGACCTGCGAGCAGTTTTCGGCCAGCACGGCGAACTCGTCACCGCCCAGGCGGGCCAGGGTCACACCGTTGCCCAGGAGCGAGCGCAAGCGCTCACCGACCACCTTGAGCAACTGGTCGCCAATGTTGTGGCCAAGGCTGTCGTTGATGCTCTGGAAGTGGTCCAGGTCGAGCAGCAGCAAGGCGCAACCGCGCTTGTTGGTCTGGGCCGCAGCCAGTGCCTGCGCGGTGCGGTCGTTGAACAGCAGGCGGTTGGGCAGGTCGGTGAGCGGGTCGTGATGGGCCAGATACGCCAGCTCGCGCTCGGAATGCTTGATCGCGCTGATGTCGCTGAACACCGCGACGTAATGGCTCAACTCGCCGCTGTCATCGCGGATGGCGCAAATCGTCTGCCATTGCGGATACACCTCGCCGCTTTTGCGCCGGTTCCAGATCTCGCCGCTCCACTCGCCCTTTTGCCCCAGGGTGGCGTAAATCTGCTGGTAGAACGCGGCAACATGGCGGCCGGACTTGAACTTGCTCGGGCGCTGGCCAAGCACTTCGTCCTTGTCGTAACCGGTGATCTGCATGAATGCCCGATTCACGTGCACGATCAGGCCATCGCGGTCGGTGACCAGCACCCCTTCCAGGGTGCTGTCGAACACCGCGGCAGCCATGCGCAGACGCTCGCGGTCTTCACGGCGCAAGCGCACACCGACGCCGATGAAATTGAGCAGGCGGGCGCGCGAGACAAAAATCAGCAGGGCACTGCACAACACCCAGAAATGCGCGCTGATCAGCTGCCAGCGGCCGATTTGCTCAGGCGCATCGAAAAGACTGTTCAATAATTGATCAGACAGTGCCAGCCACAGTACCGATAGCACAAGGTAGAGCGCCGCCATGCGCATGGCGTCTCGAATGGAAGCAGACATAAGGTCCCGGGCAAACCCACAAAAATTTGTGGGGGATTATAGGGTAGAAACATCCGGTGACCTCCTATCTAAAAGGCCGACTGGTTTTATTTGCTGGCGCAGGGATAATGTTTCCCGCTGTTCCCTATGTTTTTGAGGGCCATTTCGCCTATGTGGTACGAAGGTTTGCTCAACTTGTCAGTGTGGCAATTGCTGGCAGTTACCCTGGTAATGACGCATGTGACCATCGTCAGCGTTACCGTTTACCTGCACCGTTATTCCGCCCACCGCTCGCTGGAACTCAACGCCGGGCTCAAGCACTTTTTCCGTTTCTGGCTGTGGCTGACCACGGCGCAGAACACCCGCGAGTGGACCGCCATCCACCGCAAGCACCACGCCAAATGCGAAACCGTCGACGACCCGCACAGCCCGGTCATCAAGGGCCTGTCGACGGTGCTGCGCAAGGGCGCCGAGCTGTACCGCGAAGAGGCACAGAACCCGGAAACCCTGCGCATCTACGGCAAGAACTGCCCGGAAGACTGGATCGAACGCAACCTCTACAGCCGCTACAAGCTCGGCGGCATCGCCCTGATGGCGGTGATCGACCTGCTGCTGTTCGGCACCGCCGGCATCACCATCTGGGCCGTGCAGATGATGTGGATTCCATTCTGGGCTGCCGGCGTGGTCAACGGCCTGGGCCATGCGGTCGGCTATCGCAACTTCGAGTGCCGCGACGCCGCCACCAACCTGGTGCCCTGGGGCATCATCATTGGCGGTGAAGAGCTGCACAACAATCACCACACCTACCCCAACTCGGCCAAGCTGTCGGTCAAGCGCTGGGAGTTCGACATGGGCTGGGCCTGGATCAAGCTGTTCTGCTGGCTGCGCCTGGCCAAGGTGCAGCGCGTCGCGCCTATCGCCCACCGGGTCGAAGGCAAGGGCCAGCTGGACATGGACACCGCCATGGCGATCCTCAACAACCGCTTCCAGATCATGGCCCAGTACCGCAAGCTGGTGATCGCGCCACTGGTCCAGCAGGAGCTGGCGCGGGTCGACGATTCGGTCCGCCACCAGTTCCGCCGTGCCAAGCGTTTGCTGTCGCGGGAAACCAGCCTGCTGGAAGACCGTCATCACCTGCGCATCCAGACCATGCTCGAGCACAGCCAGGCACTGAAAACCATCTACGAGAAGCGCCTGGCCCTGCAACAGATCTGGGCGCGCACCAGCGCCAACGGCCACGACATGCTCGCGGCCATGAAAGACTGGGTACACGAAGCCGAGGCCAGCGGTATCCAGTCGCTGCGCGACTTCGCCGCCCAGCTCAAGACCTACTCGCTGCGCCCTGCCCTGGCCTGATGCCGTTGATCGGCGCGCCGGCTTAGTGGCGCGCCGACCGGAACTTAGCCGCCGAATCTCACTCTGACAGGCATATCGCCCGCGTGGCGGGCCGGGTCGTGGCCGCACGCCCCAGTCGTGAGAATTTCCGCGCAAATGGTCAAGAACACTCCAACAACCCTGGCCTGCAACCCGCCACCTGAAGCCGCCCAAACCCTTCTGGCCCTGATGCATGCCCAAGGCGAAGTCGCGCGCCTGAGCGAGCGCGAGCAGTTGTTCAGTTCATTGCTCGACAGCGTCAACGCGGTGCTCTGGGCATTCGACTGGGAAAGCCGCCAGGTGCTCTACGTCAGCCCCGCCTACGAACGCATTTTTGGCCGCCCGGCCGGCCTGTTGCTGGCCGACTTCAACGAATGGCGCGACAGCATCTACCCCGATGACCTGGACTACGCCGAACGGAGCCTGGCGCAAGTGCTGGAAAAAGGCGCAGTGGAGGATCGCGAGTACCGCATCATCGCCGCCGACGGTCAGGTGCGCTGGATCAGCGACAAATGCTTCATCAGCCAACAGGCCATGCCGGACCAGCGGGTGATCATTGTCGGCATGGCCGAGGACATCACCGAAAAGAAGCAGCTCGAAGGCGAGCTGCAGCGCCTGGCGACCACCGACGTACTGACCCAGAGCAGCAACCGCCGGCACTTCTTCGAGTGCGCCCAGCATGCCTTCGAAACCGCACGACTGGAGCAGGCGCCGTTAGCGTTCCTGCTGCTCGATATCGATGACTTCAAGCAGATCAACGACACCTACGGCCACCAGGAAGGCGACTATGTGCTACAGCGCATCGCTGATACCGGCAAGGCGGTGCTGCGCCGTGGCGACCAGTTCGGGCGCATTGGTGGCGAGGAGTTCGCCGCGGTGTTTCCGGGCTGCACGCCGGAAATTGCCCAGCATATCGCCGAGCGCCTGCAGCGCGAGATCCAGCGCTTGAGCTTCAGCCATGACGACAAGGTATTCGGGGTGACGGTGAGCCAGGGCCTGACCGGGATCACCGAAGCGGACGAGTCGCTGGACAGCCTGTTTGCCCGGGCGGATGCGGCGATGTACCAGGCCAAGCGCCAGGGCAAGAATCAGATTGTAAGAGGCTGAACAGCATCGCTGGCAAGCCAGCTCCCACAAGGGCCGGGGCATGCAAACCCTGTGGGAGCTGGCCTTGCCAGCGATTGGGCCGCAAAGCGGCCCCAAAATCTCAAACCTTGCGCAACCTGCCCAGCTCCGCCATCCCCACCTTGAGCAAGCGCGCCGTCTTGCTTTCAGCCAAGCCTTCCAACCCCTGATCCGCCGGCAAGCGCGCCAACTGCCCGGCCAGATTCATCACCAGTGCATCGCGCGAATACACCCCGCCGCCCAACTGGTAGATCGCCGCAATCAGTTCACGCAGCTCCAGCGGTAGCCGCCAGCGGGTACGCAGCGCCGAGCCGAACGCCGCACCAAACTCGTTGAGCGACAACTCCACCGAATCCTCATCCAGCTCACCCCCGGCCTGCTGCCACTCCTGCAAACACCGCAGCAGCGCCAGATCGCCCAGGCAATGCAGCAAGCCGGCGCAATAGCAGCGCTCCTGGTCGAGCTCGAGCATGCGCGCCAGGGTCCGCGCGTATTCGGCAGTGTGCAGCGACAAGCCCCAGAAGTGTTCGGCATGGCGCGACAGGATTGGATCGCTGAGCTTGGCGCTACGCTTGAGCGCCAGCCCCAGAATCAGGTTCATGCTCTGGGTCGTACCCAGCTTGTTCAGCGCCTGCATCAGGCTCTGCACCGCACCGTCGCGATGCAGCGCAGCGCTGTTGGCAGCGGCGATCAGCACGGCGGTGACCTGTGGATCGTTGCGGATCTCGGCTTCCAGTACCTTGAGGTCCAAGCCCTGGGGCTGCAGGCTGCGCTTGATTGCCAACTTCACATCAGCGAACAACGGGCCGCCATCGGAGGTGGCGCGGCGCCCTTGCAGAAAGCGCGGCAAAGTCGCGCCTGGCTGCAACGGCGGTACCGGGCAAGCGACCTCCTCCCCGGCGCTGAGCAACAAGTCTTCCAGGCGCTGGCGCAGGGCGTCCATGTTCAGCGGCTTGCTCAGGTAAGCGGTCGGCGCGAACGGCAGCACTTCGCGCACACTGGCGGCGTCACTGCGGTTGCTCATGAGAATGAACGGCAATACCGGCTGGCGGCCCTTGGCACGCACGTTGCGCAGCAGGTCGAGGCCATCGCCGCCGGGCAGCTCGCGTGAGGCGATGATCAGGTCCGGCTTGCTGGCCAGCGCCGCCAGCGCTTGCGAGCCATCGGCGCACACCTGCAGGCGCGCATCGCAGCGCACACTGAGGAGCATCTGGCTCAGCATGTCCCGTACCCAGGGATCACCTTCGGCAAGCAGCACGCACGGTACCTGGGCGGGCTCTACAACACTCATACACAACTCTCCCGATATTTCGCTACACGCAATCCCGTGCACCTTCCAAGGCGTCTCCTTGCAGGCAACCTTAGCCCCCTGGCCATCCTTTGAGCGAAAAAAAACCCGCCGAAGCGGGTTTTCTTCTAATGCGTCACAGTTTACGCGAGTTCTGCGAAGCACTCTTCGATGATTGCCAGACCTTGGTCCAGTTGCTCATCAGGCGAGGTCAGCGGAACCAGGATACGCAGGACGTTGCCGTAGGTGCCGCACGACAGCAGGATCAGGCCCTTGTCGCGCGCCTTGGCCACGACCGAAGCGACAGCAGCAGCGTTCGGGGTGTGGGAACCGGCTTTGTCGAACACTTCAACCGCGATCATCGAACCCAGGGCACGCACGTCACCGATGATCGGGTGCTTGTCCTGGATCTTGCGCAGGCCGGCGACCAGACGCTCGCCAACGGCCTTGCTGCGGTCCAGCAGTTTCTCTTCTTCGAACACTTCCATCACGGCCAGGGCCGCGGCGCAAGCGATCGGGCTACCGGCGTAGGTGCCGCCCAGGCCGCCTGGGGCGATGGCGTCCATGTACTCGGCCTTGCCGCACACACCGGCCAGCGGGAAGCCGCCAGCGATGGATTTGGCAAAGGTGGTCAGGTCTGGAGCAACGCCCATCTGTTCCATGGCGAAGAAGGTGCCGGTACGGCCAGCGCCGGTCTGCACTTCGTCAGCGATCAGGAGGATGCCGTGCTGGTCGCACAGGGCACGCAGGCGCTTCATGAACTCTTTCGGCGCGACGTAGAAACCACCTTCGCCCTGAACTGGCTCGATGATGATTGCCGCAATGTCACGGGGTTCGGCGTCGTTCTTGAAGATACGCTCGATGGAAGCGATCGAGTCGTCGATGCTCACACCGTGCAGCTCGTTCGGGTACAGGGCGCGGAAGATGCCGCCTGGCATCAGGCCCATGCCGGCCGAGTAAGGCACGACTTTACCGGTCAGGCCCAGGGTCATCATGGTACGGCCGTGGTAAGCGCCGGTGAAGGCGATCACGCCGGCACGGCCAGTGGCGGCACGGGCGATCTTGACGGCGTTTTCAACGGCTTCGGAACCGGTGGTGACCAGCAGGGTTTTCTTGGCGAAGTCGCCTGGCACCTTGGCGTTGATCTTTTCGCACAGCTCGACGTACGGCTCGTAGGCCAGGACCTGGAAGCAGGTATGGGTCAGCTTGTGCAGTTGGGCTTCAACGGCAGCGATGATCTTCGGATGCACGTGACCGGTGTTCAGTACCGCGATACCGCCGGCGAAGTCGATGAACTCGCGGCCTTCGACGTCAGTGACAGTGGCGTTCTTTGCCGACTCGGCGAAGATCGGGTGGATCTGGCCAACACCACGTGGAACTGCGGCGACACGACGTTGCATCAAAGATTCGTTGGTCTTGCTCATAATGTCCTCAATTCGCCACCCACAAGGTGGCGCGATTCAAGTCGGAGTGGCCGGTATTCAACTGCAGACAGCATGCGTTGATCGACTGCTGCAGGGGCCCAGGCCACGGGGTGTACGGTGTAAAAAGGCCAGCGAGACGTCGCTCTCGCGCCCCGCTGGCAGAGGTAAAGCCTTACGCTGCGATCAGATGCTGATGCACAGGTATTTGATTTCCAGGTAGTCCTCGATGCCGTACTTGGAACCTTCGCGGCCCAGGCCCGAGGCCTTGATACCGCCGAACGGCGAAACTTCGTTGGAGATCAGACCGGTGTTGATACCGACCATGCCGTATTCCAGGGCTTCGGCGACACGGAACACACGGCTCATGTCACGGGCATAGAAGTACGAGGCCAGACCGAACTCGGTGTCGTTGGACATGGCGATGACTTCGGCCTCGTCCTTGAAACGGAACAGTGGCGCCAGCGGGCCGAAGGTTTCTTCCTTGGCCACCGCTGCGTTGTTTGGCACGTTGACCAGCACGGTCGGCTCGAAGAAGTTGCCTTCGATCAACTTGCCGCCGGTCAGTACCTGGGCGCCTTTGCCAACTGCATCGGCAATGTGCTCCTGGACCTTGGCCACGGCTTTTTCGTCGATCAGCGGGCCGGTGGTGGTGCCGTCTTCCAGGCCGTTGCCGATCTTCAGCTTGGCCACAGCGGCCTTGAGCTTCTCGGCGAAGGCATCGTAGACGCCGTCCTGCACGTAGATACGGTTGGCGCAGACGCAGGTCTGGCCGTTGTTGCGGTATTTGGAGATGATCGCGCCGTCGACGGCCTTATCCAGGTCTGCGTCGTCGAACACGATGAATGGCGCGTTGCCGCCCAGCTCCAGGGAAACCTTCTTGATGTCCTTGGCGCATTCGGCCATCAGCTGGCGACCGATCTCGGTGGAGCCGGTGAACGACAGCTTGCGCACGATCGGGTTGCCGGTCAGCTCGCTGCCGATGTCGCCGGCGCTGCCGGTCACCACGCTCAGCACGCCAGCCGGGATACCGGCACGGGTGGCCAGCTCAACCAGGGCCAGGGCCGAGTACGGGGTTTGCGAAGCAGGCTTGAGCACCATGGTGCAGCCAGCGGCCAGGGCCGGGCCGGCTTTACGGGTGATCATCGCCGCCGGGAAGTTCCACGGGGTAATGGCCGCGGTCACGCCGATCGGCTGCTTGATCACGATCAGTCGCTTGTCTGGCTGGTGACCCGGGATGGTATCGCCGTAGACGCGCTTGGCTTCTTCAGCGAACCACTCGATAAAGGAAGCGGCGTAGACGATCTCGCCCTTGGCTTCGGCCAGTGGCTTGCCCTGCTCGGTGGTCATCAGGCGGGCCAGGTCGTCCTGGTGCTCGATCATCAGCTCGAACCAGCGACGCAGCTTGCCAGCACGTTCTTTGGCGGTCAGCGCGCGCCAGGCCGGCAGCGCCTTGTCGGCGGCCTCGATGGCACGGCGGGTTTCAGCGGCGCCCATCTTCGGCACAGTGCCGATGATCTCGCCCGTTGCCGGGTTGTTGACCTTGATCGTCTGGCCGTTGTCCGCGTCCAGCCACTCTCCATTGATGAAGGCTTGCTGGCGGAACAACTGGGCGTCTTTAAGCTGCATGTCGGGCTTCCTTAACTGCACCGTGCAGGCACGGCGCGAATTATTGATTGTAGAAAAAGGAGAGCGTTTGAAATCTCAAACGAATCCTAGGATCAACGAGGAGAAAGGACAATAGGGTGTTCGAAAAAAAGAACAAAAAGCGCTGTGCGGCTGATTTTTTCAGATCAACGTCATTTATAGCCCCTTGAGTGTGCGAAATCGACCACAGCCATTCTGACGATGGACGCCGCCAGCCTAGATGGGTATCATGGCGCCCGCGTTGCACTCGTAGCTCAGCTGGATAGAGTACTGCCCTCCGAAGGCAGGGGTCGTGGGTTCGAATCCCGCCGAGTGCGCCATATCGATCAAGGCTCAGGTGAATACCTGGGCCTTTTTTGTTTCTGCCGTTCAGATTGCTTACATTTGGACGTTGTGTCGCACGCGCCGCATCGTGGCAGGTTGAATATGATCACTGCCCTCAATCAAATGAGGTGAATAGTCGATATGCAAGGCAACGACCTGATTCTCTACAGCACTGAAGACGGCTTGGCGCAGTTCACCTTGCGAGAAATGGAAGGTCAGGTCTGGCTGACGCAGCTGGAAATGGCTGAGCTGTATCAAACCAGCAAACAGAACATAAGCCTGCACGTGCAGAACGTTCTTAGCGAAGGTGAGCTAACGGAAGCAGCAACCGTCAAGGAAAACTTGACAGTTCAAACCGAGGGCTCACGCCAGGTTAGGCGCATGCTGGCGCACTACGCCCTGCCGATGATTATCGCGGTGGGGTATCGGGTACGATCAACCCGCGGCACCCAGTTTCGCCAATGGGCTACCCGAACGTTAAGCGAGTACCTGCTCAAGGGCTTCGTCATGGACGATACCCGCCTGAAAGAGCCCCGCTGGGATTACTTCGACGAACTACTCAAACGCATCCGCGACATACGGTCGTCAGAGAAGCGTTTTTACCAGAAGGTGCGCGACCTCTTCACATTGGCCGAGGATTACCGAGCCAATGAGCAAGACACTACCCGGCTCTTTGCCGAGACTTTTCTTCGCGGTCACCGGCCACACCGCAGCTGAACTGATCGTCAATCGAGCCGATGCCAGCGCCCCGAACATGAACCTGCTCAGCTTCAAGGGCAACCGCGTGCGCAAAGCCGATGTAGTGGTCGCGAAGAATTACCTGAATGCAGACGAGCTGGATCAGCTCAACCGCTTAGTCAGCATGTTCCTAGACTTCGCCGAGCTGCGCGCCGAGCAACGTCAGCATATGCAGTTGACCGACTGGCGCCGGTACATCGACAGCTTCATGGCTTTCAATGAACAGCCCTTACTGCGCTCAGCCGGCAGCGTCAGTCACGAGCAGATGAAGCAAGTGGTTCAAGACTGCTATGAGGCGTTTGATCAGAGTCGCCGCAGTGCTGAAGCCAGAGAGGATGACCGTCGGGAGTTGGTCGAGCTTGAACGTCTTGAAAAGCGACTGCGTAGCAAGACAAAGCCAGGTTGAAACACCATGGGGAATTGAATGATCAATGTCAGATGATGTTTCGAAGTCTCGAAATATGTCGTCCTAAGAAATACCCTACGCGGTCTGTCGATACCCGTCTGCTTGTCCCTGGGAACTCGTGCCTCTAGGCTCCTACCCATCACCGAAATCTCGGTGATCGGGCGTGGTAACCCGGAGTGTGCATCATCCTATACAGTCAATGGCGGCTGTATGCGGGAGGCTTTCGAGCCTGCCGGGATTGATGCTCACCCCGGTTTACCACCCCGTGTACAGCTGCCACCCATTCGTGTGGTAACGGATTGCGGTGTCAGCTCCGACTTGTGAGCATCGACATGAAAAAAATCGTCCCCGATCCACCACTCGATAAATCCGCCGCCACCGCCCACTCCGTCTTTGGCAACTGCCAAGCCGGGCACTCTGCGCTGTTCGCTGTCTGCTCCGGCGTCGCCGCACATGATGCGCTGGTGCATGCCTCTCTCTACCTAGGCTGCGCTTACGACACTGGCTACAAGGCTTTCGACGATATTGATCCGCCCACAAGGGCTTCTTGTGGTCGACCCTGCATTCGGTAGAAATGGCTAAAGGGTTGGTGGATGCGTTGCTGGACGGGATTGAGGAGCGGGTTGGCGAGTAGGGCTGAGTGAGGTGTGGCCCTGGCTATGTTGGGGCCGCTGCGCAGCCCATCGTCGGCAAAGCCAACGCCCACCGTGGGGAGTGTGCAAGACCTGTGAATCCTTGAATCGAAAGAGACATGAAACGCAGGAAAATACCCACGCAAAAAAATGTCGCAGCAGAGAAGCCTACGGATGAGGCAAAATGCCACTAACTGATTCGCATTTATCGAGTCAGGCCTCTGGAATACACCAGCAAGAAGGATCTTTATGAAGCGGTTCGCTTTGACCCCGGCCCGGTGGGTCGGGATGCTGTGCTGTCTGTTCGCCTTGAACATGGCACAGGCCAAGGACGACGGTACCGACCCCTCCGTCACCATCGAAAAGGACATTCTACGCACCGTGGTCGCCGAAGACGGCAGCTACGCATCCACCCAGGACCTGGTCCTGCTGATCAACGAAGAACGCGCGATCCAGGCCAAGGCCCAGCAATCGCTGTACTACAACCGCACGCTGGAAACCCTGGAAGTTACCCAGGCCTACACTCAGAAGCCGGACGGCCGCAAGGTCGTGGTCAGCCCAGAGCAGATCAAGGAGCAACAGGAACGTCAGTCATCCCAGGCGCCAATGTTCCACGACAGCCTGGTCAAGGTGGTGATTTTCCCGGAAGTGGCAGTCGGCGACCGCCTGGTGCTGAGCTTCAAGAAGCAGCGCAAGACCCCGCTGTTCCCCGGCCAGTTCGAAGACCTGGCGATGCCGCAGTTCCACCCCACCAAACAGTTCACCCTGATCTACGACCTGCCGAAGAACCTCAAGCTCAATGCCGAGGCCAAGGGTTTCAAGGCATCCAGTCCCAAGGCCGAGACCGGCCGCAAGGTTTACCAGTGGGACTACGTGCAGGGTGACAACGCTCGTACAGAATTGGGCGCAGTAGCCTACTCGGACTACGGCAAGTACCTGGCCGTGTCCACCTTTGCTGACTACAGCGAATTCGCCAAAGCCTACGCGGCGCGGGCCAACAGCGAAGTCACGCCGGCCATCCGTGAACTGGCCGAGAAGCTGACAGCCAAGATCGATGACCCACGCGACAAGGCCTTGGCCCTGGGTGACTGGGTGCGCCGCAATATCCGCTACGTGGCGGTGTACATCGGCGCCGGCGGCGTCGTGCCGCATGCTGCCGACACCGTGCTGAGCAACCGCTATGGCGATTGCAAAGACCACGTAGCCCTGCTCGAAGCGCTGCTGGCCGCGGTCAACATTGAAAGCACCCCGGCCCTGATCAACCTCGGCAGTGCCTACGCCCTGCCCAAGGTGCCAACCCTGGGTGTGATCAACCACGTGGTCACCTACGTGCCGAGCCTGGACCTGTACCTGGACTCCACTGCCGAAGCCATCGCCAGCGGCTATCTGCCAGCCCCGGTGCTGGACAAGCCTACCGTGCTGGCCCGCTCGGGCAAGCTCGGCCACACCCCGGCCACCCAGCCAGGCCTGGTGCACAACAGCACCACGTATACCGTGGCCAGCAGCGGCGCCGCCGACTTCACGCATGCCTCGAAGATCGACGGTTGGGCCGCCGAGATGAACCGCTGGATGATGCGCAACATGCAACCGGCCGAGCGCGACCTGCTGACCCAGCGCATCCTCGCCGCCTACGGCCAGCGTGGCAGCGGCAAGATCAGCAGCGATGACCTGGAGACCAGCGGCGCCTTCGAGATGCACATCAACGGTCGCAGTGAAAACCTGGTCAACCTGCCCGGCCCGATCGGCGTGCCGACCCTGACCAGCCTGGCCGGCGGCATCGCCCAGAATGTCTTCGGCTTCATCGCCGAGAAGCAGCGTACCCAGGACTTCACCTGCATCTCCGGCATCACCGAAGAACAGGCACGCTTCGAGTTCCCGGCCGACGTCAAGATCATCGCCGCGCCCAAACCTGTGACCCTCAAGGACAAGCACTTCGATTACAGCGCCGAGTATGCCCTGCAGGGCAACAGCCTGGTGGTCAAGCGCCGCCTGGACTTCCACAACCCGAAAGCAGTGTGCAGCGTGAAGGACTTCGAGAAGATGAAGCCAACCCTGGACGCCATGCTCAATGACCTGAACAGCCAGGTCATCGTGCAGAAGAGCTAATGTTGCGCGCCTGCCGGACCGTTGGCTGGTTCGGCAGGACGTTTGCGCAATAACAGCGGGTCATGACGTTTTTCAATCGCATCGATGCCGCTTTCTCCCTTGCCCTGCAGCCATCTGTACACGATTCTTTAGCTATCTGCCGTCACCCACTCCCAGCATCGCAGAGGCCTCTATGAAAACCGTGGCACAACTTCTAAAAACAAAAGCCCAGCAGCACCACCAGGTACACACCATCGGCCCTGACCATATGGTGCTCGATGCGCTGCGCCTGATGGCCGAGAAGAACGTCGGTGCCCTGCCCGTGGTGCTGGACGGACAGGTAGTGGGGATCGTCAGTGAGCGCGACTATGCGCGCAAGATGGTGCTCAAGGGCCGCTCTTCGGTGGGCACACCGGTCAGCGCGATCATGAGTGCGCCGGTGGTGACCGTCGATACGCACCAGAATGTCGAATACTGCATGAACATGATGACCAACAGCCACCTGCGCCACTTGCCGGTGGTCGAGAACGGCGAACTGCTCGGCCTGCTGTCGATTGGCGACCTGGTCAAGGAAGCCATCGCTGAACAGGCCAACATGATCCTGCAGCTGGAACAGTACATCCGCGGCGACTGATTCGCTGCGCGCTCAGCGGTACTCGCCCTCCAGCTCGTCGAGCTGGTGGTCGAAACTGCGCAAACGCGCCGACCAGGTGTACACCAGCACTTCCAGGTCGCGATTGAGCACGGCGGCGCCACGACCGCTGCTTTGCTGCGAGTCGCACAAGTCCAGTTGATAACGTTCCCGGGCCATGGCGGTGGCCACGGTCGAGAGCTCGCGGGCGTTGTCCAGCCAGTGGCGGCGGTCATGGGTTTCGCGATCAAGCTCGCGGCATTGGCGTTTCAGGGCTTCAAGGCTCTGCTCCAGCGGCGTGCCTTCCAGCTCGCCCATCACCTCCTGAAAGGTACGCCCGGGCTGCCAGTAGCTGCCCCAGAAATAGCGGTCGAACACCGTCTCGACCCGGCGCAAGGCAACCTTGGTGTTCCAGATCGCGACCAGCGTTCGGCCCTGGGCCAGTTGACGCTTGCTCACGCGCAATTGCTGCCAGCCAATCCAGGCCAGCGCGGTCAGCGCCAGCGCGCCGATCACGCCCCCGGCGGCATAGAGAAACACCAGTGCCTGGCCCAACTGGTGGGTCTGTTTGATTCCGTAGAAATAACCGACGGTCAGCAGGCCCAGGGCAGTCACGGCACACCAGAAACCGGCGGCATAGGGATCTTTCATTGGCGCTATCCCCTTGTTGTTTTTTCCTGAGCATAGCAACGCCGTCCACTGGCAGATGTGCCGCTCAGCGTTTATTTTCTCGGACGCCGTAGCGCCTCGTTGAGCTGGTCGAACGGCTCAGCCCAGTCAGCATCCTCAAGGATACTTTCTCTCAGAAATGCCCTCTGACTTTCGGTCCAAAATGGCGCATCAACCAGTTTTATGCCGTTTTTAAGCGGCGAATGGCTGGTGATGAATTGGTCTATTCCCTGGGCATCATCGGGCAGGCCCAACTGTTTGAAGAGGTCCGAAAACGGATGAATATTTGATTCCATGCGTGACTCCTTGGGGCCAGGCCGGGCATCCACGACGCCAGCCTGGCAATGGGTTGATCATCAGCAAACCTCACGCACTTCGGCGTTTGGCACCAGTTTCAGGTACTGCGTCATGTTCATGTGGATCAGGTGATCGTGATCGCCCGCCTCGACATAAATATCCCCCTGACGGGTCAGGGTCGGATCGAGCAGCATCTTGATCGAGTAAGCATCACCCAACGCCGGAATGGCACCACGTTCGCAGTCGCCGAACAGATGTGGCAAGCCGCTTTCATGGGTCATTTGCCAGGGTCCGGTGGCCCGCACCTTGCTCATGTCCAGGTGACGGTTAGCCGGTAGCACGGCCATCAGGTAATTGCCCCGGCGGTCGTCGAGCATGACCGACTTGGCCACCCGCTCGGCAGGTACGCCGGCGGTACGCGCCGACTCAAGGCTGGTGGATGAGTGCGGATGAGAAACGATTTCATAGTCGCAGCCGGCCTTGTCCAGGCATTGCTGCAGGGTTTTTGCCATACGCATGATGCACCTCCGGATACAACGCCCCCACTTCTGAAGTTTAGGCCGTGCTGCATCAAGCAGCCGACTAAACTTATTGGACACGCACTGCCCGGGTGAATTCAGGTGATCGCTCGCTGGTGTCGGCACCTGCTGTTTCTACTGATGCTCGGCACCCTGACGAGCGGCGCAGCTGCGCCCGGCAATCCGGTGCTGGTGATGAGTATCGACGGTGCCATCGGTCCGGCCAGCGCCGACTATCTGATACGCGGCCTGGAGCAGGCCAAGACACAGCAGGCGCAACTGGTGGTCATCCGCCTCGACACCCCGGGCGGGCTCGACAGCTCGATGCGCGCGATCATCAAGGCGATTGTCGCCAGCCCGGTGCCAGTCGCGACCTTCGTCGCTCCCGGTGGCGCCCGCGCGGCCAGCGCCGGCACTTACATCCTTTATGCCAGCCACGTGGCGGCAATGGCCCCGGGCACAAACCTTGGCGCCGCCACGCCGGTGCAGATCGGCGGCCTGCCGGGCACGCCCAAGGACCCGGCCGCACCGCCCGCCTCGCCCACCGGCGACAAGCAAGCGCCGACCAGTGAACAGGACACCCTGACCCGCAAGCAGGTCAACGACGCCGCCGCCTACATTCGCGGCCTGGCGCAACTGCGCGGGCGCAATGCCGATTGGGCGGAGCAAGCGGTGCGCGAATCGGTGAGCCTGCCCGCCAACGAAGCCCTGCGCCTGAAAGTCATTGACCGTATCGCCAACGACCTCCCCGACCTGCTGCGCCAACTCGACGGCAAGAGCCTGGAAGCCGCTGGCCAGCCGGTGCAGTTGCATACGGCCAATGTGGCGATCATCGAACGCGAACCGGACTGGCGCACGCGCCTGCTGGCGGTGATCACCAACCCCAGCGTGGCGCTGATCCTGATCATGATCGGCATCTACGGGCTGATGTTCGAGTTCATGAGCCCCGGCTCCGGAGTGGGCGGGGTGATCGGCGGCATCTGCCTGCTGGTCGCTCTGTATGCCCTGCAGCTATTGCCGGTGAGCTATGCCGGGGCGGCGCTGATCATGCTCGGTATCGCCTTCATGATTGCCGAGGCGTTCCTGCCCAGTTTCGGTGTGGTCGGCTTTGGCGGCATCGTCGCGTTCGTGGTCGGCGCGGTGATTTTGATGGACACCGACGTGCCCGGCTTCGGCATCCCCCTGGCATTGATCCTGACCCTCGCGCTGCTCTCGGCGCTACTGCTCGGCGGTGTGTTGGGCATGGCCATGAAGGCGCGCAAGCGCGCGCTGGTCAGCGGTGATGCCGGGCTGGTGGGCAGTCTGGCGACGGTGATGGCGGTCAATGACAGCGACCCGTTCATCGGCTCGGTGCAGGTGCAGGGTGAGCAGTGGCAGGCCCAATGCCAGACGCCACTGCAGGTGGGGCAACGCGTCCGGGTGATTACACGCAAGGGCGTACTACTGGACGTCAGCGCCGAAGCAGAAACACCGGCGCAAGGAGACTGAGATGTTTTTCGAACTGGGCTTTGGCGCATTGCTGGCACTGCTGGCGGTGCTGTTGCTGGCGGCATTCCGCATCCTGCGCGAATACGAACGTGGCGTGGTGTTCCAGCTCGGACGCTTCTGGCGAGTCAAGGGCCCGGGCCTGGTGTTGCTGATCCCGGGGATCCAGCAGATGGTCCGGGTCGACCTGCGCACGGTGGTGCTGGATGTGCCGCCGCAGGATGTAATCACCCGCGACAACGTCTCGGTCAAGGTCAACGCGGTGCTGTACTTTCGCGTGCTCGACCCGCAGAAGGCAATCATCCAGGTCGAAGACTTTCTCATGGCCACCAGCCAACTGGCGCAGACCACTCTGCGCGCGGTGCTCGGCAAGCATGAGCTGGATGAGTTACTGGCCGAGCGCGAGCGGCTGAACCTGGACATCCGCCAGGTGCTGGATGCGCAGACCGATGCCTGGGGCATCAAGGTCGCCAACGTCGAGATCAAGCACGTCGACCTCAATGAGTCGATGATCCGCGCCATTGCCCGTCAGGCCGAGGCTGAACGGGAGCGGCGAGCCAAGGTGATCCATGCCGAAGGCGAATTGCAGGCATCGGAGAAGCTGATGCAGGCCGCGGAAATGCTCGGCCGCCAATCGGGCGCGATGCAGCTGCGGTACATGCAGACCCTGGGCACTATTGCCGGGGACAAGTCGTCGACTATCGTGTTTCCGTTGCCGATCGAGATGCTCAAGGGGCTTGTGGATAAGTGAAGTCGCCAATCGCCGGCAAGGCCGGCTCCCACAAAGGATCTGTTGACGCCGGACCCTGTGGGAGCTGGCCTTGCCGCTCTTACCAACCACCACCCAACGCCAGGAACAAGCCAATCTGCCCCATCGCCACCTGGGTATTGGCCGCCGCCAGCTGCGCGCGCATGTCGGTGTAGGTGCGGGTTGCCTGCAGGTCGGCGAGGAACGACTCGCGCCCGGCCTGATAAAAGCGGTGGGTCTGGTCCGCCGCCAATTGCGCCGAGCGCTCGGCATCAGCCAGGGCATCACGGCGCTCCAGCAAAGCACTGTACTGCGCAAGGCTGGTCTGGGTTTCACGAATGGCGTTGAGCACCACGCCATCAAAATGCGCCAGCGCCGCCTGGGTCGAAGCTTCTGCCGCGCGAATGCGCGCTCGCGAACCGTTGGTCGGCACCGTCCAGGTCAGCAGCGGGCCGAAGCCCCAGCGGTTGGTCGCAGGTTCGCCCAGGTTGTCGAGAATACCGATAGTGCCCACCTGGGCACCGATACTGATGTCCGGATACAACTGCCCCGTGGCCACGCCAATGGTCGCCGTGGCCGCCGCCAGGCTGCGTTCGGCCTGACGGATATCCGGGCGGCGCTTGAGCAGCGCCGCGCCATCACCCACCGGCAGGACCTGGGCGATATGCGGCAACTCGGCGCAATCGCCCGTGCCGGCCGGCAACTGATTGAGCGGTTTGGCCAGCAGCATCGACAAGGTGTACAGGCCCGCTTCACGCGCCGCCTGGTAACGCGGTAGCTCGGCGCGCAGGGATTTGAACTGGGTCTGCGACCGGGTCACCTGGGTTTCGTCACCACGACCAGCGTCGCGCAGGCGTTGGGTCAGGGTCACGCTCTGTTCTTGCAGGCCCAGGGACTCATGGGCGATGTGATATTCCTCGTTGGCCGCGCACACCTGGGTGTAGGCGCGGACCACGTCCGCCACCAGGGTGATGCGCGCAGTATCGGCGGCGGCCTGGGTCGCATCGGCATTGGCCTGGGCGGCCTCGACGCCACGCTTGAGGGTGCCCCACAGGTCAAACTGGTAGGAAGCGCTGATAATCGCCTCACCAATGTTGGCCACCGGCACCTTCTCTGGCAGCAGGAAAGCCTCGCCAGACTCTTGCAAACGCTGGGCGCCCAGCTTCACGCCAGCATTGAGGCCGCCCTGGGCCTCGGCTTCTTCGACCTGGGCACGGGCCTTGGCGATATTCGCTGCCGCTACGCGCAGTTCAGTGTTGGCGGCCAGGGCCTGACGCACCAGCTCATTGAGGCGCTCGTCCTGGTACAGGTGCCACCAGTCTTTGGGCACAGGCGCCGAGACCACGCTGTTGGCGTCCTGGCGCAGTTCGCCCTGCAGGTCGGCGCGCTGGATGGCAGCGTCCTTGGGCACGTGGTAATCCGGCCCGACCATCTGGCAGGCCGACAGCAGCAGGCTCAGGCCAAGCAGCGACAGCCGTTTCATTGCCCGCGGCCCTCAAGGATCGACACCGTCGCGGTACGCCCGGCGATCATGCGAAAGTCCGCCGGCACTTCATCGAAGGCAATGCGCACCGGGATCCGCTGGGCCAGCCGCACCCAGCTGAACGCCGGGTTGACGTTGGGCAGCAGGTTGGCGCCACTGCTGCGGTCGCGGTCCTCGATACCGGCGGCGATGCTCTGCACCCGCCCGCTCAGGCGGGTATTGTCGCCGAGCACGCGGATATCCACAGCCTGGCCGATGTGAATGCCGGCCAGCTTGGTTTCTTCGAAGTAGCCATCGACATGGTAGGAGTCGCTGTCGACCACCGACAGCACTGGCCGCCCGGCGCTGACAAACTCATGGGCACGCGGCGCGCGGTCGTTGAGGTAGCCATCGACCGGGCTGCGTACCACCGAGCGGTCGAGGTTCAGTTGCGCGGCATCCACCGCCACCTGGGCTTCGGCCAGGGCCGATTCGGCGCGGGCCTGGCGCGACTGGCTCTCTTCCAGTTGCTCCTGCGCCACCAGGTTGCCCAGGCCACGGTTACGCCGGGCTTCGCGCTGGGCCTGGGCCAGGGTTTCCTTGCGCTCGGCCAGGGTCGCCTGGGCCTGGCGCAAGGCCAGGTGGAAGCGGTCCTGGTCGATGGTGAACAGCACGTCACCGCGCTTGACCACCTGGTTGTCGCGCACCGCCACTTGCTGAATCAGGCCGGAGACATCCGGGGCAATCTGGATCACATCAGCACGGATGTGCCCGTCCCGGGTCCAGGGCGCGAACATGTAGTACATGACCATCTGCCAGACCAGTACGGTCGCCAGCGTCACTACCAGCAGGGTCAGGACCACGCGGCCCAGGGTCAACAAGGGTTTTTTCATGGCAGCATCAGGTTTCGGCAAAAGTGGTCGACCGTGCCGAGCAGCACGGCGTAAAGCGCAACGTTGAACAGCGCCCGGTGCCAGACCAGGCGGTAGAAGTGCACCCGGTTGAGCAGCGCGTGCACACCGAGGAACACCAGGTAGGTGAGCACCATCATCACCAGCAGCGTGGGCAGGAACACCCCGCTGATATCCAGATCTCCGATCACAGCGGTGCTCCGTCGATGCCGTAGGGCAGTTGTGGCTGATCGTCGGATGGTTCCAGCACCACCTCGACACCTGGCAACAGCGCCAGGCGCAAACCACTCAGGGCGTGTAGCAGGTGCACGCGGGCTTCGGCGCTATCGGCCAGGTCATTGAGGTTCAGGGCGCGGCGGGCGCGTTCCATGCTCTGCAGCAACACCTCGGGAGCGTGCAGGCGACGGCGGGCATCCAGGCAGGCCTGAAAGTGTTCACCCACCTCCTCCACCACCCGCCCCAGCAGCTGGCGCGGGTGTGCGCCGACCCGTGGCATGTAGGCCAGCAGGTCGAGCAGGTTCAGGCCCACGCGCAGGTCACGCAGCGCAGTGCCGGTGTCCTGGCCGGTCTGGGTCAGGCGCGGCAGTTGCTGCATCAGCCGATCGAGCATCTGCACACCCAGGCGCCGATGCTCGGCCAGGGTCGCCGGCTGGGTCATGCCGACGATGTCGTGCCAACTGAAACGGGTCAGGCGCTTGGCCGCAAGCTCGACGCCAAACGGGCGCACCACCAGGGTCCAGATAAAGGCGAACAGCAAGCCCACCGGCCCGGCCAGGTTGGCGTTGATAAAGGTCAGGAAGTTGGCGTCGTAGGCGCCCTGGATGCTGATGAAGGAGGCGGTGTTGACGATGGTCAGCAAGGTGCCCAGGTAGAAGCGCGGCTGCACGGTCAAGGTGCCGACGCAGATGCACGGCACGGCGAAGGCCAGCACCAGCATCGGGAAGTCGTGCAGGTTGGGCAGCACCAGGAACAGGTAAAGGCTGGCGAACAGCACCGACAGCGAGGTCCAGAAGAAAAACCGGTAGATCTGCGGCGCCGGGTCGTCCATGGCGGCAAAGAAGCTACAGGCCACGGCAGCGAGAATCACCGCGCTGCCACCGTCGCTCCAGCCAAGCAGGATCCACAGCGTGGTGGCGGCAATGATCGCGGTGACGGTGGAGAACACCGAATAGAGCATCAAGCCACGGTCAAAGAATGGCGTCAGCCGGCCCAGGCGCCAGTGCCGATAGACCGCGCGCCACGGCGACAGGTCTTCATTGCGGATAGCGTGCTGCAGGCTGCAGCAGTCCTGCCACAGATCGACCCACTCGGCCAGCCGATAAAGCGCGTTGGACAGCAGCAGCGAGGCGCGTTGGTCGAGGGACACGGCGCTCGGTTGCAGGTGTTCGATTTGCCCACGCAGAGCAGACCAGCGCGCCGGCGATGCATCCTGCGCGGTGCCTTGCAGCCAGGCACGGGCCTCGCCCAGCAATGGCTGCAATTGCTCGGTCTGGGCCGGGGCGCGGCCTTCGAGGGCAAGCAAGGCGTCGTCGAGGGCATCGATCACCGGCAGCAGGTGGATCATCCGCCCACGCAGCTCACGGGCGTTCTTTACCGTTTGCGGGCGGGCGCCTTCATGGGACAGCTGGCCGATCATCAGCTCCAGCGAGTTGAAGGTGGTGACCATCGAGGCACGCAGACCGCCGACTTTCTCGGCGCTGGCTTCGCGGGCCAGAAAGGTCTCGCTGTAGCGAATCGCCTCGTTGAACCAGTTGCCGGTGGCGCCGACCAGCACCGGGGTCAGGCGCCGCGGCCAGAAGATCGCGCCGACCACCGCCGCACAGACAATGCCCAGGCAGATTTCCTGAGCCCGTGACGAAGCAATGTCGAACACGGCCAGCGGCTCGTCGACCACCGGCAGGGCAATCATCGGCAAGGTGTAGCCAGCAAGCATCAGCGCATAGCTATTGGCGGTGCGCAGGTGCAGCGAGAGGAACAGCAAGGTGCCGGTCCACAAGGCCACGGCGACCGTCAGCAGCACCGGCGTCTGCACCAGCAGCGGCACCAGGAACACCGCCCCGGCGGCGCCGAGCAGGGTGCCCATGGCGCGGTACAAGGCCTTGGAACTGGTGGGCCCGACAAATGGGCTGGAGACGATGTACACCGTGGCCATGGCCCAGTAAGGCCGCGGCAGCTGCATGAGCAGGGCGATGTACAGGGCGATCATCGAAGCGGCGAAGGTGCGCACGCCGTAGAACCAGTCGCGCGCGGGCGGCATCGAGCTGAAAAAACCGTTCACGTCGGCACGCCCGGGGTGCGCTGGGCAGCGTCTTCGAAGGCGCGCAGCACGCGCAGGGTGGCCAGCAGGTCGGCTTCGTCGATGCCCTGCAGCACTTCACGGCGCAGGCGCACCAGTTCGCCTTCGATGGCTTCGGCGAGCACCCGGCCGCTGGCGGTCAGGCTCAGTGCCTTGGCCCGGCGGTCGAGCGGATCTTCCGTGCGGCAGACGAAGCCGGCCGTGCACAGCTGGTCGAGCAGACGTACCAGCGACGGGCTTTCAAGCCCTGCCGCTTGCGCTACAGCGACCTGGTGCACACCATCGCCCAGGCGCACGATCATCAGCAGTGGCATCGCACAGGCTTCGGAAATGCCGTAGCCGGCCAGGGTCGCCTGGCAGATGCGCCGCCAGTGCCGGCCGGCCACCACCATACCGCTGCTGATGTTGAGTTGCAGTGCGTCGAGGGTCATGAAGGGAGGTTCGTGGTTATATTCATAGTTTGCTAACTATCAATATTCTTCGATCACCGCCCCTGCCGTCAATAGCGGCTGACAGACGTCATGTTCAAGGTTGCAGCTGATCGTCCAGCTTCATGTTCAGCGCCAGCTTGCTGCCCAGGTTGATCGCCTGTTCGCGCCAGAACAGATAACGCAGGGCGTTGTTGACCTCGCTGAAGTGCAGCGCCAACGCTTCGGCAGCCTGCATCACCCCGGCCACAGCGGCCAGTTCCAGCCAGTACACCGCGGCTTTGGTGTCGACGTTGACCGTCAGCCCATGCAGCAGCCGGTAACCAACCTCGAAGCGGCAACGGGCGTCACCGCGCTGGGCCCCACGTAGAAACCAGCGATAGGCCTGCTGCAGGTCGACCTGCCACTCCTGGCTGTCGCTGTCACAGATTTCTTCCTCGTAGAGATCGCCAAGGGCGGCTGCGGCATGTTCCAAGCCACGCTCGAAAGCCTGCTGGTAATACTCCGCCGCGCTGGCGTAGGCCACCTCGACGCCTTTGCCGAAGTAATGCTGCTGGCCAAGGTTGAACCAGGCAGCAGCGCTGCCCTGCAGGGCGGCCATACGCAACAGATGCCCGGCCAAGGTCGGATCGGCGCGCCAGTACTTGCCGTTGAGCCAGATCCAGCCCAGGTCATTGAGTGCACCGACGTTGCCCTCCAGGGCCTGGGCGCGCAGGTCGTCGTACACCGCCTGCAGGTCAGCGGCTTCATCCAGGCGGCTGATCAGGCTGAAACTTTCGCCCAGCGCTGCCCGCTGGCTGGGCATGCCGACCCCGGCGTACAACCGCTGCAGGCGGCCGGGCCGACCAGGCGCAGGGATGATCCGCTCGGGCAACAGGCGCTCAAGCAGTGGGTAAATGTTGCTGGCAGCTGACATGTTCGTCCTCATTGAACTACCCACAGATCCAACAGCGGGAGTGATGAGGCGTGATTCTGCGCACGGTCACGACAAAACCTGTCGCGAACAATTCAGTTAGGGCACTCAACTGCTTCATCCTTGATCTGGATACATAAATGGCTAATTGCCATATCACCGCGCTGGCGCCATGCTACAACCGCAAGCCTAGACAAGGACGCCGCCTTTTGCCCTCTGCCACGACACGTGCCACCCTCAGCCGCCAATGGGAGTTGCTGCGCCAGTTGCCCAGCCGCTCGCCGGGGATTACCAGTGCCGAGTTGGTAGGCCGCCTGCAGGACGCAGGTTTTTCCATCAGCAAGCGCAGCATCGAGCGCGACCTCAATGAGCTGTCGCTGATCTTCCCGCTGGAACGCAACGACAAGAGCATCCCTTATGGCTGGCACTGGGCGGCCAACGCCTGCATCGAGCTGCGCGGTATCAGTGTCAGCGAGGCGCTAAGCCTGGCGCTGGTGGAAGAGGCCGTGCGCCCGCTGTTGCCGGGGAGCATGCTGAAAGTGCTGGACCCGCGCTTCAGCCATGCCCGGCAAAAGCTCGAACACCTGTCGGGGGCGAACAAGGTGGCGCGCTGGCTGGACAAGGTCGCCAGCGTGCGCCCGGACATGAACATGCAGGCACCGGAAGTGCCCGACAGCATCCTCGAGACCGTGCAACACGCGCTGCTTGAGGAATACCAGTTGCACTGCCAGTACTACTCGGCTCACAACGACACGCTCAGCGAACTGACCCTCAACCCGCTGGCGCTGATCCAGCGCGGCCAGGTCAGTTACCTGATTGCCAGCGCCGCGTCCTGTACCGACATTCGCCAGTTCGCCGTGCATCGCTTTCGCAAGCTGCGCATTCTCGACAGCCCGACCGAAGGCCTGCATGCCTTCGATCTGCAGGCCTACCTGCGCAGCGATGCCCTGCAGTTCGGCGATAGCGACAAGATCGAGCTGCAGGCCTGGATCAGCGACAACCTCGCCCGCCTGGTGCGCGAGACGCCGCTGTCGGCGGACATGCACCTGACCCCGCTGGAGAATGGCCACCGCCTGCAGGCCACCGTCAGCAACAGCTGGCAGCTACGCTGGTGGCTACTGAGCCAGGGCGACGGGCTGATCGTCGAGCAGCCCCTGAGCCTGCGCCAGCAAATTGCCGAAACCCTCCACAATGCCGCCGCGCAGTATCGATCGGCCTGAGCCTGTCAGCGCTGCATGCCCCAGCGGCGCACAGTAATACGCTCCAGGGTGTTGAACACCAGGCTTTCGACCAGCAGGCCGATGAGGATCACCACCGCGAGCCCGGCGAACACCTTGTCGGTGTACAGCTCGTTGCGGTTCTGGAAGATGTACCAGCCCAGCCCGCCCTTGCCGCTGGTGGCGCCGAACACCAGTTCGGCGGCGATCAGTGTGCGCCAGGCAAAGGCCCAGCCGATCTTCAGGCCCGAGAGGATCGACGGCAGCGCCGCCGGAATCAGGATCTGCACCACCAGCCGCAAGCCACGCAGGCCATAGTTGCGACCGGCCATGCGCAGGGTCTCCGATACCCCGAGAAAGCCCGCGTAGGTATTGAGCGCCAGGGCCCAGAGCACCGAATGCACCAACACGAAGATCAGGCTGTTGTCGCCCAGGCCGAACCAGAGCAGGGCCAGCGGCAGCAAGGCAATCGCCGGCAGCGGGTTGAACATCGAGGTCAGGGTGCTGAGCAGGTCGCGGCCGAACTGGGTCGACACCGCCAGGCTGGTCAGGCCGAAAGCCAGGACGATCCCCAGCAGATAGCCCTTGAGCAGCACCACCAGCGACACGCCGACCTTGGCCGGCAGCTCGCCGCTGAGCAGGCCGTCATACAGGGCTGCCGCGGTCTGCAGGAAGCTCGGCAGCAGCAGGTCGTTGCCCTGGTAGCGGGCGATGGCTTCCCAGGCCAGGGCCAGCAGAATCAGGATCAGGCCCTTGCGCAGCCAGCCCTGTTGCCAGAGGCGCTGACCCAGCGGCAGTTCGCGCTCAACCGGGACACTGAGCAGCGGTTCGAGGACGACTTCGTATTCCTGACGCGGCGTAACAGTTGAGGTCATGGCAAAACTCCCGGTCAGTAGGCAATGCGAATGTCGGCGAAGCCCAAGGCTGGGTCGTGCTCGACCTGGGCATCGTCGTCGAACAGCAAGCGGTGGATGCGCCGCGCCGACGCCTGAAAGTCGCTGGCGCCCAGGCTCTGCAGGTCGTACTGGTGGCTGTGGATCTCGGCGCGTACCCGGCCCGGATGCGGCGACAGCAAGAGGATGCGGTTGCCAACCACCAGCGCTTCTTCGATCGAATGGGTGACGAACAACAAGGTGAAACGCACCTCTTCCCAGAGCAGCAGCAACTCTTCCTGCATCTTGCGCCGGGTCAGGGCGTCGAGGGCGGCGAAGGGTTCGTCCATCAGCAGGATCTTTGGCTGCATGGCCAGCGCCCGGGCAATCGCCACGCGGGCTTTCATGCCGCCCGACAGGGTATGCGGATAGGCGTCGGCAAAGCCGGCCAGGCCGACTTTCTCCAGGTAGTGCAAGGCGCGCGCTTCGGCCTCCTTGCGCTTGAGCGTGCCGGAAGCGAGCAACGGGAACATCACGTTCTGCTTGACGGTTTTCCACGGCGGCAGCTGGTCGAACTCCTGGAACACCACAATGCGGTCCGGGCCCGGGCCCTGCACTGCCTGGCCCTGCAAGCGGATCTGCCCTTCCCGGGGCTCAATGAAGCCGGCCACCGCCTTGAGCAGGGTCGACTTGCCACAACCCGAGGGCCCGAGCAGGACAAAGCGGTCGGCCTTGTCCACTGCGAAACTGACCTGGTGGGTGGCCCGCACCACGCGCTGCGCGGTGCGGTACTCCAGGCTTAGGTTATCCACCTGCAGCAGCGGCGGCGTTGCGACGCTGCTCAGCTTGCTGACCGTGTGGCCTGGCAATGGGGTGTTCATCCGGCTCAGCTCCCTTGCAGCGGTTTCTCGTCCTGGAAGAAGTAGTCCTTCCAGGATTCGGGTTTGTGCTTGATCGCGCCCACGCGGTAGAGGAATTCAGCCAGCGGATAGGTGTTCTTCGGCGTCACGCTGAATTCGTACTGCGGGTTGTCGATGATCTTCAGCAGTGCCTCGCGGTCGATCTTGGCCTTGGTCACGCGGATGTAGGTGTCGGCTGCGGCGGCCTTGTCGTTCTGGGCGAACTCGGCGGCTTGCGCCAGGGCATCGACGAAGGCTTTGTAGGTCTTGGGGTTGTCGTTGCGAAATTTCTCGGTGGCGAACAACACGGTCGGCGAGTTCGGGCCGAGCAGGTCGTAGGTGTTGAGCACCACGTGCACGTCCTTGTTGGCCAGTACCTGATCCTGGAACGGCGGGTTGGAGAAGTGCGCGTTCAGCTCGGTGCCACCGGCCAGCAAGGCCGCGGTGGCATCAGGATGGGGAACGGCCAGGGTGTATTTGTCGAGGCGGTTGTATTCCTTGTCGCCCCACTGCTTGGCGGCGGCGTACTGCAGGAACCGCGACTGCACCGAGACGCCCACCGCCGGCAGGGCGATGCGGTCTTTCTCGCTGAAGTCGGCGATGGTCTTCACCTTGGGATTGCTGCTGACCAGGTAGTAGGGAAAGTTGCCCAGCGAGGCCACGGCCTTGACGTTCTGCCGGCCCTGGGTGCGGTCCCAGATGGTCAGCAGCGGGCCGACGCCGGCGCCGGCGATATCCACCGAACCGGAGAGCAAGGCGTCGTTGATCGCGGCGCCACCCGACAGCTGCGTCCAATCGACCTTGATGTCGATGCCCTGCGCCTTGCCATGCTTCTCGATCAGGTTCTGATCGCGCACCACGTTGAGCAGCAGGTAAACAATGCCGAACTGTTCGGCAATGCGGATTTCACCTTCGGCCTGGGCCGTGGCCGGTGCCACCAGGCTGCCGGCGAGCAGGCTGGCACCCAGGCCGATACTGGCCGCCAGGCGGCTGATTGATTTGCGCATGCTGTACTCCTCGAAAGATCAGAACGGGGCATCGCCCTGGATGGTGGTGCGGTACAGCTTGCGGCGCAGGTGCGCAGGGCAGCCGCTGGCCAGGTGGATCAATGAGCGGTTGTCCCAGAACACCAGGTCATGGGGCTGCCATTGGTGACGGTAGATGTTCTGCTCGAGCACGCTGTGGGCGTAGAGCTCGGCAAGGAGCTGCCGGCTTTCGTCTTCGGGCAAGCCAACGATGCGGGTGGTGAAGCCTTCGCTGACAAACAGCGCCTTGCGGCCGTTTTCCGGGTGGGTGCGCACGACCGGGTGAATGACTTCCTGAACCTGCGCCAGTTGCTCGGCGGTCAGGGTCGGGCGCCAGTTGCCTGCGAACTTGCTCTCGCTGTAGCGGGCGGTATAGGAATGCGCGGCGCTGCGGCCTTCAACGGCTTTGCGCAGGGCTTCGGGCAGGCCGTCCCAGGCCTTGTGCATATCGGCGAACACCGTGTCGCCGCCTTCGCGGGGCAGCTCCTGGGCGTGCAGCATCGAGCCAAGGCTTGGCAGTTCCTTGTACGACAGGTCCGAGTGCCAGAACTTGCCGGCATCGCCCAGGCCGATGTTCTGCCCGTTTTCGATGATGTTGGAGACGATCAGGATTTCCGGGTGGCCGCGGAGCAAAAACTGCTTGAGCACGTGAATCTGCAGCACACCGAAGCGGCGGCTGAAGGCGATCTGTTGTTCGGGGGTAATGCGCTGGTCGCGAAACACCAGCACGTGGTGGTCGAGATGGGCCCGGTGGATCCGGGTGAAGTCCTCGGCGCTGACTGCTCGGGTCAGGTCCAGGCCGATGATCTCGGCGCCGACGGCACCACTGAACGGCAGGATTTCGAAGGCTTGCTGCTGTGCACTGTCGATGGACGACAAGGCGTTAGAGGCCGCTGTCATGATTCACTCCCACGCAGAGCGCGCCCAATGGTGCGCGCATCGATCAGAAACTCACGGTGTTCCGTGTTGGTTCGGTCGTGCGGCGCGCCGATTGGTCGGCAGGTACGCAGGGGAGTGACTATAAAGTCATAAGAGAAAGAATTTAAATATCTTTAGCGCATAAGCATATGGTGAGGTTGGGGGCCTCTTCGCGGGGCAAGCCCGCTCCTACACAACCCTGTAGGAGCGGGCTTGCCCCGCGATGCTGTCAACGCTCGCGCAAGGCCTCAGCACGGGCGCGGATGATCGGCTTGAGCAGGTAGCTCAGCACGCTCTTCTTGCCGGTGATGATGTCCACCGAAGCGACCATCCCCGGGATGATCAGCAGCGGCTTTTCGTCGGTCCCCAGGTGGCTGCGCTCGGTGCGCAGCTTGATCACGTAGAAGGTGTTCTTGTCTTCGTCGGTGATGGTGTCGGCACCGATCTGTTCGAGCTTGGCTTTCAAGCCGCCGTAGATGGTGAAGTCATAGGCGGTGAACTTGACCATCGCCTCCTGCCCCGGGTGCAGGAAGGCGATGTCTTGCGGGCGGATGCGCGCTTCGACCAGCAAGGTGTCATCCAGCGGGACGATCTCGACCAGGTCGCTGCCCGGCTGGATCACCCCACCAACGGTGTTGACCAGCAGCTGCTTGACGATACCGCGCACCGGCGAGGTCACCAGGGTACGGTTGACCCGGTCGTCCAGGGCCTTGCCGGTGGCCTGGGCCTTGCTCAGGTCGGTGCGCGCCTCGTTGAGTTGGGTCAGGGCTTCGCTGCGAAACTTGCCGCGGGTCTCGTCGATCTTGCGCTCGACTTCCTTGATCGCCGATTCGGCGCGCGGAATCGCCAGCGAGGTCGCGTCCAGCTGGCCACGGTTCTCCACTTCGGCACGCTTGAGGCGCAGCACTTCCACCTGGGAGATCGCGCCCTGGGCCACCAGCGGCTCGGACATGCTGATCTCCTGGCGCAACAGCTGCAGGCTGTTGCGGTACTGGCCCTGCTTGGAGCTGAACTCGCGCAGCTCCTGCTGACGCTGCACCAGTTGCTCCTGCAGGCCGCCGATTTCGTCCTGCAACTGCTGGCGGCGGCTCTGGTACAGGGATTCTTCGTTGGCGGCCTGGCTCGGCGCGGCCTTGCGGATTTCTGCGTCGATCTTCAGCGGCCGGTCTTCGACCTCGGCGCTCAGGCGTTCGACGCGCAGGGCCATGGCCAGGCGGTCCGCCTCGGTCTCACCGACGTTGGAAACAAAGCGGGTGTCGTCCAGACGCAGCAACGGGTCGCCCACTTCGACGATCTCGCCTTCTTTGGCGTAGATCTGCGCGACGATGCCGCCTTCCAGGTTCTGGATTTTCTGCAGTTTGGACGACGGGATCGCCTTGCCTTCGCCACGGGTCACTTCGTCGATAATGGCGAAGTTGGCCCAGAGGCCCATGAACAGGAAGAAGCCAAGCACCCCCCAGATGGTCAGGCGCACGATGCGCGGGGCATCTTCGATCAGTGCCTTGTTGACCTCTGGCAGCGGTTGCCCGCTGAGCGACTCGGAACCCTTGAAGTACCTGCGCAGGCTGTCCTTGATCTGGCCCATATCCAACTTAAGCAACACTGATCTGCCCCTTCTTCAGCGCATCCATGACGGCGGCTTTCGGGCCATCCGCGACTATCTGCCCGCGATCGACAACGATCAGGCGGTCGACCAGTGACAACAGCGAAGCCCGGTGAGTCACCAGGACCACGGTCTTGTTCTCGATGACCGCTTGCAGGCGTTGCTTGAGGCGCTCTTCACCGGTGTTGTCCATGGCGCTGGTCGGCTCGTCGAGCAGCAAGATCTGCGGGTTGAGCAACATGGCACGGCCGAGGGCGACGTTCTGCCGCTGGCCACCGGAGAGGTTCTGGCCACGCTCGCCGACCTGCAGCTCATAACCTTGCGGGTGCAGCCGGGCGAACTCATGCACCCCGGACAACTCGGCAGCCTGCAGGACCATTTCGTCCTCCACGTAGCGGGCACCGCTGACCAGGTTGTCACGCAGGGTACCGGCCAGCAGCTGGATATCCTGGGGCACGTAGCCGATGTTGTGGCGCAGTTCGCTGACGTCGATCTGGCGGATGTCCACGCCATCGACCAGCAAGGAGCCGGCATCGGCTTCGTAGAGACCGACGATCAACTTGGCCAGCGAGCTCTTGCCCGAGCCGCTGCGGCCGATGATGCCTATTTTCTCGCCGGGGCGGATCGATACATTGACGCCCTTGAGCGCCAGGTTCTGCTGGTTCGGGTAGGTAAAGTCGACGCCACGGAACTCGATGGCGCCCTGCAGCACCTGACGGCTCAACGGGCGTTCTTCGAAGTTGCGCTCTTGCGGCAGCTCCATCATCTGGTCGGTGGAGACCATGGTGACCTTGGCTTGCTGGTAACGGGTCAGCAGGCCGGAGAGCTGGCCGAGCGGGCCGAGGGCACGGCCACTGAGCATGTAGCAGGCGATCAGGCCGCCCATGCTGAGGTTGCCAGCCATGATCTGGTAGACGCCGGCGCAGATCAGCGCCACGCCTGCCAGTTGCTGGATCAGCAGGGTGATGTTCATCGCCAGGCCCGAGAGCACCTTGACCCGCAGCTCGAGGCGGCTGAGGGTGCCGATGGTTTGCTCCCACATGTACTGGCGTTCGCTTTCGGCGTTGTTGACCTTGACCGCATCGAGCCCGGCGAGGGTCTCGATCAGGCTCGACTGGCGCTCGGAGGCCAGCGCCATGGTCCGTTCAAGGGTCGCCACCAGCGGCTTCTGCAGGGCATAACCGATGCCCAGGGCCAGCGGGAAGGCGATGATTGGAATCCACACCAGGTGCCCGCCGATGATGGCGATCACCAGCAGGATCAACAGGGTGAACGGCAGGTCGATCAGGCTGGTCAGGGTCAACGAGGCGAGGAAGTCGCGCAGGCCCTGGAATTCATGGATGTTCTGGGCAAAGCTGCCGACCCTTGCCGGCCGGTATTTCATGGCCATGCCAACGATGCGCTCGAACAGCGTGGCGGAGATGATCAGGTCGGTCTTCTTCCCGGCCAGGTCCAGGCACAAGCTGCGCAGGCCCTTGAGGATCAGGTCGAAGATGTAGGCGCCGGAGATACCCAGGGCCAGGACCCAGAGGGTCGAGGTGGCCTGGTTGGGCACCACGCGGTCGTAGACGTTCATCACGAACAGCGGCGCGGCCAGGGCGATCAGGTTGATCACCAGGCTTGCGGCGATGGCGTCGATGTACAGCCAGCGGCTGCGCTTGAGGGTGTCACGGAACCAGGAGCGCGCCCGCGGGATCAGGTTGCCGTGATTGACGTCGAACTTGTGCTGCGGCTGGGCGAAGAACACCCGGCCACTGTAGTCGCTCTGCAGGGCTTCACGGCTGACATGCACCTCGCCGCCGTCGCTCTCGCTGAGCAACAGGCGGGCGGTGTCGTCGTTCTCCCACCCCAGCAACACCGTGCTGCGACCGTCCTTGAGCAGGAGCATGGCCGGCATGGCGATGCTCGGGATCTGCTCCAGCTTGCGTTGCAGCAAGCGGCCCTGCAGGCCGGCACGGGCTGCCGCACGTGGCAGCAGCTCCGGGCTCAGGCGCTGGGCCGGCAACGGCAGGCCGGTGGTCAGCATGGCCCGGCTGGCGGGCTTCTGGTGCAGCACGCAGAGAGACAGCAGGCTGTCCAGCAACGGGTCATCGTGCTGACTGCGGGGATCATGGCTGAGCTGGACTCGACTGACTTCTGATTCCACGCGGGCTCTCTTAACGGTTGCGGTTGGCTATGACAGTGAACCTCAGTTCATGCCTGGCAGGTTCACTTTCGGTTTAAGGTCGTTCTGCACCACGGAGGCCATCGGTGCGACAACACCCTGGCTCTTGAGCAGTTGACCAATGGTCGCTTTGATTCGGTACTGAGTAAACAGCTGGATGTTCTTCACTTCGGTCAGCCGACGCTGCGCGGTGAAGAGTTCGTTCTCGCTGTCGAGCAAGTCTAGCAAGGTACGTTCGCCCAGGCTGAACTGCTTCTGGTAGGCGGTGCGCACACTGTTGCTGCGATCGACGTATTGCTGGGCGATCGGCAACTGCGCATTGGCGTTGTCCATAGCATTCCATGCCAGGCCTAGCTCCTCATTGAGCTGGCGCAAGGCATTGTTACGAATGTCCAGCGCCTGGTTGGTCAGGTACGACTTGGATTCCAGGTCGGCCTTGTTACTGCCGCCGGCGTACAAGTTGAAACTCATGCGCAGCATAGCCTGCCATTCGTTGTTGTGGCCGTTCATGCCATCCAGATCGTTATCGGCCGTCCGTCCGAGTTCTGCATCAAAACGCGGATAGAAAGTAGACTTTGCCGCCTCGTATTGTTTCTCCGCTGCAGCGATATCGGACTCCGCCGAGCGCAGGATCGGGCTGCTCTCGACCATCTGCTGACGGGCTTCGTCGAGGTTGGCTGGCAACAGGTCGACAAACGGCGCAGGGCTGCTTAACTCGTCCGGCAGCTGACCGACCACGCTCAGGTAGTTGGTCTTGGCATCGGCGAGGTTGGTCTGCTCGGTGATCAGGTTGTTGCGCGCCTGGGCCAGACGCGCTTCGGCCTGGTCAAGGTCAGCCAGGCGGCCGACGCCACGGGCGGTGCGCAGCTTGATCTGGTCGTAGATACGTTCGTGGCTGCGCAGGTTGTCTTCTGCCAGACGGACCATCTCGCGACGGGTCAGGACATCCAGGTAGACCTGGGCTACGGTCAGCGCGGTGCGCTCGGACGCCCCCAGCAGCGAGTAGGCACGGGAGTTGACAGTGGCTTGCTGGCGGCCGACTTCGCTCGAGGTGGCAAAACCGTCGAAGACCATCTGCCGCAGACGCACACTCGACTCACCGCGGTTGAGGGTTTCCCAGCGGTTGCCGGTGCTCGGGCTGTCGGTGCCTTCACGGCCATAACCGGCCAGCACATCGACACGCGGCAGGTAACCGCCCTTGGCGGCGCGCAGTTGGTAGTCGGCAGCAATTCGGCTGTTAACCCCGGCCTGAATTTCCGGGTGCACCTCGAGGGCTTTCTGCATGGCCTCTGGCAGGCTCTGTGCTTGAACGAAACCGGTGGCGAGGACGAAAGGAAGAGCAGTGAACAGTGACGCGCGCATTTAACTTTTTCCCAGGGACGTCTTGTCCCAAATCACAGCAGAAATCGTTGCTGCATTAGAAAATGGCAACCGGATTGACCTTATGTCGGAAACTTCCGAAGGAGTACTTGGTTCGTACGGTGGAAGAGTGGCAGCCGCTCAAATATCAATGTGACATTACAGAGCTGATTGTTTAGGATGGCAGCAGGAAGGTCAATACTTTGGCATAAACTTAATAGCCAACAGATATCGACAAATTATTGACGCCAAAAGCGTCGAACTCACTATTGAAACATTCCATCAGAAGCGGCAATTCAGCGCCTGCTGGCATGGAAGCCAAATTGAACGGGTAGTCCGGAGAGTCCAATGAGCAGTGTTGTTGCCATCGTCAAAAGCATTGTTGGCCAAGTAATCGCCGTATCCCCAGAAGGGATTCAACGTGTACTCATCGAAGGTGACCGCCTGTTCGCTGGCGAGCAGGTACTCACCGGCCTGGCCGGTGCCGTCACCCTGGAATTGGCCGATGGCCGCAGTCTGGACCTGGGCCGTGATACTCAGTGGAGCGCCGACACCCCGGACAGCAGCACTGACCTGGCGGCTGCCACCGCTCAGGCCGCGCCTTCGGTCGAAGAGCTGCAACAGGCCATCGCCGCCGGTGCTGACCCGACTACCGAACTTGAAGCCACCGCAGCCGGCCCGACTGCCGCAGGTAGCGGCGGCGCGGCCGGTGGTGGCCACAGCTTCGTCATGCTCGATGCCACCGCAGGCTCGGTCGACCCGACCATTGGCTTCCCGACCGGCCCTATCGGCTTTGCCACCGGCGCCGCCACCCAGGAGCTGGGCGGCCTGGACGATGCCAGCAACCCGGCAACCACCACGCCTACCCGCGAGTCCGGCCTGACCCTGAGCGCCACGCCGTCGATCACCGAGGCCGGTGGCGTGATCATCTACACCGCCACCCTGGGCCAGCCACCGCTGACCGACCTGACCGTGACCCTGTCCAATGGCCAGGTCATCGTCATCAACGCCGGGCAGACCACCGGCAGCGTCAGCGTGACCATCCCGCCGAACGATACCGTGTACCTGGACAGCAGTGAGATCTCCACGACCATCACCGGCACCACCGGCGGCGCGGGCCTGATCGTCACCCCGGACACCACCCCGGCGGTGACCCAGATCACCGACACCATCGACACCACCACAGTCACCCTGACCGCCAACCCGAGTGTCACCGAAGGCGGCGTGATCACCTACACCGCCACCCTGACCAATCCGGCGCAGACGCCGGTGACCGTCACCCTGTCCAACGGCAGCACTATCACCATCGGCGCCGGCCAGAGCACCGGTACCGTTGACGTGCAGACGCCACCGAACGACGTCTACAACAACGGCAGCAGCGTCAGCACCACCATCACTGGCGCCACGGGCGGCAACTTCGAGAACCTGGTACCGAACCCGACCCCAGCGGTCACCACCATTACCGACTCGATCGATGACACCGGCCTGAGCCTGAACGCCACCGGTACCGTGGCCGAAGGCGGCTCGATCATCTACACCGCGACCCTGACCAACCCGGCCGGCACGCCAGTGACCGTGACCCTGAGCAACGGCGCGGTGATCACCATTGCGGCGGGCCAGACCGAAGGCAGCGTCACCGTGCCCGCGCCAAGCGATGACGTGTATGTCGATGCCGGCAACGTCAGCGTGAGCATCGACACAGTCGATGGCGGCAACTTCGAGAACCTGGTGGTCAGCAATCAGCCGGCAGTGACTGAAGTTACTGACACCATCGATACCTCGACCGTCACCCTGACGGCCAATAGCAGCGTTGCCGAAGGTGGTGTGGTGACCTACACCGCTTCGGTCACTGCGCCAGTCACCGGTTCTGCGCTGGTTATTACCCTGGCCAATGGTCAGCAGATCACTATCCCGGTCGGCCAGAGCACTGGCTCGGTCGAGTTCGTTGCACCGAACAACGTGCACACTACCAACCCGGATCTGACCAACAGCATTACCGGTACCACCGGTGGTAACTACGAGAAGCTGGAAACTGCTGGTAATCCGGTGACTACCGTTACTGACGGCCCAGGTACCGATGACACTACTGGCCTGAAACTGACTGCCACTGGCTCGGTCGCTGAAGGTGGTTCGATTGTTTACACCGCTACGCTGACCAACCCAGCGGGCACCGAGATGAAGGTCACCCTGAGCAACGGTGAAGTCATCACCATCGCCGCGGGCCAGACCGAAGGCAGCATTACCGTCGCTGCGCCTGCCGATGACGTCTACATCGATGCCGGTGAAGTGAGCGTGACCGTCACTGGCACTACTGGCGGTGATTTCGAGAAAGTTGCTGTAGATGGCACTCCGGCCGTTACTCAAGTGACGGACACCATCGATACGTCGACTGTCACCTTGACTGCGAACAGCAGCGTTGCCGAAGGTGGGGTGGTTACCTACACCGCTTCGGTCACTGCGCCGGTTACCGGTTCTGCGCTGGTCATTACTCTGGCCAACGGTCAGCAGATCACTATCCCTGTCGGTCAGAGCACTGGCTCGGTTGAGTTTGTTGCACCGAACAACGTGCACACCACCAACCCGGACCTGACCAACAGCATCACCGGCACTTCCGGTGGCAACTACGAGAAGCTGGATACCGCGGGCAACCCAGTGACCACCGTCACCGACGGCCCGGGTACCGACGACACTACCGGTCTGAAATTGACCGCGACCGGTTCGGTGGAAGAAGGCGGTTCGATTGTTTATACCGCTACGCTGACCAACCCAGCGGGCACCGAGATGAAGGTCACCCTGAGCAACGGTGAAGTCATCACCATCGCTGCGGGTCAGACTGAAGGCAGCATTACTTTGCCTGCCCCGTCGGATGACGTGTACATCGACGCGGGCGAAGTCAGCGTCACTGTGACCGGTACTACCGGTGGCGATTTCGAGAAGCTGGCTGTGGATAACACCCCGGCCGTCACCGAAGTGACTGACACCATCGACACTTCGACCGTTACCCTGACCGCTACCCCGAGCGTGACCGAAGGTGGCGTGGTTACCTACACCGCTTCCGTCACCGCTCCGGTTACCGGCTCGAACCTGGTGATCACCCTGGCCAACGGCCAACAGATCACCATTCCGGTCGGCGCCAGCTCGGGTACCGTGGACTTCGTTGCACCGAACAACGTGCACACCACCAATCCGGACCTGACCAACAGCATCACCGGCACTTCCGGCGGCAACTACGAGAAGCTGGATACCGCGGGCAACCCAGTGACCACCGTCACTGACGGCCCAGGCACCGATGACACCACCGGTCTGAAACTGACCGCTACTGGTTCGGTCGCTGAAGGCGGCGAGATCGTTTACACCGCCACCCTGACCAACCCTGCGGGCACCGAGATGAAGGTCACCCTGAGCAACGGTGAAGTCATCACCATTGCTGCAGGTCAGACCGCAGGCAGCATTACTCTGCCGGCGCCGTCGGATGACGTGTACATCGATGCCGGTGAAGTCAGCGTGACCATCGCCGGCACCACCGGGGGCGATTTCGAGAAAGTTGAAGTCGACCCGGCGGCTGCCGTGACTGAAGTCACCGACACCATCGACACCTCGACCGTCACCCTGACTGCCACCCCAAGCGTGACCGAAGGTGGCGTGGTTACTTACACCGCTTCGGTGACTGCTCCAGTAACCGGTTCTGCGCTCGTTGTGACTCTGGCTAACGGCCAACAGATCACCATCCCTGTAGGCTCCAGCTCCGGCACCGTGGACTTCGTTGCACCGAACAACGTGCACACCACCAACCCGGACCTGACCAATAGCATCACCGGCACTTCCGGCGGCAACTACGAGAAGCTGGATACCGCTGGCAACCCAGTGACTACCGTCACCGACGGCCCGGGTACCGACGACACTACCGGTCTGAAATTGACCGCCACTGGTTCGGTCGCTGAAGGCGGCGAGATCGTTTACACCGCCACCCTGACCAACCCTGCGGGCACCGAGATGAAGGTCACCCTGAGCAACGGTGAAGTCATCACCATCGCCAAAGGTCAGACCGAAGGCAGCATTACCCTGCCGGCGCCGTCGGATGATGTGTACATCGACGCCGGTGAAGTCAGCGTGACCATCGCTGGCACAACCGGTGGTGACTTCGAAAAACTGGCTGTGGATAACACTCCAGCGGTCACCGACGTCACCGACACCATCGACACCTCGACCGTCACCCTGACTGCCACCCCAAGCGTGACCGAAGGTGGCGTAGTTACTTACACCGCTTCGGTGACTGCTCCAGTAACCGGTTCTGCGCTCGTGGTGACTCTGGCTAACGGCCAACAGATCACCATCCCTGTAGGCTCCAGCTCCGGTACCGTGGATTTCGTTGCGCCAAACAACGTGCACACCACCAATCCGGATCTGACCAACAGCATCACCGGCACTACCGGTGGCAACTACGAGAAGCTGGATACCGCTGGCAACCCAGTGACTACCGTCACCGACGGCCCGGGTACCGACGACACTACCGGTCTGAAATTGACCGCCACTGGTTCGGTGGAAGAAGGCGGTTCGATTGTTTATACCGCTACGCTGACCAACCCAGCGGGCACCGAAATGAAGGTCACCCTGAGCAATGGTGAAGTCATCACCATCGCCAAAGGTCAGACCGAAGGCAGCATTACCCTGCCTGCCCCGTCGGATGACGTGTACATCGACGCGGGCGAAGTCAGCGTCACTGTGACCGGTACTACCGGTGGCGATTTCGAGAAGCTGGCTGTGGATAACACCCCGGCCGTCACCGAAGTGACTGACACCATCGACACTTCGACCGTCACCCTGACCGCGACTCCAAGCGTGACCGAAGGTGGCGTAGTTACTTACACCGCTTCGGTGACTGCTCCAGTAACCGGTTCTGCGCTCGTGGTGACTCTGGCTAACGGCCAACAGATCACCATCCCTGTAGGCTCCAGCTCCGGTACCGTGGATTTCGTTGCGCCAAACAACGTGCACACCACCAATCCGGATCTGACCAACAGCATCACCGGTACTTCCGGCGGCAACTACGAGAAGCTGGATACCGCTGGCAACCCAGTGACTACCGTCACCGACGGCCCGGGTACCGACGACACTACCGGTCTGAAATTGACCGCCACTGGTTCGGTCGCTGAAGGCGGCGAGATCGTCTACACCGCCACCCTGACCAACCCTGCGGGCACCGAGATGAAGGTCACCCTGAGCAACGGTGAAGTGATCACCATCGCCAAAGGTCAGACTGAAGGCAGCATCACTGTTCCAGCACCAGAAGACGACGTGTACGTCGACGCCGGCGAAGTCAGCGTCACCGTGACCGGTACTACCGGTGGCGATTTCGAGAAGCTGGCTGTGGATAACACCCCGGCCGTCACCGAAGTGACTGACACTATCGACACTTCGACCGTCACCCTGACCGCGACTCCAAGCGTCACTGAGGGTGGTGTGGTGACTTACACCGCTTCCGTCACTGCTCCGGTTACCGGCTCGAACCTGGTGATCACCCTGGCCAACGGTCAGCAAATCACCATTCCGGTCGGCGCCAGCTCCGGCACCGTGGACTTCGTTGCGCCGAACAACGTGCACACCACCAACCCGGACCTGACCAACAGCATCACCAGCACCACCGGTGGCAACTACGAGAAGCTGGACACTGCGGGCAACCCAGTGACCACCGTCACCGACGGTCCAGATACTGACGACACTACCGGTCTGAAACTGACCGCTACCGGCTCCGTGGCCGAGGGCGGCGACATCATCTACACCGCCACCCTGACCAATCCGGCCGGTACCGAAATGAAGGTCACCCTGAGCAATGGTGAAGTCATCACCATCGCCAAAGGTCAGACCGAAGGCAGCATTACTGTTCCAGCACCAGAAGACGATGTGTACATCGATGCTGGCGAAGTCAGCGTCACCGTGACCGGAACTACCGGTGGCGACTTCGAGAAGCTGGCTGTGGATAACACTCCAGCCGTCACCGAAGTGACTGACACTATCGACACCAGCACCGTTACGCTGACCGCTACCCCAAGCGTCACTGAGGGTGGTGTGGTGACTTACACCGCTTCCGTCACTGCTCCGGTTACCGGCTCGAACCTGGTGATCACCCTGGCCAACGGTCAGCAAATCACTATTCCGGTCGGCTCCAGCTCGGGTACCGTGGACTTCGTTGCACCCAACAACGTGCACACCACCAATCCAGACCTGACCAACAGCATTACCGGTACCACCGGTGGCAACTACGAGAAGCTGGATACCGCGGGCAACCCAGTGACCACCGTCACTGACGGCCCAGGCACCGATGACACCACCGGTCTGAAACTGACCGCTACTGGCTCCGTGGCTGAAGGCGGCGAAATCGTCTACACCGCGACCCTGACCAATCCGGCCGGTACCGAAATGAAGGTGACCCTGAGCAATGGTGAAGTCATCACCATCGCCAAAGGTCAGACCGAAGGCAGCATCACCCTGCCGGCGCCAACCGATGACGTGTACATCGACGCCGGTGAAGTCAGCGTGACCATCGCTGGCACCACCGGTGGCGACTTCGAAAAACTGGCTGTGGATAACACTCCAGCGGTCACCGACGTCACCGACACCATCGACACCTCGACTGTCACCCTGACCGCCACCCCAAGCGTCACCGAAGGCGGCGTAGTCACCTACACCGCGTCGGTCACCGCTCCGGTTACCGGCTCGAACCTGGTGATCACCCTGGCCAACGGCCAACAGATCACCATTCCGGTCGGCGCCAGCTCGGGTACCGTGGACTTCGTTGCGCCGAACAACGTACACACCACCAACCCGGATCTGACCAACAGCATCACCGGCACCACCGGTGGTAACTACGAGAAGCTGGAAACTGCGGGCAACCCAGTGACCACCGTCACCGACGGCCCGGGTACCGACGACACCACCGGCCTGAAACTGACCGCTACTGGTTCGGTCGCTGAAGGCGGCGAGATCGTCTACACCGCCACCCTGACCAACCCAGCCGGCACCGAAATGAAGGTCACCCTGAGCAACGGTGAAGTCATTACCATCGCCAAGGGTCAGACTGAAGGCAGCATCACCCTGCCGGCGCCGTCGGATGATGTGTACATCGACGCGGGCGAAGTCAGCGTGACCATCGCCGGCACCACCGGTGGCGATTTCGAAAAAGTCGAAGTCGATCCAGCAGCTGCTGTGACCGAAGTGACTGACACCATCGACACCAGCACCGTTACCCTGACCGCGACTCCAAGCGTTTCGGAAGGCGGCGTGGTGACTTACACCGCTTCCGTCACCGCTCCGGTTACCGGCTCGAACCTGGTGATCACCCTGGCCAACGGTCAGCAGATCACCATTCCGGTCGGTTCCAGCTCCGGCACCGTGGACTTCGTTGCACCGAACAACGTGCACACCACCAACCCGGATCTGACCAACAGCATCACCGGCACCACCGGTGGTAACTACGAGAAGCTGGATACCGCTGGCAACCCAGTGACTACCGTCACCGACGGCCCGGGTACCGACGACACTACTGGCCTGAAGCTGACCGCTACCGGTTCGGTCGCTGAAGGCGGCGAGATCGTCTACACCGCCACCCTGACCAACCCAGCCGGCACCGAAATGAAGGTGACCCTGAGCAACGGTGAAGTCATCACCATCGCCAAGGGTCAGACAGAAGGCAGCATCACTGTTCCTGCACCGGAAGACGATGTGTACATCGATGCAGGCGAAGTCAGCGTCACTGTGACCGGTACTACCGGTGGCGACTTCGAGAAGCTGGCTGTGGATAACACCCCGGCCGTCACCGAAGTGACTGACACCATCGACACCAGCACCGTTACCCTGACCGCTACCCCGAGCGTGACCGAGGGTGGCGTGGTTACCTACACCGCTTCCGTCACCGCTCCAGTAACCGGTTCTGCGCTCGTGGTGACTCTGGCTAACGGCCAACAAATCACCATCCCTGTAGGCTCCAGCTCCGGCACCGTGGACTTCGTTGCGCCAAACAACGTGCACACCACCAACCCGGATCTGACCAACAGCATCACCGGCACCACCGGTGGTAACTACGAGAAGCTGGATACCGCTGGCAACCCAGTGACTACCGTCACCGACGGCCCGGGTACCGACGACACTACTGGCCTGAAGCTGACCGCTACCGGTTCGGTCGCTGAAGGCGGCGAGATCGTCTACACCGCCACCCTGACCAACCCGGCCGGCACCGAAATGAAGGTGACCCTGAGCAACGGTGAAGTCATCACCATTGCCAAGGGTCAGACCGAAGGCAGCATCACTGTTCCGGCACCGGAAGACGATGTGTACATCGATGCCGGCGAAGTCAGCGTGACCATCGCTGGCACCACCGGTGGCGATTTCGAGAAAGTCGAAGTCGATCCAGCGGCTGCTGTCACCGAAGTGACCGATACCATCGACACTTCGACCGTCACCCTGACCGCTACCCCAAGCGTGACCGAAGGTGGCGTGGTGACTTACACCGCTTCCGTCACCGCTCCGGTTACCGGCTCGAACCTGGTGATCACCCTGGCCAACGGCCAACAGATCACCATTCCGGTCGGCGCCAGCTCCGGCACCGTGGATTTCGTTGCACCCAATAACGTGCACACCACCAACCCGGATCTGACCAACAGCATCACCGGCACCACCGGTGGTAACTACGAGAAGCTGGAAACTGCCGGCAACCCAGTGACTACCGTCACCGACGGCCCGGGTACCGACGACACCACCGGTCTGAAGCTGACGGCTACTGGCTCCGTGGCCGAGGGCGGCGAGATCGTCTACACCGCTACGCTGACCAACCCGGCCGGCACCGAAATGAAGGTGACCCTGAGCAACGGTGAAGTCATCACCATCGCCAAGGGTCAGACTGAAGGCAGCATCACTGTTCCAGCACCAGAAGACGATGTGTACGTTGATGCGGGCGAAGTCAGCGTCACCGTGACCGGTACTACCGGTGGCGACTTCGAGAAGCTGGCTGTGGATAACACCCCGGCCGTCACCGAAGTCACCGATACCATCGATACTTCGACTGTCACCCTGACCGCGACTCCAAGCGTGACCGAAGGTGGCGTGGTTACTTACACCGCTTCCGTGACTGCTCCGGTTACCGGCTCGAACCTGGTGATCACCCTGGCCAACGGCCAACAAATCACCATTCCAGTCGGTTCCAGCTCGGGCACCGTGGACTTCGTTGCACCGAACAACGTGCACACCACCAATCCGGACCTGACCAACAGCATCACCAGCACCACCGGTGGCAACTACGAGAAGCTGGACACTGCGGGCAACCCAGTGACTACCGTCACCGACGGCCCGGGTACCGACGACACCACCGGTCTGAAGCTGACGGCTACTGGCTCCGTGGCTGAAGGCGGCGAAATCGTCTACACCGCTACGCTGACCAACCCGGCCGGCACCGAAATGAAGGTGACCCTGAGCAACGGTGAAGTCATCACCATCGCCAAAGGTCAGACCGAAGGCAGCATTACTGTTCCAGCACCAGAAGACGATGTGTACATCGATGCTGGCGAAGTCAGCGTCACCGTGACCGGTACTACCGGTGGCGACTTCGAGAAGCTGGCTGTGGATAACACCCCGGCCGTCACCGAAGTCACCGATACCATCGATACTTCGACTGTCACCCTGACCGCGACTCCAAGCGTCACTGAGGGTGGTGTGGTGACTTACACCGCTTCCGTCACTGCTCCGGTTACCGGCTCGAACCTGGTGATCACCCTGGCCAACGGTCAGCAAATCACTATTCCGGTCGGCTCCAGCTCGGGTACCGTGGACTTCGTTGCACCGAACAACGTGCACACCACCAATCCAGACCTGACCAACAGCATTACCGGTACCACCGGTGGCAACTACGAGAAGCTGGAAACTGCCGGCAACCCAGTGACCACCGTCACTGACGGCCCAGGCACCGATGACACCACCGGTCTGAAATTGACCGCCACTGGTTCGGTCGCTGAAGGCGGCGACATCGTCTACACCGCCACCCTGACCAATCCGGCCGGTACCGAAATGAAGGTGACCCTGAGCAACGGTGAAGTCATCACCATCGCCAAGGGTCAGACCGAAGGCAGCATCACTGTTCCGGCACCGGAAGACGATGTGTACATCGATGCTGGCGAAGTCAGCGTCACCGTGACCGGTACTACCGGTGGCGACTTCGAGAAGCTGGCTGTGGATAACACCCCGGCCGTCACCGAAGTGACTGACACTATCGACACTTCGACCGTCACCCTGACCGCGACTCCAAGCGTCACTGAGGGTGGTGTGGTGACTTACACCGCTTCCGTCACCGCTCCAGTAACCGGTTCTGCGCTCGTGGTGACTCTGGCTAACGGCCAACAGATCACCATCCCTGTAGGCTCCAGCTCCGGCACCGTGGACTTCGTTGCGCCGAATAACGTGCACACCACCAATCCGGATCTGACCAACAGCATTACCGGTACCACCGGTGGCAACTACGAGAAACTGGATACCGCGGGCAACCCAGTGACCACCGTCACTGACGGCCCAGGCACCGATGACACCACCGGTCTGAAACTGACCGCTACCGGTTCGGTCGCTGAAGGCGGCGAGATCGTCTACACCGCCACCCTGACCAATCCGGCTGGCACCGAGATGAAAGTCACCCTGAGCAATGGTGAAGTCATCACCATCGCCAAAGGTCAGACCGAAGGCAGCATTACTGTTCCAGCACCAGAAGACGATGTGTACATCGATGCTGGCGAAGTCAGCGTCACCGTGACCGGAACTACCGGTGGCGACTTCGAGAAGCTGGCTGTGGATAACACCCCGGCCGTCACCGAAGTGACTGACACCATCGACACTTCGACCGTCACCCTGACCGCGACTCCAAGCGTGACCGAAGGCGGCGTGGTTACTTACACCGCCTCCGTGACTGCTCCGGTGACTGGCTCTGCGCTGGTTATTACTCTGGCCAACGGCCAACAGATCACCATCCCAGTCGGTTCGAGCTCGGGTACCGTGGACTTCGTTGCGCCGAATAACGTGCACACCACCAATCCGGATCTGACCAACAGCATCACCGGCACCACCGGTGGTAACTACGAGAAGCTGGACACTGCGGGTAACCCAGTGACCACCGTCACCGACGGTCCAGGTACCGACGACACCACCGGCCTGAAGCTGACCGCTACCGGCTCCGTGGCCGAAGGCGGCGACATCATCTACACCGCTACGCTGACCAACCCGGCCGGCACCGAAATGAAGGTGACCCTGAGCAACGGTGAAGTCATCACCATTGCCAAGGGTCAGACCGAAGGCAGCATCACTGTTCCGGCACCGGAAGACGATGTGTACATCGACGCGGGCGAAGTCAGCGTGACCATCGCCGGCACCACCGGTGGCGATTTCGAGAAAGTCGAAGTCGATCCAGCGGCTGCTGTGACCGAAGTGACTGACACCATCGACACTTCGACCGTCACCCTGACCGCTACCCCAAGCGTGACCGAAGGTGGCGTGGTTACTTACACCGCCTCCGTGACTGCTCCGGTGACTGGCTCTGCGCTGGTTATTACTCTGGCCAACGGCCAACAGATCACCATCCCAGTCGGTTCGAGCTCGGGTACCGTGGACTTCGTTGCGCCGAATAACGTGCACACCACCAATCCAGACCTGACCAACAGCATTACCGGTACCACCGGTGGCAACTACGAGAAACTGGATACCGCGGGCAACCCAGTGACCACCGTCACTGACGGCCCAGGCACCGATGACACCACCGGTCTGAAACTGACCGCTACTGGCTCCGTGGCTGAAGGCGGCGAGATCGTCTACACCGCCACCCTGACCAACCCAGCCGGCACCGAAATGAAGGTCACCCTGAGCAATGGTGAAGTGATCACCATCGCCAAAGGTCAGACTGAAGGCAGCATCACTGTTCCGGCACCGGAAGACGATGTGTACGTCGACGCCGGCGAAGTCAGCGTCACTGTGACTGGCACCACTGGTGGTGACTTCGAGAAGCTGGCTGTGGATAACACTCCAGCCGTCACCGAAGTGACTGACACTATCGACACCAGCACCGTTACGCTGACCGCTACCCCGAGCGTGACCGAAGGTGGCGTGGTTACTTACACCGCCTCCGTGACTGCTCCGGTTACCGGCTCGAACCTGGTGATCACCCTGGCCAACGGTCAGCAGATCACTATTCCGGTCGGCTCCAGCTCGGGCACCGTGGACTTCGTTGCACCGAACAACGTGCACACCACCAATCCGGACCTGACCAACAGCATCACCGGTACTTCGGGCGGCAACTACGAGAAGCTGGAAACTGCTGGTACTCCGGTGACCACCGTCACTGACGGTCCTGGCACTGACGACACCACTGGCCTGAAGCTGACGGCTACCGGCTCCGTGGCCGAAGGCGGCGAGATCGTCTACACCGCCACCCTGACCAACCCGGCCGGTACCGAAATGAAGGTCACCCTGAGCAATGGTGAAGTCATCACCATCGCCAAAGGTCAGACCGAAGGCAGCATTACCCTGCCGGCGCCGTCGGATGATGTGTACATCGACGCCGGCGAAGTCAGCGTCACTGTGACTGGCACCACTGGTGGTGACTTCGAGAAGCTGGCTGTGGATAACACCCCGGCCGTCACCGAAGTGACTGACACCATCGACACCTCGACCGTCACCCTGACTGCGACCCCAAGCGTGACTGAAGGTGGCGTGGTTACTTACACCGCTTCGGTGACTGCTCCAGTAACCGGTTCTGCGCTCGTGGTGACTCTGGCTAACGGCCAACAGATCACCATCCCTGTAGGCTCCAGCTCCGGCACCGTGGACTTCGTTGCGCCAAACAACGTGCACACCACCAACCCGGACCTGACCAACAGCATCACCGGTACTTCGGGCGGCAACTACGAGAAGCTGGAAACTGCTGGTACTCCGGTGACCACCGTCACTGACGGTCCAGGCACCGACGACACTACTGGCCTGAAGCTGACCGCTACCGGTTCGGTCGCTGAAGGCGGCGAGATCGTCTACACCGCCACCCTGACCAATCCGGCCGGTACCGAAATGAAGGTCACCCTGAGCAATGGTGAAGTCATCACCATCGCCAAAGGTCAGACCGAAGGCAGCATCACTGTTCCGGCACCAGAAGACGACGTGTACATCGACGCGGGCGAAGTCAGCGTGACCATCGCTGGCACCACCGGTGGCGATTTCGAGAAAGTCGAAGTCGACCCGGCGGCTGCCGTGACTGAAGTCACCGACACCATCGACACCTCGACCGTCACCCTGACTGCGACCCCAAGCGTTTCGGAAGGCGGCGTAGTCACCTACACCGCATCGGTTACTGCGCCAGTGACTGGTTCCGCGTTGGTGATCAACCTGGCCAACGGTCAGCAAATCACCATCCCAGTCGGCTCCAGCTCGGGCACCGTGGACTTCGTTGCGCCAAACAACGTGCACACCACCAACCCGGATCTGACCAACAGCATCACCGGCACCACCGGTGGCAACTACGAGAAGCTGGATACCGCTGGCAACCCAGTGACTACCGTCACCGACGGCCCGGGTACCGACGACACTACCGGTCTGAAATTGACCGCCACTGGTTCGGTCGCTGAAGGCGGCGAGATCGTCTACACCGCCACCCTGACCAACCCAGCCGGCACCGAAATGAAGGTCACCCTGAGCAATGGTGAAGTGATCACCATCGCCAAAGGTCAGACCGAAGGCAGCATCACCCTGCCGGCACCATCGGACGACGTGTACATCGACGCCGGTGAAGTCAGCGTGACCATCTCCGGCACCACCGGTGGCGATTTCGAGAAAGTCGAAGTCGATCCAGCAGCTGCTGTCACCGAAGTGACCGATACCATCGACACTTCGACCGTCACCCTGACCGCGACTCCAAGCGTGACCGAAGGCGGCGTGGTGACTTACACCGCTTCCGTCACCGCTCCGGTTACCGGCTCGAACCTGGTGATCACCCTGGCCAACGGTCAGCAGATCACTATTCCGGTCGGCTCCAGCTCGGGCACCGTGGACTTCGTTGCACCGAACAACGTGCACACCACCAATCCGGACCTGGCCAACAGCATCACCGGTACTTCGGGCGGCAACTACGAGAAGCTGGAAACTGCTGGTACTCCGGTGACCACCGTCACTGACGGTCCAGGCACCGACGACACTACCGGTCTGAAATTGACCGCCACTGGTTCGGTCGCTGAAGGCGGCGAGATCGTCTACACCGCCACCCTGACCAATCCAGCCGGCACCGAAATGAAGGTGACCCTGAGCAACGGTGAAGTCATCACCATCGCCAAGGGTCAGACCGAAGGCAGCATTACCCTGCCTGCGCCGTCCGATGACGTGTACATCGACGCCGGCGAAGTCAGCGTGACCATCGCTGGCACCACCGGTGGCGACTTCGAAAAACTGGCTGTGGATAACACTCCAGCGGTCACCGACGTCACCGACACCATCGACACCTCGACTGTCACCCTGACCGCCACCCCAAGCGTCACCGAAGGCGGCGTAGTCACCTACACCGCGTCGGTCACCGCTCCGGTTACCGGCTCGAACCTGGTGATCACCCTGGCCAACGGCCAACAAATCACCATTCCGGTCGGCGCCAGCTCGGGTACCGTGGACTTCGTTGCACCGAACAACGTGCACACCACCAATCCGGACCTGACCAACAGCATCACCGGCACCACCGGTGGCAACTACGAGAAGCTGGACACTGCGGGCAACCCAGTGACCACCGTCACCGACGGCCCGGGTACCGACGACACTACCGGTCTGAAACTGACCGCTACCGGCTCCGTGGCCGAGGGCGGCGACATCATCTACACCGCCACCCTGACCAATCCGGCCGGTACCGAAATGAAGGTCACCCTGAGCAATGGTGAAGTGATCACCATCGCCAAAGGTCAGACTGAAGGCAGCATCACTGTTCCGGCACCGGAAGACGATGTGTACGTCGACGCCGGCGAAGTCAGCGTCACTGTGACTGGCACCACTGGTGGTGACTTCGAGAAGCTGGCTGTGGATAACACTCCAGCCGTCACCGAAGTGACTGACACTATCGACACTTCGACCGTCACCCTGACCGCGACTCCAAGCGTCACTGAGGGTGGTGTGGTGACTTACACCGCTTCCGTCACTGCTCCGGTTACCGGCTCGAACCTGGTGATCACCCTGGCCAACGGTCAGCAGATCACCATCCCTGTAGGCTCCAGCTCGGGTACCGTGGACTTCGTTGCACCCAACAACGTGCACACCACCAATCCGGACCTGACCAACAGCATCACCGGCACTTCCGGCGGCAACTACGAGAAGCTGGATACCGCGGGCAACCCAGTGACCACCGTCACCGACGGCCCGGGTACCGACGACACTACCGGTCTGAAATTGACCGCCACTGGTTCGGTCGCTGAAGGCGGCGAGATCGTCTACACCGCGACCCTGACCAACCCAGCCGGCACCGAAATGAAGGTGACCCTAAGCAACGGTGAAGTCATCACCATCGCCAAGGGTCAGACCGAAGGCAGCATTACCCTGCCTGCGCCGTCCGATGACGTGTACATCGACGCCGGCGAAGTCAGCGTGACCATCGCTGGCACCACCGGTGGCGACTTCGAAAAACTGGCTGTGGATAACACTCCAGCGGTCACCGACGTCACCGACACCATCGACACCTCGACTGTCACCCTGACCGCCACCCCAAGCGTCACCGAAGGCGGCGTAGTCACCTACACCGCGTCGGTCACCGCTCCGGTTACCGGCTCGAACCTGGTGATCACCCTGGCCAACGGCCAACAAATCACCATTCCAGTCGGTTCCAGCTCGGGCACCGTGGACTTCGTTGCACCGAACAACGTGCACACCACCAATCCGGACCTGACCAACAGCATCACCGGCACCACCGGTGGCAACTACGAGAAGCTGGATACCGCGGGCAACCCAGTGACCACCGTCACTGACGGCCCAGGCACCGATGACACCACCGGCCTCAAGCTCACCGCGACTCCAACCGTCAATGAAGGCGGCTCGATCACTTACACCGCGACGCTGACTAATCCGGCCGGCACCGAGATGAAAGTGACCCTGAGCAACGGTGAAGTGATCACCATTGCCAAAGGCCAGACCGAAGGCAAGATCACCATCGATGCACCAAGCGACGACGTTTACATCGATGCTGGCCAGCTGAGCGTGACCGTCACTGGCACCACCGGCGGCGATTTCGAGAAGCTGGCTGTGGATAACACTCCAGCGATCACCGACGTCAAGGACACCATCGACACTTCGACGGTTACCCTGACCGCCAGCACCAACAGTGTTGTCGAAGGCGGCGTAGTGACTTACACCGCCAAGGTCTCCGCGCCGGTGACCGGTTCCGACCTGGTGATCAACCTGGCCAACGGTCAGCAAATCACCATCGTTGTCGGCCAGACCACAGGCACTGTGGATTACGTTGCACCGAACAACGTGCACACCACCAACCCGGACTTGACCAACAGCATCACCGGCACCAGCGGCGGTAACTACGAGAAACTGGTCAGCACCGGCAACACCACCGTCAGCGTCACCGACGGCCCGGGCACCAAGGACTCCACCAGCCTGACCCTGACCGCAACCCCGACCGTGGCCGAAGGCGGCGCGATCACTTACGTGGCCAAGCTGAGCAATCCGGCCGGTACCGAGATGAAGGTCACCCTGAGCAACGGTGAGACCATCACCATCGCCGCAGGCCAGACCGAAGGCAAGGTGACCATCGCCGCGCCTGGCGATGACGTGTACATCGATGCCGGTAACGTCAGTGCGAAAATCACTGGCAGCACCGGTGGTGACTTCGAAGAGCTGAAGATCGACGGTTCGTCTGCCGTGACCAGCGTCACCGATACCATCGACACCACCAACCTGACCCTGAGCGCTACGCCGTCGGTCGCTGAAGGTGGCAACATCACCTACACCGCCACCTTGAGCAACAAGGCGCAGACCCCGGTCACCGTGACCCTGAGCAACGGTGCCAGCATCATCATCGACGCGGGCAAGACCACCGGTACGGTCAGCGTGCCTGCACCAGCGGACGACGTGTACATTGATGCCGGCAGCGTCAACGCGACCATTACCGGCGCCACCGGTGGCAACTTCGAAGACCTGGCAATCAGCAATCAGCCAGCCGTCACCCAGGTGACCGACACCATCGACACCACCACCGTCAGCATCAGCGGCACCACCTCGGTGGCTGAAGGTGATTCGGCCAACTACACCCTGACCCTGACCAGCAAGGCGCAAACCGATGTGGTCATCAAGCTGACCTACAGCGGTACCGCCACCAATGGTGCGGACTACACCGGTGTGGCCACCGTGGTGATCAAGGCGGGCAGCAACGTTGGCACCTTCAGCGTGCCGATCATCCGCGACGGCATTGCCGAAAGCGCCGAGAACTTCACCGTGAAGATCGACTCGGCCACCGGCGGCAACTTCGAGAACCTGGTGGTCAGCGGCAGCGCTGGCAGTGTCACCACCACCATCGTCAGCAACGAGGCACCTGTTGCCGCTGGCGGTGCCGTGACCGGTACCGAAGATACCGATCTGGTGCTGAGCTGGGCCAACTTCGGCATCACCGATGCCGATACCCCTGCGGCTAACCTGGGTCTGACCATCACCAAACTGCCCGCCGATGGCGTGCTGCAGTACAAGGATGGCAACGTCTGGAAAACCCTGACCGACGCTGACACCGGCAAGGTCTTCAGCAAGGCCGACATCGACGCTGGCAAGCTGAAATTCGTACCGGATCACAACGAGTCGGGCATCGATGCCAACGGCGGCACCGGCGTCGGCAACAAAGAAGCCGACTACGCACAGATCAAGTTCAAGCCAACTGACGGCCAGGGCCTGGGCAACGAGGCCACCGTCAAGGTCGATATCACCCCGGTGGCCGACAAGCCTGACCTGAACATTGGCAGCAACAACGTCAACTCGATCGGCCTGGTCAAGGAAACCTGGAACAGCCTCAGCCACCTGGGCACCCATGGCAACGGCATCACCGGCGATGCGCTGAAGACCGTGTTCGACAACTCGGGCAAGGCCAACAGCAGCTCGCTGGTGACCAACGCCCAGTCCGACGCCAGCGTCGTTGGCGGTTCCGGCTCGAAGACCTCCGGCCTGATCTACCTGGAAGCGGGCAAGACCTACAGCTTCAGCGGTGTCGGCGATGACAGCCTGCTGATCACCATCGGCGGCAAGAACGTGGCCCAGGCCACCTGGGGCGCAGGCGGTGCGATCAACGGCTCGTTCAAGCCGACCATCAGCGGCTACTACACCCTGGACATCTACCACGCCAACCAGAGCGGCCCTGGCAGCTATGACGTCAACCTGTCGGTCAACGGCAGCACCCCGGTCGACCTGAGCAACGCCAATATCCCGATGTACCCGGGCGTGAACGAGCTGACCAACGCCGGCGTCACCGTCGGCGAGCTGCACGGCAGCAACGGCGAAGGCTACTACCAGGGCTACAAGCTCAACGAAGGCGCCGAGAACGGCACCGTCAAGCTGGTCGGTATCTCCACCAACCTCACCGACACCGACGGTTCGGAAACCCTCAGCGTCAAGCTGGGCGGCATTCCGGCAGGCTCGGTACTGAGCGATGGCGCCGGCCACACCATCACCGTCGGCAAAGGTGAAGTCGATGTCACCGGCTGGAACCTCAACGGCCTGAGCATCAAGCCACCGGCCTACTACCAGGGCCAGTTCGACGTGACCGTCACCTCGACGGCCACCGAGAAAGCCAACGGCAGCACCGACTTCAGCCAGGGCACCATCAAGGTTACCGTTCACCCGGATACCTACGTCACCACCAACCTCACGGCTGAGAGCGACACCCAGACCCTGGGCACCAGCAACGACATTGTCGTCGCCGACGTCAACGGCCTGCACGTGGTACCGGGGCAGGACTACAACCTGGCGTTCATCGTCGATACCTCCGGCAGTATGAAAGCCGCCGGTGTGGACGCTGCGCAGAAGTCCCTGCAGTCGGTGTTCGATAGCCTGGCCAACAGTGTGAAGGGTGCACAGTCGGGTACCGTGAACATCCTGCTGGTGGACTTCTCCAGCCAGGTCAACAAGTCGATCTCGGTCAACCTGGCCGACTCCGGTTCGCTGCAGGCGCTCAAGGACGCACTGAAGTCGATGTACTCCAACGGGGGTACCAACTACGAGGACGCCTTCAAGACCACCGCCAACTGGTTCCAGAACCTCAAGGAAACCGGCAGCACCGGCAGCAACCAGACGTTCTTCATCACCGATGGCCAGCCGACCTATCACCAGGCCAACGAGCAGGTAAACCCGACGCTGGCGTACTCCAGCTGGAGCCTCGACAACTTCCTCAAGGCGATCAACTACAAGCCGGGCGATACCCTGGATCGCTACAGCCTCGACGCCAACAACCGGGTCAGCATCGACGTCGACGGTAACCTGAACGCCCAGTACAAGTACTACGGCAACTGGTACACCCAGACCTCCGGCACCATCCGTGCCCAGGGTGACGGTACTTATGAGCTGTCCAGCCGTTCGGGTTCCGGCAGCTCGACCAGCAACGCCACCTGGGACAACTCGCTGGACAGCTTCGCGATCCTCAGCGGCCTGTCCAGTGTCGAAGCCATCGGCTTGAACAATGGCGTCAATGTCAATGACCTCAAGCCGTTCGACAGCGACGGTAAACCGCAGACCAACATCGACCCAAGCCAACTGGCCGAAGCGATCCTCGGTCACACCGAGGCCACCAAGCCGGGCAACGATACGGTCAGCGGTGGTGATGGTCACGACATCCTGTTCGGTGACCTGGTCAGCTTCGACTCGATCGCCGGCAACGGTGTCGAGGCCATGCAGGCCTACGTGGCCGGCAAGCTGGGGGTCAACCTGGGTGACGTCGATGGCCGCGTGCTGCACCAGTACATCACCGAGCACGTCAGCGAGTTCGATGTGTCGCGCAGCAACGATGGCGCCGACATCCTCATCGGTGGCGACGGCAATGACATTCTCTTCGGCCAGGGTGGCAACGACTACCTCGATGGCGGCAAGGGCAATGACATCCTCCTTGGCGGTACCGGCAACGACACCCTGCTGGGCGGTGAAGGCAACGACATCCTGATCGGCGGCAAAGGCGACGACATCATGACCGGCGGTAGCGGGGCCGACACCTTCGTGTGGAAGGCTGGCGACACCGGCAAGGACGTAATCAAGGACTTCAAGGCTGCCGAAGGTGACCGTCTGGACCTGAGCGACCTGCTCCAGGGCGAGAAGGCCAGCACCATCGACAACTACCTGAAGATCACCACCGTCAACGGCGAGTCGACCCTGCAGGTCAGCTCCGAAGGCAAGCTCAATGCCTCCGGCGGCCTGGCCAATGCCGATGTGACGATCAAGCTGGAAGGGGTCAATTGGGCCAATACCACGATCAACTCGCTGGTTACCGGTGCCGACCCGACCATCAAGATCGACCACTCCAATAGCTGATCCACGGCCTGCGCCAGCCCTCCCGGGGCTGGCGCGGAGCTTCGGACTTTGCCTGCACCGTATTCACAGCGCATACTCGCTCGCCGGGCTACACGCCCGACCAGCTTGGCCTATGCTGCTGACTGCGGATACGGACTGACATTCAGAGGGATACCCCATGTTCTACGTGCAACGCGATGCACAGGGCCAACTGGTCCGGGTAGAGGCCGCACCCTACGCCGAATACACGGAAATCCTCCCGGCCGACCATGCCGAGGTCCAGGAGTGGTTCGCCGACGATGTGGTCGAGAACAGCCTCAAACAACTCAAGCAGAGTGACCTGGACATGATCCGGGTGCTCGAGGATTTGATCGAAGTGCTGACCACCAAAGGCGTGATCAGCATTACCGACCTGCCGCCCGGCGCGCAGGCCAAATTGCTCAGCCGCTCCAATGCTCGCCAGGTGCTGGGCGGGTTGACCAACCTGATCGATGACAGTGAAGAAAACGGCGGCCTGATCTGAGTGCTGCAGGCCCGTTGCCGGCCTGCAGCCGCTTGCCTCAACGCCAGGGTGCCGGCTCGCCGATCAGTCGTCCCTGAACCCCTTGAATGCCCATCTCACGCAATACCTTGAGCTCACCCTCGGTTTCGACCCGCTCGGCAATCAGCGGCAAGTCGATGCTGTGCGCTGCGCGCTGGATCGCTTCGATGAACAGGCGCTTGTGCCGTTCATGGTCGATGGCGCGGATATAGCTGCCGTCGATTTTCAGGTAGGCCAGGCCCAGGTGCGCCAGGTTGCCGATCATGCTGAAACGTCCGCCAAAACGCTGCAGGCTGAGGCTGAAGCCCAAGGCCCGCAGGCGGCGGGTGAGCTGTTCGAGCACCGCTTGTTCAGGCAGTTGTTCTTCGCCGATCTCAAGGGTCAGGCGCGGGCCCAGCACAGCGTTCTGGCCAAGCAGCTCGTAGACTCGCTGTAACGCCTTGGGGTCGGCCAGGGTCGCCGCCGACACGTTCAGGGCCAGCGCTTCATTGTGGTTGTGCATATGCTTGAGCACCTGTTCGAGCATCAGCACATCGAGCCGCGCCGACCAGCCAAAACGCTCCAGCCACGGCAGGAAGCGCCCGGCGGCTACGGCCTGGCCCTGGGCGTCGAGCACCCGCGAGATCACTTTGTAATGCAGCACACGCTCCGGCGCATCGCAGGCCACCACCGGCTGGAAGAACAACTGGAAGCGACCCTGCTGCAACGCCTCATCAAGCAGCGTGTGCCAGGCATGGTGAGTATCGCCGGCTTGCGGCGCGGTGCCCTGCTCCAGGCACACCCAGCCCGGCTCCAGCTGGCTCTCGGCGCGGGCCAGGGCTTCGTCGGCAAGCTTGAGCAAGGCCTGCGGGTCATCGCCCGGACTGTAAGGGGCCATGCCGATGCAAGCGACCGGGGTCACATCGCTGGCGCCGGTGTCGGCCAGGCTCTGCAAGGTCACTTCCAGGGCCTGGGCCAACTGGGTCGCCTCTTCATGCACCAACCCCGGCGCCAGCACGGCGAACTCGCCGCCGCGGCTGCGGGTGATCAGGTTGTTGGTTTCCGGGTAGTTGCCGCAGATGCGTTGCAACTGCTGGCCGACTGCTTGCAACAACTGGTCGGTGCGCTGACCACCCAGACGCTGGTTGAGCCCGGCCAGGTCCTTGACCCGCAGCAACAGCAGGTAACCCGGGCGCGCTTCTTCGAGGTTGCTGACCAGGGCGTTGAGCTGCATTTCGAAATAGCGGCGGTTGGCAAGGCCGGTGAGGCTGTCCTGGTACGACTCGACCCGCAGCTTCTCGCTGCGTTCGGCCTGCTCCTGGAACAGCGCCTTGAGCTTCTCGACCATCTGGTTCATGGCCTGCACTACCCGGCGCAACTCCGGGGTGCGTGGCAGGTCTGGCAGGCTGAGGAACTCACGCCGGGCAATGGCGTGGGACTGCGCCACCATGTAATCCAGCGGCTTGAGCTGGCGACGCAGCAACAATGCACCAAGCACCGCACTCAACGCGCCGCACAGCAGCAGCCAGCCGAGGCTGCCCAGTGCACTCTGCCAGAGCTTGGCCAGGGCGAACATCGGATGGCTGACCACCTCGACCCGTGCCGCCTGTTGCCAGCCGCGGCTGACGATGGCATCGCCACCGGCCGCCTCCAGGCCGATCAGGCGGATGAACCAGGCCGGCACACCATTGGCATCAGGCTCGGCATGGCGTTCGACCAGCAGGGCGTTGGAGCCCATGTCGATGACCTTGATGCTCGAATAGTAACCACTGTCGAAGATCGAGCTGACCATCAGCTCGACCATTGCCGGGTCATCGATATTCGGTGTCAGCGACAACGCCAGGGCCGTGGCGGCATCCTGGGCGTGAGAGCGCAACTGGTTGACGTACTGGCTGCGCGAACTCTCCAGGCTGACCATGAAGCTGCCGCTGAAGGCGACCACCAGGAACAGGCAGATGGCAAGCAGCAATTGTTTGAACAGTGACATCTGTGCTCCTTCAGTAAGCCGGCTCGGCGGGGAAGCCTTCGGCCTGCATCTTCTTCAATAGATCCTGCCAACGCGACAACCGTTTGGTGTCGCCGACTTTCTTGTTGCCACCCGCCCCGGTCAGCCACAGGCCCTCACCGTTGAACGAATACACCGGCAACAGATCCGGCCGCTGGCTGGCGGGCTTGATCGCATCGATCAGGCTGTCGAGCACCAGCGGCATGGCCTCCGGGCTTGAATAATAGGTCAGGACCATGTGCGCACGGTTCTGGCGCAGGGCCTTGACGTAGGTAATGCGCAGTTTTTCGGCAGGAACCCCGAGCCGACGCAGGCTGAAATACTTGGCGATAGCGTAGTCTTCACAGTCACCAGCGCCCTTGATCAACGATTGCACCGGCGTTGCCCAGTAGTCCACCTCACGCCACAGGTCGATGTCTTCGACATAGCGCAACTGCTGGTTGAAGAACTGGTTGACCACCTTCAGGCGCTCAGCTTCGCTGCCTTGCTTCTGGGTTGCCAACAGGTTCTGCCAGGCATCGATGCGGCCCTGACCAGGCCCCAATGGCCCGTACAACGACTGAGCGCGGCGGCTGATCTGGGAAAAATCCCAGTCCGCATGCAGGCCGCCCAGCAACAGGCAGCCGAGCACCACGGCCAGGCCAAGCCGGCGCAGGGTCAATTGAACAGCCCAACGTATCGCCAATGCGAATAATCCGCGCAGACTTGTGAGAAAACGCCGATGGTGCGGCCTCACCCCGAAAAAAACAATGGCACCATACAATCACCCTGCCATCAACCTGTTGATCATGAGCAACCCCTTGTCAGGCGCGGGCTACAACCCTGCTTCCCTTGAGCAAAAACTTCCTTCACGATAGCAAGCATGGCGCCGGTGAGCGTGGTTTCGCATTGTTGATGCGCGGCCTCATCGATGCGGTTTGACAAGTAAATCTCTCCTAACTAGGGTTATTGGATCCAATGACCCCCTTCGACTTCAGGCAAAGACAGCGTGGGCGGAAAAACCAAACTCCTGAGCGAAATCCTGGGTGGCGAGCAAGTTCCGCCACACTTGGCTCGTACTGTGATCGAAGAACGGCTGCGCAGTGCCATCCTTGATGGTCGCCTGGAGCCCGGTCTGGCGTTGCGCCAACAGGAACTGGCCACTTTGTTTGGCGTCAGCCGCATGCCCGTGCGCGAAGCCCTGCGCCAACTGGAGGCGCAATCGCTGCTGCAGGTGGTGGCGCACAAAGGTGCGGTGGTCGCGCCGCTGATCGGCGAAGATGCCGTAGATACCTATGCCTTGCGGGTCATTCTGGAATCCGAAGCGTTGCGTCAGTCGATTCCGTTGCTCGATGCCGACGACATTGCCCTGGCGCGCAGCTATATCGCCCAACTGGAAAACGAAACCCGGCATGCCGAAATCGGGCGCCTGAACCGCTTGTTCCACATGAGCCTGTATAGCAAGGCGACCAATCAGAAACTCTTGCGACTGATTGAAAACGAACTCAATGAAGAAGAACGCTTTCTGCGTTTCCACTTATCCTCGATGGGCCTGGGCAAGTTGACCCAGGACGATCACATCGGGTTGGTGGACGCCGCTAATGACAAGTCGGTTGAAGATGCCGTCAGGATTCTCGAACGCCACCTGAACAACGGGGCGAAAACGATGAAGGCCTACCTGAACCGACAATCGACAGAGTGAAACCACGGCCACTGCCGGCGACCCCGGCCAATGGCCGCAATTGCGCTCGGGGCATACCTTGAGCGAAAGGAAAGGCAGTGCACGCCCCTACTCTTCAGCGCAGAACCGTACCAGGCTCTGCCCAGCCGCCCCAGGTTCGTCTGATCTGCCTTGCCTGCAGCGAGGACCATCTGAGCCAATACCGTGCCTGGGCAGCGGAGCTTAACGAACATATCGAGCTGGTGACCGTCAACGTCCTGGCCTACGGCGATCTGACAACCTCGCTGCCCCTGCAAAACACGTGCGCCCTGGTCGCATCTTTGGTCGAACGCTTGCAGGTCTACCTGCGCAACCCCCATGCCCTGTTCGGCCAGGGGCCGGGCGCCCAGCTAGCCTTTGCCCTGGCCAATCACGCCGCGCAACTGCACCCAGGGCAAACTCGTCATCTGTTTGTCTCCACATGCGACAGCCCCCATGCGACGACGGCCGGTGAATCGGCAGCAGCGCTCAACGTGCCCGTCACTGCGCTGTATCCGTCAGGTTATCTATCGCGGATGCTGGGCTGGCATGATTTCAGCAGCCGCGAGATCGAGCTGATCGAACTACCTGAAGAGCAAGGCAACGACCTTATGTTCAATCAGCGCCTGCTCCAGATCATCAACACCCATCTGGGCCTGCTAAGCCTGTAAACCCAGGCCCACGGCCTTCCGGCAAGGGGCTCTGGCCCCTGAATTCTCTCCTCCTGTTGCCGCCAGCCATGGCGGCCCCTGCATTTTCGGCACACTCTTACCCGCGCAGCGACCGCTGATCGCCGTCAGGCGGGCCAGGTCGCGTGCCTATTGCACACCTGCAGAAGGAGCCTAGCGCCGGGCAAGGACCGATAACGATCAGCTGCCCCCAAGAGTCAACCCCGTCCGACTTACATTATTTAGTGCTCCGAGTGAGGCATTCACTCACGCAGTTTTTATTCTGACACTTCGTTGCCGGAAGGAGCACTTACATAAAAATAAAACTTTAAACCAAAGTTTTAATTACTTGTCTCACACCCGAAAATATCAACTGAAAATATAATTAACAAAATGATTGCCGAACACTTAAAAGTTGTTCTAACTTTTTATCGGCACGGGCCAGCCTGAGTAAAAAAATACCCGTAAGCCTGTGAACAGGATGCTTATTGCATCGATACGCCTGCCATCGCGCTTTTATCGAATGATTCAGTCGAGGCCCCTGCTCGGCCCTCGAAAACTTCGACACTGGCGCTGAAGGCGAATGAACCGAACGTCAGCCACTGACAAGGAAACGCCATGAGCACTTTGACTTCGCACCTTATCGCCCGCAAAGCCGAACTTGCCGCGCACCCCATCTTTGCCGAAATAGATTCATTACCGGTATTGCAACGGTTCATGGAAACCCATGTATTTGCAGTCTGGGATTTCATGTCGCTGACCAAACGCCTGCAACAGGAGCTGACCTGCATCCAGTTGCCCTGGTTGCCGCCGCTTGATCCGAACGCCGCGCGTCTGATCAACGAGATCGTCCTCGGCGAGGAGTCCGACGATCGCCTGGGCCAGGGGCACTACAGCCATTTCGAGCTGTACCTGGACGCCATGCGTGAAGTCGGCGCCAGCACCTCGGCGATCGAACGCTTCATCAACCTGCAACGAGAAGGTGTCGGCTATGCCAGCGCCCTGCAACGCGCAGGTGCCAGCGAGGCGGCCCGGCAGTTCGTCTGCCACACCCTGGAGACCGCCCTGGGCGCGCCTGCCCATAGCGTCGCTGCAGCCTTCCTGCATGGGCGTGAGAGTGTGATTCCATGCATGTTCCAGCGCATCCTCGATGACTGGGGCATCACCGGCGAACAGGCGCCGACGTTGCGCTACTACCTGCAACGGCACATCGAAGTCGACGCCGAAGATCACGGCCCGGCCGCCGAGGCCCTGCTGGCCCGGCTGGTGAAAGGCGACCCGGGGCAGGAGCGCCAGGTATTGGAAGCTGCCATTGCCGCCGTCGACAGCCGCATTGCCCTGTGGGACCGCCTGCGCCTGTCGATGCGCGAGCCCGTCGCGGAGGTCAGCGCATGAATGCCCTTGATTACCACTCCTGCGCCGAGGCCTGGGAGAGCCGCGCAACCATCCGCACCCGGCCGCGACGCCTGGTCGAGGACGATCAGCGGCTGATTTATCCGCTCAGCCGCCAGCCGCTGGTGCTCAGTGAGACCTTTATGCGCGAGTGCCCGCAGCAGCGCGATTTCGCCCTGACCCAGAGCCTGTACAAGTTCATCAACGACGTGGTGATTTTCGAGACCGAGATCGTCGACCGCACGGCGCGGCGGATCGCCAAGGATCGCTTCGCCATTCGCTTTCCATTCGCCTGTCGCTATGACGCCATGACCGTGGTGGTGGATGAGGACTACCACGCCCTGGTGGCCATGGACTTCATGCAACAAACCATCGCCCTGACCGGGATTGAACCGATGGCCCTGCCCGAGGAAATCGAGCTGAGCAGGGCGATCCCCGCAGCCCTGGCGCTGGCGCCGGCGCACCTGCGCGACGCCCTTGAGCTGATCTGCGTGGGCATCGCCGAGAACACCCTGACCGACGATGTCGCCGCCTTCGCCCGGGATGACACGGTCAAGCCATCGGTGCAGGGCTTGATGGCCGATCACCTGCTCGACGAAGGCCGCCATTCGAGCTTCTGGGCACGGCTGGTGCGCATCTACTGGCACAGCGCCCCCGACGCGGACCGGCACTGCATCGCTGAAATCCTGCCGGTGTTTCTCGCGCAGTACCTGACCAACGACATCCAGAAGCGCTTCGACTTTGCCCTGATCGCCCAGTTGCCGATCAACGAGACCGCGCGAGCGGCGCTGCGCCAGGAAGTGACGTCCATGGCCTACCCGATCGATCACCAGCATCCGCTGCTAGGCAACATCCTGCGCCTGTTCCGCGCCAGTTCCATGCTCGACTCGCCCTGTGTGCAAGACGCTCTGGCGCACTACCTGCCCAAGCCAAGGAGATAACCATGAGACGCCTGGAAATCCTTCTGATCGGCGCAAGCCCGGCGCTGCAGCTGCTGCATCGGGAACTGTACGAGCACGGTCACGCGCTGCACCTGGCCGACAGCGCCGAAGCCTTGCTGACACGCCCCTGGCGCCAGCCACAGTTGCTGATCGATGACGGCAGCCTGGCGCTGCGAGCCTGTGACTGGCAGACGTTGGGCGACTGCGCCCTGCTGAGCTTGCGTCTGGGGGTCTATGTGCAAAACCCTGACGCCCTGCCCACACTCGAGCTGCTGTGCTGGACCGGCAGCGCCACCGCGCAACGCCTGATCGAGCGCCAGCGTCTGGCGCCCGAACGTTCAGGTAACGGTCAGCACTTGCGCTTGCACGCCATCGACAGCCTGCGGGACATGCTCGCGCTGCTCGTCAGCCGCTTCTCGCGAAACCCTGAATACTTGCAGCAGGCTGCCGCCATCAGCCCCGGGCAACAGGATCAGGAACAGGGCCTCGACTGGCTGGAGCAGTTGGCCTGTTTCCACCGTTTCAACCAGACCGATAACCCCGCATTACTCGCCGCGGCCGACGTCCCGCTGATCGAGCGCCTGGAGCAGAGCCTGCGCCTTCATGCCGACAAAACGGCACTGAACCTCAACGGCCAGCGCATCAACTACGCACAGTTGCATGCCCAGGCGGCAGCCATCCAGCAACGTATGAGTGTTTCCTCGACCAGCACCGAACCACCCGTGATCGGCGTTTGCCTGGGCAAGTGCGCCGCGCTCTACGCCAGCGTGCTCGCGGTATTCGGTTGTGGAGCGGTGTACTTGCCGCTGGACCCGGCGCAACCGGCCGAACGCCTGCGCTACATTCTGGAGAATGCCGGCGCCAGCTTGCTGCTACATGACGGTCAGCTGCCAGTGGATGACCTGTCACTGCCGACCCTGGACCTGCGCCAGCTGCCCACACCGCTGGCGCAGCCGCTGCCATCACTGTTGCGCCAGCGACCCGCGCCAGACGCCCCCTGCGTGGCGATCTACACCTCGGGCACCACCGGCCAGCCCAAGGGCGTGCTGCTCAGCCAGCGCAACCTCAGCCACTTCCAGGCCTGGTACAGCGCCCATGTGCAGCTGGATCAGCACAGCCGCGCACTGCAGTTCTCGACCATCGGCTTCGATGCCTCGTTGCTGGATATCCTGGCCACCTGGGTTTGCGGCGGCGAGCTGGTGGTACCCACTGAAGATCAACGCCGCGACCCGGCGCGTCTGCTGGCTCTGCTCCACGACCAGCAGGTGACCCACGCCTTCCTGCCGCCGGCGCTGCTGAGCATCCTGCCACGCGACCAGCCGCTAGGGCTGAGCCACCTGATTACCGGCGGCGATGTCTGTGAGCCGGAGGTGATCGCACGCCTGGCCGGGCAGTGCCAGCTGCACAACATCTACGGCCCGACCGAAACCACCGTGCTGGCGACGACCCGGGTATTCCAGGCTGACGACAACAACCGCAACCTCGGCCGCCCGATCGCCAACACCCAGGTGTTGATCCTCGACGACGAGCTGCAACCGGTCGCCGAAGACAGCCCCGGTGAGTTGTACATCGCAGGGCCGGGCGTTGGCCTGGGCTATCTGAACAATCCAACCCTGAGCGATGAGCGCTTCCTCAACCTGCCGCGTGCCGATGGCAGCACGATCCGCGTGTACCGCAGCGGCGATATCGGCAAATGGACAGCCGACGGCATCGAGCTCTGTGGCCGCCGCGACAACCAGGTGAAGATCCGCGGCTTTCGCGTCGAACCAGAGGAGATCGAGCACTGCCTGCGCAGCAGCGGGCTGTTCCACCAGGTGGCGGTGGTCATCGATGGCCAGCGGCGGATCCTGGCGTTCTGCGCACAAGCCACTGGCGACAATGGCGAAGCTGCCCTGTGCCGGCATGCCGAGCAACGACTGCCCGACTACATGCGCCCAGGCGTCTATCAGCAACTGGCACAGATGCCCTACACCGCCAACGGCAAGATCGATCGCCAGGCGCTGCTGGCAATGCCACCGGCCCTGGCGCCGCGCGACCAGCACTTGGGTCCGGTTACGCCTGTTGAAACGCAGCTGGTTGAGGTGTGGAGCGAACTGCTGGAACTGCCCGAGGAGGACATCTCCACCGACGCCAGCTTCTTTAGCCTCGGCGGCCACTCGATCCTGCTATCGCGTTTGTTGCTGGCGGTTCGCGAGCAGTTCGCTTGCGCCATTGCGATCAATCAGTTTATCGAGATGCCTACCGTGCAGCGCCTGGCAACGTTGGTCAGCGGCGAGCATACGCAGGCTCACGGCCTCGATCCGCAAGCCGAACGCGATGCCTGTCGCGAACTGCATCTGAATGTGCTGCCAATGGCGCAATTGGGCGATGTGCACAAGGTAGTCGTCACTGGTGCCAACAGTTTTCTTGGCGTGCACCTGATCGAAGCGCTGCTTGCATGGGGCGCCAGCGAAGTAGCCTGCCTGGTGCGCTCCAGCGCCAGTCAGTCAGCGCCGCAACGTTTCGCCGCAGCGCTGGTGGACAACGGCTTGCACGGCCTTGACATGAGCCGGGTGAAAGTCTTCGCCGCCGACCTGCGCCAGCCGCGACTGGGCCTGACCGACAGCGACTACGACTATCTGGACAGCGAGTACGGTGCGCTGCTGCACAACGCAGCGCAGGTCAACCATGTGCTGGATTACCGCACCCTGGCTGCCGACAACGTCGAGCCACTGTTCGAGTGCCTGCGCTTGTGCGAAGGCCGGCGCAAGAAAGTCTTCAATTTCATCTCGACCCTGTCGGCCTGCAGCGCCATCGACACCAATGGCCAGGTGCTGGAGCGGGACCCGGCGACAACACCGCCGCTCTACCTGCGTAATGGCTACAACCTGAGCAAATGGGTGGGCGAGCGCATCCTCCAGCGTGCCCGCGCCCAAGGGGTGTGGGTCAACCTGTTTCGCCCCGGCAACATCACCTTCGACAGCCGCAGCGGCATCTGCCAACCCCAGCGCAACCGGCTGATGCTGATGCTCAAAGGCTCGTTGCAACTCGGTCAGGTGCCGGCCCTGGAGCTCAACTTCGACCTGATGCCGGTGGATTTTCTCGCCCGCTTCATCGCCTTCCACAGCAGCCGTTACCAGCCCGAGCAGGCGGTGTTCAACCTGCACAACCCCGAGCCACTGAGCTGGAGCGACTACGTCTCGGTGTTCCGTGACAGCGGCACGCCATTCGAGCTGGTCAGCATCGAGCAGTGGCAACGGCAGTTGCAGCGAGTCGATCGCGACAACGCGCTGTTCGATGTTCTGGGTTTCTACCTGGATGGCTTCGAGGAAGACATCGGCGACATCTCGCGAATCGAGCATGGCAATGCCCGCGCCGGTGTCGAGCGCATGGGCGCGCGCTACCCGCAGAAAACCCCGCAGTTGCTGCAACGCGGCTGCCAGTACCTGCACGACATTGCCTTCATCTGACCGCCTTCAACCCACGCAGGAGATCCACCCATGCAAGCCCTTCAACCCGACACCCTGATCCACAACCCTGCTGGCTGCCGAGTGGTGGCCAGTGTCGAGATCGCCAGCGATGCCGCCAGTGTCTGGAACATCGTCGGCAATTTCGCCGGCTTCCCGGTGTTCATCCCGGCCCTGGCGCACATCGAGATGACCGGCAACGGTGTGCGTTCGGTGCGCAAGAAGCTGTTCAAGGACGGCAACGTGGTCATCGAACAGCTCAATACCCGTGACGAGCAGGCCATGAGCATGACCTGGAGCCTGATCTACACCAGCCTGAACATCGGCAACCTGTGGGCGGCGATGCAGGTCGAGGCGCTGGGCGAGCGCCAGGCGCGAGCGACCTGGACCATTCAGGCCGAGCCGTGGCAAGGCGGCAGCGAGGCGCTGCCAGGCTTTCAGGCGTTTTTGCAGGGGTTTGCCGATGAGGCGATGAACAATGTGAGGAATTTGTTGAGTTAAACCTGATCGCGAGGCAAGCCCGCTCCTACAAGAGCGAGCTTGCCCTGATCAACAGTTGCAAAATAGTCCAAGGATGCCAACAATGAGACTAATTATCATTTATGACCCCTTCAGCAGCGCACCTTCATGCCCTCTCGAGAGTCCGTGCACACGCTTTACAGCCACCACCACGGCTGGCTGAACACTTGGCTGCGCAGCAAGCTGGGCAATGCCGCCGATGCCGCGGATCTGGCCCAGGACACTTTCGTGCGCCTGCTGCAGCGGCGCGAACAGCTGGAGCTGAACGCCCCCCGGGCGTTCCTGCGGACCATCGCCCGCGGCCTGGTGATCGACCATTGGCGGCGTGAAGAGCTGCACCGCGCCTACCTCGAAGCCTTGGCGCACCTGCCCGAGGGCGAAGTCCCTTCGCTGGAAACCCGCGAACTGCTGCTGGAGCTGCTCGAGCGCATCGCGCAGATGCTTGACGGCCTCAAGCCCAAGGTGCGCCGCGCCTTTTTGCTGGCGCAGTGCGAAGGCTTGAGCCACAAGGACATTGCCGAGCAGATGGGCGTGTCCTTGCGCTCGGTAGAGCGCTATGTGGCCGATGCCCTGTATCACTGCTACCTGCTGCGCTACGAGAGCGAGGCGTAAGCTGGCATGACAACTCTCAACCCCGGCCCGCGGGTGGTCAAGCAGGCTATCCACTGGATGCTCAAACTGCGTGAAAACGGCCACAACGCTCATCTGCAGCAACAATGCGAACGGTGGCGTACAGCCCATCAGGACCATGAGTTGGCCTGGCAACGGGTGCAATCCCTGCATCAGGAGCTCAACCTGCGCGCCATACCAGGTGCCAGTGTGGCCTTGCAGACCCTGGAGAACAGCAGCCAGCGCCTGCACCGGCGTCAGGCCCTGAAGCTGCTCAGCGGCGTGCTGGTGCTCGGCTCGGCGGCCTGGCTGGGCAAGGACCTGGACGTTGTCAGCCCGCTGACCGCAGATTTTACCAGCGCCACCGGTCAGCGGCGCAGCTTGCGCCTGCCGGATGGCTCGTTGCTGCAACTGAACACCAACAGCGCCGCCGACCTCGCCTTCGAGGCCGATCAGCGCCTGATTCGCCTCAAGCGCGGCGAGTTGATGCTGACCTGCGCCAAGGATACGACCGGCCCGGGTCGTCCGTTGCTGATACGCACCCGCGAAGCCTTGCTGCAAGGCTTCGACGGCCGCTTCGTGGTGCGCCAGGACAGCGACTGCACCCGCATCAGCGTCAACCAGGGCAGCGTCGCCATCCACTCGCCAGGCCCGCTGCAATGGGTTCACGCCGGCCAGAGTTATCGCCTCGATGCCCGGGGCGCAACCCTCCTGCACAATCAGGACATGGATACCGGCGCCTGGGCCGAAGGGCTGATCGTCACCCGCGACATGCGCCTGGGCGATTTCCTCGCCGAAGTCGGGCGCTATCGCCACGGTTATCTGAGCTGCGCCGATGACATTGCCGACTTGCGCCTGTCCGGTGTGTTCCGCCTTGAGGACACCGACAAACTGCTGCAGCTGCTGCCGCAGACGCTGCCAGTGAAGGTCAGCCATCGCACTCGCTGGTGGGTGCGCCTCGAGCGACTGGCCTGAACAAGTTTTTTTGGCGGGTTTTACCAACGAGTCCGGCTAGGACAGTAAGCGACTCCTTCTGCCCTTACCGACTCTACGGATGCTCTCCATGCGTAATGCTTCGCCCCTGTTGCGGCTCAACAAGAAGAATGATTTTCAACCTGTCTTAGATTCTGCCACGAGCAGCACCCTCGGTAAGGCCATCCGCGCCGCGCTGCTCAGCACCGCCCTGGGCATTACTGCTGTACCGGCTGTGGCGCTTGCCGCGCAAGCGGGCAGTGTCAGCCAGCAGTACAACATCCCCGCCGGTTCCCTGGATGACGTGCTCAACCAGTTCGCCCGCCAGGCCCAGATCACCTTGTCGAGCACGCCGCAAATGACCCAGGGCCTGCAGTCGCCAGGCCTGCAAGGCAGTTACGCCACCGACCAGGCGCTGCGCCAATTGCTCAACGGTTCGGGCCTGGAGGCCGTCAGCCAGGATGGCGGCAGCTTTGTGCTGCGGGCTCAGCCACAGGACGCAGCGCTGTCGTTGCCAAGTACAGAAGTGCGCGAGTTCGCCCTGGGTAACGCGCTGGGCAGCATGGAAGGCTACAACGCCACCCACAGCCAGGTCGCGACCAAGACCAGTGCGCCGATTCTGGAAACCTCGCAGTCGGTGTCGGTGGTTACCCGTCAGCAAATGGACGACCAGGGCTCGCAGACCGTGGCCCAGACCATGCTCTACACCCCGGGCGTGCTGACCAACCCCTATGGCGCGACTCACCGCTACGACTACGTGGCCATGCGCGGCTTCAACGACGGCTCTGTGGATAACATCTACCTGGACGGTCTGAAGTCCATGGGTGACAGCGGCACCTACAGCACCATGCAGGTCGATCCGTACTTCCTCGAGCGGGTGGATATCCTCAAGGGGCCGTCTTCGGTGCTCTATGGCCGCAGCTCGCCCGGCGGCCTGGTCGCCCTGACCAGCAAGAAGCCACTGTACGAGGCCTATCATCAAGTCCAGGCCACCGTCGGCACCCAGGGCCAGCGTGGCGTCGGTTTCGACTTCAGCGGCCCGCTGGATGACGACCAGCGCATCGCCTATCGCCTGGTGGGCCTGGTCGATCAGTCCGACACCCAGTTCGACCACAACGAAGAAAAGCGCTTCGCCCTGGCGCCAACCGTCAGCATCAACTTCAGCGAAGATACTTCGCTGACCCTGCAGGCCTACCTGCAGCATGACCCCGACGGCGGTTATCACGGCGGCGTGCCGGCCGATGGTGCGCTGCACCAGCGCAATGGCCGGCGCATCTCCGATCATTTCTTCGAAGGCGAGCCGGGCGTCGACCGTTACGAGCGTGACCAGCAGTCGTTCGGCTACCAGTTCGAGCACCGCTTCAACGACGTGTTCAGCGCGCGGCAGAACCTCCGCTACCTGGATTCGACGGTGAAGATGGACCAGGTGTATGCCTGGGGCTGGACCACGCCGACCAGCAATGAGCTGAACCGCTACTACACCGGCGGCGATGAAAAACTGCATTCGTACATCATCGACAACATGCTCCAGGCCGAATACTTCACCGGCAGCGCCAAGCACACCACACTGCTGGGCTTGGACTACCAGCGACGCAAGACCGTGGTCGACTGGCGCAGTGGCGCCCTAGCCCCCATCAATGCCTTCGATCCGCAGTATGGCAACTCGCAAATCACCTACTTCGACCCCACCAGCTACCTGCGTCGCCTGCAGCAGACCGGCGTATACCTGCAGGACCTGATCGAGCTCGACCAGTGGCGTTTCTCCCTGGGCCTGCGTCAGGACTGGGTGAAGACGTCGGATGAGAACCGCATCGCCGAAGCCAGCCGTCCGCTGGGGACCAAGATCAGTGACGAGCGTACCAAGCTGACCGGTCGCGCCGGCGTGCTGTACCTGTTCGAGAACGGCATTGCGCCGTACATCAGCTACTCCGAGTCGTTCAACCCCAACTCCTACGCCGACCAGTCGGGCAACCCGCTGGCGCCGACCGAGGGTACCCAGTGGGAGGCCGGTATCAAGTACCAGCCGCCGGGCACCGACAACCTGTTCACCGCCTCGGTGTTCCGCATCGAGCAGGAGAACCTTGCCTCCAAGCTGCCGCAGGAAGAGTTCTACCGTCCTGTCGGCCAGGTCCGTTCTCAGGGCCTGGAGCTGGAAGCGCACATGCAGGTCACCGACAACCTGAAAGTCCTCGGCAGCTACACCTTCACCGATATCGAGTACTCCAAGTCGATGCCGAGCACGTTGCTTGCCAGCGACCTCGACAACAAGGGCAACTCGCCGACCCAGGCACCGCGGCACATGGCCTCGCTGTGGGCTGACTACAACGTCCGCCAGGGCGCCCTCGACGGCCTGCGCCTGGGCGGTGGTGTGCGCTATGTCGGCTACAGCTGGGTGGATGCCGAGAACACCATGAAGGTGCCCTCCTACACCCTGTTCGATGCTTCGGTTGGTTATGACCTGGGCAAGGTCGGGCTCAAGGGGCTGGATGTGCGGCTCAACGCCAACAACCTCACCAACGAAAGCTACATCGCCTCCTGTGCCAGCCTGAGTTACTGCTACATGGGCGAAGAGCGCAACGTCAGTGCCACGGTCAGCTACCAGTTCTGACCTCACCTGTATGAACGCCAAAGCCAGCACCTGATTCCGGGCGCTGGCTTTGTTGCATCTGGCGACTTACCCCGGACCTTTACTCATGCGTCAGCTCTACGTACTGCTACACCGCTACCTCGGCCTGATCACCGCACTGTTTCTAGCCCTGGCCGGCCTCACCGGCAGCGTCCTGGCCTTTCATCACGAACTGGACGAATGGCTCAACCCTTCCTTCTACGAAGCCCCCGCCGTGGGTGAACGGCAGCAACCGGGGGTGCTTGTGGATAAGTTGCAGGCCGAGCACCCGCGGCTGCAGGTCTGGTACATGGAGTATCCGAACGAGCCTGGGCATGCAGCACTGCTGGCGATGGTGCCACGCAACGATCCTGCCAGCGGCGAGCCCTATGCCGAGAAGAACACCGTGTTCTATCTCGACCCGGTCAGCGGCCTGACCCTGGGCCAGCGCTATTGGGGTGAATGCTGTTTCTCCCGGGAGAACTTCATGCCGTTCATGCTCGAGTTGCACTACAGCCTGACCCTGCCCGGTAACTGGGGGATCCTGCTGATGGGTGTGGTGGCGATCATGTGGGTGATCGACTGCTTTATCGCCGTGCTGCTGACCTTGCCTCGTGGGCGGCCGTTCTGGGGCAAGTGGTCGAAAGCCTGGAAGATCAAGGGCGGTCATGCCTATCGGCTGAACATGGATATCCACAGGGCAGGCGGTTTGTGGTTGTGGTTACTGCTGCTGCCGGTTGCGCTCAGCAGCGTGGCGATGAACCTGCCGGCCCAGGTGTTCAAACCGGCGGTGTCGTTGTTCTCACCTGTCGAGCCAAGCGTCTATGAAGCCCGTGGCACCCTGCCCAAGGCACAACTGGGGGTTACCCAGCTGAGCTATCAACAGGCCTACCAGCTGGCACAACAGGAGGGTCAGCGGCTGGGGCTGAAGGCGCCGATCGGTGAGCTGTACTACAGCTTCGAGTACAACTTCTATGGCGCGGGGTTTGGTCAGCACGATACCGATGCCCAAGGTAAGTCCTGGTTGTTCTTTCACGGGACTGACGGGCATCTGCTGGGCAAGGAGATTGCCGGGCAAGGCACCCTGGGGGAACGCTTTTACCGCCTGCAGCTACCCATCCATGGCGGACGCATCATCGGTATGACCGGCCAGGTGTTGATTGCAGTGCTGGGCGTGATGATTGCGGTGCTGTCGTTGACCGGGGTGTATATCGGGTGGCGCAAATTGCAGGCGCGGCGTAGTGGGAAGGTGCGTAGAGCTGGATAAGTGCTGGTGACGCCTTGGGATCTGTGGGAGCGGGCTTGCCCCGCGATCGGGCGCACAGCGGTCACAATTCAGGCTTCACCTGGTGTGCTGGCTGTACCGGCCTCATCGCGGGGCAAGCCCGCTCCCACCAGCACTACCACAACCACCAACACAGAAAGAGCAATCTGCAACCGCCAGAAAGACAAAACCCCTGTCTGCAGTGCAGACAGGGGTTCTGGAATTGAATCTTGACGATGACCTACTCTCACATGGGGAAACCCCACACTACCATCGGCGATGCATCGTTTCACTGCTGAGTTC
>NZ_JANAVH010000003.1:0-615519 GCF_024213215.1 Pseudomonas sp. SBB6 | reverse complement strand
GCTCAATGGCCTGAGCCCTGTCGACTACAGGGCTCAGGCTGCTGGTTAATACTGTCCAACTTTAGGGGGGCAGTCCACTCTGTGGGAGCGGGCTTGACCCGCGATTGGCCTGCGACTGTTACATCCTTTTTCCTGACCGATCAATCCGCTATGCTCGGTTCCAGACCGCGCCGCCTCGAGCCGGATAGTGCTGCAGGAAAGAGGGCTCCATGATCAGTAGCAAGTTGCCGAACGTCGGCACGACCATCTTTACCACCATGTCCCAGCTCGCCGCGCAAACCGGCGCCTTGAACCTGTCCCAGGGTTTTCCCGATTTCAACGGCCCGCAAGCACTGCTCGATGCGGTCGGCCGGCATGTCAGTGCCGGACACAACCAGTACAGCCCCATGACCGGCTTGCCGGCATTGCGCCAGCAGGTGGCGAACAAGATCGCCCGCAGCTATGGCGTCAGCGTCGATGCCGAGCATGAAGTCACCATCACTCCCGGTGCCACCGAAGCGATCTTCTGTGCCATTCAGGCGGTGATTCGCACAGGCGATGAGGTCATCGTCTTCGACCCCAGTTACGACAGCTATGAGCCCTCGGTAGAGCTGGCCGGTGGCCGTTGCGTGCATGTGCAACTCACTGATGGCGAGTTTGCCATCGACTGGCAGAAACTCACCGACGCGCTCAGCCCGCGCACGCGGATGATCATCCTCAACTCGCCGCACAACCCCAGCGGCGCGTTGATCAGCCGCGATGACCTGGACAAGCTGGCGCTGCTGATCGCCGAGCGCGATATCTACCTGATCAGCGACGAAGTCTACGAGCACCTGGTGTTCGACGGCGTGCAGCACGCCAGTGTGTTGGCCCATGAGGCGCTGTACCCGCGCGCTTTCGTGGTCAGCTCGTTCGGCAAGACTTATCACGTCACTGGCTGGAAAACCGGCTATGTGGTGGCGCCGCCAGCCCTGAGCGCCGAACTGCGCAAGGTCCACCAGTACGTCAACTTCTGCGGCGTGACCCCGCTGCAATGGGCGCTGGCCGATTTCATGGCGGCGCACCCCGAGCATGTCGAAGAACTGCCGGCCTTCTACCAGGCCAAGCGCGACCTGTTCTGCGACTTGTTGGGCAGCTCGCGCTTGCACTTCAGACGCAGCGCTGGCACTTACTTCCAGCTGGTGGATTATTCGCAGATTCGCCCGGACCTGAACGACGTCGACATGTCGCTGTGGCTGACCCGTGAACATGGCGTGGCGACCATTCCGGTGTCGGTGTTCTACCAGCACCCTATCCCCGAGCAGCGCCTGGTGCGCCTGTGCTTTGCCAAACGCGAGGAGACGCTGCGTCAGGCAGCGGAAAAACTATGCGCGATCTGAGTAGCCTGCCGAACCTGAACATCGCGTTGGTGCAGACCAGCCTGGCCTGGCAGGACCGCCTGGCCAACTACGAACATTTCGAAACCCTGCTGGATCAGGCCCGTGGCGCCGACCTGATCATCCTCCCGGAGATGTTCACCACCGGCTTTTCCATGGACTCCGAAAGCCTGGCCGAGCCCGAGAACGGGCCGACCTACAAATGGCTCAAGAGCCAGGCCAAGAAGCTCGATGCCGTGGTCACCGGCAGCGTGATCATCCAGGCCGCCGACGGTAGCCACCGCAACCGCCTGCTGTGGGCGCGGCCCGATGGCGAGATCCTGTTCTACGACAAGCGCCACCTGTTCCGCATGGCCGGTGAGCACAAGCACTACACCCCAGGCGAACGCCAGGTGCAGTTCGAACTCAAGGGCTGGCGGGTCCGGCCGTTGATCTGCTACGACCTGCGGTTCCCGGTGTGGAGCCGCGATGCCCAGGACACCGACCTGCTGCTGTACACCGCCAACTGGCCAGCAGCCCGTCGCCAGCACTGGAACCGCCTGTTGCCGGCGCGGGGCATCGAGAACCTCTGCTATGTGGCGGCGGTGAACCGCGTGGGTACCGACGGCAAGGGTTTTGCCTACACCGGCGACAGCCAGGTACTGGACTTCCAGGGAGAGAGCCTGCTGAGTGCCGGGGAGGCGGACGGGGTGTTTACCGTCGTGCTCAGCGCGGCGGACCTTGCGGCCTACCGCACGCGGTTTCCGGCCAATCTGGATGCCGATACCTTCGATCTGCACTGACCGCCATCGCTGGCAAGCCAGCTCCCACACCAGACCTGTAGGAGCGGGCTTGACCCGCGATGAGGCCCTCAAGGCTTAGTACACATCCCGCCGATAGCGCCCCAGCTCGATCAGCCGTTCAACCTCGGCAGCCCCCAGCACCTCGTTCAGCACCTCATCGACGCCACTGGCCATGCCCTGCAAACTGCCGCAGATGTAGATCGACGCGCCCTGATCCAGCCAGCGCCGCAGCTCTGGCGCCTGCTCGCGCAAGCGGTCCTGCACATAGACCTTGTGGCTCTGGTCGCGAGAAAAGGCCAGGTCCAGCCGCGCCAGATCAGCGCTGCGCTGCCAGCCCTGCAGCTCATCCCCGCAGAGAAAGTCATACGCCTGGTTGCGTTCGCCGAACAGCAGCCAGTTGCGCTGCTCACCGGCCACGATGCGGCCCTTGAGCAGGCTGCGCAGCCCGGCCAGCCCGGTACCGTTGCCGATCAGGATCATTGGCGTTGCCGGTGCCGGCAGGTGGAAACCGCTGTTGCGGCGCAGGCGCAGGCTGACGCTGTTATCCACAGCCAGGTGCTCGGTCAGCCAGCCTGAACCCAGGCCCAGGCTGCCGTCAGGGTGGCGTTCCTGGCGTACGATCAGCTCGAGCACGCCGTCACTGGCGATCGAAGCAATCGAGTATTCCCGAGCAGCCAACGGGATCAGCGCATCGACCAGGGCCTGGGCGTGCAGGCCGACCAGGTGCTCGCGGCTTTTCGGCAACTGGCGGCTGGCCAGGGCCTGCAGCAGGCTCTCCTGCAGGCCTTCGACCTGCACGCAAGTTTCGCCATCAAGCCCCAGGCCCTTGAGGAACAGCTCAAGGCTCTGGGGGGTGTTGCGTGGGAGGATCTCCACCAGGTCTCCAGCTTCCCACTGCGCGGGGTGCTCAGGCGTGAGGCTGAGCAGATAGACCGCCGAGCCCTGGCTGCCCGGGTTCATCAATTCGCGACTGACAAGGGTCCAGTTGCCGAACTCGGGTGCTTGCCAGGCAGCAGGCGGCGTGCTTGCGGTGATTTTCGCAAGCTCTTGCTGCCAGTGCTGCAAGGCCGCCGGGTCAGCGCTGTCGACTTCTACCGGGGTGAAGGCGCTAGTGGCGCCGCGCTCGCCCAGCCAGGCCTGCAGGCGCTGGGCAAAGCCGCAGAAATGCGGGTACTGGCGGTCGCCCAGAGCGAGCAGGGCATAGTTCAGATTACCCAGGGCCCAGGGCTGTCCAAGCACTTTACGTTCAAAGCCGCGGGCGCTGTCGGGAGCTTCGCCGTCACCGAAGGTGCTGACCACGAACAGCGCTTGCCGGGCCTGGTTCAAGTCCTGCTCGGTCAGCTCGGCCAGGGGCCGGACCTGTACCGCGACGCCGGCAGCCTGCAGTTGCCCGGCGCTTTGCCAGGCCAGTTGCTCGGCAAAGCCGCTCTGGCTGGCAAAGCCCACCAGCCAGCCGCCATCTTGCCCGTTCGCAGGCGCGAGATTGCCCCGTGCAGCGCGAACCTGGCGCTTTTTACGCCGGCGGTCCAGGTACAACAGCCAGCCGGTGACAAAGAACAGCGGCATGCTCAAGCTGGCGATGGTCACCAGAATCCGCCCGGTCAGGCCAAAGTAGCTGCCCACGTGCAGGGCATAGACGCTGGCCAACAGCTGCGCCTTGAACGACTTGTCGGCGTAGCGCTCGTTGGTCTTCACCTGGCCGCTGGCCGGGTCGATGCTCAGGGTGTTGAGCGCGCGTTCGTGTTCGGCGCCTTCAAGCAGGTAGAAGATCGTTGCCGGTTGCTCACCGGCTGGCGGCAGGCGCAGGTTGTAGCTGGTCATGTCGGGACCGGCAGCGGCCTGCAGGCTGGCCCAGACGGCGTCGTAGTCGACCACCAGCGGCTTGGCGTCCTTGCCCGGGGCACCACCTGGGCGCCCGCCGCGGCCTTCGCCGCGCGTGTGTTGCTGGCCAGCAGCCGGGCTGTCGGCGAGCAGCGTGTTCAGGCCTTCGCGGTACCACTCGTAGCTCCAGAACAGGCCGGTGAGGGCAAACAGCAGATAGAACAGCAAGCACCAGGTACCGGCCACGGCGTGCAGGTCCCAGTTGAAGGCGCGGCCTTTTTTCGCCCAGTCCAGGGTCAGCCAGGTCCGCCAGTTCAGTGCCTTGCGCGGCCAGCGCAGGTACAGGCCCGAGAGGCAGAAAAAAATCAGCATCAGGGTACAGGCGCCCGTGATCTGTCGGCCGCTATCACCCATGGCCAGGAAGCGGTGCAACTGCAGCATCAGGTCGAAAAAGCCCTGACCGGCTACCTCGCCCTGCAGCTTGCCGGTGTACGGGTCGGCATAGCGCAACACGCCCCGACGCTCGCCGGGAGGAGGGGTGAAGAAAACCCGCGCGGCCCTGTCGCTACGCGGCTGGACCCAGAGCATGGCGACCTTGTCGCCTTGCTCGGCCTCGATCCTGCGCACCAGTTCAGGCATCGGCAGTACGCCTTGCTGACGTACCTCGACGGTAAGCACCTCGGGGTTGAACAGTTCCAGCAGCTCATCCTGGAACGACCAGATGGCACCGGTAATGCCCATCAGCGCCAGCACCAGGCCTGCGGTAATGCCGAAGAACCAGTGCAGTTGAAACAGGGATTTCTTCACCACATCAATCACCTTGTCGTGTCGCAAATGCGAATGCGACGCGCATTATGCCTTGATACACAAAAGCCCAGTTCACCTAAATGAACGGGGCTTGCTGCACGCACCAATCTGAAGTGGACGTTCGCACTCAGGCCGTGTTCGATCCTGATAGTGCCCCAACCGCCGAACGGGCTTGTAGAGAGTCAATGGGAATCAATACCATTGGCATCCTTTCACCTTCAGGTGCTGTGCCATGCTGCTACCTATTTCCGGCCTGTTTTCCTCCGAGGAGGTTCAGCGCATTCGTGAGGCGCTGGAACAAACCGAATGGGCCGACGGCAAGATCACCGCGGGTTACCAGTCGGCCAAGGCCAAGCACAACCTGCAGTTGCCCGAAGGCCACCCGCTGGCCAAGGAAATTGGCACGGCGCTGATCGAACGCTTGTGGCAGCATCCGCAATTCATGTCGGCGGCCTTGCCGCACAAGGTGTTCCCGCCGCTGATCAATTGCTATCGAGAGGGCGGCAACTTCGGTTTTCACATCGACAACGCCTTGCGCCAGCCCCGAGGCAGCCACGAGCGGGTGCGTACAGACCTGTCCTCGACGCTGTTCCTGAGCAACCCCGAGGACTACGACGGCGGTGAGCTGGTGATCCAGGACACCTATGGCGTGCAGCAGGTGAAGCTGGCGGCGGGCGACCTGGTGTTATACCCGGGGACCAGCCTGCACAAGGTCAACCCGGTGACCCGTGGAGCGCGTTATGCGGTGTTTTTCTGGACCCAGAGCCTGGTGCGCGAAGACAGCCAGCGTGCGTTGCTGTACGAGATGGACCAGGCCATCCAGCAATTGGGCGCCGATGTACCGGATCACCCGGCGCTGATCCGCTTGACCGGTACTTACCACAACCTGCTGCGCCGCTGGGTCGAGGTTTGAGCCATGACTTTCGCCTTGCGCAACCGCCAGGAGCTGGACAGCGAACAGTTCGCCCAGATGCTCGAACACAGCCCGGCAAAAGCTGCCCAGGCTTTGCTGGCCGCGGCAGGGCAGGACATCGTCGAGGCGCAGTTGCTGCTCGGGCAGATCCTTCTCGACGGGCGTGGCATCGAGAAAGACCCGGCCCTGGCCCGGCGCTGGTTCGCGATTGCCGCCAACCGTGGCAGCGCCATGGCGCACAACATGCTCGGGCGGTGCCTGGAGCATGGCTGGGGCGGTGAAGTGGACCTTGCAGCGGCAGCCGCGCGGTATGCTCAGGCGTCACGAGCCGGGCTCGACTGGGGGATGTACAACTTCGCCAACTTAATGGCCACCGGTCGTGGTGTGGAGCAGGACAGCACCGCAGCCTTGGGCCTTTATCGTCAGGCCGCCGAGCTTGGGCATGCCAAGTCGATGAACCTGCTGGGGCGTTATCTGGAAGAAGGGCGGCATTGCCCGCGTGATGAAGCGAGCGCGCAGCATTGGTACCAGCGCTCGGCAGAGGCTGGGGATTTTCGCGGGCAGTTCAGTTATGCCGGGGTATTGGCAGGCAAGGGCCAGGTACACGAGGCCCTGGTTTGGCTACAGCGCGCGCTGGCCATCGGCAACGTGAATTTTCTGAAGGTCGCGGGACCTGCGCTGGAGCAAGCCGCGGACGCCGAAATTCGCGCCCTGGCGCCGGCCTACCAGGCGCGCCTGCTGCAATTGCAAGCGGGGCACTGAAACGAAAACGGGGCCAGCCCGCTGGCTGATCAGCAGCAGGCTGGCCCCGCGCCGAGCTGCCAGGCAGCCCGGTTGAACTTACAGGTAGTAAGCCTTCAGCGGCGGGAAGCCGTTGAATTCCACCGCGCTGTAGCTGGTGGTGTAGGCACCGGTCGACAGCCAGTACAGGCGGTCACCGATCGCCAGGTTCAGCGGCAGGCCGTACTTGTAGTGCTCGTACATGATGTCGGCGCTGTCGCAGGTGGGGCCTGCGATCACCACTTCTTCCATCTCGCCTTTCTTCTCGGTCCAGATCGGGAACTTGATGGACTCGTCCATGGTTTCGATCAGGCCGGAGAACTTGCCCACGTCGGTGTACACCCAGCGCTCGACAGCGGTACGCGATTTACGCGCCACCAGCACCACTTCACTGACCAGGATGCCGGCGTTGGCGATCAGCGAACGGCCTGGCTCGAGGATGATTTCCGGCAGGTCGTCGCCGAAGTCTTCCTTGAGGAAGCGGATGATCTCTTCGGCGTAGGTTTCCAGGCTGTTGGTACGGGTGATGTAGTTGGCCGGGAAGCCGCCACCCATGTTGATCAGCTTGAGTTCGATGCCGTCTTCTTCTTTCAGGCGCTCGAAGATCACTTTCACTTTGGCGATCGCTGCGTCCCAGACGCTGATGTCGCGCTGCTGCGAGCCGACGTGGAACGACACGCCGTATGGCACCAGGCCCAGGTCACGGGCGAGGATCAACAGGTCCATGGCCATGTCGGTCTGGCAGCCGAACTTGCGCGACAGCGGCCAGTCGGCGGTGGTCGAGCCTTCGGTGAGGATACGCACGTAGACTTTCGAGCCCGGGGCAGCCTTGGCGATGTTGCGCAGGTCGGCTTCGGAGTCGGTGGCGTACAGGCGCACGCCCTTCTCGTAGAAGTAGCGTATGTCCTTGGATTTCTTGATGGTGTTGCCGTAGCTGATGCGATCGGCGCTGACGCCGCGGCTCATCACCTTGTCCAGCTCATAGATCGAGGCGATGTCGAAGCTCGAACCCTTTTCCTTGAGCAGGTCGATGATCTCCACGGCCGGGTTGGCCTTGACCGCGTAGTAGACCTTGGCGAACTCGAAACCGGCGCGCAGGTCGTCATAGGCCTGGCTGATCATCTGCGTGTCGATGAGCACGAACGGGGTTTCTTGCTTGTCGGCGAACGCCTTCATTTTCTGGAAGGTATCGCGCGCGAAGTAGTCTTCGACCTGAATCGACATGCTTAGGGACTCCATGGGCAAACTGAAAAAATAAGTGGCTGCAACTGAACGTCCTCCGTATCCCCACTTTGGTTCGCCTACTTCCCAAGGCATGTCGCCGAAAGCAAAAAGGTCATCCGTGCGTGATAAAGCGAGCTACGGGTGACCTTGCTGTCTCGTCGTCAGTACTTGAGCCGGATGGATCGTTTCCAGCATGGACGTTCGGCGCGAACTTTAGGACCTGAGGGGCTTGAGATCAACAAAAAATGTCGCGTTTTTGCACACGTCCGTCGCCCCGGGGCGGCCAGCCACTTTGCTACCGACCCAGGTAAACAGTAGATGTTCAATTTGATGACAAAAGCGTTAAAAATACCGGTATACGCCGGGATCTCTCGTAGAACACGCAAATGGATGCAATAGTCGAAGTTGGTGGCGAAAGTGCGGTAAATATCGGTCATTTGCGGGCGCAACGACGCTCAAGCACAGCGCGCGATTAATCGGCGGCTGTTCATATTTTTTTTCGCCCTGACAGTCGGTCGTCGACACACTTTTTCGTCGATTTTTTTCCCGCCGGGCGCTTCGTCGGTAGCAGCGATCTTCGATTGCCGGCCTTAATAAGAAATATTACTATTCGCGCCATTCCTACTCGCCTGTGAAGACCTGTGCATCGTGTCGCGACACAAAGGCTTTCTCGACCACTACCACGAGCTGATCGGTACCTGGACGCGCAAACTGCGCAGTCGTCAGCAGGCCGAGGACCTGGCGCATGATGCATTTGTGCGGGTACTGGAAAGCGACCAGGCCGGGGTCGAGCAACCGCGGGCTTATTTGCACCAGACTGCGCGCAACATTGCGGTGGACGGCTACCGTCGCGAAGACCGTCGCCAGGCCCTGGAGCAGGACGCTTTCGAGCTCGGCAGTGATGCCTGCGGCGATCCGGAGGCCTATATGAATGCCGTGGAGCTGGCCGACAGCGTCGAACGTGCCCTGGCCGAGCTGCCGCTCAACTGTCGGCGGGTGTTCATCTGGCAGAAGCTCGAAGGCCTGACCCAGGCGGAGATCGCCGAGCGCATGGGCTTGACCAAGAACATGGTCGAAAAGTATATGATTCGCACGCTCCGGCATCTGCGTGAGCACCTGGATGTGTCGACGAGATGAGTCAGGCGAATGTTTTCATGAATCAGGACGCGTGCCGTTGCGGCAGCGAAACCGTGCGCGAGCAGGCGGCCCAATGGTTTGCCCGCAGCCGTGATGGCGCCCTGGCGCTGGCGCAACAGGGTGAGCTGCAGCGCTGGCTGGCCGAACACCGACAGCACCAATACGAATTCGATCTGCTCGGCACGCTCTGGGACGCTGCCGGGCACGTGCCGCATGCGCGTCTTGAGGCCCTGTGCCAGGCCGATCCGGTCAGCCAGTTGCCGCGTCGGCGCTTCATCAGTCAGGCATTGGCGGCCGGTGTTGCGAGCCTGGCGCTGGGTTTGGGCTGGTTTGGCTGGCAGCAGCACCAGCTCAATTATCAGGACCAGGTGCAGACGGCCCTGGGCGAACGTCGTCAGCTCGACTTGCCGGATGGCTCACAGCTTGAAGTCAACGGTCGAACGCAACTGGTCGTACAGTTCAGCGCCGGTCAGCGGCGTATCGAATTGCGTGAGGGCGAGGTGATGTTCAGCGTCGCCCACGACAGCGCGCGGCCTTTCATGGTCAGCACCGGGCATGGCACGGTGACGGTCACTGGTACTCGCTTCGATGTTCGCCAGGACCCGGAGCAAACCCGTGTGGCGGTCGAAAACGGCTCGGTGCGGGTCGAAGGCCGCGATGCCTCCAGGGCTCTGCTGACCGCCGGGCTCGGTTCGCATATCGATGCCCAAGGCCAGGTGGCGGCGCCCTACGCGGTAGATGCCGCAGCAGTGACCGCGTGGCGCAAGGGCAAGCTGGTGTTCAACGATGCGCCGCTCAGCGAGGTGGTCAAGGACGTCTCGCGCTACCGTGAGCAGCCCCTGCGTGTCGCCCCAGGCAGTGTTGCCGCGCTACGCCTGAGCAGCACCTTCAATGCCGACGATACCGACGCCTTGCTGCGGGCGCTGCCGAGCATCCTGCCAGTGGCGATCAAGACCCATGCCGATGGCTCCAGCGAAATAATCGCAAAATAAATTCAGGTTTTTTTCCAGTTGTTCGTCTTCCTGCCCAACTGCAACTGCCAAGCATTTCCATTTGCACGGCATTGACATCTATGTGGACCCTCAGGACCTCTCGACGACGTGAACAACAACAAGTTTTCCCCGCGTTCTAGCCGCTGGTTGCCTCTGGCCCTGGCCCTGGCTGTCAGTGGCGGTGTTGCCAGCAGCTATGCTGCACCGGCACCGGCACCGGCCAGCATCCAGATCCAGGCTCAACCCCTGGCTTCGGCCTTGAGCCAGTTGGGCCAGCAGACTTCGCTGCAGCTGTTCTTCAGCCCCGAACTGGTGGCCGGTAAACAGGCCCCGGCAGTGTCCGGCAGCCTGCAGCCGGAAGAAGCGCTGCAAGCCTTGCTTGAGGGCAGCGGCCTGACCTATGAAATCTCCCAGGGCACCGTCGTCCTGCACCCGCTGCAGACTGCCGGGACCTTGACCACCGGCAGCCTGGAACTGGCGCCCACCGACGTCAAGGTGGTCGGTGACTGGCTTGGCAGCGCCGAAGAAACCGTGGTCCACAACCATCCCGGCGCCCGTACCGTGGTGCGCCGCGAAGCGATGATCGAGCAGGGCGCGCTGAACGTGCGCGATGTACTGCGCGGCGTGCCGGGCGTCCAGGTGCAGGACTCCAATGGCACTGGCGGCAGTGATATCGCCTTGAACGTCGGCGTGCGCGGTCTGACCTCGCGGCTGTCGCCACGCTCCACGGTGTTGATCGACGGCATCCCGGCGGCGTTTGCGCCCTACGGCCAGCCACAACTGTCGATGGCGCCGATCTCTTCCGGCAACCTCGACAGCATCGACGTGGTGCGTGGTGCCGGCTCCGTGCGCTATGGCCCGCAGAACGTCGGCGGGGTGATCAACTTCGTCACCCGGGCGATCCCGGAAAAGGCCACCGGTGAGCTGTCGACCACGATGGAAACCTCCCGCCATGGCGGCTGGAAGCACATCGAGTCGGCGTTTCTCGGCGGCACTGCCGATAACGGCCTGGGCGCGGCGCTGCTGTACTCCGGGGTCAATGGCAACGGCTACCGCAGCAGCAACAACGACAACGACATCGATGACGTGTTGCTCAAGACCCATTGGGCAGTCACCGACAGCGACGAGTTCTGGCTCAACTTCCATTACTACGACGCCAAGGCCGACATGCCCGGCGGCCTGACCCAGGCCCAGTTCGACGACGACCCGTACCAGTCCGACCGCGATTACGACACGTTCAGCGGCCGACGCAAGGACGTATCCTTCAAGTACCTGCGCCAGATCGACGACGTCACCCAGTTCGAAGTGCAGACCTACTACACCGACAGCTTCCGTGGCAGCAGCATCGCTGCCCGCGACCAGAAGACCCTGTCGTCGTACCCGCGCAGCTACCACACCTTCGCCATCGAGCCACGGGTTTCACGGATCTTCTTCGCCGGCCCCACCACTCAGGAAGTCAGCGTTGGTTACCGTTACCTGAAAGAAGCGATGCACGAGCAGTCGACCCGCCTGGCGCTGATCAACAACGTGCCGACCGTCACCCCGACCTCCGACGGCCATGTGTTCCAGGATCGAACCGGCGGTACCGAAGCCAGCGCCTATTACATCGATGACAAGATCGATGTCGGCAACTGGACCATCACCCCGGGCATTCGCTTCGAGCACATCAACACCGACTGGCACGAGCGCCCGGTGCGCGGCACCAACGGTGTGCCGGTGCAGGAAGAGAACCGCAGCGTGACCAGCAACGAACCGCTGCCGGCACTGAGCGTGATGTATCACCTGTCCGATGAATGGAAGCTGTTCGCCAACTACGAAACCTCATTCGGCAGCCTGCAGTACTTCCAGCTCGGCCAGGGCGGCAGCGGCGATCAGACCGCCAACGGCCTGCAAGCCGAGAAAGCCAAGACCTATGAAGTGGGGACCCGCTACAACAACGGCACTTGGGGTGGTGAGCTGACCGCGTTCTACATCGACTTCGATGATGAGCTGCAGTACATCAGCAACGACATCGGCTGGACCAACCTTGGCGCGACCAAGCACCAGGGCATCGAAGCGTCGATGCATTACGACCTGTCGGGGCTCGATCCGCGTCTGCAGGGGCTGAGCGCCAATGCCGGCTTCACCTACACCCGTGCCACCTATGAAGGCGAGATCCCGGGCTTCAAGGGGCGCGACCTGTCGTTTTACTCGCGGCAGATCGTTAATGCCGGGCTGCGCTATGAGATTAATCGCTGGACCTGGAACCTGGATGCCTACGCCCAATCGAAACAGCGCGCACCGGGTACCGGCATGAATGCCGACGGCAGCTTCAACGGCAATTACATCACCGAGCCGAGTGCCGATGGCCAGTACGGCGACATTCCGGGCTACGTGACCTGGGCGGCGCGCGGTGGCTATGACTTTGGCAAGGAGCTGTCGAACCTCAAGCTGGCGGCCGGGGTGAAGAACATCTTCGACAAGCAGTACTACACCCGCTCCAGCGACAACAACGCGGGGATCTACCTGGGTGAGCCGCGCACTTTCTATGTGCAGGCCAGTGTAGGCTTCTGAGGCCTGATCGCGGGGCAAGCCCGCTCCCACATGTAGGAGCGGGCTTGCCCCGCGATGCTTTTCAGCGTTACGCGACCGCTTCTGCCGGCGACACAATGCAGGTCTTGCCCCCACGCGAACGCCCCGAACTCAGGTAGGCGGCAATCGATTCCTGGGTCACCTCGCCGAGGAACACCTGCTCGGCATCCAGCACCGGCAACCACGAGCGATTGAATTCGTACATCCGCGACAGCAGGATGCGCAGGTGCTCATCGTGCGACGCGGTGGCGTTGAAGGTACGCAGGAAGTCGGCGCAGGTGCCTTGCTGGCGATGCAGGTCGCGACGACGCACATAGCCCATGGCCTTGTTCTGCCCGTCGGTGACCACCAGGTAGCGACGGTCATGTTCGTCCATCAGTTCCAATGCATCGGCTACCGGCGTTTGTGGGCTTACCGCCGGTGCGTTGTCGGCGGCGTCTTCGGCACGCACCAGCAGCAGGCGCTTGAGGGTGCTGTCCTGGCCAACGAAGTTGCTGACAAAATCGTCCGCAGGATGGGCCAGCAGGGTGTCCGGGTGGTCGATCTGGATCAGCTTGCCAGCGCGGAAAATCGCAATCTTGTCACCCAGCTTGATCGCCTCGTCGATGTCGTGGCTGACCATGATCACGGTCTTGTTCAACGCCCGCTGCATCTCGAAGAACTCGTTCTGGATCATCTCGCGGTTGATCGGGTCGACCGCGCCGAACGGCTCGTCCATCAACAGCAATGGCGCATCAGCGGCAAGGGCGCGGATCACGCCGATACGCTGTTGCTGGCCACCGGACAACTCACGTGGGTAGCGTTGCAGGTACTGCTTGGGTTCGAGCTTGATCATGCTCATCAGCTCGCGGGCGCGCTCGTGGCATTTCTGCTTGTCCCAGCCGAGCAGGCGCGGGACCACGGTGATGTTCTCCTCGATGGTCATGTTGGGGAACAGGCCGATCTGCTGGATCACATAGCCGATGCGCCGGCGCAGGGTCACTTCATCCAGGCCGGTGGTGTCTTCGCCGTTGATCAGCACCTTGCCGGAGGTCGGCGCAATCAGGCGGTTGATCATCTTCAGCGTGGTGCTCTTGCCGCAACCGGACGGGCCGAGGAACACGCAGATCTCGCCTTCGTTGACGGTCAGGCTCACGGAGTCGACGGCTTTGACGTCCTTGCCGTTGGCGTGGAAGGTCTTGCTGAGGTTCTGGAGTTCGATCATTTGCGCAGTCCTTCTGGAGTCAGGGCACGTTGCAGGATTTGCAGCAGCAGGTCGGCGATGATGGCCAAAAGGCTCACCAGCACGGCACCGACCAGCAGCATCGACATGTCGCTGCGGCTGATGGAGGTAAGGATGAGCACACCCAGGCCACCGGCGCCGATGGTCGCGGCGATGGTCATGACACCGATGTTCATGACCACGGCGGTACGTACACCGGCGAGGATCACCGGCACGGCGATGGGCAACTCGACCATGCGCAGGCGCTGGCCGAAGGTCATGCCGATGCCGCGGGCGGCTTCCCGGATGCCCGGCTCGACGTTGGTCAGGGCCAGGTAGGTGTTGCGCAGGATCGGCAACAGCGAATACAGAAACACCGCCGTGATCGCTGGCAACGGCCCCAGCCCCTGGCCGAACGTGGAGTAGAACGGCAGCAGCAGGCCGAACAGGGCGATCGAGGGGATGGTCAGCAGCACCGTGGCAGCGGCTTGCAGCGGGCCGGCGAGGGCCGGGAAGCGGGTCATGAGGATGCCCAGCGGCACGCCGATGACAATCGCCAGGCTGACGGCGATGCCGACCAGGGTGATGTGCTGCCAGGTCAGGTGCAGGACCTGGGCCCAGTCCAGGTGGGTAAAGGTATCGAGCATGTTATGGCTGCTCCTGTGCAGGAGGATGCTGGCGCAGGTACTCGGCGGCGACGTTGCCCGGGCTCTGGTGTTCGACATCGACCTTGGCGTTGAGCTGGCGCATGGTTTCGTCGTCGAGCTGTTCGGCCAGGGGCTTGAGCAGGCTGGCCAGTTGCGGGTGGGCGTCGAGCACGGCCTTGCGCACCACCGGGGCTGCGGTGTAATCGGGGAAGTAGTGCTTGTCGTCTTCCAGCAGCTTGAGGTCAAAGGCGCTCAGGCGCCCGTCGGTGGTGTACACCAGGCCGCTGAACACCTGGCCGTTGCGTAGCGCGGTGTAGACCAGGCCGGCGTCCATCTGGCGGATGTCGCGGCGGGTCAGTTGCAGGTCGTAGGTTTCGCTCAGGCCCACCAGGCCATCGGGACGGTTGGCGAACTCGGTGTCCAGGGCCACCACGTGGGGGCGGTCCTGCTCGTCGCGCAGCACCTGGTTCAGTTCGCTGATGCTGTTGACCTGCGGGTATTGCTCGGCGACCCTGCGCGGCAGGGCCAGGGCGTAGGTATTACTGAACTTCGACGGCGTCAGCCAGATCAGGTCTTTCTTGGCATCCAGTTCCTTGACCCTGGCGTAGGTGGCGGCGGCGCTGGGCATGCGTTCGTCGATATGGTTGTAGGACACCAGCGAAACACCGGTGTATTCCCAGACCATGTCCAGCTGGCCGGTTTCGTGGGCGCTGCGGGCAAGGTTGCTGCCCAGGCCGCCGGTGATACGCACGTCAAAGCCGTTCTGGTTGAGGTACTGGGCAGTGATTTCAGCCAGCACCGTCTGTTCGGTGAAGACCCGCGCACCGAGGCGGATCACAGGTTTGGTCGCGGCCTGGGCAAATCCTGCGAACAGCAGGGCCGCGCCCAGCAACAAGGCGATTCTTTTCATGAGAGTTCCTTCGCTTAGTGGGCCAGGCCGCGTTCAAGCCAACGGCGGCTGGACTGCGCCACCAGGGCGTCGAGCACCAGGGCGAGCAGGGCGGTACAGGCAGCGCCGAGCAGCAGTTGCGGCTGATTGTTCAGGGCAATGCCGGGGAAAATCAGGCTGCCCAGGCTATTGGCGCCAATCAGGAACGACAGCGGCGCGGTACCGACGTTGATCGCCAGGGCCACCCGCACACCGCCGACGATGATCGGCACGGCGTTGGGCAACTCGACCCGCCAAAGGGTCTGGCGCGGGGTCATGCCGATACCGGTGGCGGCTTCCTTGAGCGAGGCGGGAACGTTTTTCAGGCCTTCGTAGGTGTTGCGTACGATGGGCAGGAGGGAGGCGAGGAACAGCGCGAAGACTGCGGGGCCGGCGCCAATGCCCAGGAAACTCAGGGCGATGGCCAGAACGGCCAGAGGGGGGATGGTGTTGCCAATGTTGAAAAACTGCATGAAGCGTTCGGCGCGGTCGACCCGGTGTGGTCGACTCAAGGCAATCCCAGCGGGTATGCCCACGGCTAACGCCGCCACCATCGACAGCAACACCAGCATCAGGTGCGCTTGCAGGTAGAACCACAGATCGGCGCGGTAGTGCGCGATCGTATCGATGCCGATCCAGTGGATCAGCAGGGCCAGGATGACGAGCACGAAGGCACATCCCATCAGCCCCTTGCCATAGCTTTTAGCCACAGGCGGACTCCTTTTGTTGTCGGCGAACACACTCCCGTGGCGGCCACCATTCCAGGCGGCAGGCAGTGTGATCGCGATAAGCAGCGCGTTGTCCGAAAACGGAGCGGAACACGCCATAAGCGAAGCCTCGTCAGGCTCGTAGTGCCGGTGAAACCAACCCTGACGAACGGTCATGACCGATTGCGGATCAGGGGAGTGGACGCCTCCACAGCCGTAAAGGTTCCCATCTGAAGCGGCATTTGGCCAGCGCTGATTAACCCAACGGTTCAGTTCGGGGGCAAATTTGGGCTATAATCTGCGCCCTTTTTTTGAATCACCTGCCAGGCGATTTCCCATGACCAACCAGGCCGCCGAAGTCGCGAAACGCCGCACCTTCGCCATTATTTCCCACCCCGATGCGGGTAAGACCACCATCACCGAAAAGCTCCTGCTGATGGGCAAGGCGATTGCCGTTGCCGGTACGGTGAAATCGCGAAAGTCCGACCGCCATGCCACCTCCGACTGGATGGAAATGGAGAAGCAGCGTGGTATCTCCATCACTACCTCGGTGATGCAGTTCCCCTATCGCGAGCACATGATCAACCTGCTCGACACCCCGGGCCACGAAGACTTCTCGGAAGATACCTACCGTACCCTCACCGCCGTCGACTCGGCGCTGATGGTGCTCGACGGCGGTAAAGGGGTCGAGCCACGGACCATCGCCCTGATGGACGTCTGCCGCTTGCGTGACACGCCGATCGTCAGCTTCATCAACAAACTCGACCGGGATATCCGCGACCCGATCGAACTGCTCGACGAAATCGAAGCGGTCCTGAAGATCAAGGCCGCACCGATCACCTGGCCGATCGGTTGCTACCGCGATTTCAAGGGCGTGTACCACCTGGCGGGCGACTACATCATTGTCTACACCCCGGGCCACGGCCACGAGCGTACCGAGGTGAAGATCATCGAGAAGCTCGACTCCGATGAAGCCCGCGCCCACCTGGGTGACGAGTACGAGCGCTTCCTCGAGCAACTGGAGCTGGTGCAGGGTGCCTGCCACGAATTCGATCAGGACGAGTTCATGCGCGGCGAGCTGACCCCGGTGTTCTTCGGAACCGCGCTGGGTAACTTCGGCGTCGACCACGTGCTCGATGCCGTCGTCGACTGGGCGCCACGCCCGCTGCCGCGCGAGGCCAACGAGCGCAGCGTCGAGCCGAGCGAAGAGAAGTTCAGCGGTTTCGTGTTCAAGATCCAGGCGAACATGGACCCCAAGCACCGCGACCGTATCGCCTTCATGCGTATCTGCTCCGGCCGTTACGAGAAGGGCATGAAGATGCGCCATGTGCGCACCGGCAAGGACCTGCGCATCGGCGACGCGCTGACCTTCTTCTCCTCCGAACGTGAGCAACTGGAAGAGGCCTGGGCCGGCGACATCATCGGCCTGCACAACCACGGTACCATCCAGATCGGCGATACCTTCACCGAAGGCGAGGCTCTGGGCTTCACCGGTATTCCGCACTTCGCCCCGGAACTGTTCCGCCGTGTGCGCCTGAAAGACCCGCTCAAGTCCAAGCAACTGCGCCAGGGCTTGCAGCAGTTGGCCGAAGAGGGCGCGACCCAGGTGTTCTTCCCCGAGCGCAGCAACGACATCATCCTCGGCGCCGTCGGTGTGCTGCAGTTCGATGTGGTCGCCAGCCGCCTGAAGGAAGAGTACAAGGTCGAGTGTGCCTACGAGCCAATCACCGTCTGGTCGGCGCGCTGGATCAGCTGCGACGACAAGAAGAAGCTCGAGGAATTCAAGAACAAGGCCGTGGAAAACCTGGCCATCGACGGCGGTGGTCACCTGACCTACCTGGCTCCGACCCGGGTCAACCTGGCGCTGATGGAAGAGCGCTGGCCGGATGTGAAGTTCCGCGCGACCCGCGAACATCACTGATCGTCATGCCCCGCCGCCTTCGGTGCGGCGGGGTTGCTTCCCTCATGGGTGCAGTTCTGCGCCTAACCGGTAGATCAGCAATGCCAGGCTGTCGGCATTGGACAGCATGATCTGCGCGCGTTTTTCGCTGTCATTCAAGAACACCTGGCGGGCCTGATTGAGGTCCCGGGCGCCGGTGATCTTCAGCACCAGCTTCTTGCCTTTACGATCACTGCGACGCAAGTCGCGCCGCGTGCCTGTGCCTTCATCGAACAGCGTGAACAACGTGTTCATCGGCGTCATGGCGCTGAAGCCGCTCTCGTGGGCGCGTTCCAGCCAGGCGCGCTCAGGACCTGCGATCAGCCAGTCAGCATAGGGGGCGGTGCCCAGGATGTAGATGATGTCGCGGGTCTGGCAGGCCAGGTGGGACAGCTCGTGCAGCAGGGTGAAGGCGCGGGTGAGGTTGGCGGCTTGCGGTTGGGTGTATTGCCCGCGTAGCGAAAGTTGATTAATGGTCGGATTGTCGAAGAAGGCGTCGAGCAAAAAGATCTGTCGGCTGCGGTCGGCGGGGTTGATGAAGGCGCTGGCATCGACGGGAGCCGCGAAACTGGTACCCATGACATAACGAGTCGAATGCACCGGTGAGTAGTTGCGTGAGAGCAGCAGCGTCAGCAGTTTCTTTATCGGCTTGCCTACTTGCACCAGGAGTGCGTCGGACACGTCCGCCACGTTGAAGAACTCCCTCAGGACCCTTGTCGTTTGCACCGGCAGCTGGCTCGCCGTGGTTCGACTGAGGTGGTAGTGGCAGTTCACCAGGTAGGTCACCGCCGTATCATGTGCTTCGCGGATCAAGTTGGCACGATAAGGGTTCACACGCTGGATCTGCGGCATGCCGACCGCGAGTATCGATATCTGTTCCCGGGACACCACCCGACGGGTATAGCGGCCGCTGAGGTCGCTGAGTACGCCGCCGGACTCGAGCGATCCGGCTTTTTCAGGCGGTGCCCTGTTCTCCAGGTTTTTCCAGAACACCTCCAGCGATTCGACCGCGCCAGTGACTTTGCCTACCAGCAAGCCCTGTACCAGTGCCGCGCAAAGTTCGGCCAGTGACTGGCCCCAGTTGCTGCGATCAAGTTTTTCCAGGGTTTGCAGCACGCCGGTTTCTGCCTGGAAGATGGCCAGCAGCGTGCCCAGCCGGCCAGGCAGGAACATGCTGACTTGCAACCAGAGCTGGCCGAGCAGGTTCTTCAATGTTTGCCAGCGGGCTTGTTCAAGGGTTACCAACTGGGCCTGGGCCATGTCCTGGAGCATCTGGGCGTTATCCACGAACAGTTGCTTGAGCAGGTTGCCGGCGATCGGACGCCACGCCAGGGTGATGGGGCCGGGGCGGGAAAACGGCAGGTCGAAATCCGATTCCGTGCTGAACGGCAGGTGCGGTTCTTCAAAGCCACCGCGGGCATAGCGCTTGCGCATCAGCGCAGGCATGCGCCCGAGCAGCAGGGCCTGCAGCGCCGGGGTGGTCCTGAGCTTTTTCAGCAGATCGCGGGTACCGGCAAATTGCTGATAGGTCTGGCGACTGTCGTAGGGGCTGTACAGCACCAGCGGGCCCGCCTCCTGTGCACCGATCAGGTACAGGCCGGGCACCTGGTCAGGCTCGAGCCCGGTATCGGCCACCAGCAGCAGTGGCGTCATGTTGATGCTCATGCCGGCAAAGGCTTGCCGCCTGCTGTCGTCCGGCATTTCCAGTACCCGGTAAATCAGTTGCAGCGCTTGAGCATTCAGCTCGCCCTTGAGCCTGGCGCGCCAGGCGGCTTCAAGCATCTGCCCGGGTAGTTGCCGGCAGAAGGTTGCCAAGCGCCGCGCATAGTCGGGGTCGTGTTCGGCGAATTTTTGCTGTAGCAGGCGCTGGTAATGGCCGCCAATGTCCAGCGCCTTGGCGAGGGTGCGTATGTACTGGCTGCGCAAGCTTGCCGGCAACAGATTATGGTACTGGTCGCTGACGAAGGTGATTGCATTGTCCCAGTCGCGGTAATGATCCAGCGCATACTCGACCAGTGTCTGGCGATGACGCAGGTAACTGGCAGGCAGCGCCAAGGGGATTTCGCCAGGCAGCGCCGGCGCGGTGATCCAGCGGTTGGTGGTAACGAAAATGTCTTCGGGTCGGTAATGCCCGGGGCCGAAATCCTGGTCCAGGCGCCGTTGCAGTTGTGCATGGGCGTAGGTGTCGATATCGGGGATATCGAACAGATAGTCCTCGGTTGTGCTCGACAGGTTCCTGGCCAGCACCTGCAAGTAGTCGTGCTGATCGGTTGCCGATGCCTTGCGTAACCAGGGCGGTGCATGGGCAGCAACAGTCTGCGCCTTGGCCCGCTCGCGCAGGCTAGCCAGGATCCCGGCAATCTCGTCACGCTCGCTGTAGTAGCGGTTGAGCGCCTTGACCACATTGCCCGGCAGCCGGGCAGCGATGGCCCGGTCGTAAAGCGTCAGAACCTGTGCTCGTCGTGCCGGCAGCGACGCGGGTGCAAGCGGGGTGTCGAGGCGGTCGGCCAGGGCGCGGATCAGCGCAAGTAGTTGCTGCTGGTAGCCTTGGGTCAGTTGCTCGTCGCTCATCAATACCTGTTGCAGTTGCGGGCGAAGGTTGCGGCGCACTCGCCCCGTGCAGTGGTGGATCAACGTCGGGGGTAGCAAGCGCAAGGGGATAGGCAGTTCAGTGGCTGTTGCGGCACTGGCCTGCCATTGCGTTTTGTCCGTGGGGTGCCAGATCAACTCGATCAAGGACAAGGCCGGGGTGCTGCTGCGCGAGGGGTGTACGGTGATGGCGTGCAGGGCCGGGCCCTTTTCCAGAAAGCGTGCCAGCTCATGTTTGACCAGCGCCCGGGTGATCGAGTTGAGGTTTGGACGCTGGGCGAGCATGGCGTGATACTCCGCTACCAATAGCCCTAGCTGAGTCTCTATCGAGGCGGCATCCGGGTTGCCATTGCTAAGGGTTGAAGCAATCCGTTGCAAAGCGGCCGTTGAGGGTGGTGCTGGCAGTGTGTGCCGGGGGCTGGTCCGGTCGCTAAGCCGATCATTGATCGTCAGCATCAGATGGTCGAACAGCGGTGTATCAACCAACGTGGCCTGAAAATCCACGGCAGGGTGCAGTTGCACTATCTGCCGTTGCGCCGCAGGTGCGTAACGCAGCACTTTCCCGATCAGTGCAGGATGATCCTGGAGGCTCAGCAGCGTCTGCTTGGCTTGATGCCGGTCGGCAAAGCGTTGCAGGCCGAAGTCGGGGTTATAGATGAACACTTCAGGCCAGTCGCGGTGGCTGAGCAGGAAAGTGGTATCCAGGGCGATGGCCTGGCCATCGCTTGTCAGGGCATCCAGGCGGTCCACGCGCAGGGCCGGGTCATCGCTCAGTCGCTGCAGGGATTGATGTTGTGGGTCCGTCAGCGGCTGCCTGGCGTGGAGCTGTTCGAGCTGACGAGCGAAGCCTGCACGCAGGACGTCACGGTGAAAGTAGGGCAGGTTGGCAAACGTCATGAAGCGGTCCCGGTAGTAAAAGACAACCGGGGGCCGATCCCCGCGGCAATCGCTGGAGATTGCCGCAGGCAAGCAGGGTAGAGGCGTTACTTATATCAATTGCCTGCCTTGATGCTGGTCCAGATCCGGGTGCGGATGCGGTCGATCTTGGCCGGCATCGCTTCCAGGGCATAGAGCTTGCCGAGCATCTGGTCGCTGGGGTAGATCATGCCGTTGGCTTTTAGCGCCGGGTCGACCAGGGTGTCGGCCGTGAGGTTACCGTTGGCGTACTGCACATGGTTGCTGATGTTGGCCATCACTTCAGGCTGCAGCAGGTAGTTCATATAGGCGTAGCCGGCTTTCTCGTCTGGTGCGTCGGCCGGCATGGCGACCATGTCGAACCACATCGGTGCGCCTTCCTTGGGAATCGAGTAGCCGACCTTCACGCCGTTTTTCGCCTCTTCTGCCCGGTTCTTGGCCTGCAGCACATCGCCGGAGAAGCCCACCACCACGCAGATATCGCCGTTGGCCAGGTCGCCGGTGTACTTGGAGGAGTGGAAGTAGCTGATGTACGGGCGCACAGTCATCAGCAGTTGCTTGGCCTTGTCGTAGTCTTTCGGGTCTTGGCTGTGGTGCGCCAGGCCCAGGTAGTTGAGGGCGATCGGCAGTAGTTCCGGGCCATTGTCGAGCACCGCCACGCCGCAGCTTTTCAGCTTGCTGATGTACTCGGGCTTGAAGATCAGGTCCCAGGAGTCCACCGGGGCTTTGTCGCCCAGCACCGCCTTGACCTTGTCGATGTTGTAGCCGATCCCGGTACTGCCCCACAGGTACGGGAAGCCGTACTGGTTGCCCGGGTCGTTGACCTCCAGGGCCTTGAGCAGCACCGGGTTGAGGTTTTTCCAGTTGGGCAGCTGGCGCTTGTCCAGTTGCTTGAGCGCCTTGCCCTGGATCTGCCGGGCCATGAAGTGGTTGGAGGGGAACACCACGTCGTAGCCGGAGTTGCCGGTCATCAGCTTGCCGTCGAGGGTCTCGTTGCTGTCGAACACGTCGTAGGTCGGCACGATGCCGCTGGCCTGCTGGAAGTGCTTGAGGGTGTCGGGGGCGATGTAGCTGGACCAGTTGTAGATTTTCACCGTATCGGCCGCCTGGGCGACGGAGGCGGCCAGTAGTACAGGTGCGAAGAGCAATGGGCGCATGTCCGGATTCCTTGCTTGGTCTGTTTTTTATCGAAGGAGGCAGGCGATCAAATGATCAGAAAATCAGCACGTAGGTCTTGCGCACGGTCTCCTGGATATCCCAGGTGCCGGTGCTGTTGGCCGGTAGCAGGATGGCGTCGCCGGCTTCGATGCTCAGCGGTTCGCCACCGTCAGGGGTGAAGGTGCAGCGGCCCTTGATGAAATGGCAGAACTCCTGCTGGACGATCTGCCGGCGCCAGCGCCCCGGGGTGCATTCCCAGATGCCGGTTTCGACGCCATCGCTGCGCTCGACGCAGGTTACCGAGGCGATCGAGACCGGCTCGCCGAGCGGTACGGCCACCGGGTTGGAGTCGTCGAGGGTGACGCTGTCGGTGTTCTTGAACTGGGTAATGCTCATACCGGTGAGTCCTGTGCAGGGGAACGAAAAGTCAGCGCATGAAACCTTCCATGAAGTCCGCCACGCCGCCTGCCAGGCGTCGGCGCCAGGGGGCGCTGGACGGGTTGGCGAGGGTCTGGTCTTCATGGACGAAACTCTTGATGATCGCGTTGTAGCCCAGCCAGCGGCAGGGTTCAGGCTCCCAGCCGGGCAGGCTGTGCAGGGCCCGGTCGTGGTTGGCCCAGGGCTGTTCGGTAAGCACGCTGCGCCGCTCCAGGATCAAGTCGGCCAGGGTTCGCCCGCCCAGGTTGCTGGCGCCGACGCCTTCGCCGCCGTAGCCACCCGCCAGGGCAATCCGCTGTTTGCGGTCGCAGAACATGTGCGGCTGGAAGCGCCGGGCCATGCCCAGGTTGCCGCCCCAGGCGTGGGTGATGGCGACGTTCTTGAGCTGCGGGAACAGTTCGCCGAACAGGTAGCGGCGCAGTTCGATTTCACTGTCGGTGAGGTCGAAGTTGTCACGCAGGCGCCCGGCGAAGCGGTAGCCGCCACGGGCGCCAAACACCAGGCGGTTGTCGAGGGTGCGCTGACCGTAGGTGACCTGACGGCTGTTCTCGCTGAAGGCTTGGCCGCGGTTGAGGCCGATCTGCTCCCAGGTCTGTTCGGGCAGCGGCTCGGTCGCCACCAGCAGGCTTTGTACCGGCATTTGATAGCGGCCCAGTGGCGGCAGATTGACCGAGTAGCCCTCGACCGCCGGTACCAGCCACTGGCATTTGACCCGTGCCTGCAACGTACGCACCTCGCCGGCGCGCCACTGGGTGACGGGGCTGCTCTCAAAGAGTTTCACGCCCATGGCCTCCACCGTACGGGCCAGGCCGCGTACCAGTTTGGCCGGCTGGATGGTGGCGACATTGGGGTTGAAGATTGCGCCATAGGGGCGGCTGATACGCAACTGGAGCGCCAGCTCATCGGGGCTCAGCCAGCGGTAGTCGGCTTCGCTCAGGCCCTGTTTGTAGCATTTGTTCAGGTAGGTGCGCAGGCTGGTTTCCTGCTCGGGGTAGCGCGCGGCGCAATACAGCACGCCAGCTTTGCGGTAGTCGCAGTCGATGCTTTCGCATTCGAGCACTTGGGCAACTTCATCGGGGATGCCGTGCAGCAGGTCAAAGCTGGCGCGTCGCTGTTCGGGGGTGCAGCCGGCGAGCAGGCGGTCTTCACCGAGCAGGTTACCCATCAGCCAGCCGCCATTGCGCCCGGAAGCACCGAAGCCTGCGATCTGCGCTTCGACGATGGCGATGTTCAGTTGCGGCGCCAGGCGTTTGAGGTAGTAGGCGGTCCACAGCCCGGTGTAGCCAGCGCCGATGATGCAGACGTCGACGTCCAGGTCCTGTTGCAGCGCCGGGCGTGAGGCCAACGGCTCATCGAGTTGGTCCATCCACAGGCTGATACTGCGCCATGCCAGCATTGTTCGGCTCCACATCGGTAACGGTCTGTGGCGATCCTAGAAGCTTGCGGGGCGCTGTGTCTTACGTGCGTGCACGCAGAGAATTCTGCTTCACGTAGGCCTTGGGCGACAGGCCGGTGTGCTGGCGAAAACACTTGTAGAACGCCGACAGCGAGTTGAAGCCGGCGGCAAAGGCCAGCTCGTCGACGCGCGCGACTGTGGCGCTGGCCCCCAGGCTGGTCAGCAGGTGTTGCAGGCGGGCCTGGTTGACGTAGCGGTAGAAGCTCTGGCCGAGCACCTGGTTGAGCAGGTAGGAGATCTGGTTACGGCTGTAGCCACTTTCGCGGGCGACGCGCTGTAGGTCCAGCTCCGGGTCCAGGTAGGGTTGCTGGTGCTGGAAGTACTGTTCCAGGTCCTGGGCCATGAAGCTCAGCTGGCGCGGCGACAGGCCCAGGCGGCTGACTGCCGGGCGCAGGTCGTTGTGGCCGGGGGCCTGGCTGGGGGCACGGACCAGCGAGGCGTACTCGTTGACCCGCCAGATCAAGCCGTCGCGCACGGTGATCGCTTCGCTGGACTGGAACGCCACCAAACCTTCGCCTCCGCGCAGGGTGACCTGGTACTGAATGAAGGCGGTGCAGCCGTCGACGCGGATGCGGTCACTGTGGACGATGTCTTCATCGGCTTCGCGGGGCATGCTCACGCGCACGTATTCGCGCAGCTGGTCGAGGTGCAAGACGCGGTTCTGGAAGAAGTCGTTGTAGTGGATATCGGGGTGATACAAGGCCATGACCCCGTCGAGGTCGCGATGCTTCCAGCACAGGTGGTAGCGCAGGACGGTGGCGGCGGTTTCCGGGGTTTGTTCCGGGCCGTCGGGGATAGGGGCTGGGGTCATTGACTGATAGTGCCCCAAGGCTGATCGAGGCTCAACTGCCGTTGGGGCCGCTGCGCGCCCCAATCGCCGGCAAGGCCGGCTCCCACAAGGGATCCTGTGGGAGCTGGCGTTGCCAGCGATGGGCTGCAAAGCAGCCCTTAGAGGAACTGCTCGGCGTAATGGCACGCCACTTGTCGCGTCCCTACCTGGCGGAACGCCGGTTCCTCCACCGCGCAGCGCTCGGTGGCATACGGGCAGCGCTTGTGGAAGGCACAGCCAGGTGGCGGATTCAGTGGGTTGGGCAGCTCGCCGGCGATCTTGATTTTCGGCTTGAGCGGGTCCGGATGAATGGTCGGTGTCGCCGACAGCAGCGCCTGGGTGTAAGGGTGCAGCGGCTTGCTGTAGATATCCTCCTTGGGGCCCATTTCCGCTGGCCGGCCCAGGTACATCACCAGCACCTGATCCGCCACATGGCGCACCACCGCCAGGTTGTGGGAGATGAACACGTAGGCGGTGTTGAACTCCTTCTGCAGGTCCATGAACAGGTTCAGTACCTGGGCCTGGATCGACACGTCGAGGGCCGAAGTCGGTTCATCGGCCACCAGCACTTTCGGTTGCAGCATCATCGCCCGGGCAAGGGCAATACGCTGGCGCTGGCCACCGGAGAACATGTGCGGGTAGCGCTGATAGTGCTCGGGGCGCAGGCCGACCTGTTGCATCATCGCCTGCACCTTCTCGCGGCGTTCGGCCTTGCTCAGGTTGGTGTTGATCAGCAGCGGTTCGCCCAACTGGTCGCCGATCTTCTGTCGCGGGTTGAGCGAGGCGTAAGGGCTCTGGAAGACCATCTGCACGTCCTTGCGCAGTTGCTTGCGCTCGGCCTTGTTGGCCCCGGCGACTTCCTGGCCGGCGATCTTCAGCGAACCGGAAGACGGCTCTTCGATCAGGGTCAGGGCCCGGGCCAGGGTCGACTTGCCACAGCCGGACTCGCCAACCACAGCCAGGGTCTTGCCGGCTTCCAGTTCAAAGGACACACCGTTGAGTGCGCGTACCAGGGCATGGCCCTTGAACAGGCCACGGGAAACTTCGTAGTGACGGGTCAGTTCACGGGCGGTAAGGACGACGGTCATTACGCCACCTCCTGGTTCAGCGGGTAGAAACAACGCACCTGGCTATGGGCCTGGGGATCGAGGGTTGGCCGTTGCCGGCGGCAGTTGTCCTGCACGTACGGGCAGCGCGGCGACAGCAGGCAGCCTTCGGGGCGATCGTAGCGCCCGGGGACGATGCCCGGCAGGGTCGCCAGGCGCTCGGCGCCTTGGCTGTGCTCGGGGATCGCCGCCAGCAAGGCTTCACTGTAGGGGTGCGCCGGTACGTCGAACAGTTCGGGCACCTGACCCACTTCCACGGCCTGGCCTGCGTACATCACGCACACCCGTTTGGCTGTTTCGGCCACTACGGCAAGGTCATGGGTGATCAGGATCAGGGCCATGTTCTGCTCTTTTTGCAGGTTGAGCAGCAGTTCCATGATTTGCGCCTGGATGGTGACATCGAGGGCGGTGGTCGGTTCGTCGGCGATCAGCAGCTTGGGCTCGCCGGCAATCGCCATGGCGATCGCCACCCGCTGGCTCATGCCGCCGGAAAGCTGGTGTGGATAGGCGTCCAGGCGGCTTTCGGCGCCAGGGATTTCAACCTTTTTGAGCAGTTCCAGGGCACGCTGGCGGGCAGCCTTGCCGCGCAGGCCGAGGTGCTGGCGCAGGACTTCCTCGATCTGGAAACCCACGGTGTAGCTGGGGTTGAGAGCGGTCATCGGGTCCTGGAAGACCATGGCCATATCCTTGCCGACCACCTTGCGTCGTTGCCGGCCGCTGAGCTTGAGCATGTTGGTGCCGTCGAAGGTCAGGGCGTCGGCGGTAATACGCCCGGGGGCGTCGATCAGGCCCATCAACGCCATCATGGTCACCGACTTGCCGGAGCCCGATTCGCCGACGATGGCCAGGACTTCACCTTCATTGACCGACAGGTCCAGGCCGTCGACCACCGGTACCGCATTGGCGTCGCCAAAGCGCACATTCAGATTCTTGATTTGCAGAAGTGACATGGCGATCTCCTCAGGCGGCATTCTTGAGTTTCGGGTCCAGCGCATCGCGCAGTCCGTCACCCATCAGGTTGATTGCCAGCACGCTGAGCAAAATGGTCAGGCCAGGCAGGCTCACGACCCACCAGGCGCGTTCGATGTAGTCGCGGGCCGAGGCCAGCATGGTGCCCCACTCGGGGGTTGGCGGCTGCACACCAAGGCCGAGGAAGCCCAGGGCGGCAGCGTCGAGGATCGCCGAAGAGAAGCTCAGGGTGGCCTGGACGATCAGCGGCGCCATGCAGTTGGGCAGCACGGTGACGAACATCAGCCGTGGCAGGCCGGCACCGGCCAGGCGCGCGGCGGTGACGTAGTCACGGTTCAGTTCACCCATCACCGCCGCGCGGGTCAGGCGCACATAGGATGGCAACGAGACGATGGCGATGGCGATCACGGTGTTGATCAGGCCAGGGCCGAGGATGGCGACGATCGCGACCGCCAGCAGCAGCGAGGGCAGGGCCAGCATCACGTCCATCAGGCGCATGATCGACGGCCCGAGGATGCGCGGGAAGAACCCGGCCAACAGACCGAGGAAGATCCCCGGGATCAGCGAGATCACCACCGACGACAGACCGATCAGCAGCGACAGGCGCGAGCCCTGGATCAAGCGCGAGAGCAGGTCGCGACCGAGTTCGTCGGTGCCGAGGATGAACTGCCAGTTGCCGCCTTCGAGCCACACCGGCGGGGTCAGCAGGAAGTCACGGTACTGCTCGCTGGGGTTGTGCGGCGCCACCCAGGGTGCGAACAGCGCGCAGAATACGATCAGGCTCATGAACATCAGCCCGGCGACCGCACCCTTGTTGCGCGAGAAGGCTTGCCAGAACTCCTTGTACGGCGAAGGGTAGAGCAGGCTCTGGTCGACAGCGGTGGCCGGGGTGGTGACAGATTTCGGAAGTGGGGTAGTCATGACGAGGCCCTCAGCGCTGATGACGGATGCGTGGGTTGGCCAGGCCGTAGAGAATGTCCACGACGAAGTTGACCAGGATCACCAGGCAGGCAATCAACAGGATGCCGTTCTGTACCACGGGGTAATCACGGGCGCCGATGGCTTCGATCAGCCACTTGCCGATGCCCGGCCAGGAAAAGATGGTTTCGGTCAGTACCGCACCGGCCAGCAGGGTGCCGACCTGCAGGCCGAACACCGTCAGCACCGGGATCAGCGCGTTGCGCAGGCCGTGCACGAACACCACGCGGGCCGGTGACAGGCCCTTGGCGCGGGCCGTACGGATGTAGTCTTCGCGCAGCACTTCGAGCATGGAGGAGCGGGTCATCCGGGCGATCACTGCCAGCGGAATGGTGCCCAGGACAATGGCCGGCAGAATCAGGTGCATCAGCGCGTCCTTGAAGGCGCCTTCTTCGTCGCTGAGCAAGGTGTCGATGAGCATGAAGCCGGTTTTCGGCTCGATGTCGTAAAGCAGGTCGATGCGCCCGGAAACCGGGGTCCAGCCCAGGCTTACGGAGAAGAACATGATCAGGATCAGGCCCCACCAGAAGATCGGCATCGAGTAGCCGGCCAGCGAGATACCCATGACCCCGTGATCGAACAGCGAACCGCGCTTGAGCGCGGCGATTACCCCGGCCAGCAGGCCGATCACCCCGGCGAAAAACAGCGCCGCCATGGCCAGTTCCAAGGTTGCCGGGAACAGGGCGAGGAACTCGGTCCAGACACTTTCACGGGTACGCAGCGATTCGCCAAGGTCACCCTGGGCAAGCTTGCTGACGTAGTCCAGGTACTGTTCGGGAAGTGGTTTGTTCAGCCCCAGGCGCTCCATGGCCTGGGCGTGCATTTCCGGGTCGACCCGCCGTTCACCCATCATGACTTCAACCGGATCGCCGGGTATCAGCCGTATGAGCGCAAACGTCAGCAAGGTGATGCCGAAGAAGGTCGGGATCAGCAATCCCAGGCGCCGGGCAATAAAACTAAACATCTTCTGGAGTACCTCATCAGCCGGTCAGGCATGCCCACCGGCACCCGGGTAGGGCGCCGGCGGTCGTTCTTGTTCTACTTCACCTGGGTAGTGGCGAAGTTGTTATTGGTGAGGGGATTGATGTGGTACCCCTCAACGTTGTCGCGCATGGCGGTGAACATCTGCGGGTGCGCCATGCTGATCCACGGTTGATCTTCATCGTACACCGCCAGAGCCTTTACATAGAGCGCTGCACGCTCATCGTTGTCGGTGACTTCGCGAGCCTTGGTGATCAACTGCTGGAAAGTTTGATTGCACCAGCGGGCATAGTTCTCGCCACTTCTCACCGCGTCGCAGCTAAGCAGTGGGCTGAGGAAGTTGTCCGGGTCGCCGTTGTCGCTGGCCCAGCCGGTGGAAACCATATCGGCTTCGCCTTTTTTGGCGCGGCGCAGCATCTCCGCCCACTCCATCACGCGGATGTCGACGGTCAGGCCGATCTTGGCCAGGTCTGCCTGGAGCATTTCGGCGCTCAGTCGCGGGTTGGGGTTGGTCGGGCCGCCGCCGTTGCGGGTGAACAAGGTCAGCACCGTGCCCTCGGGCACACCGGCTTCCTTGAGCAGGGCACGAGCCTTGTCGAGGTCGCGGGGCGGGTTCTTGTTGTCGGTGTTGTAGCCGATCATGGTCGGTGGGTAAGGGTTGACCGCGACCAGCGCGTTGCCTTTGCCGAACAGCTGGTCGACGTGGGTCTGGCGGTCGAAGGCGATATTGATGGCTTTGCGCACGCGCACATCGCTCAGGTACTTGTGTTCAGTGTTGAGCGAGATGTAGCCGGTGGTCAGCGCTTCCATCTCGGCCACTTTCAATTTGGGGTCGGCCTTGATGCTGGGGATGTCGTCGGGCTTGGGATACAGCGCCACCTGGCACTCGTTGGCCCTGAGCTTTTGCAGGCGCACGTTGTTGTCGTTGGCGATGGCGAAGATCAGGGCATCGGCTGGCGGCTTGCCGCGAAAGTATTCCGGGTTGGCCTTGTAGCGAACCTGGGCGTCCTTGTTGTAGCGCTGGAAGATGAACGGGCCGGTGCCGATTGGCTTGCTGTTGAGCTCGGCGGTTTTGTCGGCCTTGAGCAACTGGTCGCCGTACTCGGCGGAGTAGATTGAGGTAAAGGCCATGGCCAGGTCACGCAGGAAGGGCGCTTCTGGGCGATTGAGGGTGAAGACCACGGTGTGATCGTCGGTCTTTTCGACGCTTTTGAGCAGGTCCTTGAAACCCATGCTCTCGAAATAAGGGAAACCGATGCTGGTCTTGTTGTGCCACGGGTGATTCGGGTCCAGCTGTCGTCGGAAGCTCCACAGCACGTCGTCCGCATTCATATCGCGAGTGGGTTTGAAGTAGTCGGTGCTGTGGAACTTGACCCCTTCGCGCAGGTGGAAGGTGTAGGTCAGGCCGTCTGCGCTGATGTCCCAGCGTTCGGCCAGGGCTGGCTGGATATCGGTGGTGCCTGGCTTGAAGTCGACCAGGCGGTTGAAGATGGCCTCGGCCGAGGCATCGGCGGTCACGGCAGTGGTGTACTGGACGATATCGAAGCCTTCCGGGCTGGCCTCGGTACACACCACCAGCGGCTTGGCCGAGAGGCCCGCCGCAGTACTCAACAGGACGGCTGCCAGGGCAGCCTGTAGTGGTAACAGTTTCATGAAACCTCCTGCAATCGATTAACCAGAGTAGCCGTCCCGGTCGATTCGGCGAACCGACCGGGCTGCCGCGTTCTAGAGGAAGTTGAAAGGAATGGTGGTGACAATCCGCAGCTCGTCCAGGCTACCGTCGGCCTGGGCCTTGCTGGCCCGGTGGGCGGTATAGGTCGCGCGGATGGTGGTGTCCTTCAGGGTGCCGCTCTGCACCGCGTAGGTGGTGCCGATGCCCCACTCGTAGTGGTTCTCGTCGTCCAGGCCGCGGACGTCGTAACCGGTGCCCTTGTAGTGGGTACCGTCGATGCCCCAGCCACGGGCGTTGTACAGGTTGAACTTGAGCCCCGGCACGCCGTATTGGGCCATGTTCAGCACGTAGGCGATCTGCATCGACTTCTCGTTCGGGCCGTTGAAGTCCGAGAGCAGGGAGTTGGCCAGGAAGATCGCGTTGGTGTCGTGCAGGTAGTCGAAGTATTCGTTGCCGTTGACCTGCTGGTAGGAGAAGGTCAGGTTGTGGGCCTGGTGGGTCAGGCCGAACGACAGACTGTAGGTGTCGTTGTCGATGTCACCCAGCTTGCTTTTGCCTTCGTCCTTGGTCTTGTAGTAGTTCAGGCCGGTGGTCAGGCTCAGCACCGCGCTGTCGCCCAGCTCATGGCTGGCACCGAAGTAGTACTGGTTCCACAGGTCTTCGACGTTGGACACGTAGAAGTTGGTTTTCAGGCTCTTCAGTGGTTGGTAGTTGACGCCGGCGATGTTGACGTGATCGGCTTCAAAGGCGCGATCACCGTACTCGGCAACGAATTTGCTGGTGCCCTGTTCGGTCCGGGTCGAGAGTCGGTCGAAGGTGCCGAAATCGAAGGCCAGGTTGTCGAATTCTTCGCTGCGGATGCTCACGCCCTCGAAGCTCGATGGCAATGCCCGGTTGCCGATGTACGCCAGTACCGGGGTGTCCATCGATTGGCGGCCGGCGGTCAGGGTGGTGTTGGAAACCCGCGCCTTGACGTTGGCCAGGCCCATCTTGCTCCACTGGCCGATGACGTCGCCATCGCTGTGGGTCAGGGTCCGGTTATTCGGCCCGGCCACTGCGGCACGGCCGCGCTGCAGGGCAATGGCGTTGTAGGCCGCGACTTCGGTGCTGAAACCAACGGTGCCTTCGGTAAAGCCCGAGGTGTAGTTGAGGATGGTGCCCTGGACCCAGTTGTCCCGGCTGTGGGTGTCGTGGCGGGTACCATCGCTCTTGTAGTACTTCCACATCGGCGCGCGGGTGGCGCGTTCGCGGGCATACCAGTTGCGGGTCGAGCCGGACAGGCTCTGCCCTTCGATGAAACCCTTGGCTTCGCTCTGGGCACTGGTGGATTTGACGCTGACCGGGACGAAGTCCTGGCTGGCGGGTTCGGCCTGGGCCACGGCTGACAGGCCACTGAGGGACAATGCCAGTACTGCGGTTTTGGTTCGTCTCAAGGTAAAGCTCCCTTTTCTTTTCTTTTTTTAGTGACCGCCTGGCTTTTTGAGCTGGGCGTCTTGCCGGATGGAACAAGGGTTGCAAACGTTTGCTGTAGGGCAATCGAGCATCTTCAGGTTGAGTTCTCCTGCGAGGGCGATGCGCACCCTCGAGGGAGAAGTCGGTTTTTATTCGGTACTGACGCCTGAAAAGTTGTTGCGCCCGAAAGGACTTACCTTGAAATCCACGACCTTGGCGCTGAGCGGCTGGTTGACCGTCGAGTGGGCGATCGGGGTGATGGGCAACTGTTGCTTGAGGCGCTGCTGCGCCTGTTTGTAGAGCACGGTGCGTTGCTCGCGGTCGGTGATGGTCTTGGCTTTCTTGACCAGGGCGTCGTACTGCGGGTCGCACCACATGGAGTAGTTGTTGCTGCCGATCGCGTCGCAGCTGTACAGGGTGCCGAGCCAGTTGTCCGGGTCACCGTTGTCGCCGGTCCAGCCGATCAGCGAGATGTCGTGTTCGCCGTCCTTGGTGCGCTTGAGGTATTCGCCCCATTCGTAGCTGACGATCTTCACTTTCAGACCGACCTTGCCCCAGTCGGCCTGGAGCATTTCGGCCATCAGCTTGGCATTGGGGTTGTACGGGCGTTGCACGGGCATGGCCCACAGGGTGATTTCGGTGCCTTCCTTGACCCCGGCAGCCTTGAGCAACTCGCGGGCCTTGTCCGGGTTGTAGCCGGCATCCTTGATGCTGTCGTCGTAGGACCACTGGGTCGGCGGCATGCTGCCCACCGCCAGCTGCCCGGCCTGCTGGTACACCGCCTTGACAATGGCCGGCTTGTTCACCGCCATGTCCATGGCCTGGCGTACTTCAAGCTGATCGAAAGGTTTGTGTTGCACGTTGTAGGCGATGTAGCCGAGGTTGAAGCCGGGCTTTTCGATAACCTGCAGCGAGGGGTCGCTTTTGAGCGCATCGAGATCGGCCGGGCGCGGGTGCAGGGTGACCTGGCATTCGTTCTTGCGCAGTTTCTGGATGCGCACCGAGGGGTCGGTGTTGATCGAGAAGATCAACTGCTCGATCTTCACCTGGCTCGGGTCCCAGTAGTCCTTGTTGCCGCGGTAGCGGATCTGCGAGTCCTTCTGGTAACGCTGGAACACGAACGGGCCAGTGCCGATCGGCTTCTGGTTGATGTCGCTGGGGCGCCCGGAAGCCATCAATTGCTCGGCGTACTCGGCCGAGAGCACGGCAGCAAAGCTCATTGCCAGGTTTTGCACAAAAGCGGCATCGACGCTGTTGAGGGTAAAGACCACGGTCATCGGGTCGGTCGTCTCGATCCGCGCGATGTTCTTGTCCAGGCTCATGCTGACGAAGTAGGGAAACTCGGTGGGGTAGGCCTTGCGAAACGGGTGGTTGCGGTCGAGCATCCGGTTGAAGGTGAACAGCACATCTGCGGCGTTGAAGTCGCGGCTGGGGGTGAAAGCCTTGTTGCTATGGAACTTGACCCCTTCGCGCAGGTGGAAGGTGTAGGTCAGGCCGTCGTCGGACACCTCCCAGCTTTTCGCCAGGGCCGGCTTGACGGCGGTAGCACCGCGCTCGAATTCCACCAGGCGGTTGTAGATCGGTTCGGCGGCGTCGTTGTCGGTGGCGCTGGTGTACTGCGCCGTGTCAAAACCGCCCGGGCTGCCTTCGGAGCAGAACACCAGGTTGTTGGCCAGGCTGGTAGGGGCCTGGGCGAGCAGGCCAAGGCCCAGAAATGCCGCATAAATCGGGGTGTGGCGCATGACAATCCCTTCTCTCTTGTTGTTTTTCACGCGGTCCATGGCGCACAGCTGTACGAATCGCGCCGACTACGCTGCACCCTTGACGGTAGGTCCATCAGGGCGTTGCAGATAGGTGCGATTGCGCAGAGGTGTGTAGGAGGTATCCGATAGAGCGGGCGACGTTTCCGTGTCGATGCGCTAGCGGTTGACCTGCCAGGCCATCAGGTTGCGGCCCCGGGTGCCGTGTGGCGTCGCGGGGCCGATCCGTTTGGCTGCTATTTGGTCACGCTGACCCCATAGAAGGAGTTCAAGCCAAAGGGGCTGATCTTGAAGTCCTGTACGGTTGAACGCATAGGTTGATACACCGTCGAGTGAGCGATGGGTGTCATCGGAACCTGTTCTTTGAGGATGTGTTGCGCTTGCTTGTACAACTCGGTGCGCTTGGCCTGGTCAGAGGTGGCCTTGGCTTGCTTGACCAGGTCGTCGTACGGCTTGTAGCACCATTTGGAGAAGTTGTTGCCTTCCAGGGCATCACAACCGAACAGGGTGCCCAGCCAGTTGTCCGGGTCACCGTTGTCGCCGCTCCAGCCAATCAGCATGGCGCCGTTTTCGCCGCCTTTGGAGCGCTTGATGTACTCACCCCACTCGTAGCTGACAATCTTGGCCTTGATGCCGACCTTGGCCCAGTCCGACTGCAGCATCTCGGCCATCAGCTTGGCATTGGGGTTGTACGGACGTTGCACCGGCATGGCCCAGAGGTTGATCTCGGTGCCTTCCTTGATGCCGGCTTCCTTGAGCAGTTGCCGGGCTTTTTCCGGATCGTACTTGGCGTCCTTGATGGTGGTGTCATAGGACCACTGGGTCGGCGGCATGGCGTTGACTGCCAGCTGGCCGGCGCCCTGGTACACCGAATCGATGATCTGCTGCTTGTTCACCGCCATGTCCAGCGCTTCGCGGACCTTGAGCTGGGCCATCGGGTTGGGCTGGTTACTGCCCTTGATCTTGTCCATCACGTTGTAGGCGATGTAGCCGAGGTTGAAGCCGGCCTGGTCAGGCATCTTCAGGTTGGGGTCGTTCTTCAGCGGCTCGATATCGGCCGGGCGCGGGAACAGGGTGACCTGGCACTCGTTTTTCTTGAGCTTCTGCATGCGCACCGAGGCATCGGTGGTGATGGCGAAGATCAGGTTGTCGATCTTCACATCGTCAGGCTTCCAGTAGTCCTTGTTGCCCTTGAAGCGGATCTGCGCGTCTTTCTGGTACTTGCTGAACACGAACGGGCCGGTGCCGATCGGTTTCTGGTTGATGTCGGCGGGCTTGCCCTGCTTGAGCAACTGGTCGGCGTATTCGGCGGACTGGATCGAGGCGAAGCTCATGGCCAGGTTCTGGATGAAGGCGGCGTCGACGCCATTGAGGGTGAACTTGACCGTGTGATCGTCGAGCTTTTCGACCTTGGCGATGTTTTTGTCCATGCCCATGTCGGTGAAGTACGGGAACTCGGTGGGGTATGCCTTGCGGAACGGCATGTCCTTGTCGAGCATCCGATTGAAGGTGAACAACACGTCGTCGGCGTTGAATGCGCGGGTCGGCTTGAAGAAGTCGGTGGTATGGAACTTGACCCCTTCACGCAGGTGGAAGGTATAGGTCAGGCCATCCTCGGAAATGTCCCAGCGAGTTGCCAGGCCCGGGATGACCGCAGTGCCGCCACGCTCGAACTGGCTCAGACGGTTGAAGACGGTCTCGGCTGAGGCATCGAAGTCGGTTCCGGTGGTGTATTGGCCAGGGTCGAAGCCCGCTGGGCTGCCTTCGGAGCAAAACACCAGGTTAGTCGCCGCAAGGGCAGAGGGGGCGCCGGCAAGCAAGCCTGCGCCGACCAGAAACGGAATGACCGCGTGTTTGAGCATGGTGGCCTCATTGTTGTCATTTTTGATTTGAGGGGGCCTTGTGAGCCGACCTGCGGATACTTATGCAGGCCCCATACCCAATGCAACACTCAAAGGGATGTGTGACGGAAAACAGTGGGACGAACGTACAAGAATGTCGCATCCGTATAATTTTTTATGGAGTTGATCGTTTGCGAGGGGGTGTTTCAGTGTGTTTCGAAGACGTTGTCTCTATATCGAGTCAGTCTTTGCACTAAATTGGGGCATGAGATGCTACGAGTAACAGGGTTCGCGGCAGCCGAAGCTGCCGCGAAACAGCAGAAAAGTAACGTTGTTTACGGCATCTGGACTTCGATGGTGCCGTCGGCGCTGAGGGTCACCTGGCTGGTGCCCGCCTCGATTTCTGGAACGGCAGCAGCGTCTTCGGCCATGCCGGCTTTCATCATCATCGGCGCGCTACGGGCATAAGGATGCGGGTAGCCGCTGCTGTTGAGGTTGAGGTTGACCACTTTGTAGCCTTTGCCGCCCAGCGCTTCGGTGGCCAGTTGGGCGCGGGCCTTGAAGGCGCTGACGGCATCCTTGAGCAACTCGTCTTCGCTGGTTTTGCGCGTGGCCGGGGCGATGGAGAAGTCCATGCCGCCCATCTTCAGGTCCTGCAGCAGGGTACCGGTGAGTTGCGACAGGGCCGGGAAGTTGGCGCTTTCCAGGCGCAGTTCGGCGCGCTCACGCCAGCCAGTGATCCTCTGGCCCTTGTTGTCGTAGATCGGATAGCTGTTGCGGCTGCCCTGGCTGATCTTCACCTCCTTGACTTCGCGGGCCTGTTTCACCGCCTTGTTCATGGTTTCGGTGATTTGCGTGGCGAGCTTGCCCGGGTCGGTATTCTGCGCTTCGCTGTACAGGGTCACGACCATCAGGTCGCGGGCCACTTCCTTGCTGACTTCGGCGCGCAGCGAAATCTGGTTGTAGCGAGGGGCTTCTTCAGCCAGGGCCGGAAGGCTGGCAAGCAAGCTGGTGGCCATGACCAGGGCGGCGCTGCTGCGGGTGATAGACATGTATGACTCCTTGAAATTGAGGCGCGAACACTGAACAGAAGCAGTGCGCGCAGGCCCATAAGACTGGCAACAGTGTAGTGAGGTTCAAAATGGCCATCATTGTTGTGTAAAAAAGTGTGGCGCTTTGCCGCATCACTGCAGACCAGGCCACAGCTTCGGTATACTCGCGACGATTCGCCTGGAGCACTCATCAGGAGAGCTCATGCTCGCCCCCGTACAAATGTTGTCTGCAACCCGTCAGAACCTCTGGCGCCTGACCTTCATCCGCATCCTGGTGCTTGCCGCCCAGGCCGGCTCGGTCGGTGTCGCCTACTGGACCGAACTGCTGCCGCTGCCGTGGCTGTCGCTGGTCATCACCCTTGGCCTGTCGATGCTGCTGTGCGCCTTCACGGCCCTGCGCCTGCGCCTGACCCTGCCGGTCACCGAGCTGGAGTATGCCTTCCAGCTGGCCTGTGACCTGCTGATCCACAGTGCCTTGCTGTATTACTCGGGGGGGTCGACCAACCCCTTCGTGTCCTACTATCTGGTGCCACTGGCTATCGCTGCGGTGACCTTGCCCTGGGTCTATTCGCTGATCCTTTCCGGTATCGCCCTGGCGGCCTACAGCCTGCTGCTGGTGCAGTTCTACCCGCTGGAAACCTTCCCCATGGCCCGGGAGAAGATGCAGGTCTACGGCATGTGGCTGAGTATCGCCCTGGCCGCCGCGGTGATTACCTTCTTCGCCGCGAAGATGGCCGAAGAGCTGCGCCGCCAGGAACAACTGCGCGCCGAGCGCCGGGAGGAGGGCCTGCGTGACCAGCAACTGCTGGCCGTGGCTACCCAGGCGGCGGGCGCCGCCCATGAACTGGGCACGCCTTTGGCGACCATGAGCGTGTTGATCAAGGAAATGCGCCAGGACCACAGCGACCCGCTGCTGCAGGAAGACCTGGCGGTGCTGCAGGATCAGGTCAAGCTGTGCAAGGAAACCCTGCAGAATCTGGTGCGCGCCGCCGAAGCCAACCGGCGCCTGGCGGTCGAGAACCAGGAAGTGACCTTCTGGCTCGACGAGGCGCTCAACCGCTGGCACCTGATGCGCCCGGAAGCCAGTTACCGCTTCCAGCGCCTGGGCCAGGGTAGCGTGCCACGCCTGGCGCCGCCGCCGGACCTGACCCAGGCCCTGCTCAACCTGTTGAACAACGCCGCCGATGCCTGCCCGGATGATCTGGAAGTACGCCTGGACTGGGATGCCCAGGACATGGTGATCAGCATCCGTGACCATGGTCCCGGCGTGCCGGCGGCGATTGCCGAATCGATCGGCAAACCCTTCTTTACCACCAAGGGCAAAGGCTTCGGCCTGGGCCTGTTCTTGAGCAAGGCCAGCGTGACCCGTGCTGGCGGCTCGGTAAAACTCTATAGTCATGAAGAAGGCGGTACGCTCACCGAGCTGCGCCTGCCGCGTGACGCGCGAGGAGATGTGTGATGAGTGATGAAATCCAGGTTGAAGGCGAAGAGCTGCCGCACCTGTTGCTGGTTGACGACGACGCGACCTTTACCCGGGTGATGGCCCGGGCCATGAGTCGCCGCGGCTTTCGCGTGAGCACCGCAGGTTCTGCCGAGGAGGGCCTGAAAATCGCCCAGGACGACGTGCCGGACTACGCCACGCTGGACTTGAAGATGGACGGCGATTCCGGCTTGGTACTGCTGCCCAAGCTGCTGGAGCTGGACCCGGAAATGCGCGTGGTAATCCTCACCGGTTACTCGAGCATCGCCACGGCGGTCGAGGCGATCAAGCGCGGCGCCTGCAACTACCTGTGCAAGCCGGCCGATGCCGACGATGTGCTGGCCGCGTTGCTCTCCGAGCATGCCGACCTCGACAGCCTGGTGCCGGAAAACCCGATGTCGGTCGACCGCCTGCAGTGGGAGCACATCCAGCGCGTGCTGACCGAGCATGAAGGCAATATCTCCGCCACGGCCCGGGCCCTGGGCATGCACCGGCGGACCTTGCAGCGCAAACTGCAGAAGCGCCCGGTGCGGCGCTGAGCGATCTCAGATGGCCAGGCCCTGCTGAGCCAGGGCCTGGCGGATTAGCCCCAGTACCTGATCGGGATGTACTGCGCGCCGTCGAATGGCGGCGCAGCCGGGCAGTGGTTTATTGACGAAGTAATCGATACAGATAAAGTCGTCTACCAGCCCTTGCTGGAACACGCGAAAGTCCGCTTGCCCGTCGCCAACCATTAGCACCGGTCCCTTCAACTGGCCGCGCCTGCGCCAATCACGAATGATCGCACCTTTGCCTTGTGCTGCACTGAGCAAGGGGGATGGGCGTATGGTCAGGGCTCGTGAACCGAACCAGAAAAACCGGTTGGCTACCACATGGCGAGCCTCGATTCCCCATGCCTGAGCCAGTGGCACAATCCACTCCATGTAACCGCCGGAGATAATATGGATGCCAACTTGGCGCTGCTGCAGGTAGTGCAGTGCCTGGCCAAGGGCGTGCGGTAACTGCGTAAGGCGTTGTTCGATGTAGTGCTGGATATGCGTGCGGCGAAGGGTTGGCACCATACTCAGCAGGGTCATCAGCTCTTTTGCGCTGGCATTGCCGGCCAGGGCCCGGGGCGCGATGCTGGCGAGTTTTTGCAGGCGCTGTGCGGCATTGTCATGAAATTGCAGGCTCAGCTCCAGGACTTGCACCGTGCTTTCCCCGGGTAGTAACGTCTGATCGAAGTCGAAGATCACATGCGCTTTCATCCGCGCGAACTCCGCTCGTTGCGAAAGCGGTACTTGTCTTCACGGGTCCATTGCGTGGCAGGGATCTGCAGTTGTTGGGCGATGCAGGCTTGCACCTGATCTGCGAAGGCCTGGTCGGACTGGCCCGGGGCAAAAACCTGGCGCTCAAGAAAGTTCAACTCGAACTCCAGCCAAGGCATTGATAACAGGCGCAGGAATTTCATCGGCCCGGCACCGTATAGCGGATTGGGATTGAGCATGAATGGTGCCTTGAGCCGCATGGCCAGGGGAACTACCGGCAACCCACGAACCAGAAACTCCGGACGGAAACGAAACAGTCCCAGTCCATTGTTGATGGTCGCCTCTGGCGTGGTGTAAAGCGTTGTGCCCAGAGGGGATTGCCGCCACTGCCGGAGTCGCCGGGCCAGCTGGCGCTTGTCGGCAACCTTCCAGTAGCGAGCACCTGAGCATTGGAACAGCAGGTGACCGGTCAGTTTGCCGAGCAGGCTGTCACTTCGCACCACTATCAAGGTTGCATGTGGCATGGCCAGTACCGGGTAATGGTCGAACACACTGATGTGGTTGCTGGCGACGACGCATCCGTCGGTATGTGCCGCGACCTGTCGCAAGCTCATCGGGCACTTGACGCGAATGTTCAAGACCCACAGCAGCGCACGATACAGCGCCGGCTTAACCGCCGAGGGCAGGGCGCTGGTTGCCAGGCTCATCAACACGATCGCAGACAGCCTGAACAGCACCAGCAACAGCCCTACAGGCAGGTACAAGTAACGCAGCAGGCGTGCTCGCGTACTCACGTTGCGCCACACGCAAACATCGCAGATTCTATCGATTGGCACTGTGCTATCGGGCCCAAGGTTCTTACGCATCTGCTGACTCGCTCGGCTGATGGGCTTGCAGCCTGGCGAACACTGACGTTGAAAGGCGTCGATAGGCACTTTGAAGACGGGATGCGTTGTGTGAAGTGATGCTGCGGAAGTATTCCCTCGTTATATCAATTTTCAGGTGCGGACCGAACGGCGTTTCAATAATCGTGTCAGGGAGTTTATTCAGCTGCAAGAAACGCTTGTTCATGTTTAAAGCGGCGCGGTGTTTGATGTTGGTCAACGTGTGCACGTGGGTGAAACCCAGGGTTTCGAATCCATGCGTCAGCGCGAGTTGTGCAGTGGTGAAGGGCGACAGTGTGCCCCAATAGTCTTTAAGAAAGCGCATGCCGAAATTGATGCCTAGCGGCTTTTGGGCAAAACCGGCATAGCCGATGAACGGGCCATCGGGGGCAAGGCTTACAGCCCAGCGAGACCACCCCTGTTGTTGCTGCTCTCGGTCGAACTGGGCGATTTCGTTTCGCGCCTGGGTGCGGGTGCGGGTGGCGCCGGAGGAGATGTAGCGCATTGTTTGCGCGTCACCAATCAAATTGGCATAGCTTGGAATATCAGCAGATTGCCAGGTTCGAATGACAATGCCGTGTAGCGTTGCTATTTCCATGGATAACTATCTACGGTGGTTAATGATGTCCGCCGTTTTAGATAGATTATGGGGGCTGCACAATATGTGCGGTGGAGGCAGCACCAAACTAAGGCAATTCGATGCGGGGCGGTTATATCTTCCTATATGTATGAAGGTAGGGGAGGGTAGAGAAGAAGTAGAGCATAACACTGAAGGCTGTCAGCCAAATCCTTCAGTGTTAACGTCTCTGGTTGTGTCGAAGGTGCCAGGCTTACATGGCTTTTATGATGCTGCGGTCAATCCGTACGGCCAACTGCCCAGAGGCCTTGTTGGCATTGAATGTGGCCTGGCCGTTTTCGGCGATTACCGCCCGGCCGATCACCACGCCATCGCGCAGCAGTTCCAGGGGGACATCCTTGAGTGACTGGCCCGACGCCAGTTCAATGTTCAGGGTAATGCTCATGAGTGATTTCCTTATCACGGGTGTTGATCGATGTAGGTCGTGGTGCCCGCATCCAGCGAGGCGATCAGTTCCGGCGAGCCACCGCGGAACTGGCGAAACAGGTTGCGCGAAACTGACTTGCCGGAGGTGTCCACCGGCACCGTCAAGGTCGGCTGGAAGCGCTCGGTCAGTTCGGCATAGTCGCTCCACGGGCCGATGTACGATTCATTCAGGCCGTTGACCACACTGACCGCATACCGCACGGCATGGCCGGGCAGCCAGTTCGGCAGGCTCGGTACTTGGGTCTGCCAGCCGTCGGCGCGCACGCTCGGTGCACCGGCAGGGGCCTGGAGGTAGCCGGCGGGTGTGTTCGGGGTGTAGTCCTTGAGCAGCAGGTAAGTGCTCCAGCCCCACCAGTTGTCGATCTGCGCCGGGTCATTGAGGTTGTTGACGTCGGCGCGGCGCATCAGTTTGCCGTTGCGCAGGGCGAACAGCGGCGCGAAGTTGCCCGGCACTTGCCCCTCTACCGCGGCCTGCAGGTCGGCGGCGATGCGCAGGGCGCCATAGGCTGTCGGCGCGGGCAGATTACCGCTGTCGAACGCCTGGAAGATCTCATCGGCAGACTTCTGCACCGCCAGGCCCACCTGCTTGCGGTTGGCCACATCGATGCTGTCGAAGTAGCGCTTGTCGCCATAGCCACGCCAGGTATCGCCCTGGGCGTTGCGCAGCACCAGGCCGTACTTGCTGTCTTCATCGTGCATGAAGCGCGAGATCAGCGAGCCGAGGTCGGCCGGGGTGACGTTGTCCTTGATGGCCTTGCGCGGCACCCGCACATGGCCGGCCGAGAACAGGTCAGTGAGGAAGTGGTCAGCGAAGGCGTTCATCGCATAGGCCAGCTCCAGCTGCCCGTCATCGCCGCTGGCCCGTGCTTTCACGGCTTGGCGCAGAGCGGCGGTGTGGCCGGCGATATAGGCCAGCAGCGCCCATTCGCCAAAGTGGTCCCAGTTGCTCGCAGCCAGTTTCAGGTAGCGGCCAAGTGGGAACATCGGCGAGACGAAGCTGCCACCTCCGGTGATCTTGTTCCATTCTTCCGAGAGGGTGTCGCCCAACTGATCGTAAGCTTCGTGGGGCTGGCGACCGTCTTTGATCGCCTGGTTGGCAGCGGCGATTTCCCGTTGCATGACCGCGAGGATCTTGCCGGCTTCTTCCCGGGAGGCGGGAAGCACGGCCAGCGAATCAAAGGCGGCGGCAAAGCGCTGGACGCGTTCTTCAGCATTGGCGCCATCGGCAATCGGCCGCTCGGGAACGCCATAGAAGTCGCCGCCCAGGGCAACGATCTGGCCATAGCTGAGGGTCAGGCCGTTGGGCAGGTGCAGGGCGACTTTCCAGGCGGGGATCGGCGCGCTGTCCTGGCTGAAGCGCAGCAGGGTGTTGTCGCCGATGGCGGTGTGTTCACCCCCTTCGAAGCGCAGCACCGGCTTGCCGCTGGTTGGCGGTTTGGCGGGCAGGCCAAGGCGGTGGTACTTGATCGTGTGGTGACCATCGAGCACCAGCACGATACGGGTATCGGGGCCGGGGATCTTGATACCGTCGACACTGAACAGGGCATCGAGGTCGGCGACCACGGTGGTGGCGAGCGCCTTTTGGGCGTGCAGTCCGGTTTGCATACCTGACATATTCAACTCCTTTGAGATGTCATGGATTTCCGTAAACAACTGTATGTATGTACAGTTGTTTGGATCATATCCAATCTGCTTCCTACGTCAACAATTCTTTTTTCTTACGTCAGAATGCGATTCATCAACTTGCGGCTGACGTATCATTAGCCCCCTAACGACAGCCATCGGGACCACCCTGCATGCTCGCCCTTTTTATCCAGACGCTGAACATCACGGCGCCGGTGTTCGCCATGCTGTTCATGGGCGTGCTGCTCAAGCGCATCAAGGCCATCAACGATGGCTTCATCCACACCGCGTCGTCGCTGGTGTTCAACGTCTGTATGCCGGCGCTGCTGTTTCTCGGGATTTATCACGCTGACCTGACGGCGGCGGTCAAACCCGGGTTGCTGGTGTTTTTCGTGGTCGCCACGCTGGGCAGTTTTTCCCTGGCCTGGGGCTTTGCCCTGTGGCGCTGCCCGCGCGAGGATCGCGGCATCTACACCCAGGGCGGCTTTCGCGGCAATAACGGGGTCATTGGCCTGGCCCTGGCAGCGAGTATGTATGGCGATTACGGCATCTCGCTGGGGGCGATCCTCGCCGGCCTGGTGATTCTGTTGTACAACTCGCTGTCATCGGTGGTGCTGGCGGTGTACAGCCCGAGCATGAAGTCCGACCCCTGGAGCATCTTCAAGAGTATCCTGCGCAACCCGCTGATCATCAGCGTATTGCTGGCTACGCCCATGGCCTACGGGCAAGTGCCGCTGCCAAACTGGTTGCTGACCTCCGGCGATTACCTGGCGCAGATGACCCTGCCGCTGGCGTTGATCTGCATCGGCGGTACCCTGTCGCTGGCTTCGTTGCGTGAAAGCGGCGGCCTGGCGGTCAGCGCCAGCCTGGTGAAGATGATCTGGCTGCCGGTGATCGGTACCCTGGCTGCCTGGCTTTGCGGCTTTCGCGGGGCGGAACTGGGCATCCTGTTCCTGTACATCGGTAGCCCGACCGCCGCCGCCAGTTATGTCATGGCGCGGGCGGCCAATGGTAACCATGAACTGGCCGCCTCGATCATCGTGATTACCACGCTGATGGCCGCCATAACCACGAATATCGGCATTTTCCTCTTGCAGTGGGGCGGCTGGATCTAGATTCTGTGCCGACAATAAAGCCAACACTGCCTTCCACCTTCAAGGACACTTCATGCAAGAACAGATCCCCCCAGAGCGATTACAGCGCGGGTTGAAAAATCGCCATATCCAGTTGATTGCCCTGGGTGGCGCCATCGGTACCGGCCTGTTTCTCGGCATTGCCCAGACCATCCAGATGGCCGGCCCGGCCGTGCTGCTGGGTTACGCGATTGCCGGCCTGATGGCGTTCTTCATCATGCGCCAGTTGGGCGAGATGGTGGTCGACGAGCCGGTTGCCGGCAGCTTCAGCCACTTTGCCCACCGCTACTGGAACGAGTTCGCCGGTTTCGTCTCTGGCTGGAACTACTGGGTGGTCTATGTACTGGTCGGCATGGCCGAGCTGACAGCGGTAGGCATCTATGTGCAGTACTGGTGGCCGGACTTTCCGACCTGGGCCACGGCGGCGATCTTCTTCGTGGCGATCAACCTGATCAACCTCACCCAGGTGAAGGTCTATGGCGAGATGGAGTTCTGGTTCGCCCTGGTCAAGGTGATCGCCATCGTCAGCATGATCGGTTTTGGCGCCTGGCTGCTGGCCAGTGGTAACGGCGGGCCGGATGCCAGCGTGGCCAACCTCTGGCAGTACGGCGGCTTCTTCCCCAACGGCTTCACCGGCTTGCTGATGGCCATGGCGGTGATCATGTTCTCGTTCGGCGGCCTGGAGCTGGTCGGTATCACCGCCGCCGAAGCCGACGATCCGCGCCACAGCATTCCGCGCGCCACCAATCAGGTGGTCTATCGCATCCTGATTTTCTACATCGGTGCACTGGCGGTACTGCTGTCGTTGTATCCGTGGCAGAAGGTAGTGCAGGGCGGCAGCCCGTTCGTGATGATCTTCCACAACCTGGACAGCAACCTGGTGGCGACCATCCTCAACGTGGTGGTATTGACCGCCGCGCTGTCGGTGTACAACAGCTGCGTGTACTGCAACAGCCGCATGCTGTTTGGCCTGGCCAGCCAGGGTGACGCGCCGCGGGCCCTGCTCAAGGTCAACCGCCGTGGCGTACCGCTGACCGCCCTGGGCGTTTCTGCCCTGGCCACCGGCCTGTGCGTGCTGATCAACTACCTGATGCCGGGCGAGGCCTTCGGCCTGTTGATGGCCCTGGCGGTCTCGGCGCTGGTGATCAACTGGGCCAGCATCAGCATCACCCACCTGAAGTTCCGCCGCGCCAAGCAGGCGTCGGGCGAGTCGACCTTCTACAAGAGCTGGGGGCATCCGCTGACCAACTACCTGTGCCTGGCGTTCATCGGCCTGATTCTGGTGGTGATGTACCTGACCCCGCCGATCCGCATTTCGGTCATGTTGATCCCGGCCTGGATCGCCACCCTGGGCGTGGCCTTCTGGCTGAAGAAAAAGGGCCAGAAGGCCCCAGTCGTCAGCAACTGACGGCCTTGGCGCAAGTGATCGTTCAGCCCTGCTGGTAGCTGTCGATCACTTCCTGGGCGGCGCGGAAGGCATCGATGGCTGCCGGGACACCGGCATACACCGCGCAGTGCAGCAGCGCCTCACGAATCTCCTCGACCGTACAACCGTTGTTCAAGGCGCCGCGCACGTGGCCCTTGAGCTCTTGCGGGCACTTGAGTGCGGTGAGGGCGGCGAGGGTGATCAGGCTGCGGGTTTTCAAGGGCAGGCCTTCGCGGCTCCAGACACTGCCCCAGGCATGCTCATTGACGAAGTCCTGCAGCGGCTGGGTGAAGTCGGTGGCGTTGTTCAGTGCGCGATCGACGAAGGCATCACCCATGACCTGGCGGCGAACCTGTTCGCCGGTTTTGTTGTTGTCGCCCATGTTGTTTTCCTTAGTGTTGGCGGCGCCAGGCACGCAGGGTGGTGTACAGCAGCAACGCCCCCAGTGCTGGCAATGCGTAGAACAGCATCAGTTTTTCAAGTCGGTTGGCCAGTGGCATGCCGGTGGTGAAGGCCACCACGTGCAGACCATAAGCCAGGTACAGGCAGAGGAACACCAGACCTTCGGCGCGCGTCACCCGGTAGCCGGAGTAGAACACCGGCAGGGCCAGCACCGCGACCCCGAGCATCACCGGCAGGTCGAAGGCCAGGGCGTTGGGTGAGATCGACAAGGGCTCGGGGGCGACCAGCGCGGTCAGGCCGAGCACCGCCAGCAGGTTGAACAGGTTGCTGCCGATGACATTGCCCACGGCGATTTCGCGCTCGCCGCGCAGGGCGGCGATCAGCGAAGTGGCCAGCTCCGGTAGCGAGGTACAGACGGCGACCACGGTCAGGCCGATGACCCGTTCCGACAGGCCCAGGTCCTGAGCGACCTCCACCGCCGCCTCCAGCAGCAGATGACCGGCCATGCTCAGCAGGCCAAGCCCGGCCAGCATCAGCAGCACGCTCCCCAGCCAGAAACGGCCGCCACGTTGCGGGCGTGGGCCGGGGGCCGGGTAGGTGCGGGCATGATGACGGGACTGGTGCCAGAGCATCGCCAGGTAGCCGAACAGGCCGCACAGCAATAGTGCGCCTTCCAGCCGGCCCAGCAGTTCGTTGAAGGCCAGCAGATACACCGCCAGGCTGGCGGCGATCATCAGCGGGATATCCAGGCGTACCAGTTGCCGGGAGACCCGCAACGGAATGATCAGCGCGGCCAGGCCCAGGGTCACCAGGATGTTGAAGATATTACTGCCGATCACGCTGCCGACGGCCACGTCGGGCGCGCCGGTGTAGGCGGCCTGCAGGCTGACGGTCAATTGCGGCGCGCTGCTGCCGAATGCCACCAGGCTCAGGCCGATGATCAGCGGCCGTACTTGCAGGCTGGCGGCCAGGCGCAGGGCGGCGCGTACCAGCAGCTCGGCGCCGGCGATCAGCAACAGCAGGCCGATGCTCAGTTGCAGCAGGCTGAAGGTGGGTAAAGCGGCCAGGTCGAAAATGGTCGTGCTCCGGGGGCAGGTCAGTCGCTGAGACTTTGTACCCGTACGCGCGCGGTTCCGCTACGGATCATCCCGAGTTTTTCCGCGGCAGCGCGTGACAGGTCGATCAGCCGGCCGCGGGTATGCGGGCCGCGGTCGTTGATGCGGACCACGACGCTGCGATCGTTGTTCAGGTTGGTGACCTTGACCCGCGAGCCAAACGGCAGGCTGCGGTGGGCGGCGGTCATGCCGTGTTGATTGAAGGGCTCGCCACTGGCGGTACGTTTGCCATGGTGACGGGAGCCGTAATAGGAGGCGGTACCGGACTGGTCGTAACCGCGCGGGTCAATATCGTGGCTGGCGCAGCCGGCCAGCAGGGTGAAGAGCGCGAGTGCGCTGAGGGGACGCCACATCAAATCAGTTGCTCCGAGGTGAAGTGATCACCTGTGGGAGCCGGCGTTGCCGGCGATGGGCTGCTCGGCAGCCCCAGAAACTGGCAAGGCTTCGCCTTGCATCGCCGGCAACGCCGGCTCCCACAGGGTAATGCGAATTACCCTTCGAGCTTGCTCTTGAGCAGTTGGTTCACTTGCTGCGGGTTGGCCTTGCCCTTGGAGGCTTTCATGGCCTGGCCGACGAAGAAGCCGAACATCTTGCCGCGCTTGGCTTCATCAGCGGCGCGGTACTGCTCGACCTGCTCGGCATTGGCTGCCAGGACTTCGTCCAGGACCTTCTCGATCGCACCGCTGTCGGTGACCTGTTTCAGGCCCTCGGCTTCGATGATCTGGTCGGCATCGCCGTCACCGGCAGCCATCTTCTCGAACACTACCTTGGCGATCTTGCCGCTGATGGTGTTGTCGAGGATGCGCTTGAGCATGCCGCCCAGGTGCTCGGCACTGACCGGCGACTGGTCGATTTCCAGGCCCAGTTTGTTGAGCAGGCTGCCCAGCTCGACCATGACCCAGTTGGCGGCAAGCTTGGCATCGCCGCACACGCCGACCACCTGTTCGAAGTAGTCGGCCTGCTCACGGCTGGTCGCCAGCACGTTGGCGTCGTAGACCGACAGGCCGAACTGGCTCTGGAAGCGCTCGCGCTTTTGCGGTGGCAACTCCGGCAGGGTGGCGCGGGTGGCTTCGAGGAAGGCGTTCTCGATGACCACCGGCAGCAGGTCCGGGTCGGGGAAGTAACGGTAATCGTTGGCTTCCTCCTTGCTGCGCATGGAGCGGGTCTCGTCCTTGTTCGGGTCGTACAGGCGGGTTTCCTGGATGACCTTGCCGCCGTCTTCGATCAGCTCGATCTGGCGTTGCGCTTCGGTGTTGATGGCGCGCTCGATGAAGCGGAACGAGTTGACGTTCTTGATCTCGCAGCGGGTCCCGAACTCGGCCTGGCCCTTGGGGCGTACCGAGACGTTGCAGTCGCAACGCAGCGAGCCTTCGGCCATGTTGCCGTCGCAGATGCCCAGGTAGCGCACCAGGGCATGGATGGCCTTGACGTAGGCGACCGCCTCTTTGGCGCTGCGCAGGTCGGGTTCCGAGACGATCTCCAGCAGCGGCGTGCCGGCGCGGTTGAGGTCGATGCCGGTGGAGCCGCTGAAGTCTTCGTGCAGGCTCTTGCCGGCGTCTTCTTCAAGGTGCGCCCGGGTGATGCCGATGCGCTTGACCGTGCCATCTTCGAGGGCGATGTCCAGGTGGCCCTTGCCGACGATCGGCAGCTCCATCTGGCTGATCTGATAACCCTTGGGCAGGTCGGGGTAGAAGTAGTTCTTGCGCGCGAACACGTTGTGCTGGCCGATTTCGGCATCGATGGCCAGGCCGAACATGCAGGCCATGCGCACCGCTTCCTGGTTCAGCACCGGCAGTACGCCGGGCATCCCCAGGTCGATCAGGCTGGCCTGGGTGTTCGGCTCGGAGCCGAAAGTGGTGGCGCTGCCGGAGAAAATCTTCGACTGGGTGGCGAGCTGGGTGTGAATCTCCAGCCCGATGACAACTTCCCATTGCATGTGGTGGTCCCTCAGAAGCCGTTAGGTGCGCGAGTGTGCCAGTCAGTCACTTGCTGGTAGCGGTGTGCGACGTTGAGCAGGCGGCCTTCGTGGAAATACGGCGCGAGCAACTGCACGCCAACCGGCAGACCATCGACGAAACCGGCCGGCATCGACAGGCCTGGCAGGCCGGCGAGGTTGGCGGTGATGGTGTAGACGTCTTCCAGGTATTCAGCGACCGGGTCGTTGTTCTTGGCGCCGATCTTCCAGGCCAGGTTTGGCGTGGTCGGGCCGAGAATCACGTCGACATCGTTGAAGGCCGCCATGAAGTCGTTCTTGATCAGGCGGCGGATTTTCTGCGCCTGCAGGTAGTAGGCATCATAGTAACCGGCCGACAGGGCGTAGGCACCGACCATGATCCGGCGCTGCACTTCGGCACCGAAGCCTTCGCCACGGGAGCGCTTGTACAGGTCGGTGAGGTCAACCGGGTTCTCGCAGCGGTAGCCGAAACGCACGCCATCGAAACGCGACAGGTTGGACGAGGCTTCAGCCGGGGCGATCACGTAGTAGGCCGGAATCGCGTGCTGCATGTTCGGCAGGCTGATTTCCTTGACCACGGCGCCGAGTTTTTCCAGCTCCTTGACGCTGGCCTGGACCAGGTCGGCGATGCGCGGGTCGAGGCCGGCGCCGAAGTATTCCTTCGGCAGACCGATGCGCAGGCCTTCGAGCGAGGCATTGAGGCTGGCGCTGTAGTCCGGCACCGGTTCATCGATGCTGGTGGAGTCCTTCGCGTCGAAACCGGCCATGCCTTGCAGCAGCAGCGCGCAGTCTTCGGCGGTGCGGGCCAGCGGGCCACCCTGGTCGAGGCTCGATGCGTAGGCAATCATGCCCCAGCGCGAAACGCGGCCGTAGGTCGGTTTCAGGCCAGTCAGGCTGGTCAATGCCGCCGGCTGGCGGATCGAGCCGCCGGTGTCGGTGGCGGTGGCGGCGGGCAGCAGGCGCGCGGCGACCGCAGCTGCCGAACCACCGGAGGAACCGCCAGGCACGTGCTCGAAATTCCACGGGTTTTTCACCGGGCCGTAGTAGCTGCTCTCGTTGGCCGAACCCATGGCGAATTCGTCCATGTTGGTCTTGCCCAGCGTCACGGTACCGGCTTCGGCCAGCTTGCTGACCACGGTGGCGTCATACGGCGCCTTGAAGTTGTCGAGCATCTTCGAGCCGCAGCTGGTGCGGATGCCCTGGGTGCAGAACAGGTCCTTGTGGCCGATCGGCGCGCCCAGCAGGGCACCGCTCTCGCCGGCAGCGCGACGGGCGTCGGCAGCACGGGCCTGGCTGATGGCCAGTTCGTCGGTGACACTGATGAAGCTGTTGATTTGCGGATTGAGCTGGTGGATCCGCGCCAGCAGGGCACGGGTCAGCTCTTCGGAAGAAAACTTCTTGTCGGCGAGTCCGCGGGCGATCTCGGCCAGGGTCAATTGATGCATGGCAGGCTCTATTCCCTTACTCGATGACTTTCGGAACCAGGTACAGGCCGTTTTCCGTCGCCGGGGCGATGGCCTGGTAGCTGTCACGGTGGTTACTTTCTGTTACCACATCGGCGCGCAGGCGCTGAGTGGCTTCCAGTGGGTGGGCCAGTGGCTCGATGCCAGTGGTGTCGACTGCTTGCATCTGGTCGACCAGTCCCAGAATACTGTTCAGGGCATCGGTAGTGCGTGGCAGATCGCTTTCATTCAGGCCAAGTCGGGCCAGATGAGCGATCTTTTCCACGTCGCAGCGTTCAAGCGCCATGGGGATCTCCTGGGGAAACAAAAACGGATTTGGTCCGCGATGAGGAACATGCTGGCAGTATTACGGTCATAAGGCCGCGATCATGTGCAGGCTTGCTCGGAAAAACCACCAATTTAACATATTGGTGCCTTGCCCAAAATCCCCGCCGTTGTTAGAGTTTGCCGCACTTTTTTACCCACGCGTTGCCTAGGGTCACTTTCCCATGTTCAAGAAACTGCGTGGCATGTTTTCCAGCGATCTTTCCATCGACCTGGGAACTGCCAACACCCTTATTTACGTGCGTGAGCGCGGTATCGTCCTGAATGAGCCATCGGTTGTGGCCATTCGTACTCACGGCAACCAGAAAAGTGTCGTCGCTGTCGGTACTGAAGCCAAGCGCATGCTGGGCCGTACGCCTGGCAACATTGCTGCCATTCGTCCGATGAAAGACGGCGTGATCGCCGATTTCAGCGTTTGCGAGAAAATGCTGCAGTACTTCATCAACAAGGTTCATGAAAACAGCTTCCTGCAGCCAAGCCCGCGGGTGCTGATCTGCGTGCCGTGCAAATCGACCCAGGTCGAGCGTCGGGCCATTCGTGAATCGGCGCTGGGCGCCGGTGCCCGTGAAGTATTCCTGATCGAAGAGCCGATGGCCGCCGCTATCGGTGCCGGTCTGCCGGTTGAAGAGGCCCGTGGTTCGATGGTCGTCGATATTGGTGGTGGTACCACTGAAATCGCGCTGATCTCCCTCAATGGTGTGGTGTATGCCGAGTCCGTACGGGTCGGTGGCGACCGTTTCGACGAAGCCATCGTCACCTACGTGCGTCGCAACTACGGCAGCCTGATCGGTGAATCCACCGCTGAGCGCATCAAGCAGGAAATCGGTACTGCCTATCCGGGCGGCGAAGTCCGTGAAGTCGATGTCCGCGGCCGCAACCTGGCCGAGGGCGTGCCACGTGCCTTCACCCTGAACTCCAACGAAGTGCTTGAAGCCCTGCAGGAGTCCCTGGCGACCATCGTCCAGGCGGTCAAGAGCGCCCTGGAGCAATCGCCGCCGGAGCTGGCTTCGGACATCGCCGAGCGTGGCCTGGTGCTGACCGGTGGTGGTGCCCTGCTGCGTGACCTCGACAAACTCCTGGCCCAGGAAACCGGCCTGCCGGTGATCGTCGCCGAAGACCCGCTGACCTGCGTGGCGCGCGGTGGTGGCCGTGCCCTGGAAATGATGGACAAACACACCATGGACCTGCTCTCCAGCGAATAAGCTGGAACCTGCAGTTCACGCCGCCCGGTTTACAGGTAGTGCTCACAGTGCTACCTGTATGTGCTGGGCTGACGTCCGTGTGGGCGTCATTTTCCGTCAATCCGCAAGCAGGCCGGTGCGTTGCCGTATGAATGACCTCTTGAATCGTCGTCCACGAGGAGCGGCCCATTAAACCGCTTTTCGCCAAGGGCCCTTCGCTGGGCGTACGCCTGCTCGTGCTGGTTGTGCTGTCGATCACCCTGATGGTGGTCGATGCGCGCTTTACCCTGCTCAAGCCTCTGCGCAGTCAGATGGGCTTGGCGCTGATGCCGTCCTACCTGATTACCGATCTGCCTCAGCGCGTGTGGCAGGGGGTTGCCAGCCAGTTTGGCAGCCGTACCGAACTCGCTGCCGAGAACGAGAAACTCAAGACCGAAGCCTTGCTGCTGCAAGGGCGCCTGCAGAAGCTGGCAGCCCTGACCGAACAGAACGTGCGCCTGCGCGAATTGCTCAACTCTTCGGCGCTGGTCAACGAGAAGGTTGAAGTCGCCGAGTTGATCGGCGTCGACCCTAATCCCTTTACCCACCGGATCCTGATCAACAAGGGCGAGCGCGATGGCGTGGTCCTCGGTCAGCCGGTGCTCGACGCGCGTGGCCTGATGGGCCAGGTGGTCGAACTGATGCCCTACACCTCGCGGGTACTGCTGCTGACCGACACCACCCACAGCATTCCGGTGCAGGTCAACCGTAATGGCCTGCGGGCGATTGCCAGCGGTACCGGTAACCCCGAGCGCCTTGAGCTGCGCCACGTTGCCGACACCGCCGACATCAAGGAAGGCGACCTGTTGGTCAGCTCGGGCCTGGGTCAGCGCTTCCCGGCCGGTTACCCGGTGGCCACGGTCAAGGAAGTGATTCACGACTCCGGCCAGCCGTTTGCGATTGTCCGGGCAATCCCGACCGCTGCACTGAACCGCAGCCGCTACCTGCTGCTGGTGTTCACCGACAGCCGTTCGCCCGAGCAACGTGCCAGTGATGCGGCGATTGCCCAGGAACAGGCGGATCGCCAGGGCCTGCCAGCTTCGGCGGCTGCTGCGCCTGCCACGGCCCCGGCAGCACCTGCTGCGGCTACACCGGCAGCGACTGCTTCGACGCCAGCAGCACCAGCACCAGTGCCTGCCGCCCCCGGCGCACCGGCAACCAGTGCCCACCCGCCCGCCACGGCAGCCCCCGCAGCGCCTGCTGCAACGCCGGGCGCGCCCGTCATTTCCCGGGAGAGACACTGATGGTAAGCACCCGTAGCCGTAATGGCTGGGTCGTCTGGCTGACGTTTCTGCTCGGCATGCTGCTCAGCGTGTCGCCGATGCCGCCCTTCGCCGAAGTGTTCCGGCCAATGTGGCTGGCACTGCTGCTGGCATTCTGGACCCTGGCCCTGCCGCACCGGGTCGGCATGACCACTGCGTTCGTCCTGGGCCTGGCCGAGGACGTACTGTACGGCACACTATTGGGCCAAAATGCTCTGGTGCTGACCCTGATCACCTTCCTGGTGCTGTCGTTGCAACAGCGCCTGCGGATGTTCCCGATGTGGCAGCAGAGCCTGGTGATCCTGGTGATCTTCGGCCTGGCCCAATTGATCCAGCTGTGGCTCAGCGCCCTGACCGGCAACCGCCTGCCGACCCTGGCGCTGATCTGGTCGGCGGTCATCAGCGCCTTGCTCTGGCCATGGATCAGCTATGGCCTGCGTGGTTTGCGCCGGCGCTTGAGCATCAACTGAGCACTCACATCCCGACGCTGACAGGGAGACGTCAAGATGACCCCGCTGTACCTGGCCTCTGGTTCGCCACGCCGCCGTGAGTTGCTGACCCAGATCGGTGTTCCCTTTACTGCGCTCAGTGCGCAGATCGACGAGACCCCGCTGGCCGCCGAAGAGGCCGAGGCGTATGTCGAGCGTCTGGCGCGGGAGAAAGCCTGCGCTGGCCTGGCGTCACTGTCCCAGGGCAACGAACGCCAGGTCGCGGTGCTTGGCGCCGATACCGCCGTGGTGCTCGAAGGTCGAATTCTCGGTAAACCGCAACACCGCGAAGATGCCCTGGCAATGCTGGCAGCTCTTTCCGGGCGCGAGCACCAGGTGCTGACCGCGGTTGCCGTGGCCGATCATCAACGCTGCCTGAGTGTCAGTGTCACTAGCCGCGTGCTGTTTCGCCCTATCAGCGTCGAGGAGGCCGAGGCCTACTGGGCCAGCGGCGAGCCGGTCGACAAGGCGGGCGGCTATGCCATACAGGGCCTGGGTGCCGTTTTCGTACAGCGCCTTGAAGGCAGCTATTCGGCGGTGGTCGGTCTGCCGCTGAACGAAACCGCTGGACTGCTTGGCCAATTCGGCATCCCCTGCTGGCAGCGCCTGCCGGCCCGTTGAGCGAGGATAAGCCAGAACTGCCCTAGCCAGTCGCCAACGAGCGATCCATCATTACTGAAGTCATTTGACGAGAGCCTGCCATGAGTGAAGAGATTCTGATCAACATCACACCGATGGAATCACGCGTGGCGGTGGTGGAAAACGGTGTACTGCAGGAGGTGCATGTCGAGCGCACCCAGCGCCGCGGCATCGTCGGCAACATCTACAAAGGCAAGGTGGTGCGGGTGCTGCCGGGTATGCAGGCGGCGTTCGTCGACATCGGCCTGGACCGCGCGGCGTTCATCCATGCGTCGGAAATCTCCCAGCGCGAAGGTTCGTCGGTCGAGAGCATCAGCGCCCTGGTGCATGAGGGCCAGAGCCTGGTGGTGCAGGTGACCAAGGACCCGATTGGCTCCAAAGGCGCGCGCCTGACGACCCAGCTGTCGATCCCGTCCCGTTACCTGGTGTACATGCCGCGCACCAGCCATGTCGGCATTTCCCTGAAGATCGAAGACGAAGCCGAGCGTGAGCGCCTCAAGCAGGTGGTTACCGACTGCATCGCCCAGGAGAACATCCAGGACGCCGGCGGTTTCATCCTGCGTACCGCCGCCGAAGGTGCCGGCGCCGATGAGATCCTCATGGACATCCGCTACCTGCGCAGGCTTTGGGAGCAGATCGGCACTCAGATCAAGACCGTCGGCGCGCCGACCGAAATCTATGAAGACCTGGGCTTGGCCTTGCGCACCCTGCGCGACCTGGTCAACCCGAAGATCGAGAAGATTCGCATCGACTCGCGGGAAACCTTCCAGAAAACCACGCAGTTCGTCGCCGAACTGATGCCGGAGATCGCCGATCGCCTGGAGCATTACCCGGGCGAGCGACCGATCTTCGACCTCTACGGCGTCGAAGACGAAATCCAGCGTGCCCTGGACCGTAAGGTGCCGCTCAAGTCCGGCGGCTACCTGGTGGTCGACCCGGCCGAGGCGATGACCACCATCGACGTCAATACCGGGGCCTTCGTCGGCCACCGCAACCTCGAAGAAACCATCTTCAAGACCAACCTTGAGGCGGCCACCGCCATTGCCCGGCAACTGCGCCTGCGCAACATCGGCGGGATCATCATCATCGACTTCATCGACATGGAAGATGAAGAGCACCAGCGCCAGGTGCTACGCACCCTGGAAAAACAGCTGGAGCGCGACCACGCCAAGACCAACATCATCGGCATCACCGAACTGGGCCTGGTCCAGATGACCCGCAAGCGCACCCGCGAAAGCCTCGAGCAGGTGCTGTGCGAACCCTGCTACTGCTGCCAGGGGCGCGGCAAGCTGAAAACCCCCGAGACAGTCTGTTACGAGATTTTCCGCGAGATCCTTCGCGAAGCCCGTGCGTATCAGGCCGAAGGCTATAGAGTGCTGGCCAACCAGAAGGTGGTAGACCGCTTGCTGGACGAAGAGTCGGGCAATGTTGCCGAGCTTGAAGCCTTCATCGGTCGAACCATTCGCTTCCAGGTCGAGTCCATGTATTCCCAGGAACAATACGATGTGGTGCTCCTCTGACTCGTTCTGAACAACATTGCGCCGTGCGTCGGCTGGCAAAGCGCCGGGTTGCGGTCATAGTTAAGCCACGATCTGGAGGGCCACTGGCATGGAACGACTAATACGCGTTCTCGGCGCCTTGACCCGCTGGGGGCTCGGCTTCAGTGCCTTGCTGGCAGTGCTGGTGGCGCTGTATGTCAGCCTCGGTCGGCAATTCATCCCGCTGGTGGCCGAGTACCGCGCCGAAGTCGAAACCAAGGCCGAGCAGGCCCTGGGCATGCCGGTGCATATTGGTGCCCTGGAAGGGCACTGGAGCGGCCTGGCGCCGATTGTACGGGTGCGTGATATTCAGGTCGGCGAAGGGGCAACGGCCCTGCGCCTGGACGGCGTCAAGCTGGTGCCCGACCTCTGGGCCAGCCTGGTCGAGCGCCAAGTGCGCCTGGCCAACCTCGAGGTCGGTGGCCTGCAGCTCAGTCTGCGCGAAGATGAAAATGGCGCCTGGGCCCTGGAAGGGCTGCCGAAAAAAGACGACAAGCCGCTGGACCCCGAGCAACTGCTCAAGCAAATCCAGGTGGTGTCCAAAGTCACGGTGGTCGACAGCCAGGTGACGCTGGAGGCGTTCCAGCGCGAGCCGATGACCCTCACCTACGTCAGCCTTGGCCTGCAGACCGGCAGCGTGCGTCAGCGCCTGGATGCGCGGGTGACCCTGCCCGATGGCCAGCCGCTGGCGTTGAGCCTGCGCAGCCGCATCCGCCCAAGCCAGTGGCGCGACGGTGAAGTCGATGCCTACCTGAGCTTGCCGCAAAGCGACTGGGCGCGCTGGCTGCCACCACGCCTGCTGGGCCAGTGGCAGGCCACCGAGCTGCGCGCGGGTGGCGAGCTGTGGGCGAACTGGGGCAAGGGCCAGTTGCAAAGCGCCATGGTGCGCCTCAATGCGCCGCAGCTGCGCGGTCACTATGCCGAACGCAAGCCGGTGCAGGTCGATAACCTGGCCCTCAATGCCTGGTTCCAGCGAAGCGAGAAGGGTCTTGATGTACTGGTCGACTCCCTGGCCATGAGCCTGGGCAAGACCCGTTGGGAATCCCACGTGCAGCTCAAGCAGACGGCAGCGACCGAGTCGAGCGACGAAACCTGGGCGATCCAGGCCGACCGCCTCGACCTGACGCCCGTTACGCCGCTGCTCGATGCCTTGGCACCGTTTCCGGAAAAACTCATGGCGGTAGTCGATGGCCTCAAGGTCACGGGGGCCTTGCGCAATGTGCGTCTGGACATCCGGCCTAAAGCCCAGGGTGACCAGCGCCTGAGCTTCGCTGCCAACCTGGAGCGGGTAGGTTTTGATGCCTATCACGGCGCCCCGGCGGCGGGGAATGTCAGCGGCAGCATCAGCGGCGACCTCGGCCAGGGCGAGCTGCGCCTGGATACCGATGCCTTCATGCTGCACCTGTACCCGATCTTCGAGAAGCCCTGGCACTACCAGAAGGCCAATGCACGGCTGACCTGGCGCCTGGACCAGGACGGCTTCACCCTGATCGCGCCGTACCTCAAGGTGCTGGGCGATGAGGGCAAGATCGCCGGCGACTTCCTGATTCGCCTGCTGTTCGATGAAACCCGCGAAGACTACATGGACCTGCGTGTCGGCCTGGTCGACGGCGACGGTCGCTACACTGCCAAGTACCTGCCCGAAGTGCTCAGCCCGGGGCTGGATGAATGGCTGCGCACGGCAATCCTCAAGGGCGCGGTCGATGAAGGGTATTTCCAGTATCAGGGCTCGATCAATCACGGTGCCCCGGCGCAGGCCCGGAGCATCAGCCTGTTCTTCAAGGTGCACGATGCCGCCCTGGACTTTCAGCCGGGCTGGCCGCAGGTGCAGAAAGTTGCCGGTGATGTGTTCATCGACGACGATGGCGTGCGCATCAAGGCGCAAAGCGGGCAGTTGCTCAATACCCAGGTGCGTGACGTTGAGGTCAACATTCCCCATGTCGTCGCCGGTGAACACAATCACCTTTATCTGGACGGTGAATTCGACGGCGGGCTCGGCGATGGCCTGAAGATTCTCCAGGACGCCCCGATCGGCACCGGGCCGATCTTCGCCGGCTGGGAAGGCGAGGGCAGCCTCAAGGGCAAGCTGAAGCTGGATATCCCCTTGGCCAAGGGACAGAAGCCCAAGATCGTGGTCGATTTCGCTACCCGCGATGCACGGTTGAAGATCGCCGCGCCAGCCTTGGAGCTGAACCAGCTCAAGGGCGATTTCCGCTTTGACTTCGACAAGGGCCTGAGCGGCGAGAACATCAGCGCACGGTCCTTCGACAAGCCGATCACCGCGCAGATCTTTGCCGAAGGCAAGCCCGGCGAGTTGCAAACTCGCGTCAATGCCAAGGGCCAGATGCCCGTCAAGGCGCTGACCGACTGGCTGCAGGTCAAGCAGGCCCTGCCGCTGTCCGGTGAATTGCCTTATCAGTTGCAGGTGAGCCTGGGCAGTCGCGAAAACCTGCTGACGGTCCATTCCAGCCTCAAGGGCTTGACGGTGGACTTGCCAGCGCCCTTTGGCAAGGCTTCCAGTGAAACCCGCAACAGCCAGTTCAGCATGACCCTGCAGGGGCCGGAGCGGCGTTTCAATGTCACTTACGCCGATGTCGCCAAGGCGTTCTATGCTGCGCCCATGGACAAGCTCGACCAGGGGCGTGGCGAATTGCTGTTCGGCGCCGGGACCGCCCAGTTGCCACCGGGCCAGGGCCTGCGGGTGCGTGGCCGCCTGGCGGAGCTGGACCTGGAGCCCTGGCAGAAGCAGCTTGATCGCTTTGCCGGCAATGACCCGAGCGGCAGTGCCAAGCAAATGCTGCGCGGCGTCGACCTGAGTATTGGCCAGCTCAAGGGCTTTGGCCTGAACCTGGCCCAGGCGGTGGTACGTGTGGACCGCAGCGGCAACCTGTGGGCCTTGCGCCTGGACAGCAAGGAAGTCATCGGCAACGCCCGCATCCCTGATGCCAAGGGGGCGCCGATGGTGATCAACCTGCAGACCATTCACCTGCCGCCCGCCGACCCCGCTGAAGTCTCTTCCGATGACGGCCCGGATCCGATGGCCAACATCGATCCGCGCAAGATTCCAGCTGTCGACCTGACCATCGACAAGCTGTTCCGCGGTGACGACCTGCTCGGCAGCTGGGCGGTAAAAGTTCGCCCGACCGCCAAAGGTATCGCCCTCAACGACCTCGACGTCAGCGTCAAAGGCCTGCAGATCGACGGCAACGGTGGCTGGGAAGGCGCGCCGGGGGCCAGCGCCAGTTGGTACAAGGGCCGCCTGGAAGGCAAGAACCTGGCTGACATCCTCAAGGCCTGGAATTTTGCCCCGACGGTCACCAGCCGTGATTTCCGCCTGGACGTCGATGGTCGCTGGCCTGGCTCGCCTGCCTGGGTCGGGCTCAAGCGTTTCTCCGGCAGCCTCGATGCTGCCTTGCGCAAAGGTCAGTTCGTTGAAGTGGAAGGCGGCGCTCAGGCGCTGCGGGTGTTCGGCCTGCTCAACTTCAACTCGATTGGCCGGCGCTTGCGCCTGGACTTCTCCGACCTGCTCGACAAGGGTCTGAGCTACGATCGGGTCAAGGGCCTGCTGGTGGCCAGTGAAGGGGTCTACGTGACCCGCGAGCCGATTACCCTGACGGGCCCGTCCAGTAACCTGGAACTGGATGGCACCCTGGACATGGTCCGTGACCGGGTCGACGCCAACCTGTTGGTGACCTTGCCGGTGACCAACAACCTGCCGATTGCCGCCCTGATTGTCGGAGCGCCGGCCATCGGCGGGGCATTGTTCCTGGTTGACCGGCTGCTCGGTGATCGGGTGGCGCGATACGCCAGCGTGCATTATCGCGTCGAGGGTCCGTGGAAAGAGCCTAAGATAAGCTTTATCAAACCTTTCGACAAAACACGCTAGGAGCCGGCATGAAGTCAGCGGTTATCCAGATGGTCAGCCAGAGCGACGTTCTGGCCAACCTGGAACGAGCCCGGCACCTGCTTGAGCAGGCGGCCGCAGGTGGCGCGCGGCTCGCTGTGCTACCGGAAAACTTCGCCGCCATGGGCCGGCGCGACAGCGCTGCAATCGGTCGCGCCGAAGCCCTGGGCGAAGGCCCGATCCTGCCCTGGTTGAAACAGACTGCCCGCGACCTCAAGTTATGGATAGTGGCCGGGACCTTGCCGCTGCCGCCGGTCGGCCAGGCCGAGGCCAAGTCCCATGCCTGTTCCTTGCTGATCGATGAACATGGCGAGCAGGTGGCGCGCTACGACAAGCTGCACTTGTTCGATGTCGATGTGGCCGATAACCGCGGCCGCTATCGCGAATCCGATGACTATGCCCACGGCGGGCAGGTGGTGGTTGCCGATACCCCGGTGGGTCGCCTGGGCCTGAGCGTCTGCTATGACCTGCGCTTCCCCGAGCTGTACAGCGCGTTGCGCGAGGCCGGGGCCGAATTGATCAGCGCACCGTCAGCCTTCACCGCCGTGACGGGTGCCGCGCACTGGGAAGTGCTGATCAGGGCGCGGGCCATCGAAACCCAATGTTATGTCCTGGCCGCGGCCCAGGGCGGAACCCACCCGGGGCCACGGGAAACCTATGGTCATGCGGCGATCGTCGACCCCTGGGGGCGCATCGTCGCCGAACAGGCCAGTGGCGAGGCCGTGCTGCTCGGCGAGCGCGACAGCAGCGAACAAGCGTCCATCCGGGCGCGGATGCCGGTGACCTTGCACCGGCGCTTTTTCTCGCAGGACGCCTTGCGGCCTGCGCACACCTCGGAGTGACTATGAGCCAGATGTTATCCACTGTCAGCGAACACCTGCTGGCGCCGGGCGGCCTGACCCTCGACAGCCTGCAGTCAGTGCTGGGCGAGCTGGCAGGGCCAGGCATCGATGCCGCCGACCTGTACTTCCAGGGGCAGATTTCCGAATCCTGGGCGCTGGAAGACGGCATCGTCAAAGAAGGCAGCTTCAACCTCGATCAGGGCGTGGGCGTGCGTGCCCAGTCCGGCGAGAAGACCGGGTTTGCCTACAGCAATGCCATCAATCTCGAAGCCCTGACGTCGGCGGCCCGCGCGGCTCGGTCGATTTCCCGTGCCGGGCAGAATGGCAGTGTGCAAGCGTTCAACAGCCAGGACGTCGTCCAGTTGTATGGCACCGACAACCCGCTGGAAGTCATCAGCCGCGCCGAAAAGGTCGACCTGCTCAAGCGGGTCGACGCCGCCACGCGCAAGCTTGATCCACGCATCCAGCAAGTCACCGTCAGCATGGCCGGGGTCTGGGAGCGGATCCTGGTGGCCGCTGCCGACGGCAGCCTGGCGGCCGACATTCGCCCGCTGGTGCGTTTCAACGTCAGTGTGATTGTCGAGCAGAATGGCCGCCGCGAGCGTGGCGGCCATGGCGGTGGCGGGCGTACCGATTACCGCTATTTCACTGACGAGCGGGTCATGGGCTTTGCCCGTGAGGCCCTGCGCCAGGCGCTGGTCAACCTTGAAGCGATCCCGGCGCCGGCGGGTACCTTGCCGGTGGTGCTCGGTTCGGGCTGGTCCGGCGTATTGCTGCACGAGGCGGTGGGCCATGGCCTGGAAGGTGACTTCAACCGTAAGGGCAGCTCGGCCTATAGCGGCCATATGGGCGAAAAGGTGGCTTCAAGCCTGTGCACCATCGTCGATGATGGCACCCTGGAAGGTCGTCGCGGCTCGCTGAGCGTCGATGACGAAGGCACTCCGACCGAGTGCACCACCCTGATCGAGAACGGCATCCTCAAGGGCTACATGCAGGACAAGCTCAACGCCCGTCTGATGGGCATGGCGCGCACCGGTAATGGCCGCCGCGAGTCCTATGCGCACCTGCCGATGCCACGCATGACCAACACCTACATGCGTGCTGGCGAGAGCGACCCGGCAGAAATCATCGCCTCGGTGAAAAAGGGCATCTACTGCGCCAACCTTGGCGGCGGACAGGTGGACATCACCAGCGGCAAGTTCGTGTTCTCTACCAGCGAGGCGTACCTGATCGAAGACGGCAAGATCACCGCTCCGGTCAAAGGCGCAACCCTGATCGGTAACGGTCCGGAAGCCATGAGCCGGGTATCGATGGTCGGCAACGACCTGGCGCTGGACAGCGGTGTCGGTACCTGTGGCAAGGATGGTCAGTCGGTGCCGGTGGGCGTCGGCCAGCCGACCCTGAAGATCGATGCGATCACCGTCGGTGGCACGGGCGCATGAAGATGAAACCGGGCAGGCAGGGCGCCTGCCCGTGTGCGGGGCTCAACGCAGGCCGCGTTGGACCTCGTCGAGTTCGCGGATGTACTTGAAGATCTTGCGGCTCGCGCTTGGTGCCTTGTTGCGCGCCAGCTCGTGCTGGGCCTGGCGGATCAGCGAGCGTAGCTGCTGGCGATCGGCTTCCGGAAACTCCTGGACGAACTTCTCCAGGACTTCGTCGGTACCGTCGATCAGCCGGTCGCGCCAGCGTTCGAGGTTGTGGAAGCGCTCGTTGTACTGGCGCGAGGATGCGTCGAGCTGGTCAAGCAGGGCATTGATCGCGTCGATGTCCTGGTCGCGCATCAGCTTGCCGATGAACGACTTGTGACGCCGCTTGGCCTCGTTCGCGGTGTGCCGCTTGTGTTCTTCCAGAGCCGCGCGCAGTTCGTCGGTCAACGGCAGTTTGGCCAGGGTGTCGGGCTTGAGCGTAGTGAGGCGCTCGCCCATATCAACCAGCGCCTGCATCTCGCGCTTGATCTGGGTTTTGCTTTTTTCGCCGTCAAAGGCGGTGTCGTAAGAATCAACCATGGGGGCAGTCCGCTGAGAATCGCCGCCATGATAACCAGTCGGGGGCCGCTTGTCCGGTCCGGTCGTAGATTGACCCGCGCCGAACGCAGAATTTGAGTGGAGAAAACCATGAGTGCAGTCCAGAGCGTAGGTCCACAGGCCCTGCCGGCGTTGCAGGAGCAGGTCGAGCAGATCATCGCCGAAGCCCGGCGCCAGGGCGCCAGCGCCTGTGAAGTGGCGGTATCGCTGGAGCAGGGGTTGTCGACCTCGGTGCGCCAGCGCGAAGTCGAAACCGTGGAGTTCAACCGCGACCAGGGCTTCGGCATTACCCTGTACGTGGGGCAGCGCAAGGGCTCGGCGAGCACGTCGGCCAGCGGCAGCGAGGCGATCCGGGAAACCGTCGCCGCCGCCTTGGCGATTGCCAAGCACACCTCCGAAGACGAGTGCGCCGGGCTTGCCGATCCGGCACTGATGGCCCGTGAGCAGCCGGACTTCGACCTGTACCATGCCTGGGACATCACCCCTGAGCAGGCCATCGAGAAGGCTCTTGAGTGCGAGGCTGCGGCCTTCGACGCCGATGCACGGATCAAGAACGCCGACGGCACCACCCTTAACACCCACCAGGGCTGCCGCGTTTATGGCAACAGCCATGGCTTTATTGGCGGCTACGCTTCGACCCGGCACAGCCTGAGCTGCGTGATGATCGCCGAAGCCGACGGCCAGATGCAGCGCGACTACTGGTATGACGTCAACCGTCAGGGCGAATTGCTGGCCGACCCGCGCAGCATCGGTATACGCGCCGCGCAACGGGCGGCCAGCCGCCTCGGCGCGCGCCCGGTGCCGACCTGTGAAGTACCGGTGCTGTTCTCCGCCGAGCTTGCTGGCGGTTTGTTCGGCAGCTTCCTCTCGGCGATTTCCGGCGGCAACCTGTATCGCAAGTCATCTTTCCTTGATGGCGCCATGGGCCAGCGCCTGTTCCCGAGCTGGCTGACGCTGGATGAGCGTCCGCACTTGCAAAGGGCGTTGGGCAGTGCGGCCTTCGACGGTGATGGCCTGGCAACCTACGCCAAACCGTTCGTCGAGAATGGCCAGCTTGTGTCTTATGTGCTGGGCACCTATTCCGGACGCAAGCTCGGCTTGCCGAGCACCGCCAACGCCGGTGGCGTGCATAACCTGTTCGTTACCCATGGCGTCGAAGACCAGGCGGCCTTGCTGCGGCGCATGGGCCGCGGGCTGTTGGTCACCGAGCTGATGGGCCATGGCCTGAACATGGTCACCGGTGACTATTCTCGTGGTGCCGCAGGCTTCTGGGTTGAAAACGGCGAGATTCAGTTCGCTGTTCAGGAGGTGACGATCGCCGGCAATATGAAGGACATGTTCCAGCAAATCGTCGCGATCGGTAATGATCTTGAAACCCGCAGCAATATTCACACAGGTTCCGTGCTGATCGAGCGGATGACCGTAGCGGGCAGTTAAGCCCCTCCCGGCCTCATCGCTGGCTTGCCAGCGATCGAGCGCGCAGCGGTCGCAATCCAGTTTATCGCGGGGCAAGCCCGCTCCTACACCCCCTCCAAAGCCCGGCCATGTGTCGGGCTTTTTGTTTTTCTTTTCCCTTGTTCTTGAACTGATTCTGATTATCACTTAATAATGAATATCATTATCTTGGCGATGATGTTCATGAAACCAGTCCTCCACGAATTGCCCTACCTGGAAAACTGGCGCTGGCTGAGCCGGCGCATTCGCTGTGCCCTCGACCCGGACGAGCCGCGCCTGATCGAGCACTACCTCACTGAGGGCCGCTACCTGGTGTGCTGCACCGATACCAGCGCCTGGACCGTCGCCCTGACTTCATTCCGCCTGTTGCTGGATACCGCCTGCGATCGCGCACTGCCCTGGCATTGGCGCTGCCTGTGCCTGGACCAGGCCTGGCGACCGCTGCTGGAGCTGCGCAACCTCGATCGCCACGAACACAACCAGCGCTGGCAGCCCTTCGCCCTGCAACTGGCGAACTGCGTGCTGCTGCCTTCGATTTCCTACGATGAACTGATGCAAGGACTTGATGATGAGTAATACCCGTATCGAGCGCGACAGCATGGGTGAACTGCTGGTGCCGGCCGAGGCCCTGTATGGCGCCCAGACCCAGCGCGCGGTGAACAACTTTCCGATCAGCCAGCAACGCATGCCGACCCAGTTCATTCGCGCGTTGCTGCTGGCCAAGGCTGCCGCGGCCAGGGCCAATATCGAGCTCAAACAGCTGGACCCGGCCCGGGGCGAGGCGATCGTCAACGCCGTGGAGCAACTGCTGGCGGGCGATTTCATGCAGCACTTCCCGGTGGATATCTTCCAGACTGGCTCCGGGACCAGCTCGAACATGAACGCCAACGAGGTGATCGCCACCCTGGCCAGCCGCGTGCTGGGCGACACGGTCAACCCCAACGATCATGTCAACTGCGGGCAAAGCAGCAACGACATCATCCCCACCACCATTCATGTCAGCGCCGCGCTGGCCTTGCATGAGCAGTTGCTGCCGGCGCTGAACCATCTGGTCAAGGTCATCGAGGCCAAGGCTGAGCAGGTGCATCCGTTCATCAAGACCGGCCGCACCCACCTGATGGATGCCATGCCGGTGCGCATGAGCCAGGTATTGGGTGGTTGGGCGGCGCAGATCAAGGCGGCTATCGGCCACCTGCAGGCGACCCTGCCAAGCCTGCAGGCGCTGGCCCAGGGCGGTACTGCGGTGGGCACCGGCATCAATGCCCACCCTGAATTCGCTGCCCGCTTCAGCCAGCAACTGACCGCGCTGACCCGCGTCGAGTTTATCCCTGGGCATAACCTGTTTGCCCTGATCGGCTCGCAGGACACCGCAGTGGCCGTTTCCGGCCAGCTCAAGACAACGGCGGTGGCGCTGATGAAGATCGCCAACGACCTGCGCTGGATGAACTCCGGGCCACTGGCGGGCCTTGGCGAAATCGAGCTCGAAGGCTTGCAGCCGGGCTCCTCGATCATGCCGGGCAAGGTCAACCCGGTTATCCCGGAAGCGACCGCCATGGTTGCCGCGCAGGTGATCGGCAACGACGCGACCATCGCCGTGGCCGGGCAGTCGGGCAACTTCGAGCTCAACGTGATGCTGCCGATCATTGCCCAGAACCTGCTCAGCAGCATCGAGCTGATGGCCAATGCCAGCCGCCTGCTGGCCGACAAGGCGATTGCCAGCTTCAAGGTCAACGAGCCAAAACTCAAGGAAGCGTTGGCGCGCAACCCGATCCTGGTGACTGCGCTGAACCCGATCATCGGCTACCAAAAGGCCGCCGAGATCGCCAAGACCGCCTACAAGCAGGGTCGGCCGATTATCGACGTGGCCCTGGAACATACCGACCTGCCGCGCAGCCAGCTTGAAGCGCTGCTCGATCCGGAAAAGCTCACCGCTGGCGGGATCTGAGCCGGTCCACCGCTCTGGAGGTTAGTCATGCAGCACTGGAAACGCACCACCGAAATTGCCAACCGCTTGTTTGAACAGGGCGAGCTGGTCGATGCCCGCGAGTTGTATCTGCAGGCCCTGGCGCTTGCCCAGGTGTTGTTCGAGCGCTGGCATGACGCCGACGAAGCGGTGGCCGCTTGTGTCATCGCCCACCACAACCTGGCCGACTTGCACCTGCGCCTGAATCAGCCGCAGGAAAGCGCCGAGTACCTCTGCGCCATTCACCAGCGGCTGCTGCAGAGCGCCCAGGACCCACGCCTGGCGCCGAGGTTGCGTGAAGCTGCGCTGCGTCATAGCAGCAAGACCTACACCGAGTTGCTGAGCTTTATCAGCGAGTACGGCCAGTACCCGCGCACCGAGCGTCTGCTCTACCGGCACGAGCCGCAGCCGGCCCTGCATGCCGGCCAGGAAAGCACCGCGCCTTCAGCCCTACGACATGGAATCCAGTGATATGCCTTATACCTTGCCTGCATTGCCTTACGCCTACGATGCGCTGGAACCGCACATCGATACCCAGACCATGCAGATTCACCACAGCAAGCACCACCAGACCTACATCAACAACCTCAATGCGGCGGTAGAAGGCAGCGAGTATGCCGAGTGGCCGGTGGAAAAACTGGTCGCCAGCGTTAAACAACTGCCGGAAAAACTGCAGAACGCCGTGATCAACCAGGGTGGCGGCCACGCCAACCACTCGCTGTTCTGGACGGTAATGTCGCCCAAGGGCGGCGGCTTGCCACAAGGCGCCGTGGCCAAGGCCATCGAGGAGCAACTGGGTGGCTTCGACGCCTTCAAGGAGGCCTTTACCAAGGCTGCGCTGACCCGTTTCGGCAGCGGCTGGGCCTGGTTGAGCGTGACCCCGGCCAAGACCCTGGTGGTCGAAAGCAGTGGTAACCAGGACAGCCCGCTGATGAACGGCAATACGCCGATCCTCGGCCTGGACGTCTGGGAGCACGCTTACTACCTGCTGTACCAGAACCGCCGTCCGGAATACATCAACGCGTTCTACAACGTGATCGACTGGTCCGAGGTAGAGCGTCGTTACGCAGCCGCGCTTGTGTGAGTCGCGCGGGTATGCGTTCGGATGTGATGTCCATTGCCGGAGTGCGACTGTTTCGCCTGGCGCTCGGTACCCTGTTGTTGCTGGTCGGCTTCGCGCTGCTGGTGGCTCAGGGTATCGCCTGGCTTGATCTGGAGCCGCGCATGCTGCGGGCACTTGAAGGCGGTGCGCTGTGCGCCCTGGGCACTGCCCTGGGCGCCGTGCCGGTGCTGGTGATCCGCAACATGCCGGTGGCGCTCGCCGATACCCTGCTGGGCTTCGGGGCCGGGGTGATGCTGGCGGCCACGGCTTTCTCGCTGATCATTCCCGGGCTGGATGCCGCCCAGGCCATTGGCCTGGGTAAATGGGGCGCGGGTGGCTTGATCAGCTTCGGCTTGCTGTTCGGGGCCTTCTGTCTGTACCTGGTGGACCTCAAGGTCTCCGGCGCTTCACCGGAGGCGCTGGTCGGTACTGCTCAGCAGCCGGTGATCGCCGCGCGGATCTGGGTGTTCGTCATCGCCATCATTGCCCATAACATTCCGGAAGGGATGGCTATTGGCGTGTCTGCCGGCGGCGGCATGCCTGATGCCGACAGCCTGGCCATGGGTATCGCCTTGCAGGATGTGCCCGAAGGCCTGGTCATCGCCCTGGTGCTGGCAGGGGCGGGGATGGCCCGCTTCAAGGCGTTTCTGATCGGTGCGGCTTCAGGTCTGGTCGAGCCGCTGGCGGCGGTGGTGTGCGCCTGGCTGGTTAGCGTGGCGGAGTTGTTGCTGCCATTGGGGTTGGCCTGCGCGGCAGGTGCGATGTTGCTGGTGGTGACCCAGGAAATCATTCCGGAATCGCGCAGCAATGGCCATCACCGGCTGGCCAGTCTTGGCCTGTGCATCGGCTTCTGCCTGATGATGGTGATGGACACGGCGCTGTCTTGAGAAAACGGGGGCGGGTTACTCGCCCTCGTCGAAGTAGTTGTTGATCAGCTCGACCAGTGCAGCCAGTGCTGCGTCGTCTTCTTCGCCTTCGGTGTGCAGGTGCACCTGAGTGCCCTTGCCAGCCGCGAGCATCATCACGGCCATGATGCTCTTGCCGTCGACCAGGCTCTGGGGTGTACGGCCCACTCGGACCTGGCAGGGAAAGCGTCCGGCTACACCTACGAATTTCGCCGCCGCCCGGGCGTGCAGCCCCAGCTTGTTGATGATGGTGATTTCACGAGCGGGCATCGAGGCGGGGATCCTGTGGGCTAGAGGTCGCGGTGGCGAACCTGGACGTTCTTCAACGATTGTTGCAGCAGCTGTCCCAGTCGCTCGGTCAGGTACACCGAGCGGTGGTGACCGCCGGTGCAGCCGATGGCAATGGTGACATAGGCGCGGTTGCTGGCGGCAAAGCGTGGCAACCATTTGAGCAGGTAGCTTGAGATGTCCTGGAACATGTCCTCGACATCCGGCTGCGCTGCCAGGTAGTCGATCACCGGTTGCTCCAGCCCTGAATGGTCGCGCAGTTCCGGCTTCCAGTAGGGGTTGGGCAGGCAGCGCACGTCAAACACCAGGTCGGCGTCTACCGGCATGCCGCGCTTGAAGCCGAAGGACTCGACCAGAAATGCCGTACCTGGTTCCGGCTGGTTCAGCAGGCGCAACTTGATCGAATCACGCAACTGATAGAGGTTCAGGTTGGTGGTGTCGATCTTCAAGTCAGCGAGGTCGGCGATCGGCCCGAGCAGTTCGCTCTCGACCTTGATGGCTTCGGCCAGCGAGCGTTCGGCGTTGGTCAGCGGGTGGCGGCGACGGGTTTCCGAGAAACGCTTGAGCAGGGTTTCCTCATCGGCGTCCAGGTACAGCACATCGCACTGGATATGTCGGCTGCGGGCGTCTTCGAGCAGTTCCGGGAAGCGCGTGAGGTGGCTTGGCAGGTTGCGCGCGTCGATCGACACCGCCACCTTGGGCTGCATCAGTTCGGTATTGATCAGGGCGTTTTCGGCCAGTTGCGGCAGCAAGCCCGCCGGCAGGTTATCGATGCAGTAGTAACCGTTGTCCTCAAGTACATCGAGGGCGGTGCTCTTGCCGGAGCCGGACCGGCCGCTAACGATGATCAAGCGCATGTTCAGTGCCCGTTTTGTACGTCCAGTACGACCTGGTACAAGGATTCGTTACTGGTGGCCGCACGCAGTTTTTCGCGCACGTCCTTGCTATCGAGCATGCTGGCGATCTGGCGCAGCAGCTCCAGGTGCGCATCGGTAGCCGCTTCCGGGACCAGCAGTACGAACAGCAGGTCGACCGGGGCACCATCGATGGCGTCGAAATCGATAGGGGCGTCAAGGTGCAACAGCGCGCTGACCGGCGATTCGCAGCCCTTGAGGCGGCAATGCGGAATGGCAATGCCGTTGCCGAAGCCGGTAGAGCCCAGTTTTTCCCGGGCGATCAGGGCTTCGTACACGTCCTGGGTGTCCAGCTCGGGCACTTGTTTGCCGATCAGATTGGCGATCTGTTCGAGCGCACGCTTTTTACTGCCGCCCGGCACGTTCACAAGGGAACGGCCGGGGGTCAGGATGGTTTCAAGTCGGATCATGGATGAGGGGGATCAGCGGGCCGCTGCACCTTGCAGCAGGCTTTGCTGTTTTTCCTTGTGTTTTTTCAGTTGGCGGTCGAGCTTGTCAGTCAAGGCATCGATCGCTGCATACATGTCTTGGTGTTCGGCATTTGCAACCACTTCGCCGCCGGGAATGAACAGCGTTGCTTCAATCTTCTGCTGCAACTTCTCGACCTTCATGATTACCGTCACATTGGTAATCTTGTCGAAATGCCCCTCCAGCCGTTTCAACTTCTGCTCGACGTACTCACGCAGGGGCTGAGTAACTTCTACATGCTGTCCACTGATATTGACTTGCATACAGCTTCTCCTTTGTTGCCGGTGCATAAGAGGCAGGTGTTGCGCCTGCCACTGAACTGCGGTGGCACACCTCAGGAGCCGTTACATCAATCGCTTGCGCTCGCTCGACGGTGCAATGCCGAGGGACTCGCGGTACTTGGCGACGGTGCGACGTGCTACCTGGATGCCTTGTGCCTCCAGTAAACCAGCGATCTTGCTGTCACTCAATGGCTTTTTCTGATTTTCCGCTGCAACCAGTTTTTTGATGATCGCGCGGATCGCCGTGGACGAGCATTCGCCGCCTTCGGAGGTGCTGACGTGGCTGGAGAAAAAGTACTTCAGCTCGTAAATACCACGAGGGGTGTGCATGTATTTTTGCGTGGTGACCCGGGAAATGGTCGATTCGTGCATGCCCACCGCTTCAGCGATATCGTGCAGCACCAGCGGCTTCATCGCCTCATCGCCGTGATCGAGGAAGCCACGCTGGTGTTCGACGATCTGGGTGGCGACCTTCATCAGGGTCTCGTTACGGCTTTGCAGGCTCTTGATGAACCAGCGCGCCTCTTGCAACTGGTTGCGCATGAAGGTGTTGTCGGCGCTGGTGTCGGCGCGCCGAACGAAGCCGGCGTACTGCGGGTTGACCCGCAGGCGCGGCACCGCTTCCTGGTTGAGCTCGACCAGCCAGCGCTCGTTGTCCTTGCGCACGATCACGTCCGGAACCACGTATTCGGCTTCGCTGGACTCGATCTGCGAACCTGGGCGCGGGTTGAGGCTCTGCACCAGTTCGATGACCTGGCGCAGTTCATCTTCCTTGAGCTTCATGCGGCGCATCAGCTGGCTGTAGTCGCGACCACCGAGCAGGTCGATGTAGTCGCTGACCAGGCGCTGGGCTTCGGCCATCCACGGGGTGCTTGGCGGCAGTTGGCGCAATTGCAGCAACAGGCATTCGCTGAGGTTGCGCGCGCCGATGCCGGCCGGTTCGAACTGTTGAATGCGGTGCAGCACGGCTTCGACTTCATCCAGCTCGATGTCGAGCTCGGGGTCGAAGGCGTCGCAGATTTCTTCCAGGGTTTCGTCGAGGTAGCCCTGGTTGTTGATGCAGTCGATCAGGGTCACGGCGATCAGCCGGTCGGTGTCGGACATCGGTGCCAGGTTGAGCTGCCAGAGCAGGTGGCTCTGCAGGCTTTCGCCAGCGGAGGTGCGGGTGGTGAAGTCCCACTCGTCATCGTCGTTGCTGGGCAGGCTGCTGGCGCTGGTCTGGTAGATGTCTTCCCAGGCGGTGTCGACCGGTAGCTCGTTGGGAATGCGCTCGTTCCATTCGCCTTCTTCGAGGTTGTCCACCGTCGGGGCGGTCTCCTGGAAGCTGGTTTCCTGAACTTCGGCGACGGGTTTGCTCTCGGCGTTGTCGGCCATCGGGTCGCTGTTGTCGAAGTCGTCGCCATCTTCCTGGCGTTCGAGCATCGGGTTTGATTCCAGCGCTTCCTGGATTTCCTGCTGGAGGTCCAGGGTAGAAAGCTGGAGCAGACGTATGGCCTGTTGCAACTGCGGGGTCATCGTCAGTTGCTGGCCCATTCTTAGGACGAGCGATGGTTTCATGGCAGGGGCTTAACACCTTATTTGCCGGCGCACATGCGCCATCCACTACAAGGGCACCGAAGCGCCAACTTTAAGCAAATTATATGCCTGAAATTGCAGCGTTTGCCTAGAGCGCCGTAACAATTAAGCCATGAACTGGCTTGATCGAGAGCGCTCTGGCAGCGCCTTACACCTTGAGCCTACAGGCGGAACTCATGGCCGAGGTAAACCTCTTTGACCAGATCGTTGGCCAGGATGGTCTCTGCATCGCCTTCGGCGATCAGTTGGCCATCGTTGACGATGTAAGCGGTTTCACAGATATCCAGGGTTTCACGGACGTTGTGGTCGGTGATCAGAACGCCAATGCCCTTGGCCTTCAGGTGGTGGATGATCTGCTTGATGTCGCCGACCGAGATCGGGTCGACACCGGCAAAGGGTTCGTCGAGCAAAATGAACTTCGGCGCAGTGGCCAGGGCGCGGGCGATCTCGACGCGGCGACGTTCGCCACCGGAGAGGCTCATGCCGAGGTTGTCGCGGATGTGGCTGATGTGGAATTCCTGCAGCAGGCTTTCCAGTTCCTTGCGCCGGCCATCGCGGTCCAGGTCCTTGCGGGTTTCAAGGATTGCCATGATGTTGTCGGCCACCGACAGCTTGCGAAAGATCGAGGCTTCCTGCGGCAGGTAGCCGATACCGGCGCGCGCGCGGCCGTGCATGGGCTGATGGCTGACATCGTGGTCGTCGATCAGGACACGGCCCTGATCGGCCTGGACCAGGCCGACGATCATGTAGAAGCAGGTGGTCTTGCCGGCGCCGTTGGGGCCGAGCAGGCCGACGATCTGGCCGCTGTCGATCGACAGGCTGACGTCGCGGACCACTTGCCGGCTCTTGTAGCTCTTGGCCAGGTGCTGGGCTTTGAGGGTTGCCATTTACTCGGCCTTCTTCTTCGGCTGGATCACCATGTCGATGCGTGGGCGCGACTCGGTGACTTTGCCACCGCGACCGGCGGTAGCGATCTGTTTCACCGTGTCGTAGACGATCTTCTCGCCTTCGGTGGTGTTGCCTTCGTTGATGACCTTGGCGCGGTCGATCAGCACGATGCGGTTTTGCGGCGCGTTGTACTGGATGGTCTTGCCATAGCCTTGCATCTTGTCCGGTTTTTCGGCGCTCTGCTGCTGTTCGAAGTAGGCCAGGTTGCCCACCGAGGTCACCACGTCGATGTCGCCACCGGCAGTACGGGTGATGGTCACGGTGTTGCCTTTGATCATCATCGAACCCTGGGTGATGATCACGTCACCGGTGTAGGTGGCAACGCCTTGTTTGTCATCCAGTTGAGCGTGGTCGGCCTGAATGCGGATCGGCTGGTCACGGTCGTTCGGCAGGGCCCAGGCGCTCGCGCTTCCCAGTGCTGCGCTCAGGCTGAGCAAAAAGGGGAGGGTTTTAACGAGCCTCATACTGTCCTCTTACGTTGGACAGCAGGTCCATCCTGCCGTCTTTCAAATACGCTTTCATTCCATTGCCCGTAGTTACGCCACCGGCGCCGTCGATTCTAACGGCTTGCTCGGTTTGCGCATATTGCTTCTGCGGGAATACCGTCATGCGGCTGGTGGTAATGATCATGGTGCGGTTTTTTTCATCGGTGCGGGCAACCCGTACCGAGTCGATCAGTTCGACTTCGCTGCCATCGGGGTTGACCTCGCCGCGCTCGCTTTGCACGTGCCACGGGTAAGTGGTGCCACGGTACATCTGCAGGTCCGGCGTGGTCAGCAAGGTCACTTCGCTGGCCTTGAGGTGCTCGACCTTGTCGGCGGTCATCTCGTACTGCATCTTGCCGTCGGGCAGGAACTGCACGCTGTGGGCGTTCACGGCGTAATAGTCAATGGCGCTCTGGTCGGGCCCGACAACAGGTTTGTTGTCGAGGAAGCTCTCAGGGCTGATGTTCCAGTAGCCGATCGCCACCAGCAAGGCGGCAATCACACTGAACAGCGCAATGTTGCGGATTTTCTTACTGAACATGTGTCGCTCTACAGGTAATGGCTGTTGGCCGCTTCAAGATTGCCCTGGGCTTGCAGGATCAGTTCGCAGAACTCGCGAGCTGCACCTTCGCCGCCACGCGCCTGGGTCACCCCATGAGCGTGCTCGCGAACGAAGGCGGCGGCGTTGGCCACCGCCATGCCCAGCCCGACCCGTCGGATCACGGGCAGGTCAGGCAGGTCGTCGCCCAGATAGGCAACCTGTTCATAGCTTAGGTTGAGCTGGCCAAGAAGCTCGTCCAATACCACCAATTTATCTTCGCGGCCCTGGTACAGGTGAGGAATGCCGAGGTTCTTTGCCCGGCGCTCGACCACCGGGGTCTTGCGCCCGCTGATGATGGCGGTGGTCACGCCCGAGTTCATGAGCATCTTGATGCCCTGGCCGTCGAGGGTGTTGAAAGTCTTGAATTCGCTGCCATCTTCGAGAAAGTACAGGCGCCCATCGGTGAGTACGCCGTCTACGTCGAAAACCGCCAGTTTGATGGCTTTGCCGCGCTGGAGCAGGTCCTGGGTCATTTACATCACTCCCGCACGCAACAGGTCGTGCATGTTCAGGGCGCCAACCGGGCGCTCGTCCTTGTCGATCACCACCAGGGCGCTGATCTTGTGGTCTTCCATGATCTTCAGGGCCTCGGCGGCGAGCATCTCGGCGCGGGCAGTCTTGCCGTGGGCGGTCATGACTTCCTCGATGAGGGTCTTGTGCACATCGATGTTGCGATCGAGGCTACGGCGCAGATCGCCGTCGGTGAAGATCCCGGCCAGCCGTCCGTCGGCTTCGAGTACCACGGTCATGCCCAAACCTTTGCGAGACATTTCGAGGAGCGCGTCCTTGAGCAGGGTGCCGCGCTGAACCTGCGGCAACTCGTCGCCAGCGTGCATGACGTTCTCGACTTTGAGCAGCAGGCGTCGGCCGAGGGCGCCGCCGGGGTGCGAGAACGCGAAGTCTTCAGCGGTAAAGCCGCGGGCCTCGAGCAGCGCGATGGCCAGGGCATCGCCCAGTACCAGTGCTGCGGTGGTCGAGGAGGTCGGTGCCAGGTTGAGCGGGCAGGCTTCCTGGGCGACGCGGGCGTCGAGGTTGGCCTCGGCGGCCTTGGCCAGCGGCGAGTCGGGGTTGCCGGTGAGGCTGATCAACTGGATGCCCAGGCGCTTGATCAGCGGCAACAGGGTGACGATTTCGGCCGTCGAGCCCGAGTTGGAGAGGGCCAGGATCACGTCATCACGGGTGATCATGCCCATGTCGCCATGACTGGCTTCGGCCGGGTGAACGAAAAACGCCGGCGTACCGGTACTGGCCAGGGTGGCGGCGATCTTGTTGCCGATGTGCCCCGACTTGCCCATGCCGACCACCACTACCCGGCCCTTGCTGGCCAGGATCAGCTCGCATGCCTTGACGAAATCGGCGTCGATGTGGGCCAGCAGGCCCTCAACCGCCTCGAGTTCGAAACGGATGGTGCGCTGCGCGGATTGGATCAGGTCGCTGGATTGGCTCATGTCGAAAATCGGATTGCCTGATGAAAAGGCGGCGATTATAGCGGTAATGGGCAAATCCCTCACCTTGTGATTGTCATACAGTTGCGCATTAAGCTTAACCATGCCTGAACAAGCACTGCAGCGGCCTTGGGGCGGCCCTATCAGCGGTGCTATAGTTCGCCGCTGTTCGGCCCGCTCGGTGCGGGCGTGCCTCCACGAAGGGGGCGCGCGTCTGAGTGAGAAGGCTGCATCGCAAGGAGTCTAGATGAGCGTTGATAACGCCTACGCGGTCGAATTGAAGGGCGTGACCTTCAAGCGCGGTTCGCGCAGCATCTTCAATAATGTCGACATACGCATTCCGCGCGGCAAGGTTACCGGCATCATGGGGCCTTCCGGGTGCGGCAAGACCACGCTGCTGAGGCTGATGGGCGCACAGTTGCGTCCGGCCAGCGGCGAAGTCTGGGTGGCAGGGCAGAATCTGCCGACCCTGTCGCGCAGTGACCTGTTCGATGCCCGCAAGCAAATGGGCGTGCTGTTCCAGAGCGGCGCGCTGTTCACCGATCTCGATGTGTTCGAGAACGTCGCCTTCCCGTTGCGGGTACATACCCAGCTGTCCGACGAGATGATTCGCGACATCGTCCTGATGAAGCTCCAGGCCGTTGGCCTGCGCGGTGCCATCGAGCTGATGCCCGACGAGTTGTCCGGTGGCATGAAGCGTCGCGTCGCCCTGGCCAGGGCCATCGCTCTGGACCCGCAGATCCTTATGTACGACGAGCCGTTCGTCGGCCAGGATCCTATCGCCATGGGGGTGCTGGTACGGCTGATCCGCCTGCTCAACGACGCCCTGGGCATCACCAGTATCGTGGTTTCCCACGATCTGGCCGAAACCGCCAGCATTGCCGACTACATCTACGTGGTGGGTGATGGTCAGGTCCTGGGGCAGGGCACGCCAGAGGAACTGATGGGCTCCGATAACCCGCGCATTCGTCAATTCATGAAAGGCGATCCGGATGGTCCGGTGCCCTTTCACTTTCCTGCGCCGGATTACCGCGCCGATCTTCTGGGGAAGCGTTGATGCGCAAAAAATCCATGCTCGAACGTATTCGTCGCTTTGGTCGTTCGGCCATCGACGTGCTGGCCGTACTCGGCCGCTCCTTTTTATTCCTGCTGCATTCGCTGGTAGGGCGCAGCGGCACCGGCGGCGGCTTCCAGCTGTTGGTCCGGCAGCTGTATTCGGTTGGCGTGCTGTCGCTGGCGATCATTGTCGTTTCCGGGGTGTTCATCGGCATGGTGCTGGCCCTGCAGGGGTTCAGCATCCTCACCAAGTACGGCTCGGAGCAGGCGGTGGGGCAGATGGTCGCCCTGACCTTGCTGCGTGAACTCGGGCCGGTGGTTACCGCCTTGCTGTTCGCCGGCCGTGCAGGCTCGGCGCTGACCGCCGAGATCGGCAACATGAAGTCCACCGAGCAATTGTCCAGCCTGGAAATGATCGGTGTCGACCCGCTCAAGTACATCGTCGCCCCACGGTTGTGGGCCGGTTTCATCTCCCTGCCGTTGCTGGCGCTGATCTTCAGCGTGGTCGGCATCTGGGGTGGCTCATGGGTTGCCGTGGACTGGTTGGGCGTCTACGAAGGCTCGTTCTGGGCCAACATGCAGAACAGTGTTTCCTTTACCGACGATGTGCTCAACGGGGTGATCAAGAGCCTGGTTTTTGCCTTCGTCGTGACCTGGATTGCCGTATTCCAGGGCTATGACTGCGAGCCCACTTCAGAGGGGATCAGTCGTGCCACCACCAAGACCGTGGTCTATGCCTCATTGGCAGTCCTGGGTCTGGACTTTATTCTGACCGCCTTGATGTTTGGAGATTTCTGATGCAAAACCGCACCCTGGAAATCGGTGTCGGCCTGTTTCTTCTGGCCGGGATCCTGGCGCTGATCCTGCTGGCCCTGCGTGTCAGCGGCCTGTCGGCGAGCCCGAGCAGCGATACCTATAAACTTTATGCCAATTTCGACAATATCGCCGGTTTGACTGTCAGAGCTAAAGTGACCATGGCCGGTGTGACCATCGGTAAGGTCACCGCCATCGATCTGGATCGTGACACCTTCACCGGTCGGGTAACGCTGCAGCTGGAAAAACGGGTAGATAACCTGCCGGTCGATTCCACTGCATCTATCCTCACCGCTGGGCTGCTCGGCGAGAAGTACATCGGTATCAGCGTGGGCGGAGAAGATGCGGTGCTCAAGGATGGTGCAACCATTCACGACACCCAGTCGGCGCTGGTACTGGAAGATCTGATTGGCAAGTTCCTGCTCAATACCGTTGGCAAAGAAGCTAAATAAGGAGTTTCCATGATTTCTATCCTGCGACGCGGCTTGCTGGTGTTGCTGGCAGCGCTGCCGTTGATGGCCGGCGCGGCTGTGCAGTCACCCAAAGAGGTGATTCAGGCTACAACCAACCAATTGCTGGCCGACCTCAAGGCTAACAAGGAGCAATACAAGGCGAACCCGAGTGCCTTCTATGACGCCTTGAACGCCAATCTGGGGCCGGTTGTGGATGCCGATGGCATTTCGAAAAGCATCATGACCGTCAAGTATTCGCGCAAGGCCAGCCCGGCGCAGATGCAGCGCTTCCAGGAGAACTTCAAGCGCAGCCTGATGCAGTTCTATGGCAACGCTTTGCTTGAGTACAACAACCAGGGCATTACCGTCGGCAACGAGAAGAAAGACGGCGATGACCGCGCCAGCGTCGACATGAGCGTCAAGGGCAACAACGGTGCTGTCTATCCGGTGTCCTACACCCTGACCAAGCTCGACGGCGAATGGAAAGTGCGTAACGTCATCGTCAACGGCATCAACATCGGCAAGCTGTTCCGCGATCAGTTCGCCGACGCCATGCAGCGCAACGGCAACGACCTGGACAAGACTATCGACGGTTGGGCGGGTGAAGTGGCCAAGGCCAAGGAATCCACCGAGCAAGCGGCCGAGAAGCAAGCGCAATGACCGACAGCGCCGTGACCATGAGCGAGCCGGGTGTATTGAACCTGGCCGGGGTCCTGGATTACCGCAGCGGGCCTGCCTTGCGCAAGGAAGGCAAGGCCCTGATCGCGGCGTGCAAGGCCCAGGCCTTGGTGCTGGATTGCTCGAAGGTAGAGAAATCCAGCAGCGTCGGCCTGTCCCTGCTGCTGGCCTTCATGCGCGATGGCAAGGCGGCCGGCAAGGCCGTCGAAGTTCGCACCATGCCCCAGGACATGCGTGAAATCGCCGAAGTTTATGACCTCGATGAGGTGCTGGCCGGTCAATGACCGCCAGCCAGCGACTGGCCCCTCTGTCAGAGTCTCCGATTACGGGGTTCGCAGGCGAGGGGCTTTTTTGTATGATGGCCGACCCGCGCGCACAGGGCGCCGATTGAGGTTGAGCATGCAGGCCGTAGAAGTTAAGAACTTCCTTGAAGAAAAGTTGCCGGGAACCCGGGTCGAAGTTGAAGGCGAAGGCTGCAACTTCCAGTTGAACGTGATCAGCGACGAATTGGCGGCCCTGAGCCCGGTCAAGCGTCAGCAGCAGATCTATGCTCACCTTAACCCGTGGATCACCGATGGCAGCATCCATGCGGTAACCATGAAATTTTTCAGCAGCGCAGCCTGGGCTGAGCGCACCTGAGCCAACTTGGCGGCGAGACTCTAATGGACAAACTGATTATTACTGGCGGCGTTCGCCTCGATGGCGAAATCCGCATTTCCGGGGCAAAGAACGCTGCCCTGCCGATTCTGGCGGCGACCTTGCTCTGCGATGGCCCGGTCACCGTGGGCAACCTGCCGCACCTGCACGACATCACCACGATGATCGAGCTGTTCGGCCGCATGGGCATCGAGCCGGTGATCGACGAGAAGCTCTCGGTCGAAATCGACCCACGCACCATCAAGACCCTGGTCGCGCCGTACGAGCTGGTGAAAACCATGCGCGCCTCGATCCTGGTACTGGGCCCGATGGTTGCCCGCTTTGGCGAAGCCGAAGTGGCCCTGCCTGGCGGTTGCGCCATTGGTTCGCGTCCGGTCGACCTGCACATCCGCGGCCTTGAAGCCATGGGCGCAAAGATCGAGGTCGAAGGCGGCTACATCAAGGCCAAGGCCCCTGAAGGCGGCCTGCGTGGCGCGCACTTCTTCTTTGATACCGTCAGCGTGACCGGTACCGAGAACATCATGATGGCCGCAGCCCTGGCCAAAGGCCGCAGCGTGCTGCAAAACGCCGCGCGCGAGCCGGAAGTGGTCGACCTCGCCAACTTCCTCAACGCCATGGGCGCCAAGGTTCAGGGCGCCGGTACCGACACCATCACCATCGACGGCGTCGAGCGTCTGGGTTCGGCGACCTACCGCGTCATGCCTGACCGTATCGAAACCGGTACCTACCTGGTGGCTGCGGCCGTTACTGGCGGTCGGGTCAAGGTCAAGGACACCGATCCGACCATCCTCGAAGCCGTCCTTGAAAAACTCAAGGAAGCTGGTGCCGAAGTCACCACCGGTGAAGACTGGATCGAGCTGGACATGCACGGCAAGCGGCCTAAAGCCGTCAACCTGCGTACCGCTCCCTACCCGGCGTTCCCGACCGACATGCAGGCGCAGTTCATCTCGCTCAACGCCATTGCCGAAGGCACCGGCGCGGTGATCGAGACGATCTTCGAAAACCGCTTCATGCACGTCTACGAAATGCACCGCATGGGCGCCCTGATCCAGGTCGAAGGCAATACTGCCATCGTGACCGGGACCAAGACCCTCAAAGGCGCTCCAGTGATGGCCACCGACCTGCGGGCTTCGGCCAGCCTGGTGCTGTCGGCGCTGGTTGCCGAAGGCGACACCCTGATCGACCGCATCTACCACATCGACCGTGGTTACGAGTGCATCGAGGAAAAACTGCAGATGCTCGGCGCGAAGATCCGTCGCGTTCCGGGCTAGCCTGTGACCGGCGCAGGGACGCGCCAGCCAATTGCTGCACCGAATTAATGCGGTCGGGCCCTGTTGAGTGCCCGGCCAGCTGTAGCCGCATAAGGACCGACGTTTCCCATGTTGACCATCGCGCTATCCAAAGGTCGGATTCTCGACGATACCCTGCCGCTGCTGGCGGAGGCCGGTATCGTTCCGACCGAGAACCCGGACAAGAGCCGCAAGCTGATCATTCCTACAACTCAGGAAGACGTGCGTCTGCTGATCGTGCGTGCCACCGACGTGCCGACCTATGTCGAGCATGGTGCCGCCGACCTGGGTGTGGCCGGCAAGGACGTGCTGATGGAGTACGGCGGCCAGGGCCTGTACGAGCCGCTGGACCTGCAGATTGCCCAGTGCAAGCTGATGACCGCCGGCAAGATCGGTGCTGCCGAGCCTAAAGGCCGTCTGCGCATCGCCACCAAGTTCGTCAACGTTGCCAAGCGCTACTACGCCGAACAAGGCCGTCAGGTCGATATCATCAAGCTGTATGGCTCGATGGAGCTGGCGCCGCTGATCGGCCTGGCCGACAAGATCATCGACGTCGTCGACACCGGTAATACCCTGCGTGCCAATGGCCTGGAACCCCAGGAACTGATTGCCACCATCAGCTCCCGGCTGGTGGTCAACAAGGCTTCGATGAAGATGCAGCACGCCCGCATCCAGAGCCTGATCGACACCCTGCGCCAGGCGGTCGAATCGCGACACCGCGGCTGACTTCTGCGCGCGACCTTCGCTGTCGCGCCCGTCTATCCGCGTCATAGCCAATTTTCTCGGGTGCCCGCGCGGATGGACTGGTAGCTTAGGGCGCCTGAGCATTCGCCATTTATTGAGGCCCTCGCTATGACCACGTCCACTGCAATCGCCCGACTCAATGCCGCTGACCCGGATTTCGCCCGACATCTGGATCATCTGCTGAGCTGGGAAAGTGTCTCTGACGACGCGGTCAACCAGCGCGTGCTCGACATCATCAAAGCCGTGCGCGAGCGCGGCGATGCGGCGCTGGTGGAGTTCACCCAGCGTTTCGATGGCGTGCAAGCCACTTCGATCAACGACCTGATCCTCGGTCGCGAGCGCCTGGAGCTGGCCCTGACCCGCATCACCCCGGCCCAGCGTGAAGCCCTGGAAAAAGCCGCAGAGCGGGTGCGCAGCTACCACGAACGGCAGAAGCAGGATTCCTGGAGCTACACCGAAGCCGACGGCACCGTGCTCGGTCAGAAGGTCACGCCGCTGGACCGCGCCGGCCTGTATGTGCCGGGCGGCAAGGCGTCGTACCCCTCGTCGGTACTGATGAACGCGATTCCGGCCAAGGTCGCCGGTGTCGGTGAAGTGGTCATGGTGGTGCCGACCCCGCGTGGCGAGGTCAACGAGCTGGTCCTGGCCGCCGCCTGCATCGCCGGTGTCGACCGGGTCTTCACCATCGGTGGCGCCCAGGCGGTTGCTGCCCTGGCCTATGGCACCGAAAGCGTGCCACAGGTCGACAAGGTGGTTGGCCCGGGCAACATCTACGTGGCCACCGCCAAGCGTCATGTGTTCGGTCAGGTAGGTATCGACATGATCGCCGGTCCGTCGGAGATTCTCGTGGTATGCGACGGCCAGACCGACCCGGACTGGATCGCCATGGACCTGTTCTCCCAGGCCGAGCACGACGAAGATGCCCAGGCGATTCTGGTCAGCCCCGACGCCGCGTTCCTCGACAAGGTTGCCGCTAGCATCGACAAGCTGCTGCCGACCATGGAGCGCGCCGAGATCATCAAGACCTCGATCAACGGTCGAGGTGCGCTGATTCAGGTGCGCGACATGCAGCAGGCGATGGAGGTAGCCAACCGTATTGCGCCGGAGCACCTGGAGCTGTCGGTGGCCGATCCGCAAGCCTGGCTGCCGCAGATTCGCCACGCCGGCGCGATCTTCATGGGCCGCCACACCAGCGAAGCCCTGGGCGATTACTGCGCAGGCCCCAACCACGTACTGCCAACCTCCGGCACCGCGCGCTTCTCGTCGCCGCTGGGGGTGTACGACTTCCAGAAGCGTTCGTCGATCATCTTCTGCTCCGAGCAGGGCGCTTCCGAGCTGGGCCACACCGCCTCGGTACTGGCCCGTGGCGAATCGCTGACCGCCCACGCCCGTAGCGCCGAATACCGCATCCTTGCCGACAAGAAGGGGAACTGAACATGAGTAAATTCTGGAGCCCCTTCGTCAAGGACCTGGTGCCTTACGTACCGGGCGAGCAGCCAAAGCTGGCCAAGCTGGTCAAGCTCAACACCAATGAAAACCCCTACGGCCCGTCGCCCAAGGCGCTGGAAGCCATGCGTGGCGAGTTGAACGACAACCTGCGCCTGTACCCGGACCCCAACAGCGACCTGCTCAAGCAGGCGGTGGCCGAATACTACGGCGTGCAGGGCAACCAGGTATTTCTCGGCAACGGTTCGGACGAAGTGCTGGCGCACATCTTCCATGGCCTGTTCCAGCATGATGCGCCGCTGCTGTTCCCGGACATCAGCTACAGCTTCTACCCGGTCTACTGCGGCCTGTACGGCATCCCGTTCGAGGCGGTGGCGCTGGATGAGCAGTTCCAGATCCGTGTCGACGATTACCGCAAGGCCAATGGCGGGATCATCTTCCCCAACCCCAACGCACCGACTGGCTGCCTGCTGGCCCTGGAGGCCATCGAGCAACTGCTCAAGGCCAACCCGGACTCGGTGGTGGTGGTCGATGAAGCCTACATCGACTTTGGCGGCCAGACCGCCATCAGCCTGGTGGATCGCTACGACAACCTGCTGGTCACCCAGACCCTGTCCAAGTCGCGCTCGCTGGCAGGCTTGCGGGTCGGTCTGGCGGTGGGCCACCCGGACCTGATCGAGGCCCTGGAGCGGATCAAGAACAGCTTCAACTCCTACCCGCTCGATCGCATGGCGATCGTCGGTGCGGCGGCGGCGTTTGCAGACCGTGCGTACTTCGACGAAACCTGCCGCAAAGTGATCGACAGCCGCGAGTGGCTGGTCAAGGAATTGAGCGCCCGTGGTTTTGAAGTATTGCCGTCGGCGGCCAACTTCATCTTTGCCCGCCACCCGCAGCAGGATGCCGCCGAGATTGCGGCCCGCCTGCGCGAGCAAGGGGTGATCGTGCGGCACTTCAAGCAGGCGCGGATTGCCCAGTTCCTGCGGATTACCATTGGTACCCCGGAGCAGAACCAGGCGTTGCTTGATGCATTGAACTAGTTTCGCGTTGTCTTAATCGCCGGCAACGCCGGCTCCCACAGGGTTGACCGCCCCTGTGGGAGCCGGCGTTGCCGGCGATTGCTTTTGGCGGGGTGAAAGCGGTAACCTTTCCTCTCTAAAATTCATCCGATGATTGGATGTCATGACCTTACTGATCAAACGCTCCCTGGTCGAACAAGCCGTCGAGCAACTGCGCCAGCGCGTGGCCAGCGGTGCCTGGGCCGTGGGCCAGCGCCTGCCCACCGAACCGGAACTGGCCAGCGAACTGGGCATCAGTCGCAACACCGTGCGTGAAGCCATGCGCGTGCTGGCGTTCAGTGGCCTGGTCGAAGTCCGCCAGGGGGATGGCAGCTACCTGCGCAGCGCCGTCGACCCGCTGCAGGCGCTACAGGCCTTGTCGCGCTGCGATCTGGAGCAGGCGCGAGAGACTCGCCATATTCTTGAAGCCGAAGCCATTGGCCTGGCCGCGCTGCGCCGTACCGACGCGGACCTGCACGCTCTTCGCGAAGCGCTCGAACACAGCGGCGCGCATTTTCATGCCGACCTGGAGCAGTACATCCGCTGCGATCTGGTGTTCCACCAGCGCCTGGTCGATGCCGCGCACAATCCGGCCCTGAGCGAGCTGTATCGGTACTTCTCCGGTGTGGTGGCCGCCACCTTGCACCACAACCTGTCCCACGCGCCCCGCTGTCAGCTGGTCTTCGACCTGCACGGGCAGATTCTCGATGCCATCGAACAACGCGATCCGGACAGGGCCAAGGCCCTGAGCCGGACCCTGATCAACGAATCCTGACCTTGCGAGACTGCCATGGGCCATGACACAACCCGAACTGCGGCGCCAGCCAATGGGCCGGAGCTGGAAGAACTGCTGATCGACGCCGAAGCCGACGACGAACAGGTGCAACAGCAGCCGGTGCTGCTCAAGCGGCCCTGGCTGTTGCTGCTCGGCCTGGTGCTGGTGGCGCTGAACCTGCGGCCGGCGTTGTCGAGCATGGCGCCGCTGCTTAGCCAGGTTTGCGACAGCCTGGGCCTGACAGCGTCGCAGGCCGGTTTGCTGACGACCTTGCCAGTGCTTTGCCTGGGCCTGTTCGCGCCGCTGGCGCCGTTGCTGGCGCGGCGCTTTGGCAGCGAGCGGGTGATCCTCGGTATTCTTTTGGTGTTGGCAGCGGGTATTGCCGTGCGTAGCGCCTTCGGCAGTACCGGCGTGTTCGTCGGCAGCATCATGGCCGGGGCCAGCATCGGCGTGATCGGCGTACTGTTGCCTGGTATCGTCAAACGCGATTTCCCCAAGCACGCCGGGACCCTGACCGGTGTCTACACCATGGCTTTGTGTCTGGGCGCGGCCATGGCGGCCGGCGCCACCGTCCCCCTGAGCGAGCGCCTGGGTGACAGTTGGTCGCTAGGTCTGGGCTTCTGGTTGATCCCGGCATTGCTGGCCGCGCTGATCTGGCTGCCCCAGGCGCGCGAGGGGCACGGTGCGCATCACGTCGCCTATCGGGTGCGTGGCCTGCTGCGCGACCCGCTGGCCTGGCAGGTGACCTTGTACATGGGCCTGCAGTCGTCGCTGGCCTATATCGTCTTTGGCTGGCTGCCGTCGATTCTGATCGGTCGTGGCCTGAGCCCGACCCAGGCGGGGTTGGTGCTTTCCGGCTCGGTCATCGTGCAGTTGATCAGCTCGCTCAGCGCCCCCTGGCTGGCGACCCGCGGCAAGGACCAGCGCCTGGCCATCGTGATCGTCATGCTCATGGCCCTGACCGGCTTGTTCGGCTGCCTGTATGCGCCCCTGGATGGCCTGTGGGGCTGGGCCATCGTGCTTGGCTTGGGGCAGGGCGGCACCTTCGCCCTGGCCCTGACCCTGATCGTGCTGCGCTCCAAAGACGCCCATGTGGCGGCCAACCTGTCGAGCATGGCTCAGGGCATCGGCTATACCCTCGCGTCGATGGGGCCGTTCGCGGTCGGCCTGGTGCATGATTTGACCGGCGGCTGGAACGCGGTGGGGTGGATCTTTGCGGTGCTGGGGGCCGGCGCCATTGGTTTTGGCCTCAAGGCCGGGCGCAACTTGCATGTGCAGGTGGCCAGCGAGCGGGTTTGAGATTGCGTTGAGGCTATCGCCGGCAAGGCCGGCTCCCACAGGGGAACTGCTGCACACTCCTGTGGGCGACAGCCTTGCTGGCGATGGCTGCGAAGCGGCCCGGATTTAAGCAGACATTCGCCAGGCAAATGCCCATAGCTTTTTGCCACTCCAGCGGACTATCGTTCAGGTCTATTCCCTTCGAAACGGACCCGCCCCATGAGCGACGCCAACACTGCCTTGATCACCCGCTTCTACCAGGCGTTCCAGCGCCTGGATGCCGAAGCCATGGTTGCCTGCTACAGCGACGATATCGTCTTCAGCGACCCGGCCTTCGGCACCTTGCGCGGCAAGGACGCGGGTGACATGTGGCGCATGCTCACCACCCGTGCCAAGGATTTTTCCCTGACCTTCGACAGCGTGCGTGCCGATGAACGCAGCGCCAGTGCCCACTGGGTCGCCCGCTACCTGTTCAGCCAGACCGGCCGCACCGTGGTCAACGACATTCAGGCGCGGTTCGTCCTGCGGGACGGCAAGATCTGCGAGCACCACGATAGCTTCGACCTGTGGCGCTGGTCGCGCCAGGCATTGGGTACCAGCGGGTTGTTGCTGGGCTGGTCACCACTGGTGCAGGGCAAGGTGCGCGCCCAGGCGCAGAAAGGCCTGCGGGCGTTTCAGGCCGGGCGCTGAAGCGCTAAGCTGTGCGCTTTGCCGTTGATAGTAGCCGTCGTGTCCGAGCCCACTCCCGAACCCCTGAACAAACCCTGGTACGTCTACCTGGTGCGCGCCGCCAATGGCTCGCTGTATTGCGGGATCAGTGACAACCCCGCGCGGCGCTTCCTAGCCCATCAGAAGGGCCAGGGCGCACGCTACTTCAGTACCAGCCCGGCAGTGGCGTTGGTCTATGTCGAAGCCTGGCCGGACAAGACCAAGGCCCTGCAACAGGAGCGGCTGGTGAAGAAGCTGCGCAAAAGTGCCAAGGAGGCGCTGGTGGCCTCCTGGTCGGGGCTCAGTCCTTGCGACGCTTGAGCTGATCGGTCAGTTGCGTCGGCAGGCCCTTGATGATCAGGGTACCGGCTTCCTCGTCGTACTCGATCTTCGAGCCCAGCAGGTGGGCTTCAAAGCTGATCGACAGGCCCTCGGCGCGCCCGGTGAAGCGGCGGAACTGGTTGAGGGTGCGTTTATCGGCCGGGATTTCCGGCGACAGGCCGTAGTCCTTGTTGCGGATGTGCTCGTAGAAGGCCCGAGGGCGGTCTTCGTCGATCAGCCCCGAAAGCTCCTCAAGGGTCACCGGCTCGCCGGCCTTGGTCTGGCTGGTGGCGTAGTCGACCAGGGTCTGGGTTTTCTCGCGGGCGGCTTCTTCGGGCAGGTCCTCGCTTTCGACGAAGTCACTGAAGGCCTTGAGCAGCGTACGGGTTTCGCCCGGGCCGTCGACACCTTCCTGGCAGCCGATGAAGTCGCGGAAGTACTCCGAGACCTTCTTGCCGTTCTTGCCTTTGATGAACGAGATGTACTGCTTGGAGGCTTTGTTGTTCTGCCACTCGGAGAGGTTGATGCGTGCAGCCAGGTGCAGCTGGCCCAGGTCCAGGTGGCGCGATGGGGTCACGTCGAGGTCGGCGTTCACCGCCACGCCTTCGCTGTGGTGCAGCAGGGCGATGGCCAGGTAGTCGGTCATGCCTTGCTGGTAGTGGGCGAACAGGACGTGGCCGCCTACGGACAGGTTGGACTCTTCCATCAGTTTTTGCAGGTGTTCGACGGCGACACGGCTGAAGGCGGTAAAGGTACTGCCTTCCTCCAGGTATTCCTTGAGCCAGCCGCTGAACGGGTGGGCGCCGGATTCTGCGTGGAAGAAGCCCCAGGCTTTGCCCTGTTTGGCGTTGTAGCTGTCGTTGAGGTCGGCCAGGAGGTTTTCGATGGCACCGGACTCGGCCAGTTCCGAGTCGCGTGCGTGCAGCACGGCGGGGCTACCATCGGGTTTCTTGTCGATCAGGTGGACGATGCAATGACGGATCGGCATGGGATTCTCGGTCGAAAATGGGCGGTGCTGGCCGCGTTGCAAAGTCGCCAAGTGTACCTCAGCCCAGGGGGGATTCAGTGGCCAGATGTTGGCAGATATGTCGGTTGTTCGTTTTTTGTTCAGAATTTTGCGTTTTTTCGCGCAAACCCCCGAAAAACCTGCACATTTGCCCTGAGGGAGGCGGATATTTATCTATTCCTGTGGTAGTTTTGCCCGGTCTTGCGCCCCGTGTGTGGCGCATTGCTGGCAGACCGCTCGCGTCACGTCGAACCAAACGTCGTTTTACGTATCTACATACGCGATTGACGTGGCTGTAACACCGGACCGCCGGATACCCCGCAGGTCTGGCTCGATGACTGACGTAGCACTCTGCATACTCACTGAATTTGATAGGGAAGGAACACCACCATGGCATTGACCAAAGACCAACTGATCGCCGATATCGCTGAAGCTATCGACGCGCCAAAAACCACCGCGCGTAACGCTCTGGAGCAACTGGGTCAGATCGTTGCTGATCAGCTGGAAAATGGCAGCGAAATCACCCTGCCAGGCATCGGCAAACTGAAAATCACCGAGCGTCCTGCCCGTACCGGCCGCAACCCTTCGACTGGCGCTGCCATCGAAATCGCTGCCAAGAAAGTCGTCAAGTTCGTGCCAGCCAAAGTGCTGACCGACGCTGTAAACAAGTAATTGTAAACAGCTCGAAAAAACCGCGTCCGGGTTGCCCGGACGCGGTTTTTTTATGCCTTGGTTTTGCTCCAGCGCTGCTGGCGCCAGGCTTGGCGCGCTGCAGCATCCTGGAAGGTCCAGGCGATCATGCGGCTCTGCTTCTGCCCCTGGCCCATCTCCACCACTCGCTGATCGAGCGCACCGGCCTTTTTCAGCGCCGCCTGGATGCCGGGCAGGTTGGAGGCTTTGGACACCAGGCTGGTGAACCACAGCACCTGCTGGCCAAGGCTGGCGCTCTCCGTCACCAACTGGCTGACGAAGCGGATCTCGCCGCCTTCGCACCACAGTTCGTTGTTTTGCCCGCCAAAGTTCAGCACCGGCAGCTTGCGCTTGGGGTCGGCCTTGCCCAGCGCCCGCCATTTGCGCTGGCTGCCACGGGTGGCTTCTTCGCGCGAGGCGTGGAAGGGCGGGTTGCACAGTGTCAGGTCGAAGCGCTCGTCACTGTTCAGCAGCCCCAGCAGGATGTGCTTGCGGTTGCCTTGCTGGCGCAGGCTGATGGCCTTGCCCAGGCCGTTGGCCTGGACGATGGCGCCGGCCGCAGCCAGCGCCGTGGCGTCGATGTCCGAGCCGAGAAAGCGCCAGCGGTAATCGCTGTGGCCCAGCAACGGGTAGATGCAGTTGGCGCCGACGCCGATATCCAGGGCCTGGACGTGCGCACCCCGGGGGATTTCGCCGCTGTTTTCTTGCGCGAGCAAATCGGCCAGCACATGCACGTAATCCGCCCGGCCAGGGATCGGTGGGCATAGATAGTCGGCCGGGATGTCCCAGTGCTGGATACCGTACTGAGCCTTGAGCAAGGCGCGGTTGAAGACCCGCACAGCCTCGGGGTTGGCGAAGTCGATGCTGGGCTTGCCATGGGGGTTGGTGATCATGAACTGGCCCAGCTCAGGGCTGCTCTTGATCAGTTGGGGGAAGTCGTAGCGGCCCTGGTGGCGGTTGCGCGGGTGCAGGGTCGGTTTGTTGGCTGTGGTCATGTTGATGTCCGGTGGAAAGCATCGCGGGTCAAGCCCGCTCCTACAGGGTTGTGTAGGAGCGGGCTTGACCCGCGAAAGCATCACTGAGGTCAGCGAGTGTTACAAGGCGGCAATCCGCGCATGCTGCTCGGTGAAGTTGGCCAGGGCCTGTTCGGCTTCAGCCAGCTTGGCGCGCTCCTTGTCGATCACCGCAGGCGGTGCCTTGTCGACGAAGGCGGCGTTGGACAGCTTGCCGCCAACACGTTGGACTTCACCCTGCAGACGCTGGATTTCCTTGTTCAGGCGAGCCAGCTCGGCGTCCTTGTCGATCAGGCCGGCCATCGGCACCAGCACCTGCAGATCGCCAACCAGGGCGGTGGCGCTCAGTGGCGCTTCGTCCTGTTCGCCGAGCACGGTGAAGGACTCGATCTTCGCCAGCTTCTTGAGCAGCGCTTCGTTTTCCTGCAGGCGACGCTGGTCTTCGGCGCTGGCGTTTTTCAGGAACAGTTGCAGCGGCTTGCCCGGGCCGATGTTCATTTCGCCACGGATGTTGCGCACGCCGAGCATCAGCTCCTTGAGCCACTCGATGTCGCCTTCGGCAGCGGCATCGATGCGGCTTTCGTTGGCCACTGGCCAAGGCTGCAGCATGATGGTCTTGCCTTCGGCACCGGCCAGCGGCGCCAGGCGCTGCCAGATTTCTTCGGTGATGAACGGCATGAACGGATGGGCCAGGCGCAGCGCCACTTCCAGCACCCGTACCAGGGTGCGGCGGGTGCCACGGGCACGTTCGATCGGCGCGTTCTCGTCCCACAGCACCGGCTTGGACAGCTCCAGGTACCAGTCGCAATACTGGTTCCAGATGAACTCGTAGAGCGCTTGGGCGGCGAGGTCGAAACGGAACTGATCGAGCTGGCGGGTGACTTCGGCTTCGGTGCGCTGCAACTGCGAGATGATCCAGCGATCGGCCAGCGACAGCTCATAGGCTTCGCCGTTCTGGCCGCAGTCCTCGCCCTTGTCCAGCACGTAGCGGGCAGCATTCCAGATCTTGTTGCAGAAGTTGCGGTAGCCCTCGACGCGGCCCATGTCGAACTTGATGTCGCGACCGGTGGAGGCCAGCGAGCAGAAGGTGAAGCGCAGGGCGTCGGTGCCGTAGCTGGCGATGCCCTCCGGGAACTCGGCCTTGGTCTGCTTGGCGATCTTCTCGGCAAGTTTTGGCTGCATCATGCCGCTGGTGCGTTTTTCCAGCAGCTCGTCGAGGGTGATGCCGTCGACGATGTCCAGCGGGTCAAGGACGTTGCCCTTGGACTTGGACATCTTCTGGCCCTGGCCATCGCGCACCAGGCCGTGGACATAAACGGTCTTGAACGGTACCTGCGGGGTGCCGTCCTCGTTCTTCACCAGGTGCATGGTCAGCATGATCATCCGGGCAACCCAGAAGAAAATGATGTCGAAGCCGGTGACCAGCACGTCGGTGGAGTGGAATTTCTTCAGGAATTCGGTCTGCTGCGGCCAGCCCAGGGTCGAGAAGGTCCACAGGCCCGAGCTGAACCAGGTATCGAGGACGTCGTTGTCCTGGTTCAGGACCACGTCGGCACCGAGGTTGTGCTTGCTGCGCACTTCTTCTTCGCTGCGCCCGACATAGACCTTGCCGGACTCGTCGTACCAGGCCGGAATACGGTGGCCCCACCACAGCTGACGGCTGATGCACCAGTCCTGGATGTCGCGCATCCACGAGAAGTACATGTTTTCGTATTGCTTGGGCACGAACTGGATACGGCCGTCTTCAACGGCAGCAATCGCCGGCTCCGCCAGCGGCTTGGTCGACACGTACCACTGGTCGGTCAGCCACGGCTCGATGACGGTGCCGGAGCGGTCGCCTTTCGGCACTTTCAGGGCGTGGTCGTCGACGCTGACCAGAAGGCCCGCAGCGTCGAAGTCGGCGACGATCTGCTTGCGCGCGACGAAGCGGTCCAGGCCGGCATACTGGGCAGGCAGGGTGGCGTCGATGCTGTCGTTGACGCTGCCGTCGAGGTTGAACACCTGTGCGGCCGGCAGGACGAAGGCATTCTTGTCGAAGATGTTCAGCAGCGGCAGGTTATGGCGCTTGCCGACTTCGTAGTCGTTGAAGTCGTGGGCCGGGGTGATCTTCACGCAGCCGGTGCCGAATTCAGGGTCGCAGTAGTCGTCGGCAATGATCGGGATGCGCCGAGCAACCAGGGGCAGCTCGACGAACTTGCCGATCAGCGCCTTGTAACGCTCGTCTTCCGGGTTCACGGCAACGGCGGCGTCGCCGAGCATGGTTTCCGGGCGAGTGGTGGCGACGATCAGGTAGTCCTTGCCGTCGGCGGTCTTGGCGCCATCAGCCAGCGGGTAGCGCAGGTTCCACAGGTGGCCCTTCTCGTCGTGGTTTTCCACTTCGAGGTCGGAGATCGCCGTGTGCAGCTTGGTATCCCAGTTGACCAGGCGCTTGCCGCGGTAGATCAGGCCGTCTTCATGCAGGCGCACGAAGGCTTCTTTAACGGCTTCAGAGAGGCCGTCGTCCATGGTGAAGCGCTCGCGGCTCCAGTCGACCGACGAGCCCAGGCGGCGAATCTGGCGGCTGATGTTGCCACCGGACTGATCCTTCCATTCCCAGACCTTTTCCAGGAATTTCTCGCGGCCCAGGTCGTGGCGGTTCTGGCCCTTGGCTTCAAGCTGGCGTTCGACCAGCATCTGCGTGGCGATACCGGCGTGGTCGGTGCCAGGCTGCCACAGGGTGTTGCGGCCCTGCATGCGGCGGAAACGGATCAGGGCGTCCATGATCGCGTTGTTGAAGCCATGACCCATGTGCAGGCTGCCGGTGACGTTCGGCGGCGGGATCATGATGGTGTAGGAATCGCCCGCGCCTTGCGGAGCGAAATAATTCTCGGACTCCCAGGTGTTGTACCAGGAAGTTTCAATAGCGTGCGGCTGGTAGGTCTTATCCATGCGCGGCGGGACCCTTAGGCATTTATTCAGGAAAGCCGAGAAGTATAACGGGGATAAGGGGCGGGGCGTAGTGTGAGGTGATGGCAGGAGGCAAAAACAGTGGTGAACGCATCGCGGGGCAAGCCCGCTCCCACAGATGCTGGTGGTTCTGTGGGAGCGGGCTTGCCCCGCGAAGGTGCGTTTACTCGGGAAGCTGGTTAAGCAGGCGCTCGAGCCGGGCATCGAGCCGGCGCTTGATCTCGCTCTCGATATGCGGGGCGAAATCGTTGATCACGTCTTGCATGATCAATTGCGCGGCCGCGCGCAGCTCGGCGTCCAGGTGCAGCAGGGTTTCCTGGCGCTTGGCCTGTGGGTCGGCAGGGGTTTCAGGCACGGGCTCTGGCGCCACTTCGGCCTCTTCGAGCAGCAGCGGGATCTGCTCCTCGACAGTGTCGGTCAACAGCGGTGGCTCGAGGGATGCATCGCCAAGCAACTGACGGATCGACTCCAGGTCGTCCAGCAGGTGCGCGGATTGGGGCAGGGGAGTGGATTTGTCCATCGTCTTCAGAGTCGCTGTAAGCGGTGATCTTGCAGAGCATAGCCCTGTTCGCGGTAGAAACGGAAACTCTCTCGGGCCGCCTGACGAATCGCCGGCTCTTCGACCACGATCTCGGCGATCCGGGCAAAACCGGCCGCGAAGGGCGGAACCTTGAGGTCGAGGTTGATCAGCAGGTCCTGATGGCTGCCGGCGTCATCGCCAAGGCCCAGGGCCACGCTGGCCTGCGGGTCATCTTCAGCCGGGCTGTGGGGCACGAAGGCCTCGCCCTTGAACGCCCACAGGCGTGCGTCCAGTTCATCGCGCTGGGCGGCGTCGCTGCAATGCAGGTAAACCCGGTGCCCGAGGCGCCAGGCCTTTTCGCACAGCTTGCAGGCGAAATCCAGGCGCGCCGAGGGCGCGGCGCTGGGCAATATGTAGAAATCGACTTTGGTCATGATCGGCCTGCCGGCCGGCTACGCCCGAAGGCGCAGGCGGCCTGCGTCATCTCAGGCGTTGGCGCGGTCGAGCAGGTACTGGGTCAGCAGCGGTACCGGACGGCCCGTGGCGCCCTTGTCCTTGCCGCCGCTGATCCAGGCGGTGCCGGCGATGTCCAGGTGGGCCCAGTCGTAGGCCTTGGTAAAGCGCGAGAGGAAGCAACCGGCGGTGATGGTGCCGGCTTTCGGCCCGCCGATGTTGGCGATGTCGGCGAACGGGCTGTCGAGCTGCTCCTGGTATTCATCGAACAGCGGCAACTGCCAGGCGCGATCGTCGGCGCGCTTGCCGGCCTCGAGCAGTTGCCCGACCAGCGCGTCGTTGTTGCCCATCAGGCCGGACGTGTGGCTGCCCAGGGCGACGATGCAGGCGCCGGTCAGGGTGGCGATGTCGATCACCGCCTGCGGCTTGAAGCGCTCGGCGTAGGTCAGGGTATCGCACAGCACCAGGCGGCCTTCGGCGTCGGTGTTGAGGATCTCGACGGTCTGCCCGCTCATGGTCGTGACGATGTCGCCCGGACGGGTGGCGCCGCCGCTTGGCATGTTCTCGGCGCAGGCCAGCAGGCACACCAGGTTGATCGGCAGTTGCAGTTCGAGCACGGCGCGCAGGGTGCCGAAGACGCTGGCGGCACCGCCCATGTCGAATTTCATTTCATCCATGCCGGCGCCGGGCTTGAGGCTGATGCCGCCGGTGTCGAAAGTGATGCCCTTGCCCACCAGCACGAAAGGCTTCTCGCTCTTTTTGCCGCCCTGGTAGTTGAGCACGATCAGCCGTGGTGGCTGGTCGCTGCCCTGGCCAACGGCATAGAAGGCGCCCATGCCCAGGTCCTTGATCTTCTTCTCGTCCAGCACCTCGACCTTCAGGCCTTTGAATTCCTTGCCCAGGGCCTTGGCCTGTTCGGCCAGGTAGCTCGGGTGGCAGACGTTCGGCGGCAGGTTGCCCAGGTCGCGGGTGAAGCCCATGCCGTTGGCGATTGCGACGGCGTGCTTGACCGCGCGCTCGACGTCGCTGACGCCGGCCTTGGCGCTGAGCAGGGTGATTTTCTTCAGGGCGCGGGGTTCGGCCTTCTTGCTCTTGAACTGGTCGAAAACGTACTGGCCATCGAGCAGGGTTTCGGCCAGCAGGCGGGTCTTGCCATAAGAGGCCTCGCGGCCGGTGACGGCGACGTCGTCCAGGGCCAGCACCGCATCGCTGCCGTTCAGGCCCTTGAGCACCGCTAGAACGCTGGCGACCACTTTGCGCCAATTGCGATCACCCAGCTCGGCATCCTTGCCGGTACCGACCAGCAGCACGCGCTCGGCCTTGAGGTTGGGCAGGCTGTGCAGCAGCAGGGTCTGGCCGACCTTGCCGGTCAGGTCGCCGCGCTTGAGCACGCTGGCCAGGGCGCCGCCGGTAGCCTCGTCGATGGCCTTGGCGGTGGCGCCGAGTTTGCCGCCTTCAGCCACGGGCAGCACCAGCGTGGCGGTTTTCAAGGATGCAGCGGCTACGCTTTTTACAACCAGTTCCATGTCAGGTTCCCCGAATGATCTGTCAGTGCGCACACGGTATGCCGGCGCGCCAAGGCTCCTGGCCGCGTGGTCGCGTACCAGTGATAAAGCCCCCAGTTTGAGCCTGCTTCGCCCGCCCTGACAACCCCGAGATGAAGCATTGTGCGGCGCCAAGTGACAGGCACGGTCAATCACAGGATAATGCGCCAACTTTTACCCGGGTTCGCTCTGGCGAGCGGGCTACTATCTTGGCTGTTATGGATTCCTTGTTCGGCTGTCCGAGCCTGACAACCCAGGAGTGTCTGGTTTGATCGTCTTTCGTTATCTGTCCCGCGAGGTCCTGGTGACCTTGAGTGCCGTCAGCGCCGTGCTGCTGGTCATCATCATGAGTGGGCGCTTCATCAAATACCTGGCGCAGGCTGCCCAGGGCGTGCTCGATCCGAGCGTACTGTTCCTGATCATGGGGTATCGCCTGCCGGGCTTCCTGCAATTGATCCTGCCCCTGGGCCTGTTTCTCGGCATCCTCCTGGCCTATGGCCGGTTGTACCTGGAAAGCGAGATGACCGTGCTCTCGGCCACCGGCATGAGCCAGCAGCGCCTGCTGGGCATGACCATGGCCCCGGCTGCGCTGGTCGCCGTATTGGTCGCCTGGCTGAGCCTGGGGCTGGCGCCTCAGGGCGTCACCCAGGTGGCGCAGATCATCAACCAGCAGGATGCCCTGACCGAGTTCGACACCCTGGTGCCGGGGCGCTTCCAGACCCTGCGCGATGGTTCGCGGGTGACCTACACCGAACAACTGTCGGAAGACCGCGCCAACCTTGCCGGCGTGTTCATCTCCGAGAAGCGCTTCAGCCAGGACAAGACCAAGGATCGTGGCCCGTCGGTACTGGTTGCCGAAAAAGGCCACCAGCAGGTCAACCCCGATGGCAACCGTTACCTGATCCTGGAAAACGGCTATCGCTATGACGGCAACCCTGGCCAGGCCGATTACCGGGCAATCAAGTACGAAACCTACGGCGTGCTGTTGCCCAAGCCCGAGGTCAGTGAAGAAGTCACCGAGCGCGAAGCCATCCCGACCTCGCAACTGATCGGTAGCCAAGGCCTGCGCGAGCGTGCCGAGCTGCAATGGCGTCTGTCGCTGCCGTTGCTGGTGTTCATCGTGACCCTGCTGGCAGTGCCGCTGTCGCGGGTCAACCCACGCCAGGGCCGTTTCCTCAAGCTGCTGCCGGCGATTCTTCTGTATATGGCGTACCTGACAATGCTGATTGCCGTGCGTGGCGCCCTGGAGAAAGGCAAACTGCCGATCGGCCTGGGCATCTGGTGGGTCCATGGCCTGTTCCTGCTGATCGGCCTGGGGCTGATGTACTGGGAGCCGCTGCGCCTCAAGCGCGCTGCTCGCCGTGCGGAGGTGGCCCATGGTTAAGCTCGATAGTTACATCGGCAAAAGCGTGCTGGTGGCCATTCTGGCCGTGCTCGGGATCATTCTCGGCCTGGCCTCGCTGTTTGCCTTCATCGATGAAATGGGCGACGTCACCGATACCTATACGTTGATGGACGCTGGCACCTTCGTCTTGCTCACCGCGCCGCGGCGCCTCTACGACATGCTGCCGATGGCCGCGCTGATCGGTTGCCTGATCGGCCTGGGCAGCCTGGCCAGCAGCAGCGAACTGACCATCATGCGCGCCGCGGGCGTGTCCATTGGCCGGATCGTCTGGGCGGTAATGAAACCGATGCTGGTGCTGATGCTGGCCGGTATCCTGATTGGCGAGTACCTGGCCCCGGTCACCGAGAACAAGGCCCAGGCCGAGCGTTCCCTGGCCCAGGGCGGTGGTGAGGCGCAGAGCTCCAAGCGCGGTATGTGGCACCGTCAGGGTGAGGAGTTCGTGCACATCAACTCGGTGCAGCCCAACGGCTTGCTGTACGGCGTGACCCGCTACCGTTTCGACAACGAGCGGCACATGCAGACCTCAAGCTTTGCCCGCCGCGCCCAGTACAAGGACGATCACTGGCTGCTCAGCGACGTTACCACCACGTATTTCCGTGGAGACCACACCGAAGTGGTCAAAACCCCTGAAGAGCGCTGGGACGTATCCGTCACTCCGCAACTGCTCAATACCGTGGTCGTAGCGCCAGAGTCGCTGTCGATTACCGGGCTCTGGGACTACATCCACTACCTGTCCGACCAGGGCCTGAACAACGCCCGTTACTGGCTGGCGTTCTGGACCAAGGTGCTGCAGCCGATGGTCACCGCCGCGCTGGTGCTGATGGCCATCTCCTTCATCTTCGGCCCCCTGCGCTCGGTTACCCTCGGCCAGCGGGTGTTCACCGGGGTTCTGGTGGGCTTTGTGTTCCGTATCGCCCAGGACTTGCTCGGGCCTTCGAGCCAGGTGTTCGGCTTCCCGCCGTTGCTGGCGGTGGTGCTGCCGGCGGCAATCTGTGCGGTGGCAGGGTTGTGGTTGTTGCGGCGCGCTGGATAGGCCGCTGCAGACAAGAAAATGCCGACCCTTGGGTCGGCTTTTTTCTGTCTGCTATTTCTTGCGCTTGGGGATCCGCACCAGCTGGGTGTCGGAATAGATGTCGTGCCAGCTGCGCTTGCGCTTGTCGAACAGGGCCCAGATAAAACCCAGGCCCAGGCACAGCCAGGAGGCGATGGCGACGACGAAACGCAGCAGGGCCTGCCACAGGCTGATGGCACTGCCATCGGCGTTCTGTACACGAATCCCCCACACTTGCATCCCCAGGGTCTGGCCGCCGTGGGTCCAGAACTTGGCGAAGAAGCCGAACAGGGCGAACAGCAGGATGGTCGACAGCAGCGGATCGCCATCCAGCGCGCCAGCCTCGGTCAGCTCGCGCATGCGCGCCTCGCCGATAATGGCCATCTGGATCATCTTGTAGGCGCCGGCAGTGACGATCAGCAGCGCGGTGCACAGCAGAAAATCGTAGAACATGGCGGCCAGGCGGCGGCCCAGGTCGACCGGGGGAAATTCACCCTGGGGCTGAAGCAGGTGCTTGGGCATTCACGGGGCCCTCCTTGCGCAAAACGCCCATTCTACGGAATTGCGCGCACAAAAAAGCCCCTGCTGTTGCCAGCAGAGGCTTCTTTGTTGATGAAGATCAGCCTTCGGCTTGAACTTCGTCAGCCTGCATGCCTTTCTGGCCTTGCACGGCGATGAAGGTGACTTTCTGGCCTTCTTTCAGGCTCTTGAAGCCGTTGCCCTGAATAGCGCGGAAGTGTACGAACAGATCCGGACCGCTTTCTGGAGTGATGAAACCAAAACCTTTCTCGTCGTTAAACCACTTGACGGTACCGCTCTGACGTTGGGACATTGTCTTATTTCCTTTGAAACTTAGAATTAGTAACAGCTTCTTCCAAATGAAAGAGTACTGGGCTGGGTTGCAGGAAAGTAAGAGACGTCGAACGGGTGTAGCAAACATCAGAGCTACTGCCCAGGTCACGAACCATAGCGACCCATGCAAACACAGTGCACAGACAATACGCTAACTTTGAAGACAAAAACAAGCCCTGCAGACCGCTGCTGCTGTGCCTTTTAGCGGCCGTTCGGTCGATTGCTTCCGGCTCATTCCAAGCGGTGTTGCAAGGCTTTTCGAAAGTTATAAACCACGTTCGGATTCGAAAATCCGAACGCGTCATGACACCGAGTTTCAAGTAACGATTCAGCCGCGATAGTAACGCTGGGCAACAAACGGCATCTTGCTGACTTTCATCGCTACGCGCTTGCCGCGAACAATGGCCCACAGCGGAGTTTCCAGGGCGATATGGGCCGCATCCAGGTAGCCCATGGCCACCGGCGCATTCAATGACGGACCAAAGCCGCCACTGCAGACGCTACCGATTACCGTGCCCGCCTCATCGACGATTTCAGCACCTTCACGGACCGGGGTGCGTTCCTGCGGCAGCAGGCCCACGCGTTTACGGGCAACGCCGCTTTGCTGCTGGGCGAAGATCGCCTCGGCACCGGGAAAACCACCGGCACGTTCGCCATCGGCCCGGCGCACCTTGGAAATGGCCCAGAGCAGGCTGGCTTCGATTGGCGTGGTCTGGCTGTTCATGTCATGGCCGTACAGGCACAGGCCGGCTTCCAGGCGCAGCGAATCGCGTGCGCCCAGGCCAATGGCGGCTACCTCCGCTTCGGCCAGCAGGCGGCGGGCCAGTGCTTCGGCGTTTTCGGCCGGCACGGAAATCTCGAAACCGTCTTCACCGGTATAACCCGAGCGGCTGACAAAGCAGCCGGCGCCCAGCAGTTGCACCGGCTGGAACTGCATGAAGGTCATTTTTGCCACTTCTGGCGCCAGGCGCTCCAGCACCTTGACCGCTGCCGGGCCCTGCAGGGCCAGCAGGGCGCGCTCCTCGAACAGAGGCTGGATCTGGCACTGGTCGCCGATATGCTTGCGCAGGTGCGCCAGGTCCTGCTCCTTGCAGGCGGCGTTGACCACCAGGAACAGTTCGTCGTTGCCCAGGTTGGCGACCATCAGGTCATCGAGAATGCCGCCTTGATCGTTAGTGAACATGGCATAGCGCTGCATGCCCACCGGCAGGTCGATGATGTCGACCGGCACCAGGGTTTCCAGGGCCTTGGCGGCACCGGCGCCGCTCAGGCGGATCTGGCCCATGTGCGAAACGTCGAACAGGCCGGCCTGCTCGCGGCTGTGCAGGTGTTCTTTCATCACCCCCAACGGGTACTGAACCGGCATGTCGTAGCCGGCGAACGGCACCATGCGCGCGCCCAGTTCCAGGTGCAGGGCGTGCAGCGGGGTCTTGAGCAGTGTTTCGGTGGACATTGATGACTCCTTGGGGCTTGAGAGGGTGTCAGCATTCGATGATGTTGACGGCCAGACCGCCGCGGGCGGTCTCCTTGTATTTGCTTTTCATGTCGGCGCCGGTCTGGCGCATGGTGCGGATGACTTTGTCCAGCGAGACGAAGTGCTGCCCGTCACCGCGCAGGGCCATGCGCACCGCATTGATCGCCTTGACCGAGCCCATGGCGTTGCGTTCGATGCAGGGCACCTGGACCAAGCCGCCGATCGGGTCGCAGGTCAGGCCCAGGTTGTGCTCCATGCCGATCTCGGCGGCGTTCTCGACCTGCTGCACAGTGCCGCCCATGACCTCGCACAGGGCGCCGGCGGCCATTGAGCAGGCAACGCCAACCTCGCCCTGGCAACCGACTTCGGCGCCGGAGATCGAGGCGTTTTCCTTGTAGAGGATGCCAATGGCGGCGGCGGTGAGCAGAAAACGCACCACGCCGTCGTCATTGGCGCCCGGGATAAAGCGCATGTAGTAGTGCAGCACTGCCGGGACGATACCGGCGGCGCCATTGGTCGGCGCGGTGACCACGCGTCCGCCAAAGGCGTTTTCTTCATTGACGGCCAGGGCATACAGGTTGACCCAGTCGAGCACCGACAACGCATCGCGCAGGCTGGCCTCCGGGTTGCTGCACAGCTGACGGTAGAGCGCTGCGGCACGGCGCTTGACCTTGAGCCCGCCGGGCAGGATGCCTTCGTTGCGGCAACCGGCGGACACGCAGTCCTGCATCACTTGCCAGATGTGCAGCAGGCCGCTGCGGGTTTCTCCTTCCGGGCGCCAGGCCGCCTCGTTGGCGAGCATGATCTGGCTGATCGACAGGTTCTGTGCGGTGCAATGGCCGAGCAGCTCTTTGGCGGTCTTGAACGGGTAGGGCAGCACGGTGCTGTCTTCGACGATGCGATCAGCGCCAGCCGCGTCCTCATCGACCACAAAGCCACCGCCCACCGAGTAGTATTCGCGGCTGCGAATCTGCAAACCGGCGGCGTCGAAGGCACGGAAGATCATGCCGTTGGGGTGAAAGGCCAGGGGTTTGCGGATCATCGCCAGGTGCTGTTTTTCGACGAAGTCGATGGCGTGCTCGCCGAGCAGCTTGAGCCGGCCGCTGCTGCGGATGGCCTGCAGGCGGGCGGGAATGCTTTCAGTATCGACCGTGTCCGGATGTTCGCCTTCCAGGCCAAGCAGCACGGCCTTGTCGCTGCCGTGGCCTTTGCCGGTGGCGCCGAGCGAGCCGTAGAGCTCGGCCTTGACGCACGCCGTGGCGGCCAGCAGGTCGTCGCGGCGCAGGCCTTCGGCAAAGCGCGCGGCGGCGCGCATCGGGCCGACGGTATGGGAACTGGAGGGGCCGATGCCGATCTTGAACAGGTCGAAGACACTTAGTGACATGGTCGTACCCTCGTTGTTGGGGAGGAGCATCGCCGGCAAGGCCGGCTCCCACAGGGTTCTTTGGTATTTCCAGAACCTGTGGGAGCTGGCTTTGCCAGCGATTAGGCCATCAGGCCGGACTCAGACGTCCTGATAGCTCTCGATCGACGGGCAGGCGCAGACCAGGTTGCGGTCGCCGAAGACGTTGTCGACCCGGCCGACCGGTGGCCAGTACTTGCCTTCCACCAGCGACGCCAGCGGATACACCGCCTGCTCGCGGCTGTACGGGTGGCTCCATTCACCGGCGATTTCCGCGGCGGTGTGCGGGGCGTTCTTCAGCGGGTTGTCGTCCTTGTCCAGGCTACCGCTTTCCACCGCGCGAATCTCTTCACGGATGCGGATCATCGCCTCGCAGAAACGGTCCAGTTCCTCTTTAGACTCGCTTTCGGTCGGTTCGATCATCAGCGTGCCGGCCACCGGGAAGGACATGGTCGGGGCATGGAAGCCGAAGTCGATCAGGCGCTTGGCGACGTCATCGACGCTGATCCCGCTGCTGTCCTTGAGGGGGCGCAAATCGAGGATGCACTCGTGCGCCACCAAGCCGTTGCTGCCGGTGTACAACACAGGATAGTGCTCTTCCAGGCGGCGGGCGATGTAGTTGGCGTTGAGGATGGCCATCTGCGAAGCGCGCTTGAGCCCGGCCCCCCCCATCATACGAATGTACATCCAGGTGATCGGCAGGATACTGGCGCTGCCGAACGGTGCGGCGCAGACCGCGCCCTGTTTGTTGTCCATGTGCGCATGGCCGGGCAGGAACGGCGCCAGGTGCGATTTGACGCCGATCGGGCCGACGCCCGGGCCGCCACCGCCGTGAGGAATGCAGAAGGTCTTGTGCAGGTTCAGGTGCGAAACGTCGCCACCGAACTTGCCCGGTGCGCAGAGGCCGACCATGGCGTTCATGTTGGCGCCGTCGATGTACACCTGGCCGCCGTTGTCGTGGATGATCGCGCAGATCTCGCCGATGGCTTCTTCGAACACGCCGTGGGTCGAGGGGTAGGTGATCATCAGCGCAGCGAGGTGTTCGCGGTGCTCGATGGCCTTGGCGCGCAGGTCGTCGATGTCGACGTTGCCACGGGCGTCACAGGCGGTGACCACCACGCGCATACCGGCCATGTGCGCGGTAGCCGGGTTGGTGCCGTGGGCCGAGGAGGGGATCAGGCAGATGTCGCGGCGCGCTTCGCCACGGCTCTGGTGGTAGGCGCGGATCGCCAGCAGGCCTGCGTACTCGCCCTGGGAACCGGCGTTGGGCTGCAGCGACACGGCGTCATAGCCGGTGGCGGCGCAGAGCATGGCTTCCAGTTCGCTGGTCAGTTGCTGGTAGCCCTGGCTCTGCTCGGCCGGTGCGAACGGGTGCAGGTTGCCGAACTCGGCCCAGGTCACGGGGATCATTTCGCTGGCAGCGTTGAGCTTCATGGTGCACGAGCCCAGCGGGATCATGGTGCGGTCCAGGGCCAGGTCCTTGTCGGCCAGGCGGCGCAGGTAGCGCATCAGCTCGGTTTCACTGTGGTAGCGGTTGAACACCGGGTGCTCGAGGATCGCCGACTGGCGCAGCAGGGCGGCAGGCAATTGCGCCTGAACGCGGGCCGCGAGGGCGGCGAAGTCTGGCGTGGCCTTAGCATCGGCGAACAACTGCCACAGCGCTTCGACGTCGGCCTGGGTGCTGGTTTCATCCAGCGACAGGCCCAGGCGCTGGGCGTCGATCTGGCGCAGGTTCAGGCGCTGGGCGCGAGCCTGGTCATGCAGGGCGGCGGTGGCGCTGCCGGTGGCCAGGGTCAGGGTGTCGAAGAAGTGCTCGACTTCGACCTTCACGCCCAACTGCTGCAGGCCGGCCTTGAGGATCGCGGTCAGTGCATGGGTGCGTTCGGCGATCTGCTTCAGGCCCTGCGGGCCGTGGTACACGGCGTACATGCTGGCGATGTTGGCCAGCAGCACCTGGGCGGTGCAGATGTTGCTGGTGGCCTTCTCGCGGCGGATATGCTGCTCACGGGTCTGCATGGCCAGGCGCAGGGCGGTCTTGCCGAAGCGGTCGATCGACACGCCGACCAGACGGCCCGGCATGTCGCGCTTGAACGCGTCGCGGGTCGAGAAGTACGCCGCATGCGGGCCACCGAAACCCAGCGGCACGCCGAAGCGCTGGGCGCTGCCGATGGCCACGTCGGCGCCGAATTCGCCCGGTGGGGTCAGCAGGGTCAGGGCCAGCAGGTCGGCAGCCACGGCGACCAGGGCATTGGCCGCGTGCAAGCGCTCGACCAGCTCTCGGTAATCGAACACTTCACCGTTGCTGGCCGGGTATTGCAGCAGGGCGCCAAAGAAGGCGCTGACATCGCTCAATTCACGCTCATCACCCACCACTACCTCGATACCCAGTGGTTCGGCACGGGTGCGCAGTACGTCGAGGGTCTGCGGGTGGCAATGCACGGAAGCGAAGAAGGCGTGGCTGCCCTTGTTCTTGCTCAGGCGCTTGCAGAAGGTCATGGCTTCGGCGGCGGCGGTGGCTTCGTCGAGCAAGGATGCGTTGGCGATCGGCAGCCCGGTGAGGTCGCTGATCAGGGTCTGGAAATTCAGCAGCGCTTCCAGGCGGCCCTGGGAAATCTCTGGCTGGTACGGGGTGTAGGCGGTGTACCAGGCCGGGTTTTCCAGCAGGTTGCGCAGGATCGGTGCCGGGGTGTGGCAGTTGTAGTAACCCTGGCCGATGAAGCTCTTGAACAACTGGTTGTTGCCGGCGATGGCCTTGAGCGAGGCCAGGGCGTCGGCTTCGCTTTGCCCTGCGCCCAGCTCAAGGACGCTGGTGCCCTTGATGCTGTCAGGAATGACTGCAGCGCTCATGGCCTCCAGCGAGTCGAAACCGAGGGTGGCGAGCATGTGTTGCTCATCGCGCTGGCGTGGGCCGATGTGGCGGGCGATGAATTCGTTGGCAGTGCCGAGGTTGATGGTCATGGCGGCTCCTCAGGCGTCAGCGTTGGCTTTGATCAGACGGTCGTAGGCGTCCTGGTCGAGCAGTTGCGCGACGGCACCGGCGTCGGTCGGGATGAAACGGAAGAACCAGCCTTCACCCAGCGGGTCTTCGTTGACCAGCTCGGGGTTGCCTTCAAGCTGGTCGTTGACCGCTACCACTTCGCCGGTCAGGGGCATGTACACGCCGCTGGCGGCCTTGACCGATTCGACGGTCGAGGCTTCGGCGCCTTGCTCGTAGCGTTGCAGCTCTGGCAGTTGCACGTAGACCACATCGCCCAGGGCGTTCTGGGCGAAGGCGGTAATCCCGACGGTGACGCTGCCGTCCGCTTCGCTACGCAGCCATTCGTGATCTTCGGTAAAACGCAACTCGCTCATGGAAACTCCTCAAGGGCCGCAGGGGACGGCTGTGGGCGTGGCTCAGATGAGCCCAGGGATGAGTAATGCCATAGCAATATTGCGGCCATCTATTAAATATCGTTATAAAACAATAGGTTATGTATTTATGAGGGCGAGCGCTCCGGTTGGCTGTAGCGAAATCGCTACGCCCGAAGGCGGGAAAAAAAGCGCAAGTGGATCAGAACCTTGCACTGCGGCCCTGAAACTGTTCTGTATTGATATCGTTACGGTGTAGTGATTTTGATACAGGTAGTCAGGGCTTGGTCGGAATGCCGTATTTGCGCAGGCGATGGGCAATGGCGGTGTGCGAGGTTTGCAGGCGGCTGGCCAACTGGCGGGTTGAGGGGTAGCTGATATAGAGCTTGGCCAGCAGGTTACGTTCGAAGTCTTCCACTGCCTGTTCCAGGCTGTCGACTTCAGCGTCATGCCCACGGGCCACCGAGGTGCCGGCGATGTCCAGGTCGCCGATGTCCACCAGGCTGCTTTCACTGATGGCCGCGGCACGGAAGATCACGTTCTGCAACTGGCGCACGTTGCCCGGCCAGCGGTTACCCAGCAGCGCAGGGTAAGTGGCCGGGGCCAGGCGGCACAGCGGGCGCTGGATCTGGGTGCAGGCCTGTTGCATGAAGTAGCGCGCCAGCAGGAGGATGTCCTGGCCGCGCTCGCGCAGTGGCGGCACCTGCAGGTTGAGTACGTTCAGGCGGTAGAACAGGTCTTCGCGAAAGGTGCCTTCGGCGACCATCTTTTCCAGGTCGCGGTGGGTGGCGCTGAGGATCCGTACGTTGACCTTCACTTCACGGTCGCCGCCGACCCGGCGAAAGCTGCCATCGTTGAGAAAACGCAGCAGCTTGGCTTGCAGGTACGGCGACATCTCGCCGATCTCGTCGAGAAACACCGTGCCCTGGTTGGCCAGCTCCATCAGCCCCGGCTTGCCGCCCCGTTGTGCGCCGGTAAAGGCGCCGGGGGCGTAGCCGAACAGTTCGCTTTCGGCCAGGTTCTCCGGCAGCGCCGCGCAGTTGAGCGCCAGGAAGGGCGCGTTGTGACGGCTGCTGATGGCGTGGCAGGCGCGCGCCACCAGCTCTTTGCCGGTTCCGGTTTCGCCGTGAATCAGCAGCGGCGCATCCAGGGCTGCGACGCGCAGGGCGCGGGCCTTGAGGGTGCGGATCGGCGGCGAATCACCCAGCAGCGCATCGAAACCTTCGGCGTGATCATGGTGCAGCGCCGACAACCGTTCACCGATGCGGTTGGGCTGGTACAGGGTCAGCAGGGCGCCGGCATTGGTGATCGGTGTGGCATCGAGCAGCAGGGTCTGGCCGTTGAGGGTCACTTCGCGCAAGGGCAGATGAAAGCCCTGTTCGATCAAGGCTTCGAGCAAACCGGGGTCGCCAAACAGGTCGGCCACCGAACGGTCGGACGGTTCCTGCCCGCACAGTGCCACCAGTGCCGGGTTGGCCAGCAACACGTGGCCGGCACTGTCGAGGGCCAGCACCGGGTCGCTCATCGCCGCCAGCAAGGCATCGAGCTGCAGGTGGCGACGCTGGCCGGGGAGGATGTCGACCACTTGTACGGTTTGCACGCCGTGCACGTTGAACAGCGCGTCGTGCAGCTCTTCGAGCACGTGGGGGCTGAGGGTCGGGGCGTCGATATAGACGTTCGGCGGCACCATCTCCACAGCGTCCAGGTTGAGGTTGCGGGCGCCGAGCAGGGCCAGCACTTCCTGGGTGATGCCGACGCGGTCGATGAAACTGACGTGGATGCGCATGGGGGGAGGGGTTCAAGGCTGCCGAAGGCGGCCAGTATGCTGTTCAGCGCAATCGCGGGGCAAGCCCGCTCCTACCTGGGTGGGAGCGGGCTTGCCCCGCGATGAGGCCCGAAGGCTATTCCAGATGTTCTGGCTTGACCGAGTCGCCAGACTTCATATTCAGCTGAGTCCGAATATCTTCGAACATCAGGTCATAGATCTTGTGTGGCGACCCGAGGCTCTCGAACTTCTTCGGCGCTGGCAGGTAGCTCTGGGCCTTGCGTGTGGTAAGGCTGAGAAAACTGGGGAGGACCTGATCTTTGGCCAGGAAGAATTTTTCGTCCACCGGCTTGCCTTCGATGTTGCCATGCATGTGGAACTGAATGCCTCGACCTTCCCTGGGGTCCTGCGCCACTTCGTAATTGATGTTCAGGTCGTAGCTGTGATCATTCTGGTTCAGTGCGGTGCGCTCGATATGGACGTGACCAGGTTGAAACTGGGCCATGGTGCAATCCTCCGGAAGGTTGAAAATGGCGGGCCCTCAAGCCCGCCCACTGCATTCAACGGTAGCTGATTCCAGGCTTCGAGGTGCTCACCCGGGTACCGGCGGTACCCTTGACGATATCCTCGATGTCAGCCAGCGAACCGATGACCGCCACTTTGCCGGTATGGCGGGCGAAGTCGCAAGCGGCCTGGACTTTCGGGCCCATGGAGCCGGCGGCGAAGCCGAGGCGTTCGAGCTCGTCCGGATGCGCCTGGGCAATGGCCTTCTGGCTCGGCTTGCCGTAGTCGATGAATGCGGCATTGACGTCGGTGGCGATCACCAGCAGGTCGGCTTCGAGCTGTTCGGCCAACAGCGCCGAGCACAGGTCCTTGTCGATTACCGCTTCGATGCCCTTGAGCTTGCGCTCGGCGTCATACATGGTCGGGATGCCGCCGCCGCCCGCGCAGATAACGATGCTGCTCTTTTCCAGCAGCCATTTGATCGGGCGAATCTCGAAGATGCGCTTGGGCTTGGGGCTGGCCACCACCCGGCGGTATTTATCGCCGTCGGCCTTGACCACCCAGCCTTTCTCCTTGGCCAGACGCTCGGCGTCTTCCTTGCTGTAGACCGGGCCGATGAACTTGGTCGGGTCCTTGAAGGCCGGGTCGTTGGCGTCCACTTCCACCTGGGTCAGGAGAGTGGCGAACGGCACTTCGAAGTCCAGCAGGTTACCCAGCTCCTGTTCGATGATGTAACCGATCATGCCTTCGGTTTCAGCACCGAGCACGTCCAATGGGTAGGCTTCGTCCGGCTTGTAGGATTGCGCCTGCAACGACAGCAGACCGACTTGCGGGCCGTTACCGTGGGCGATGACCAGCTCGTTGCCCGGATGAATCTTGGCGATCTGCTCGGCGGCGATGCGGATATTGGCGCGCTGATTGTCTGCAGTCATGGGTTCGCCACGGCGCAGCAGGGCGTTGCCGCCCAATGCAACAACGATACGCATGATGATGTCCTTTTAGCGTTGGCAGCGAAGCTCTTGTGGGAGCTGGCTTTGCCAGCGATTCAGGCACCGCGCAGTAACGGGTACTGCGCCGATACCATCGCCGGCAAAGCCGGCTCCCACAGGAGCGAAGGTTCGCTCCCTGAATGGATTACAGGTCAGCCAGGGTCGAGACCAGGATCGCCTTGATGGTGTGCATGCGGTTTTCCGCTTGCTCGAAGGCGATGCAGGCAGGCGACTCGAACACGTCGTCGGTCACTTCGATACCGTTGGCCAGGTTCGGGTACTGCTCGGCGATCTGTTTGCCGACCTTGGTGTCGGAGTTGTGGAACGCTGGCAGGCAGTGCATGAACTTGGTCCGCGGGTTGCCGGTGGCTTTCATCAGCTCGGCGTTGACCTGGTACGGCAGCAGTTGCTGGATGCGTTCGCCCCAGGCTTCAACCGGCTCGCCCATCGATACCCAGACGTCGGTGTGGATGAAATCGACGCCCTTGACCGCTGCTTTCGGGTCTTCGGTGAGGGTGATGCGTGCGCCGCTTTCTTCCGCGTATTTCTTGCAACGGGCGACCAGGTCGTCGTGCGGCCACAGGGCTTTGGGCGCGCAGATGCGCACGTCCATGCCAAGTTTGGCGCCGACCAGCAGCAGCGAGTTGCCCATGTTGTTGCGGGCATCGCCCAGGTAGGCGTAGCTGATGTCGTGGATCGGCTTGTCGGCGTGTTCACGCATGGTCAGCACGTCGGCGATCATCTGGGTCGGGTGGTATTCGTCGGTCAGGCCGTTGAACACCGGGACGCCGGCGAACTTGGCCAGCTCTTCGACGATTTCCTGCTTGAAGCCACGGTATTCGATGGCGTCATACATGCGCCCAAGCACCCGGGCGGTGTCCTTCATGCTTTCCTTGTGGCCGATCTGCGAGGAGTTAGGGTCGATGTAGGTGACGTTGGCGCCCTGGTCGTAGGCCGCCACTTCAAAGGCGCAACGGGTGCGGGTCGAGGTTTTCTCGAAGATCAGCGCAATGTTGTTGCCTTTGAGGTGCTGCTGCTCGGTGCCGGTGTACTTGGCACGTTTCAGGTCGCGGGACAGGTCCAGCAGGTAGCGCAACTCGCGAGGGGTGTGGTGTTCCAAGCTCAGCAGGTTACGGTTGTGGATGTTGAACGCCATGATGATTCTCCTGTTCGTGTGAACGGAAAGCGGTGATCGGCCCGTCTGCACCCGTGGGTGCAGACGGTTGGATGGTCGTTTTAGTAGTCGATAGGGTCACGCACGATCGGGCAGGTCATGCAGTGACCGCCGCCGCGACCGCGGCCCAGTTCGCCGGCGCTGATGGTGATGACTTCGACACCGGCCTTGCGCAGCAGGGTGTTGGTGTAGGTGTTGCGGTCGTAGCCGATGACCACGCCAGGCTCAACCGCCACCACGTTGTTGCCGTCATCCCATTGCTCGCGTTCGGCGGCGAAGCTGTTGCCGCCGGTTTCCACCACGCGCAGCTGCTTGAGGTTGAGGGACTCGGCGACCACGTCGAGGAACGACTTGTTCTCGCGGCGCACGTCCATGCCGTACGGCTTGCTGCTGTCCGGACGGATGACGAACGGGACGATTTCCTTGACCACTTCCGGGAAGATCGTGACCAGGTCGCGGTCGCAGAAGCTGAACACGGTGTCCAGGTGCATCGCGGCGCGGGATTTCGGCAAGCCGGCCACCACGACCTTCTCGACCGCGCCTTTGGCAAACAGCGATTGCGCCAGTTGACCGATGGCCTGGCGCGAGGTGCGCTCGCCCATGCCGATCAGGACCACGCCATTGCCGATCGGCATGACGTCGCCGCCTTCGAGGGTGGCTTTGCCGTGGTCATGGTCCGGGTCGCCGTACCAGACTTCAAAGTCGGCACCGCTGAACTCGGGGTGGAACTTGTAGATGGCGGTGGTCAGCAGGGTTTCCTGACGTCGCGCCGGCCAGTACATCGGGTTGAGGGTCACGCCGCCGTAGATCCAGCAGGTGGTGTCGCGGGTGAACTGGGTGTTGGGCAGTGGGTCGAGCAGGAAGCTGGAGTGGCCCAGGTAGTCGCGGTACATCTTGATGACGCTGGCGCCTTCGCTGTCGGGCAGGTCTTCACCGGCCACGCCGCCGATCAGGAACTCGGCGAGCTTGCGTGGCTCCAGGCCTTCGAGCCAGCTGCGCACTTCGTTGGTCAGGCCGACACCGACGGTGTCCGGGGTGATCTTGCGGTCGAGGATCCATTTCAGCGCTTCGGGGTTCTGTACGGTCTCGGTCAGCAGGTTGTGCATTTCCAGCACTTCGATGCCGCGCTCGCGCATTTTAGTGACGAAGTCGAAGTGGTCGCGCTTGGCCTGGTTGACCCAGATGACGTCATCGAACAGCAGTTCGTCGCAGTTGCTCGGGGTTAGGCGCTGGTGCGCCAGGCCAGGGGAGCAGACCATCACTTTGCGCAGTTTGCCGGCTTCGGAATGTACGCCGTACTTAACTTTATCCGTGGACATGGTTCATTTCCTCCAAGTTGCGAAAACGGGTGGTTACAGAGTCAGGAAGCCGTCGTACAGGCCGTAGGCAGCCACCAGGGCGCCAAGGACCACGGCGGCGAAGATCAGCTTCTCCACGTTGGTAAAAATCGGTTGGCCGACCTCGCGCTTGGCCTTGGCGAACAGAATTACGCCAGGGGCATAGAGCAGGGCCGAGAGCAGCAGGTATTTGACGCCGCCGGCATACAGGAGCCAGACCGCGTAGAGCAGGGCGATGGCGCCGATGACCAGGTCTTTCTTGCGTTCGGCCAGGGCCTGTTCGTAGGTTTCACTGCGCAGGGCGAGCAGGAAGGCATAGGCTGCCGACCACAGGTAAGGCACCAGGATCATCGAGGTGGCGAGGTAGATCAGTGACAGGTAGGTACTGGCCGAGAACAGGGTGATGACCAGGAAGATCTGCACCATGGCGTTGGTCAGCCACAAGGCATTGGCCGGTACGTGGTTGGCGTTCTCGCGGCGCAGGAACTCCGGCATGGTGTGGTCTTTGGCGGCGGCGAACATGATCTCGGCGCACAGCAGCACCCAGGACAGCAGCGCGCCGAGCAGCGAGATGATCAGGCCGACGCTGATCAGTACCGCGCCCCAGTGACCGACCACGTGCTCAAGCACGGCAGCCATCGACGGGTTCTGCAGCTTGGCCAGTTCCGGTTGAGTCATGATGCCCAGCGACAGCACGTTGACCAGCACCAGGAACAGCAGCACGGTGATGAAGCCGATGACCGTGGCCTTGCCCACGTCCGAGCGTTTTTCCGCCCGGGCCGAGAAGATGCTCGCGCCTTCGATACCGATGAACACCCAGACGGTGACCAGCATCATGTTGCGCACCTGGTTCATCACGCTGCCCAGGTCCGGGTTCATCGAACCCCAGATGTCAGCGGTGAAGATGTCCAGCTTGAAGGCGAACAGCGCGATCAGCACGAACAGCGCCAGCGGCACGACCTTGGCCACGGTGGTGACCAGGTTGATGAAGGCCGCTTCCTTGATGCCGCGCAGCACCAGGAAATGCACGGCCCAGAGCAGTACCGAGGCGCCAATGACCGCCGCCGGGGTGTTGCCCTCGCCAAAGATCGGGAAGAAGTAGCCAAGCGTGCTGAATAGCAACACGAAGTAGCCGACGTTGCCGAGCCAGGCACTGATCCAGTAGCCCCAGGCCGAAGAAAAGCCCATGTAATCGCCGAAACCGGCCTTGGCGTAGGCGTACACCCCGCCGTCCAGGTCAGGCTTGCGATTGGCCAACGTCTGGAATACGAAAGCCAGGGTCAGCATGCCGATGGCAGTGATGCCCCAGCCGATCAGAACGGCGCCTACATCGGCACTTGCGGCCATGTTTTGCGGCAGCGAAAAGATCCCGCCACCGATCATCGAGCCGACAACAAGTGCAACCAGCGCACCAAGTCGTAGTTTTCCGGGAGCGTCTGACATTGAATAACTCCGTACCAGGAGAAGAGATGGCGCTAGAATAAATCCAGCGGCGAATTCATTAGCTGATTCAGGTCAGTTCATGAGGACATTCCATTGCAAATCAATGACTGAAACAGCTTCCCGGAGTACGCCGACCACAGTGCTGCAAGCCTTGTCCACCGGCACCTCCATGGCGTTTTAGAGCAATCGCTCTTGCGGGGGCTGCGAGAATTGAAGCTAGTCCGTTTTGGGGGAATCGCAAATTTTCCCTGAGAAAATTTCTTATTAGCTTGAAGAGGCGGAAATTGTGCACAAAACTCACCGTTTAGTTCGTCAGGCATAGACGTACTAGTTATGAGCAGGGGGCGCTTAGTGGTTTAATATATATAGACGCTAAGACTGAGCTTATATTTAACTCAGGGTGTACCTCTGGCGTTACAAACACGAGACAGAAGGGGATCTGCATGTCCGAACCTGGACAGAAATTGCGCCTGGGTGCGTTGATCGCCTTGGTGGTCGGCTCGATGATCGGCGGTGGGATTTTTTCGCTGCCGCAAAACATGGCCGCACGTGCTGACGTCGGTGCGGTACTGATCGGCTGGGGGATCACGGCGGTGGGCATGTTGGCGCTGGCCTTCGTGTTCCAGACTCTGGCCAACCGCAAACCCGAGCTCGACTCCGGGGTGTATGCCTACGCCAAGGCCGGCTTTGGCGATTACATGGGCTTTTCTTCGGCCTGGGGCTACTGGATCAGCGCCTGGCTGGGCAACGTCGGCTACTTCGTGCTGCTGTTCAGCACCCTGGGTTTCTACTTTCCGGTGTTCGGTGAGGGCAATACGCCGATTGCCATTGCCTGTGCCTCGTTGCTGCTGTGGGCGGTGCACTTTCTGGTGCTGCGCGGAATCAAGGAGGCGGCGTTCATCAACCAGGTCACCACCGTGGCCAAGATCGTGCCGCTGGTGATGTTCATCGTCATTGCCGCCGTGGCGTTTCGCGCCGACATCTTCACCCGTGATATCTGGGGCATGAGCAACCCGAAGTTCGGCGGGGTGCTGGACCAGGTGCGCAACATGATGCTGGTGACGGTGTTCGTGTTCATCGGTATCGAGGGTGCCAGCGTCTATTCGGGGCGCGCGGCAAAGCGCTCGGACGTCGGCAAGGCCACGGTGGTCGGCTTTCTTGGCGTGCTGGCCCTGCTGGTGCTGGTCAACGTGCTGTCGCTCGGGGTGATGACCCAGCCGGAACTGGCGGCCTTGCAGAACCCGTCGCTGGCCTCGGTGCTTGAGCATATTGTCGGGCCCTGGGGGGCCTTGCTGATCAGTATCGGCCTGGCGGTGTCGCTGCTCGGCGCCTTGCTGTCGTGGGCCTTGCTGTGTGCCGAAATTCTCTTCGCCACCGCTCGCGACCAGACCATGCCGCGCTTTCTGGCCAGGGAAAACGCCAACCACGTACCCTCCAATGCGCTGTGGCTGACCAACGTGATGATTCAGCTGTTCCTGCTGATCACGCTGTTCTCTGCCGGGACGTACACCAGCCTGATCTACCTGGCATCGTCGATGATCCTCGTGCCCTATCTGTGGTCGGCGGCTTTTGCGGTATTGCTGGCGGTGCGCGGGGAATCGTACGAAGGGCACCCGGGGGCGCGACGCAAGGACTTGGTGATTGCCGGTATCGCCCTGGTGTATGCGATCTGGCTGTTGTACGCCGGCGGGCTCAAGTACCTGTTGTTGTCAGCGCTGCTGTACGCGCCGGGGGTGATCCTGTTCGCCCGGGCCAAGCATGAGCAGGGGCAGTCGCTGTTTACCACCTGGGAGAAGCTGATCTTTGCCGCGGTGCTGGTGGGCGCGGGGTTGGCGGCTTATGGCTTGTACAGTGGGGTGTTGAGCCTTTAATCAGGGCTGCGTCGCAGCCCATCGCCGGCAAGGCCGGCTCCCACAGTAGACCGGTGTGTACCACACTCTGCGGGAGCTGGCTTTGCCAGCGAGAGGCCCTCACATTCACCAACAGGCAGCAGCAGAACCCAGCTCACAAGCCCCCCGCTCCCAAACCAGCGGCGCCCCTGCAACCAGTAGCGGCGCTTTCAGCCGTCGCGCCGTCCCCCAGGGCGTCTGCTCCAGTAGCGGGTTCAGATCCGCCGCCGTCTCCGCCTGCAACGGCACATCCGCTACCACGGTGCCCTGATCGATCAACAGCTTCGCCGTGCGCGCCAGCGACAGGTGCAAGCTTGCCCCGCAACCGCTGCCCAGGCGATCGCTGTACGCCTTGATCGCCGCAGCCGCCATCAGGTAGCCGGTGCCATGGTCCAGTGCCTGCACCGGCAGCGGCACGGGCTGGTCGGCCTGCTGCCAGCGCATGCCTTCATGGGCGATGCCGCAGCTCATCTGCACCAGGCTGTCGAAGCCCCGGCGCTGTTGCCAGGGGCCGCTCCAGCCGTAGGCGTTGAGGCTCACATCGATCAGCCCGGGGTTGTGCTGGCGCCGCTGTTCGCTGGCGTAACCCAGTCGTTCGAGGGCATCGGCGCGGTAACCATGCAGGAGAATGTCGGCTTCACTGAGCAGGCGTTCAAACACCCGTCGATCATCCTCATCGTGCAAGTCCAGGCGCGCACAACGTTTACCCAGGGTCACCTCGGCAACCACCGCCGGTTCCTCCCAGCCTGGCGGGTCGATCCGCAGTACCTCAGCGCCGAAGCCAGCCAGCAGGCGGCTGGCGGTGGGGCCGGCGAGGATGCGGGTGAGGTCCAGCACCTTGACCCCGGCCAGAGGTCGGACGGCGTTACCGCTCCAGCGTCTGCTTGTAAAGGCTGGAGCCAGTTGGCGGTGAATCAACGGCTCGGCATTCACTGCCAGGCCCTGAGGATGGGCCGACCATTCGGGCCAGCTGCGCATTTGCGCGGCGCAACCGCCAGCGGTGACTATCGCGCTCTCCAGCTCGCTTGCATGCCAGCACGCAACCAGGTCAGCCATTTGTGCACGGTCAGCCGCACGGCCCACTACCTTCTCGGCGGCGGCGCGATGATGAGCTGCGTTGGTATGCAGGCGAATCCAACCATCTTCAGTGCGGTAGTCACCGGCAATCGGGTCCCACAAGGGCGGTGTGCTCCAGCCTTGCGGACGCAGGCTGGTGGCGAACCAGAACGAACTCAGGCGGCGGTCGACCTCGACCTTTGGCGGTTGATCAAGCTGGCGTTGCAGCAGTTCGGCCACGGCCAGGCCACAGGCGGCAATACTGCTGCTGGCCAGCTCGCTGACCGCAAAGGTCGAGGGCAGGGCGCCGCTGGCGTGAAAGCGCAGGGCATGCAGCAGTGTCGGTGGCAACTGCAGTTCGGTGACAAGGGTGTCGAGTAGCGCGGTCATCAATGGCCCTCCAGCAGAAGGGCCATTGCAGACCATCAGCGGCGCCAGGTCAAACCCTGAACTGATCCATCAGGGCCATCTGCTGCGACGACAGGGTGTTGAGCTGGCTGCTCACCTGGGCCGATTCGGCGGCCTGGCCGGTCAGGGTTTCGGTCACGCCACGGATCGCCGAGACGTTGCGGTTGACCTCTTCGGCCACCGCGCTTTGCTGCTCGGCGGCACTGGCGATTTGCAGGTTCATGTCGCTGATCACCGTGACTGCCTCGCTGATCTTGTCCAGCGCTTGCACCGCCTGGTGGATCTGCCCGGCGTTTTCCTGGGCCTTGCCGTGGCTCGAATGCATGGTCGCGACCACCTCGCGGGTGTTGCTCTGGATGCGTTCGATCACCTGGCGGATCTCTTCCACCGAGTCCTGGGTGCGCCGTGCCAGATTGCGCACTTCATCGGCCACCACGGCAAAGCCACGGCCGCTTTCGCCGGCGCGGGCCGCTTCGATCGCGGCGTTGAGGGCCAGCAGGTTGGTCTGCTCGGCGATGCTGCGGATCACTTCCAGCACCGAGCCGATCTGCTCGCTGTTCTGCGCCAGGGTTTCCACTTCACCTACGGCCTTGCTGACCTGTTCGGCAAGCACGGTAATGTCGCGGGTGCTGCGCTCGATGATTGCCATGCCGTCCTTGGCCGAGCGGTCGGCCCCTCGGGCGGCATCGGCGGCACTGGCGGCACTGTTGGCGACGTCATGGGCGGTGGCGCTCATTTCGTTGGAGGCGGTGGCCACCTGGTCGATCTCGCGAAACTGCACCTGCATGCCTTCGCTGGTGCGCTGGGCAATCGCCGAGGACTGGTCGGCGGTGGCTCGGGCCTGGGTGATGCTCTGCTTGATCTGGGCGATGGTCGGCTGCAGCTTGTCGAGGAAGCGGTTGAAGCCGCCGGTCAGCCGGCCCAGTTCGTCCTTGCGCGCATAGCGCAGGCGCTGGGTCAGGTCGCCGTCGCCGCTGGCGATGGCTTCGAGCATGCTCGCCACGCTGTTCAGCGGGCGGGTCACGCCGGTGGCGGTCAGCCACATCAGCAGCAGGCCGCCGAGGCCGGCCAGGGTGGCGAACAGCAGCACCTTGACGGTGCCGCTGGTGCGGGCGTCTTCGAGGGTAGCCTGAAGGCTGGAGGCGTCGGCCAGCAGTACCTGCTTGGGCAGGTCGATCAGAATGCCCCAGGGTTTGCTGTCGGCAATCGGTTGCACCGGGTTGACGGCACGGATGGTCTGGCCTTGCTCAAGGATCAGCGGCTGGTTGGCGGCGAGCTGTTGCAGTGCTTGCTGGCCGTCCTGGTCGATGGGTTTGCCGGCCTTGCCGGCATCGTTGCTGTTAGCGGCCAGCAGGCCGCTGGGGGCGACGATCATCAAGCGCCCGGCGCCGTTGAACAGCTCCTGCTGGGCTTTGGCGGCAGCGGATTGCAGGGCATCGAGGGAGATGTCCACGCCAGCCACGGCGATCACCTTGCCGTTGTGCAGCAGCGGCATGGTGATGCTGGTCATCAGCATCTGCTTGCCGCCGACGGTGTCGGAGTAGGGCTCGAGCAGGCACGCCCGGGCGCTGTTGCGCGAGCAGGTGTACCAGACGTTGTAGGGCGTGCCGCTGAGGTTGATCTCGGTCTTGTTCAGGTCGACATCGCTGATCACCGTGTTCAGGGCCTGGCCTTGGGCACGGCTCCAGTAACTGGCAAAGCGCCCGCTTTCGTTGCTCAGGCGCTTGGCGTCGTTGGCAAAAGCACTGTCGCCGCCCTCCAGGCCGTCGGGCTCGAAGGCCAGCCAGATGCCGAGCACGTCGGGGTTGCGCTTGAAGCTGGTGGCCAGGCTCTGGTTGATCGCTTCGCGCAGGTCGCCGCCGCTCAGACCGCGGTCACGGGCCAGTTGCTGCAGGTCCTGGACCTGGTCGGCGAGGGCGGTGACGACGGTCTGGCTGTCGCTGAAGGTGCGCCGCAGCATCTCGGCTTTCTCGCCCGCGCGGGCCTGCAGCAGGGCCTGGACGTTGCGGGTAAGCATGGTGGTGCTGGCGTCAGCGACCAGTTCATCGCTCTGGTGCGATTGATACAGGTTGATACCGACGACGAGTGCGACCACGCCAAGCAGGCAGAGGCCGGAAAGCAGGACGATTTTCAGGCGAATCGAGAGCGTGTCGAACATGGACGTACTCGCTAAAAGGCAGGCCGGTAGAGACCGAGCCACCGTACGGGCTCGATTCGCTACATCCATTTAGCGATAACAGTTCATCGGCCTTATAGCCTTAGCCATGAGTGTGTGCCGATGAACGGTCGTCAAGGCTCAAGGGCGCGGCTTCTGGCCGCGACCAGATCCACAGGTTGCCCAGGGTCATGCCGGCAATGGCGAGAAACACCGGCCAGCGATGGTCGAGGAACACCAGCATGAGGCTGGCGCACAGCAGCATGCTGAGCGTGGCGCTGACCTTGGCCCGGCGCTGGATCACCTTGCCGTTGCGCCAGTTGCTCAGGATCGGTCCGAACAAACGATGGTTTTCCAGCCAGGCGCTCAGGCGCGGCGAGCTGCGGGTGGCGGCCCAAGCGGCAAGGAGGATGAACTCGGTGGTGGGCAGGCCGGGAATCACGATCGCCACCAGGCCGATGCCGAGGCTGACGTAAGCCAGCAGGCCAAACAGCAGGCGTGAGAGTTTTGAAGCGGCTGGGCGGGTCATGGGCTTGTCGGTGTGCACGGGCAAGGCCCGGTTACCGCGAGGGTAACCGGGTACGACGCATCAGGCCAGTTCGGCTTTAGGCGCAGTTGCATAGGCGTGTTTGAGCAGTTCGGTGAAGCGCTCGAAGGCGGCCACGGCGCCTTGCTCGGCCTTGGCTTCTTCTTCGGCGCTCAGTTGCAGGCCGTCGAGGATGCGGGTGAACTGTTTCCAGCCTTCGGCGCGGCCACCGGCCGGTTCGCCCAGGTGACGGGCACCGAAGCTGTCCGACAGGCCCAGGCCGACGGCACGCTTGATCAGGAACGCGGCGCCAAGCTTGGAACCTTCGGAAACGAAGATCCAGCCCATGGCTTCACCCAGGCTTGGGCGCTGCAGGGCGCCGGCGAAGTCGGCCGGGATCTCGGTGTTCAAGTCCGCCAGGTCCAGGCCGGCCTGTTCGGCGCGGCAGCGTTCGGCCAGGTCCGGGACGATGGCGATCAGTGCCGGATCGGTGTACAGCGCTTTGAGCTCGGACTGGAACAGGTACTGGGCAACCACGAAGCGGGCGAAACTCTCGCGGGTTTCGAACGGCGCGTGGGATTTGACCAGGGCGTCCAGTTCGCTGTGCGGGGCGTGGGTCAGCTGGTTCAAGCGTTGCGAACGCAGGCTGGCGCGTTCGGCGGTGGTAGCGGCGGTCATGGTGATTCCTTGCGAAATGGGCGTGCCTGATGACTAGACGAATGAGAAGACGCGTGACAGTAAAAAAACCTCACCTGCGGGGGCTGCATTTGCAGCCCATCGCGGGTCGAGCCCGCTCCCACAGGTTCTCGGTCAGATATCCCAGACCAGGTTGATGGCGACGTTGCGGCCCGGCATGGTCAGGCGGTCGAGGTTGGCCGGGGCGGTCACTGCCGCTTCACCGAGGCCGTCGTAGCCGCGCACGTCATCCCACTGCCAGTACTTCTTGTCGGTCAGGTTGTAGAGACCGGCGTTGACGCTGATGTCGTCAGTGACCTTGTAGAAACCGGTCAGGTCGAGCACGCCGTAGCCGGGGGTGCGGAACTGCTTGCTGGTGCCGTCGGGGGCAAAGAAGGTGGTGTCGTCGACGCGGTCCTTGCGCTTGACCAGGGTCCAGCTCAGCAGCGCGCCGTATTGTTCCTGCTCGTAGCCCATGCCCATCACCGCGGTCAGCGGGTTGACGCTGTTGAGTGGCTGGCCGCTGTCGTCGTTGCGGCCGTGGGCATAGGCCAGCGAGCCCTGGGTATACACGCCGTGCGGAGCACCGAAGGCGTCGAGGTTCAGGCGGCCCTTGAACTCTGCACCCTTGATGGTCGCGTGCTTGATGTTGTTGGCTTCGAAGGTCTGGCCCAGGTTGCTGCCCTGCACGGCGTCTTCGTTGATGAAGTCGCGGTACTTGTTGTAGAACACCGCGACATCGAAGTTACCCGCCTCGAAGTTGCCGCGCAGACCGGTCTCGTAGCTCTTGCTCTTTTCCGGTTCGAGGTTGGAGTTGCCACGCACGCTGTAGCCCAGGCCCGGGTTCTCGAAGCGGCCGTACAGCGCCTTGGCGGTTGGCGTGCGGAAGCCTTCGGCGTACTGGCCGTACCAGGTGTAGGTGTCGTTGAAGGCGTAAGTCAGGCCGAACTTGGGCGAGACCCGGTGCCATTTCTTGGCGCCGTCATCGACAGGGTCGGTGGCGCTGGCGCCAACCCCGCGGAGGAACGCGTCGGTCATGTGCGGCTTGAGTTCGGTGTAGTCGTAGCGCACACCCGGCAGGAAGCTCCACTGGTTCCAGCGGATCTCGTCCTGGGCGAACAGGCTGTAGGTGTTGACGGTCGGATCGGGGAAATCGCTGACCAGGGCCTGGCTGTCCTTGGCACTGGCCTGGCCGATGAATTGACAGTCGCCACCAACGTTCAGGCAGGTGCCGGTGCCGCTGCGCGAGCCGGTGACCTTCTGGTGCTTGAGGGTGGTGCCGTAGGTCAGCAGGTGCTCGGTGGCGCCGACGCTGAAGGCTTTGTCCAGTTGCGCGTCGAACAGCCACTGGCGATCCTTGTAGGTGGTTTGGCGGTCACGGAACACCTGGCGGCCCGACGCGAAGTAGAGCTCTTCGGTGCGCTGGTCGGTCTTGCCGATCTGGTAGTTCAGGCTCCACTTCATGTTGTCGGCCAACACACTGCCCAGGGCGAATTCGTGGTTGATGCCGAAACGCTCGCGGGTCACGGTGTCGTTACCGGTGCGGTCGCGGTACGAGTTCATGGCGCCAAAGCCTGGAATGAACGGCCCGCCCACGGCGCTCTTCTGCTTCAGGTCGCGGTCGTCCTTGTAGCTTTCGTAGGTGAAGGCCAGGCGCGCGTCGTCAGCGTAGTTCCAGCCGGCCTTGGCGAGGATGTTGGTGGTGCGCACGTCTTCGGGGTTGGCGGCGGTGCGCGCCAGGCCCGTGCCGCCGTGGCTGCTGTAAGACTCGGTTTCATGGCCGTTGCGCTGGCTCAGGTGCAGCAGGCCGTCGAATTCGCCCTGGCGGCCGGCGACGCTGGCCGAGTTCAGCCAGCTCTCATCCGCCGAGCTGTAGCCGGTCTTCAGGCGTGCGCCGAGGTCCTGGCCAGGCTTGATGATGTCGTCGGGATCGAGGGTGAAGTAGCTGACCGCGCCGCCGATGGCGTTGCTGCCGTACAGCACCGAGGCCGGGCCACGGAGGATCTCCACGCGCTTGACGATTTCAGGATCGACGTAGTTGCGCTGGGTCTGGGCATAAGGGCCGAAGAAGAAGCTGTCGGGGATCGACACGCCGTCGATCTGGGTCAGTATCCGTTCACCGTCGATACCACGGATGTTGTAACCGTTCAGGCCGCTGCGCTGCCCGGTGCCGCTGACTGACACACCCGGCTCGTAACGGACCAGGTCCTTGATGCTGTTGACGTTCTGCCGGTCGAGCTGCTCACGGGTCTGCACGCTGACGGTGCTCGGCACCTGGCTGATGTCCTGGGCGCTGCGGGTGGCACTGACGGTGATCTGCTGCAGGGCGATGGCCTTGCTGGCGCTGCGTTCGATCACCACGTTGCCGCTGCCGAGGGTGCGGTAGCTCAAGCCGGTGCCGGCCAGCAGTTGCTGTAACGCGGCTTCCGGCTTCAGCGAACCCTGCACGCCCGGGGAGGCCACGCCTTCGGCCAGTTCAGCGGAGAAGCCCACTTGCCAGCCGGTCACCGCGGTAAAGGCGTTGAGCGCCGACACCAGTGGTTGCTGGCTGATGGCGAAGCGGTAGTCACCCATCCGCGGGGCACTGGCCTGGGCCGGTTCCGCGGCCAGCGCCGGCAGGCTGCAGGCGCCGCTGGCGAGCAGGGCCAGGGTCAACAGGGAGAACGTGCAACGCTGCAGGCCGGGGGTAGGTGAAGTGGCTGAAGACCGACGAGTGAAACCAGTGGGCATCGAAAGCGCTCCCTGTCGCGCAAATGTTATAGGTGCTGGCTGATTCAAAAATAAGAATCAGTTGCATTGGCTATAACGAGACGTAACAGCTTCCGGGATCGCGTAAAAAAACTTTTGCGTCAGTTGAGGATGACCAGTGCCGGGTATTCGTGCAGCTGCGCCGAGGTAATGTGGGCAAGGGCGCGCAGGGTTTCCAGGGGTTGGTCGAGGCGGTAGTTGCCAGTGACCGCGACATTTTCCAGGTGCTCATTGCCGTTGATGATCCAGCCGGGGTAGTAGCGGCGCAGTTCGGCCAGCACCTGGCTCAACGGACAATTTTCGAATACCAGGCGGCCCTGGACCCAGGCCAGGTCCTTCTGCGCGTCCAGGCGCCCGCGTTGGCTGAAACCGTTGGGCCCGACGCTGATACTGTCGCCCGCCGACAGGCGAATGCGCTGGTCGCTGCTGGCCTGCAGGTCGACGTCACCGCGTTGCACCCGCACCTGGGCTTCGCCGTTGAGGTAGCGCACGGCAAAATCGGTGTCGCGCACGCTGGCCCGCAACGGGCCGGCCTGCAGCTCCAGGGGCGGTTGGGTACCGGCGGGCACTTCGAAATAGGCCTCGCCCTGCAGCAGCCGGGCCACCTGACGGTTGTCGCGCAGGTCGCTGGCAAAGGCCGAATTGGTGTTGAGCAACACCCTGGAGCCGTCGTCCAGCTGTAGCCGCTGGCGTTCACCCACCACGGTCAGGTGGTCGGCCTGCAGGCGCAGCGGCAGGTTGCCAAGGGTGAAAATCCCTACCAGCAGCACGGCGGCTGCGGCCAGGGGCTTGTAGTGCGGGCGGATGCGTGAGCGTAGCGTGCGGCGCTGCCCCTGTTGCAACTGGCTGGCAACCTGACGCAACGGCGCGCCGTTCCAGATCGCTTCGGCCTCGACGTAGGCCCGGGCATTGGCCGGATCGGCTTCCAGCCAGGCTTCGAAGGCCTGGGTATCGTGTTCCGACGCGCATTGCAGGCGAATCAGCCAGTCCAGAGCCTGGTCCATGGCCTGATCACTGGCGCCTTGGCCAGGTGGCGAGGGGCGAGGGGCGGGACGGTCGGTCACGGGTGGGTCCTTGGCGGGTTGGCGCTTTTGCGCGAATGATCGGGGCTATCCATGGGGATGGCAAGGGTTTAGCTGCGATCGACGACAGGCTGTTTACTGCAGCCGGTCGGCTACCCCCACACAGATGGCCATGATCAGTTTCAGTTCCTTCTGAACCGTGCTTGCCGAGACGTTCAACTGCTCGGCGATTTCCAGGTAGCTGGCGCCATGCAGGCGGCTGAGGATGAAGATCCGTTGTTGGCGCTCGGTCAACTGCGCGAGGCTGACGCTCAGGCGCTTGAGCAGTTGTTCGGCGTGGGCGGCGTCTTCGGCGCTGCTGCTGGGCGCGGCGACGTTGTGCAGGATCTGCTCGGGTACATCGTCGACCAGGTTGCGCGACTGCGCCCGGCGTGCGCGCAAGTGATCGAGGGCGAGGTTGCGCGCAGTCTGGAACACGAAGGGTTCAAGGTGTTCGATGGGGCGTTCGCCAAGGGCGCGGGTCACCCGCAGGTAGGTCTCCTGCAACAGGTCCTCGGCAGTGCTGGGGTTATCCACCATGCGCTGCAGGGTACGCAACAGGCTGACGCGCTGCGCGAGGAAAACGGCGTTGAACTGGGACTGACTCACAGCGGTACCCGACCATGGCATGGCGAATGATAATGCTTATCATCAGCGCCTTGGTCAAGTACTGCCTTGGTCGCTCCTACAAGGGATGATCCTAGCGGGCGTTGCACAGTGCCAGGCAGTTATCCAGCATGCGGTTGGAGAAGCCCCATTCGTTGTCGTACCAGGCCAGCACCTTGAGCATGCGCCCGTTGGTGCGGGTGTGATTGGCATCGAAGATCGACGACAGCGGGTTATGGTTGAAATCACAGGACACCAGCGGCAGGCTGTTGTAGCCCAGCACCTTGGAATGCCGGCTGGCTTCCTTGAACAACTCATTGACTGCCGTGGCCGTGGCCTCGCGCTCAAGGTTGACGGTAAGGTCGACCAGCGACACGTTGATCACCGGCACCCGCACGGCCATGCCGGTGAGCTTGCCGGCCAGCTCTGGCAGCACCAGGCCCACCGCTTCGGCCGCGCCGGTCTTGCTCGGGATCATCGACTGGGTCGCCGAGCGGGCACGGAACGGGTCGCTGTGGTAGACATCGGTCAGGTTCTGGTCGTTGGTGTAGGCGTGGATGGTGGTCATCAAGCCTTGTTCGATACCGTACTCGCGGTGCAGTACCTGGGCCAGCGGCGCCAGGCAGTTGGTGGTGCACGAAGCACTGGAGATGATCTGGTGCGAAGGGCGCAGGATGTCATGGTTGACCCCATACACCACGGTGGCATCAGCGCCCTTGGCCGGTGCCGAGATAATGACTTTGCCAGCCCCGGCAGTAAGATGGGCGGCTGCCTTGGCGCGTTCGGTGAACAAACCTGTGCATTCGAACACCACATCGATGGCTTCGGCTTTCCACGGCAGCTCCGCCGGATTGCGGATGGCGCTGACGGCAATGCGGTCGCCGTTGACGGTTATGCTCTCGTGATCGGATTCAACCGTGGCAGCAAAGCTGCCGTGGACGCTGTCGTGTTTGAGCAGATGGGCATTGATCGCACTGTCGCCCAGGTCGTTGATGGCGACGACCTGCAGGTCCTGGCGGTAGCCTTGGGTATAGAGTGCGCGAAGGATGTTGCGGCCGATGCGGCCAAAGCCATTGATTGCGATACGAAGGGTCATGGAGCTACCTCTGGCAGACCGGGTGAAGCCCGTGGCAATTGAAGTTTTGCTTCACTGCATCTGTTTTTGTTGTTGGAATTACAAGATTTTTCGTAAAAAAATAGAAAACAAGCCTTTTTACTGGCAATATTTTGTTCAATCTACAACGAGCGATCGGCCAAGCCGTTCCTCCCGCAACGCATCGCCCCTGCTTTTGAGCCTAGGCCGCGATCGTTGATAAGGGAAACCGCCGCAGAGGTCGCAACCACCGATAGCCTGGAGTCCAGTACATGCATCCGCGCATTCTTGAGGTCACCCAACGGCTGATCGCCCGCAGTCGCCCCACCCGTGAACGCTACCTTGAGCTGATTCGCGGGGCCGCCAGCGACGGGCCGATGCGTGCCAAGCTGCAGTGCGCCAACTTCGCTCACGGTGTCGCCGGCTGCGGCAGCCAGGACAAGCAAAGCCTGCGGATGATGAACGCGGCCAACGTCGCCATCGTCTCCGCCTACAACGACATGCTCTCGGCGCATCAGCCTTATGAGCATTACCCCGAACAGATCAAACAGGCACTGCGCGAGATTGGCTCGGTCGGCCAGTTCGCCGGTGGCGTGCCGGCCATGTGCGACGGCGTCACCCAGGGTGAGCCAGGCATGGAGCTGGGCATCGCCAGCCGCGAAGTGATCGCCATGTCGACCGCCATTGCCCTGTCGCACAACATGTTCGACGCGGCGCTGATGCTCGGTATCTGCGACAAGATCGTCCCCGGCCTACTGATGGGCGCGTTGCGCTTCGGCCATCTGCCGACCCTGTTCGTCCCGGGCGGGCCAATGCCGTCGGGCATCTCCAACAAGGAGAAAGCCGATGTACGCCAGCGTTACGCCGAAGGCAAGGCCAGCCGCGAGGAGCTGCTGGAGTCGGAGATGAAGTCCTACCACAGCCCCGGCACCTGCACCTTCTACGGCACCGCCAACACCAACCAGTTGCTGATGGAAGTGATGGGCCTGCACCTGCCGGGCGCCTCGTTCGTCAACCCGTACACGCCGCTGCGCGATGCCCTCACCGCCGAGGCCGCCCAACAGGTCACGCGCATGACCAAGGCCAGCGGCAACTTCATGCCCCTGGGCGAGATCGTCGACGAGAAAGCCCTGGTCAACTCCATCGTTGCCTTGCACGCCACCGGCGGCTCGACCAACCATACCCTGCACATGCCGGCGATTGCCCAGGCGGCGGGCATCCAGCTGACCTGGCAGGACATGGCCGAGCTTTCGGAAGTGGTGCCGACCCTGTCTCATGTCTACCCGAACGGCAAGGCCGACATCAACCACTTCCAGGCCGCCGGCGGCATGGCCTTGCTGATTCGCGAACTGCTCGATGCCGGTTTGCTCCATGAAGACGTCAACACCGTCGCTGGCCATGGCCTGCGTCGCTACACCCAGGAGCCGTTCCTTGAGGCCGGCAAACTGGTCTGGCGCGAAGGCCCGAAGGCCAGCCTTGATGAGGCGATCCTTCGCCCAGTGGCACGGGCGTTCTCGCCCGAAGGCGGTCTGCGGGTCATGGAAGGCAACCTCGGTCGCGGGGTGATGAAGGTGTCCGCAGTAGCCCCCGAGCATCAGGTGGTCGAAGCCCCGGCACTGGTGTTCCATGACCAGCAGGCGCTGGCCGATGCGTTCCAGGCCGGCGAGCTGGAGCGCGATTTTGTCGCGGTGATGCGCTTTCAAGGCCCGCGCTGCAACGGCATGCCCGAGTTGCACAAGATGACCCCGTTCCTCGGTGTGTTGCAGGATCGTGGCTTCAAGGTGGCACTGGTAACCGACGGGCGTATGTCCGGCGCTTCGGGGAAAATCCCGGCGGCCATTCATGTTTGCCCTGAAGCCTTCGATGGCGGCCCGCTGGCACGCCTGCGCGATGGTGATATCGTCCGCGTCGACGGTGTGGCCGGCACCTTGACCGTGAAGCTCAGTGCGGCCGAACTGGCTGATCGTGAACTGCCGGCGGCCCCGAGCGGCAATGACCTGGGCTGCGGTCGCGAGCTGTTTGGCTTCCTGCGTACCGCCCTGAGCCCGGCGGAGAAGGGTGCCAGCGCCTTCACCTCGGCACTGGAGACGCTCAAGTGAAGCGCGCACTGGTCGGCGATATCGGCGGCACCAACGCGCGCTTTGCCCTCTGGGAAGACAACCGCATGCACGCGGTGCAGGTCTTTGCCACAGCCGACTACACCAGCCCGGAACAGGCCATCGGCGCTTATCTGGCCGATCATGGCCTGGCCCGCGGTGAGCTGGGCGCGGTGTGCCTGGCGGTGGCCGGGCCGGTCGATGGCGATGAGTTTCGCTTTACCAACAACCACTGGCGCCTCAGCCGTCAGGCGTTCTGCAAGACCTTGCAGGTCGAACGCTTGTTGCTGATCAACGACTTCACCGCCATGGCCCTGGGCATGACCCGTCTGCAGGCGGGCGAGTACCGTACCGTTTGCGACGGCACGCCCGATGCTGCCCGCCCGGCCTTGGTGATCGGCCCGGGCACAGGTCTTGGCGTCGGCACCTTGCTGAGCCTGGGAGAGGACCGCTGGATGGCCTTGCCCGGCGAGGGCGGGCATGTCGACCTGCCGGTGGGCAACGCCCGCGAAGCGCAGATTCGTCAGCAGATCGAGAACGAAATCGGTCATGTCAGCGCCGAATCCGTCCTCAGCGGCGGCGGCCTGTTGCGCTTGTACCAGGCCATCTGCGCGCTGGACGGCCAGCCCGCACCGTTGCAGAGCCCGGCGGCGATCACCGATGCGGCGCTGGCCGGTGAGCCTGTTGCCCTGGCGGTGATCGAGCAGTTCTGCCTCTTTCTGGGCCGGGTGGCGGGCAATGATGTCCTGACTCTCGGCGCGCGCGCCGGGGTGTATATCGTCGGCGGCGTCATTCCGCGCTTTGCCGAACTGTTCCTGCGCAGCGGCTTTGGCGCCAGCTTTGCCGACAAGGGCTGCATGAGTGGCTACTTCAAGGATGTCCCGGTATGGTTGGTAACCGCTGAGTTCTCCGGTTTACTCGGGGCTGGCGTAGCCTTGCAACAAGCCGGCTGATATCTGGGGGCGGGCTTGCCCCGCGAAGCCCTCTCCCTGATAAACAAGGAGTGATGCGTGAGCAAGTCGATACTGATGGTCGACGACGACCAGGACATCCGTGAGCTGCTGCAAACCTACCTGAGCCGTGCCGGTTTCAGCGTCCAGGCGGTGGCCGACGGGCGCGGCTTTCGCCAGGCCCTGGATGCCAGCGATTGCGACCTGGTGATCCTCGACGTGATGCTGCCCGACGAAGACGGTTTCAGCCTGTGCCGCTGGGTGCGTCAGCATCCGCGCCTGGCGCAGGTGCCGATTATCATGCTCACCGCCAGCTCCGACGAGGCCGACCGGGTCATCGGCCTGGAGCTGGGCGCCGATGATTACCTGGGTAAACCCTTCAGTCCGCGTGAACTGCAGGCGCGGATCAAAGCCCTGTTGCGCCGTGCCGGTTTTGGCCAGGAGCGCAATGGCGGTGATGTGCTGGCCTTCGATGACTGGCGCCTGGATACCATCAGCCACCGCTTGTTCCACCGCGATGGTGAAGAGGTGATCCTTTCCGGCGCCGACTTTGCCTTGCTCAAACTGTTCCTCGATCACCCGCAACAGATCCTCGACCGCGACACCATCGGCAATGCCACCCGCGGTCGCGAGCCGATGCCCCTGGACCGTATCGTCGACATGGCGGTCAGCCGCCTGCGCCAACGCCTGCGCGACACAGACAAACCGCCGCGATTGATTCGTACCGTACGCGGCAGTGGTTACCTGCTGGCGGCCAGCGTTGCGCCTGCGCACTGAAGGGCGCTGGCGCCTGCCGCTGCCGCGCTCGCTGCTGGGGCGGATGCTGCTGTTGACCCTGCTGGTGGTGCTGCTGGCGCAGGGCTTGTCGAGCCTGATCTGGCTGTCGCAACTGCGCGCCAGCCAGATGGAGGGCCTGGTCGCCAGCGCGCGCAGCCTGGCCCATTCGATGAGTGCCAGCGTCAGTTACTTTCGTTCGCTGCCGGTGGCGTACCGGCCGATGGTGCTCGACCAGTTGCGCAGCATGGGCGGCACCCGTTTTGTCGTTTCCCTCAATGACAAACCCCTGGGCATGCAGGTGCTGGCGGCCACGCCGCGCAAGCAAGCGGTGATCGACGCCGTCGGCGACGTGCTGCACCAGCGCCTTGGCGCGCAGCTGGAAATCTCCATCCAGTTCGTCAGCCCGCAGGATCTGCGGATCTTCAACAGCGGCCTGAAACTCGATGAGCTGCCGCGCTCCTGGGCGCACTATGCGTTGACCCTGGAGCCGATCAACCCGCCGGTGCTGGTGACCCAGATCCGCCTGGATGAAGACGAATGGCTGTACATCGCCTCGTTGCTGCCCGAGCCTTACACCAGCCTCGAAGAACAGGGCCTGCCGAGTCAGCAGCTGTGGTTCATCGTACTCACCAGCTCGTTCCTGCTGTTGTTCATCGGTTTGCTGGTGCACTGGCAGAGCCGCCCGCTCAAGCGCCTGGCCCTGGCTGCCAGGGAAATGTCACTGGGGGCCGATGTCGAGCCGGTGACTGAAGGCGGTGGCAGCGAAGTGGAGGAGGTGGGCCGGGCCTTCAATGCCATGCGCGAGCGCATCAGCCGCTACCTGACCGAACGCAGCCAGTTGTTCAGCGCCATCTCCCACGACCTGCGCACGCCGATCACGCGTTTGCGCCTGCGGGTCGAGCTGCTGGATGACGAGCCGTTGCAGGCCAAGTTCGGCCGCGACCTGGATGAGCTGGAGATGTTGGTCAAGGGCGCACTGCAATGCGTGAAAGACACCGACATCCACGAGAACATCGAGCGTATCGACCTCAACCAGGTGCTCGAATGCCTGGTCGAGCCGTACCTGGGCAGCGGCCAGATCACGCTTGAAGGCCGCGCGCTGGCGCCGTATCCCGGCAAACCACTGGCGCTCAAGCGCTGCATCGGCAACCTGATCGACAACGCCCTGAAGTATGGCGAGCGTGCTCACCTGCGCATCCTCGACAGCGACAGTGACTTCGTTTTGCAGGTCGACGACGAGGGCCCGGGCGTGCCTGAGCAGCGTCAGGAACAGGTGTTCGAGCCGCACTTTCGCCTGGCCGGGCAGCAGCAGGGTTACGGTCTGGGGCTGGGTATCGCGCGCAACATCGCGCACAGCCATGGCGGCGAAGTGAGCCTGCGCAACCTGCGTGAGGGCGGCTTGCGGGTGACCTTGAGCCTGCCGCGCAGCAGTGACTGAAAGCCCCGCTGCGCGAATGTCACCGGCTTGTGACATTCGCGCATCCCTTCGTTACCTCCGGCACAGGTGCCGCTGGTTAGACTCTGATGCAAGCGCAAGCACCACGACTTGCACCTGCATAACAACAAGAAAAGGTTCCTCTCGATGAATGCGATCAATCGCCTCGCCGCTGTCATTTCTCTCGCCTCCTTGTTGCCCTTGAGTGCTGTTGCTGCCGCTAACGGTACGGTCGAAGTCACCCATTGGTGGACCTCCGGTGGTGAAGCCGCAGCGGTGAAAACCCTCAAGGAACAAGTCGAGAAAGACGGCTTCACCTGGAAGGACAACGCCGTCGCCGGTGGCGGTGGCGCAGCGGCCATGACCGTGCTGAAAAGCCGCGCGGTCGCCGGCAACCCGCCGGGCGCCGCCCAGATCAAGGGGCCGGACATCCAGGAATGGGGCGCGCTGGGCCTGCTCACTGAGCTCGATGATGTCGCCAAAGCCAACAACTGGGATGCCTTGCTGCCAAAGAAAGTTGCGCAGCTCATGCAGTACGACGGCCACTATGTAGCAGTGCCGGTGAACATCCACCGGGTCAACTGGCTGTGGATCAACCCGCAGGTGTTCGACAAGGCCGGTGCCAAGGTGCCGACCACCCTCGACGAACTGTTCGCTGCCGCCGACAAGCTCAAGGCTGCAGGCTTCACCCCGCTGGCCCATGGTGGCCAGCCGTGGCAGGACAGCACCGTGTTCGAAGACCTGGTGCTGAGCATCCTCGGGCCCCAGGGCTATCACCAAGCCTTTGTCGAACTGGACGAAGACACCCTGACCGGCGAAAAAATGATCGAGGTGTTCAAGACCCTGCAACGCCTGGGCACCTACATGGACCCTAACCGCGCCGGACGTGACTGGAACATTGCCGCTGGCGAGGTCATCAACGGCAAGGCCGGCATGCAGATCATGGGCGACTGGGCCAAGAGCGAATGGACTGCCGCCGGCAAGGTAGCGGGCAAGGACTACCAGTGCGTGGCCTTCCCTGGCACCCAGGGCAGCTTCGCCTACAACATCGATTCGCTGGCGATGTTCAAGCTCAAGAACGCGAACGACATCAAGGCCCAGAACGACCTGGCCAAGGTCGCCCTGGAGCCGCGGTTCCAGACCGTGTTCAACCAGAACAAGGGCTCCCTGCCGGTGCGCCAGGACATGGACATGAGCCAGTTCGACGCCTGTACGCAGAAGTCGGCGGCGGACTTCAAGGAAGCGGAAAAAGGTGACGGCCTGCAACCGAGCATGGCCCACAACATGGCGACCTCCCTGGCGGTGCAAGGGGCGATCTTCGATGTTGTCACCAACTTCTTCAACGACCCGAAAGCCGACCCGGCGACGGCGGTCAAACAGCTGAATTCGGCGATCAAGTCGGCCAAGTGATGGTGTAGGCAACGACTCTGCGGGGCTTCATCGCTGGCAAGCCAGCTCCCACAGGGTCGGTGCATGCAGTCCATTGTGGGAGCTGGCTTGCCAGCGATGCGGTGCGCAGCGCCGCCCTTCAACCGAGACTTTCTGATGAGCACTGTTGCCACAATCAACAAGGCCTCACCCCTGGACGCCCTGCAGCGCTGGCTACCGAAACTGGTACTGGCGCCGAGCATGCTGATCGTCCTGGTGGGCTTTTACGGCTACATCCTCTGGACCTTCGTCCTGTCCTTCACCAACTCAAGCTTCATGCCCAGCTACAAGTGGGTGGGCCTGGCGCAGTACGCGCGGCTGATGGAGAACGACCGCTGGTGGGTGGCGAGCAAGAACCTGCTGCTGTTCGGCGGTATGTTCATCGCCATCAGCCTGGTGATCGGCGTGCTGCTGGCGATTTTGCTCGACCAGCGCATTCGCCGCGAAGGGTTCATTCGCACCATTTACCTGTACCCCATGGCGCTGTCGATGATCGTCACCGGCACCGCCTGGAAGTGGCTGCTCAACCCCGGCCTGGGCCTGGACAAGATGCTCCGCGACTGGGGCTGGGAAGGCTTTCGCCTGGACTGGCTGGTAGACCCCGAGCGGGTCGTCTACTGCCTGGTGATCGCTGCCGTGTGGCAGGCCTCGGGCTTTGTCATGGCGCTGTTCCTGGCCGGCCTGCGCGGCGTCGATCAATCGATCATTCGCGCCGCACAAGTCGATGGCGCCAGCCTGCCGAGCATCTACCTGCGTATCGTCCTGCCGAGCCTGCGCCCGGTGTTTTTCAGTGCGCTGATGATCCTTGCGCACATCGCGATCAAGAGCTTCGACCTGGTCGCGGCGATGACCGCGGGCGGCCCGGGCTATGCCTCGGACCTGCCGGCGATGTTCATGTACTCCTTCACCTTCAGCCGCGGGCAGATGGGCATGGGCTCGGCCAGTGCGATCCTGATGCTCGGCGCGATCCTGTCGATCCTGGTGCCTTACCTGTATTCGGAACTGAGGAACAAGCGCCATGACTAGGTCCCTCGCTCCCCGCTCATTGAGCCTCAGCCGCCTGGCCATCTACTCGACCCTGATCCTGGCCTGCGCGCTGTACCTGATCCCGCTGATCGTGATGCTGCTGACCAGCTTCAAGTCGCCGGAAGACATCCGCACCGGCAACCTGCTGAGCTGGCCCGAGGTGATCACCGGCATTGGCTGGATCAAGGCCTGGGACACGGTGGGTGGCTACTTCTGGAACTCGGTGAAGATCACCGTGCCGGCGGTGCTGATCTCGACCCTGCTCGGTGCGCTCAATGGCTATGTGCTGTCGATGTGGCGCTTCAGGGGCTCGCAGCTGTTCTTCGGGCTGCTGCTGTTCGGTTGCTTCCTGCCGTTCCAGACCGTACTGCTGCCGGCCTCGTTCACCCTCGGCAAGCTTGGCCTGGCAAGCACCACCACCGGCCTGGTGCTGGTACACATCGTCTATGGCCTGGCCTTTACCACGCTGTTTTTCCGCAACTACTACTGCAGTGTGCCGGATGCCCTGGTGCGGGCGGCGCGGCTCGATGGCGCGGGGTTCTTCACCATCTTCGGGCGCATCCTGCTGCCGATGTCGGTGCCGATCATCATGGTCTGCCTGATCTGGCAGTTCACCCAGATCTGGAACGACTTTCTCTTCGGCGTGGTGTTCGCCAGCGGCGACGCACAACCGATCACCGTGGCCCTGAACAACCTGGTCAACACCAGCACCGGGGTCAAGGAATACAACGTCGACATGGCGGCGGCGATGATCGCCGGGTTACCGACCCTGTTGGTCTATGTGCTGGCTGGCAAGTATTTCCTGCGCGGGCTCACGGCCGGCGCGGTCAAGGGGTAAACACAATGGCAACGCTTGAACTGCGCAACGTCAACAAGAGCTACGGCAGCGGTCTGCCGGACACCTTGAAAAACATCGAACTGTCGATCGACTCCGGCGAGTTCCTGATCCTGGTCGGCCCGTCCGGTTGTGGTAAATCGACCCTGATGAACTGCATCGCCGGCCTCGAACAGATCAGCGGCGGGGCGATCCTGGTGGACGATGCCGACATCAGCGGGATGAGCCCCAAGGATCGCGACATCGCCATGGTGTTTCAGTCTTACGCGCTGTACCCGACCATGAACGTGCGCGACAACATCGCCTTCGGCCTGAAGATGCGCAAGATGCCCGCCGCCGCCATCGATGAAGAGGTGGCACGGGTGGCCAAGCTGCTGCAGATCGAGCATCTGCTCACGCGCAAGCCTGGTCAGCTGTCCGGGGGCCAGCAGCAGCGCGTGGCCATGGGGCGGGCCTTGGCGCGGCGACCGAAGATCTACCTGTTCGATGAGCCGCTGTCCAACCTCGACGCCAAGTTGCGGGTGGAGATGCGCACTGAAATCAAGCTGATGCACCAACGCCTGAAGACCACCACGGTGTACGTTACCCACGATCAGATCGAAGCCATGACCCTGGGCGACAAGGTGGCGGTGATGAAGGACGGGCTGATCCAGCAGTTCGGCACCCCGCAGCAGATCTACAACGATCCGGCCAACCTGTTCGTCGCCAGCTTCATCGGTTCGCCACCGATGAACTTCATTCCCCTGCGCCTGCAACGCCAGGACGGCCGCCTGCTGGCGCTGCTCGACAGTGGCCAGGCGCGCTGCGAGCTACCCTTGGGTATCGAGACGGCGGGCCTGGAGGACCGTGAAGTGATCCTCGGCATTCGCCCGGAACAGATCGCCCTGGCCCCGGCCCAGGCCAATGGTTTGCCGAGTATTCGTGCCGAGGTGCAGGTCACCGAACCCACCGGCCCGGACCTGCTGGTGTTCGTTACCTTGAACCAGACCAAAGTCTGCTGCCGCCTGGCCCCGGATGTACCGACCCAGGTGGGCGACACCCTGAACCTGCAGTTCGACCCGGCGCGGGTGCTGCTGTTCGATGCCGCCACCGGCGAGCGCCTGGGCGTTGCCGCGCCAGTACCGACCCAGGCGAGCAAGGATAATGTCGCCCAATTCAAGGGCCGCTGAATTCGTTAGAGAACGTAGAAACCCATCGAGAACAATAAAACGAGGAAACAAGGGATGGATCACTTCAAGCGTATCAAGCCACTGGCGCCGCTGACCCTGCTGGCGGCCCTGGGCGTCAGTTGCGGGGTGCAGGCGGCCGGCGCCTTTGCCCCGGAGTCGAAATGGATGAGCGGCGATTGGGGCGGTACCCGTACCGAATTGTTGGAAAAGGGCTACGACTTCACCCTCGATTACGTCGGTGAGGTGGCCGGCAACCTCAACGGTGGCTACAACGACGACAAGACTGCCCGCTACAGCGACCAGTTCGCCCTCGGCGCGCACCTGGACCTGGAGAAGATCTTCGGTTGGCAGGATGCCGAGTTCAAGTTGGCGATCACCGAGCGTAGCGGTCGCAACCTGTCCAACGACCGTATCAGCGACCCGCGCGCCGGGCAGTTCAGTTCGGTTCAGGAAGTCTGGGGGCGCGGCCAGACCTGGCGCCTGACGCAGATGTGGGTCAAGCAGAAGTACTTCGATGGCGCCCTGGACGTGAAGGTCGGGCGCTTTGGCGAAGGCGAGGACTTCAACAGCTTCCCCTGCGACTTCCAGAACCTGGCGTTCTGCGGCTCGCAAGTGGGCAACTGGGTGGGTGGCATCTGGTACAACTGGCCGGTCAGCCAATGGGCGATGCGGGTCAAGTACAACATCACCCCGGAGTTCTTCGCCCAGGTCGGCGTGTATGAGCAGAACCCCTCCAACCTTGAGACCGGCAACGGCTTCAAGCTCAGCGGCAGCGGCACCAAGGGCATGATCCTGCCGGTGGAATTGGTCTGGTCGCCGCAGGTCAATGGCCTGCCGGGCGAGTACCGCCTGGGTTACTACTACAGCACGGCCAAGGCCGATGACCTGTATGACGATGTCAATGGCCAGCCCCAGGCGCTGACCGGCGCCGCCTTCAAGTCGCATTCGAGCAAGCATGGCTGGTGGGTGGTGGCCCAGCAGCAGGTCACCGCGCACAACGGCGATGCCAACCGCGGCCTGAGCCTGTTCGCCAACTTCACCGTGCACGACAAGGCCACCAACGTGGTGGACAACTACCAGCAGGTGGGCATGGTCTACAAGGGTGCCTTCGATGGCCGGCCCAAGGATGACATCGGCTTTGGCGTGGCGCGCATTCACGTCAACGATGATGTGAAGGATCGCGCGCAACTGCTCAATCAGCAAAGCGGCATCGAGGATTACAACGACGCCGGTTTCGTGCCGATCCAGAAGACCGAATACAACGCCGAGCTGTACTACGGCTTCCACGTCACCAACTGGCTGACCGTGCGGCCGAACCTGCAGTACATCAAGAGCCCGGGCGGGGTCGATGAGGTGGATAACGCGCTGGTCGCCGGGTTGAAGATTCAGTCGTCGTTCTGAGGCGATATGTTGTAAATTTACGCATATTGCAAACCCATCGCGGGTCAAGCCCGCTCCCACAGGACTTGTGGGAGCGGCGGTGCGGCGTTCCGACTTGACCCGCGATGCGGCCTCACTAACAACAAGAGTTCCCCGCCATGCCAGAGCACCCGCTACAACGTTTCTTCACCTCGCAGAGGCCGCGGCCGACCTTCGAGTGGGAGCGTTACCAGCAGCGCGATGTGCTGATCATCGATCATCCGCAATGTCAGGCGGTGTTCAGCCGTCAGGGCGCACAGTTGTTGCACTTCCAACCACAGGGCGAGCGCCCGTGGCTGTGGTGTGCGGCGCAGTGGCCGCAAGTTGGCGCCATCCGTGGCGGTGTGCCGGTGTGCTGGCCCTGGTATGGCCGTCATCCCAGCGAAGACATGTGGCCGGCCCACGGCTGGGCACGCTTGCTCGACTGGAAGCTGATCGACAGCAGCGAAGATGAACACGGCGTGACCCTCAAATGGCGCCTGCAACTGTGCGACTGGCAGGTCGACCTGTTGGCCAGGCTGGGTAAACGCATGGAGCTGCAACTGAGTACCGAACACCAGGACAGCCAGCCTTGTCAGTTGAGTCATGCTCTGCTGGCTTACTGGCGTATTAGTGACGTTTCTGAGATAGCGCTATCTGGGCTGGAAAACATTGAAGGTTACGACCGTTTGAACCGTCAATCCTGTCGCCAGAAGGGCGCTTTGAAGGTCCACGGCGGTTGCCAGCGGGTGTTTCCCAATGCGGCGACCCTGCAGTTGCACGATCCGGCTTGGCAGCGCCAGCTGTGCATCGATACCGGTGACAGTGAGGACACCGTGGTCTGGCACCCCGGCAGTCGGCCGTTGATGGGTGTCAGTGGCAGCGAAACCCTGGGTTTCGTCTGTGTCGAGGCGGCCAGTGGCAGCAGTGACAGCCTGAGCCTGGCGCCAGGGGAGCAAGCACACCTGCGTTTGCAGGCGCACCTGCTCAGTTGAGTTCGTCGTCGATCGGGTAACGGCTGGCGTTGAGGCTTTCCTTGATTTTGCGCAGGTGCGGCTGGAAGTCGACGCCGCGGCGCAAGGTCATGCCGGTGGCCAGCACGTCGAGCACGGTCAGCTGGATGATTCGCGAGGTCATCGGCATATAGATGTCGGTGTCTTCCGGCAGCGGGATGTTCAGGCTCAGGCTGCTGGCCTTGGCCAATGGCGAGTCGGCGGCGGTCAGGCCGAGTACCGAGGCGCCGTTTTCCCGGGCCAGGCGCGCGACTTCAACCAGCTCGCGGGTGCGCCCGGTGTAGGAGATGATCACGAACAGCTCGCCGGTGTGGGCCACCGAGGCCAGCATGCGTTGCATCAGCACATCGGCGTGGGCCGACACCGCCAGGTTGAAGCGGAAGAACTTGTGCTGGGCATCCAGCGCCACCGGGGCCGAGGCGCCGAGGCCGAAGAAGTGGATCTGCCGGGCCTGGATCAGCATGTCGACGGCGCGGCTGATCAGCTGCGGATCCAGTTGCTGGCAGGCACTGTCCAGCGAGGCGATGGCGCTGCCGAAGATTTTCTGGGTGTAGGACGCCGGATCATCGTCGGCTTCCACTGCCCGGCTGACGTAGGCAGCGCCGCTGGCCAGGCTCTGCGCCAGTTGCAGCTTCAGTTCGGGGTAGCCGCTGACGCCGAACGAGCGGCAGAAGCGATTGACCGTCGGCTCGCTGACCTTGGCGGCCTGGGCCAGGGCGGCAATGCTGAAACGGGTGGCTTGCTGGGGGTTGAGCAGGATGACTTCGGCGACTTTGCGCTCAGCCTTGTTCAGCTCTTCGAGGCGGCCCTGGATCTGCTCCAGGAGGTTTCGCACGCGGTCCATGGGTGTTTTCCTTGGGTCGATGAGGCACCCGGCTGGTGACAGCTGCGGGCTTTTGACACGGTGGCCTATCGTACTGATGGCATGGGTGGCACACCACTTGAATCTGTCCACTGAGTAAAATGTTGTGGTTTTTACTACATTATTCCTTGAAAACTGCGATTGAAAACGGTATTTCTACGTCAACTTGATAAAAGAACCAACATCATGGCTTCGATCAGCGTTGAACCCTGCACCTTTGCCCTGTTTGGCGCCCTTGGCGACCTGGCCTTGCGCAAGCTGTTTCCGGCGCTTTATCAGCTCGACCGGGCCGATTTGCTGCACGCCGACACCCGCGTGCTGGCCCTGGCCCGCGAGGCGGGCAGCGTTGAACAACACCTGGCGTCGATAGAAGCGCATCTGCGGGAGTTCGTGCCCGCCGGGCAGATCGAGGCGCCGGTGTTGCAGCGCTTCCTGGCCCGCCTGAGCTACCTGCACGTGGATTTTCTCCAGGCCGATGACTATCAGGCCCTGGCCGAGCAGGTTGGCAGCGACAGCCAGTTGATCGCCTACTTCGCCACCCCGGCGGCGGTGTATGGCGGCATCTGCGAGAACCTCGACAAGGTTGGCCTCAGCGCCCGTACCCGGGTGGTGCTGGAAAAACCCATCGGCCATGACCTGGAATCCTCACGGCGGGTCAACGACGCCGTGGCCCAGTACTTTCCAGAAAACCGCGTCTACCGCATCGACCATTACCTGGGCAAGGAGACGGTGCAGAACCTCATTGCCCTGCGTTTTGCCAACAGCCTGTTCGAAACCCAGTGGAACCAGAACTCGATTTCCCACGTGGAAATCACTGTCGCCGAAAAGGTCGGCATCGAAGGGCGCTGGGGCTACTTCGACAAGGCCGGGCAACTGCGCGACATGATCCAGAACCACCTGCTGCAACTGCTCTGCCTGATTGCCATGGACCCGCCCAGCGATCTCTCGGCCGACAGTATCCGTGACGAGAAGGTCAAGGTGCTCAAGGCCCTGGCGCCGATCAAGGGCGAGGGCTTGAGCACGCAAGTGGTGCGCGGCCAGTACATTGCCGGCTACAGCGAAGGCAAGCCGGTGCCCGGTTACCTGGAAGAAGACAACGCCAACGCCCAGAGCGACACCGAAACCTTCGTCGCCCTGCGCGCCGATATCCGCAACTGGCGCTGGGCCGGGGTGCCGTTCTACCTGCGCACCGGCAAGCGCATGCCGCAGAAGCTGTCGCAGATCGTCATCCACTTCAAGGAAACCCCGCACTACATCTTCGCCCCGGAACAGCGTTTGCAGATTGGCAACAAGCTGATCATCCGCCTGCAACCGGACGAAGGTATCTCGCTGCGGGTGATGACCAAGGAGCAGGGCCTGGACAAAGGCATGCAACTGCGCAGCGGGCCATTGCAGCTGAATTTCTCCGATACCTGGCGTAGCGCGCGGATCCCCGATGCCTACGAGCGGTTGTTGCTGGAAGTGATGCGCGGCAATCAGAACCTGTTTGTGCGCAAGGATGAAATCGAATACGCGTGGAAGTGGTGCGATCAGCTGATCGCCGGCTGGAAGCAGTCGGGCGACGCGCCCAAGCCCTATGCCGCTGGTTCCTGGGGGCCGATGAGCTCGATTGCACTGATTACCCGCGATGGGAGGTCCTGGTATGGCGATATCTGAACTGCAACTGCCGGCAACCGTCACGGCACATGATTTCAACACCGCGCCGCAATTGGCCGAAGGGCTGGCCAAGGACGTGGCCGGGCGCCTGAATACGGCCATTGCAGCTAAAGGCCAGGCTACCCTGGTGGTGTCCGGTGGACGCAGCCCGGTGGCTTTCTTTGCGGCGCTGCTCAAGCAGCCGCTGGACTGGTCGAAGGTGCTGGTGACCCTCGCTGACGAGCGCTGGGTGCCGGTCGAGCATGCCGACAGCAATGCCGGCCTGCTCAAGCGCCATTTGTTGACCGGTCCTGCTGCCAAGGCGCGTTTCCTCAGCCTCTATCGCGCCGCAGGCAGTCTTGAGGCCGCTGCGCAGGAAGCCGATCAGGCCCTGGCCGAACTGCCAGGGATCGACGTACTGGTCCTGGGCATGGGCGACGATGGCCATACCGCCTCGCTGTTCCCCAACAGCCCGAACCTTGCCGAAGGCCTTGACCCAAGCAGCCCGCGTCGCTGCCTGGCGATGCTGGCGCCGGCGGTGCCGCATCAGCGCTTGAGCATGACCCGCGCACTGCTGGCCCGTGCCGGCTTTACCGCCTTGTCGGTGCAAGGTGCGGGCAAACTCGCTACCCTGCGCGCCGCGCTGGCCGGCGACGACTCGGCGCAAATGCCGATTCGCGCCTTCTTACAAGACCCTCTGGATATTTACTGGTGCCCATGAGCCAAGGATCTGCCGTTATGACCACGCATGAACTGAAACAGCCGGGAGCTTCCATGGCCGACAAGATTGCCCGGATCGATCAGATCTGCACCCAGGCGCGCATTCTGCCGGTGATCACCATCGCCCGCGAAGAAGACATTCTGCCCCTGGCCGACGCCCTGGCCGCCGGTGGCATCAAGACCCTGGAAGTGACCTTGCGCTCCGCCCACGGCCTCAAGGCCATCCAGGTGCTGCGCGAGCAGCGCCCGCAGCTGTGCATCGGGGCGGGCACGGTACTGGACCGCAACATGTTTGCCGCCGTGCAAGCGGCTGGCGCGCAGTTCGTGGTCACCCCGGGTATTACCCAGGACTTGCTCGAGGCGGGCGTCGACAGCGACATTCCGCTGCTGCCTGGCATCAGCACGCCGTCGGAAATCATGATGGGCTACGCCCTCGGCTACCGGCGCTTCAAGCTGTTCCCGGCCGAAATCAGCGGCGGCGTGGCGGCGATCAAGGCCTATGGCGGCCCGTTCGGCGACGTGCGCTTCTGCCCCACCGGTGGGGTCAATCCGGGCAATGTGAAGAACTACATGGCGTTGCCCAATGTGATGTGCGTGGGCGGTACCTGGATGCTCGACAGCAGCTGGATCAACAACCGTGACTGGGCCCGTATCCAGGCTTGCAGCGCCGAGGCCCTGGCCCTGCTGGACTGAAACTGAATTCGTTGTGTGCTACACGGCTTTGAGGTGCGCTTGGTCGGCGCACCTTTTTTTTGCCTGGAGTTCTGTCGAGGTGCCGCCAAGGACAGGGAAGATGATCCGGCTGCTGAGCCGGCCTGTTGCACCGTAGGGTTGAAGGCTCAAGAATTTTCAACCGAGGTGCGTCATGCAAGACGATAGCAAGGAAGAAAGCTACCAGCCGTTGGGTTTCCCCCTCAAGTGTGGATCGTATGAAACCGTACGCTACCTGTTAGCCGACCAGCAGCTCAGGCCTGGGGCCTGGGTCGATGGGCAAACGGTGTATGGCGACTTTACCTTCAGAGGCCGCAAGTGGGCCACGTTCACCCGTCCAGTGTTTGCTTATCTGGTTTATGTCGACACCCAGGTGCAGCATCCCGGTACCGATCGAACACCCAACGTTCGCAGCGCCCAGGGGCATGATCTATGGTTCTTCAAGGGCGCGGAGAAAGACTACGCAGTGTCGCCCGCGATTGATGTGGTCAACACCCATTCCGAATTACTCACAGGCTTTTCTGCCCAGCAGGCGTGGGCAAGGATGAAAGCCCGCCAGCACACCCTCACGTTACCGAGCAGCACAGCTTACTCCATCTACCAGATGCACTTGGTCTACGCCCATTGTGTCGTGGGCGCAGCAGACGCTGTCGGTAGCCTGTTCCAGCTGTCCCGGCGTGTCTTGCGCTGCAGTGATGAGTCAGCAGACCTGTACTTCCTGTCGTCAGTGGCAACCAGCCAGCTGGGCGCGTGCGTGACGGATCAGCAACTGTTCGAGCCGCTTTCAAGGGAGGACCTGTTGAAAACGATCCTGGTCGATGGTCACTCCCCCGGCGTCAACACGGGTGTCTGGAGCCTGGACCTGGATGCACGCGATAACCTGCGAAAGCAGTACTGATCCCGAGGCAAGGAGTGCCCATGATGAACAAGCAAACACCTGCGATTGCACAGTTTCCTTTCAAGGAAGGCTCTTATGAAATTGACCGTTACCTGTTTGGCGAAGAGACACCGCATTCCGGATGCTGGATAAAAGGTAATACCAGCTATGGTGATGTCGCCTATGGCGGGCAATCGTGGGCAACCTATACACGGCCGATATTTGCGTACCTGGTGCATACCGATACGGTAATTGCCTATGACAATTCCGAACAAACCAGGGAGGTCAGTATCACTGAGGGCCTGAGCAAGAGTTTTACCGCGAGTATTGATCAAAGTTATGGGTTCAGCGTCAATTTCGGCGCGATCAACATCGGCTCTGAAATTACGTCCAGCACTGTGTACAGCGAAGTGTGGTCGGAATCGATCAGTACCAAACGCAGCCTGACGGTGAAGGGACCCAATCGGTTTTTCATCTATCAGGTACATATTGTCTATGCCCATTTGATGACGTCGGCGGCCAAGCTGGAATGGTTGTTCAAGTATCGACTGCTTGCGCCGATCATGGACAGGGACAACCGTATAGTTCGGCCGGACATGGTGTATCTCTCGTCAGTGGCTTCGCCGCAAATTGTTCCTTTGAAGCACACCAACGCTGTCAGCCCGCTGAGCTGGGAGCAGATCAACCAGGCTGTACTTTTTGATGGATTCCAGCGCGAGGATGTCTGGGGCAAGTGGAGTTTTGACTACACCGCGGCAAACCGCAGACGCTGACCGATAGAAACGCCTCGTGCAGAGGCGTTTTTGGCGTTTCAGAAACTGTCCGAGGTACTGAAGCTGCCACCACCGCTGCTGCTGGAGCTGGAAAAGCCGCTACTGCTCGAACTTGAACTACTGGAACCGGAGCTCGACCAACTGCTCGACGAAGAGCCGCTGGATGACGAGCTGCGCGGCACCAGGCGCCGGCCACTTTGCAGCAGGGTTTCCAGGGCGTGCAGGCTGAGATCGCGCGTCATGTAGTCGGCCAGCAAGCGTTCGAAGCTCAAGCTGGTGTTATAGCTGTAATCGCTGTCCCGGTAGTAATCGGTGCGCAGTGCCCGCTCCAGTTCCTTGGCCCGTTCGTAGTCACGCAGAGCGCGGTCATGCTGGTCGCGCAGGTCCGGCAAGCGCGCCTGTACATCCTGCAGGCGCGGGTACAGCTCCTTGAGCTGGGCGGCGATCTTGTCATCGTTGCTGTCCGGGGTTTTTTGCACTTCGACCAGCAGTTGCTCGATCGTTTGCGCCTGCAGGCGTTCGGTGATGTTCTGGCGGATCCGCAGGTAGTGCGGGTCCTGCTTGCCGGCAAAAGCGGCCAATTGCTGGTGCTGCTCGTTGGCCCGCGCCTTGGCAGCGGCGATATGTTTGTTCAGCGTGGTATCTTCGCGGGTCAAAGGGTCCATGCCCGCCGCCGTTCGCGCCTGGGCCAGGTGCTGGTCAACCGCGGCTTGCCGCGTGGCAATCAGGGCCAGGCGCTCGCCTTGCTGTTCTTCGTTGCGCGTCTGCATGGCGCGCAGGATCAGCTCGTTGCTGCGGTTACCCTGGTAGTTGACGCGCTTGGCCAGCTTGTTGTCGAGCCAGCGGTGCAGAAAGTTGTAGCGGTACTGCTCGGTGCCGTAATCACGTTTGAGCAGGTGGTAATAGATCGGGTTGGCACTGTAGGAGGGCAGCTTGTCGACGCACTCCTGGCGGATCTCGGCGTAGCCGGTAATCGCTTCGCGATTGGCCTCTTGCGCGGCGAGCAGCTGCTCCTCCAGCTCGCACCAGGCAGGTTCGAGCGCCAGTTGCTCCTTCACCTGGCGCTCGATGCTTTCAATGCGCTCGCGCACGGTGTGCTGGCTGGTCAGCGAGGCGGCAATATCGCTTTCGACCTGGGCAAGTTCCGCGCGCAGTTGCACTTCGGCCTCCTGGCGTGCCTGCAGTTGCAGCAAGGTGTCCTGGTCGAGGGCCGGGCGATGTTCAAGCTTGAGCGTGACGATATTGCTCAGGCGCGTGAGGATGTCCTGCTCCAGGCGTGCTTCCTGATCGCTCAGGGCCGACAACATCTGCTCGGCGCTGCGCAGCAAGGCCTCGCTGCTGCGGGCGTTCTGTGCCACGGTGCTGGTGAGGGTACTAGGCGTCATGTGTTCACCAGTCCAGGATCATGTCAGGGTTGCTCGTGGTGCGCTGGTTGAAGCGCAGGGTCAGCGAATTGGCAGCCTTGCTGCCCATCATGCGCTCATCGACATGGCCGTCGTCGAGCTTGTCCTGCTTGACCTTGAGGTATTCGGCCTGGCTGACGCGCACGCCGAAGAAGCGGGTCCAGCGCTGGTTACCGGTTTCAGAGCTGGTGACCGGGACTTTGGCGCTGATACCAGCCGGGTCGGTGGCCTCGACCACCAGGAACCAGCTCTTGCCTTTGTCGGTGGCCTCGCCGCGGTTGCAACCAGCGGCGTCGTAGCAACGCTCGACCCCGGACTTGATCCCGGTGCGGTCCACGACCTGGATCGTCAGCGCAACGGCCGCGAAGTCGAGCATCTGCTCAAGATGCTTAAGCTGACCTTGGGCCTTGAAGGCGTCCTGGGTGTCCAGGCTGTTGCTGGCTTGCGCGAACAGCGCTTGCAGTTGCGCACGATCGCCAGCGGCCAGGGGCATCGCCTTGAAGCGCTGCAGCAGTTGCTCGCGCAGGGCGAGCTGCTCCAGCAAGCTGCTGGTGTAAAGGATCTGCTCACCCAGTTCGTTGACCTGCCGGGTGGCTGTTTTCAGCGTTTTATCGTCCTTGACCTGCAGCAGTTGCTGGTCGGCCAAGCTGGCAAGCTCCTTGAGCTTGGCAAACCGCTTGATGCCTTCCAGGTAGGTCGGTGTGGCCAAGAGGCTGGCCAGCTCATCGCGCTGTTTGTAGATGCCCTCGACCGTGGCTAAGGCGTACCGGCTCGCGTACAGGTTATCGCGGGCCTGCTCGAGCTGCGCCTCACGCTGCTCGACCAGCGCCTTGACGCTGTCGCGGTTGGTCTTGTGGATGAAATCCGGCACATCGCTGGCAAAGCTCTGATCCAGTGGCGGCAAGGTTTGCCGGACGTACTCGAGCAGGCGGCTGACAGCGGCATCGGGCTGCGCCACAGCCTTTTGCTGTAATTGCTCAAGCTTCTCGTGCTGCTGCTGGATGTTGCTGCGCAGGTCTTGATCACGACGAAGCAGCTCATGGGCACTGTTCTGGACTTCCACCGTCACGCCGGTGTCATGGGCGATGCGTGTGCACTGGGTGATCAGCGCCGCGGCAATGAGCGCCAGAAAAAGCTTGTAGAGCTGGCTGCGCGCCATCGATGCCTTGCTCAGCAGCCTTTGCCACCCGCTCAGCGGCGGGGCTTCGAACATCAGCCGGCGGGCGAAGAACTCGCGCACGCCCTGGTCGATCAGCGCCTCGTCGAAGGCGATGTTGTGGCTCTGGTAGTAGTCACGAATACGCGCCGCGACTTCGGCGCGGCGCTTGGGCAGGTTCAGGTGTTCCTGGAGCTGCATCTGCTGGTGGCGCAATTCGTCGACGAACGCCATCGCTCCGAGCTGTTCGGAGAGTGGAATGCTACTCATCAGGCCGCCTTGCTGAGCAGCGCGGCGAATTTACGTTTGGCATCCTCGACCGCGGCGGCGATGTCGCGCGAAGCGTTGCTCGATTCTGCCCGGTAGGTTTCGGTGAGGCTGTTCATGTCGGTCTGGAACGACAGCGTGGCGTCAGCCAGGGCGCGCACCGAATCGACCTTGATGGTCGAGCCGTAGCTGGCCTTGACCGCGGCTTCAAGCTGCTGGTTGCCGGTGCTGCCCAGGGCTTCGAGGCCCTTGCTGATGCCGTCGGTGGTGGCGTTGAGGGTATGGGTGGCCTCGGCCAGGCCGCTGTTGGCGGTGAACGACACGGCGAGGCCGGTGAGTACCACTTCGTTGGTCGAGAAGAACGAGACCATGCGCTGGTACTGACGCTCCTTGATCACGTGCACCTGGTTGATCCGGGCGAAGACCATCTCGGCAGTGTTGTAGCCGACCTTGAGGTCATCGGCGATGTCCTTGACGATCTGGTAGCGCTTGTCTTCATCCTGCAGGGCGCGCACGGCTTCGTCGCGGCGCAGCTCCAGGGCCGCGCGTTGGGCCGGCTCGGCCGATTCGGCGGCGGCGACCTGCTGGTTGGCCTCATTCAGTTCGGCGGTGCGCTGTTCCAGGGCCTGGCCGGCAATGGCCAGCACCTGTTGGGCTTCGACCTCGGCGGCTTTCATGGCCATGCGAAAGTCCATATAGGATTCGAGGATCACCGTCTCGCGGCTGATCTGGTCGTTGGCCGACTTGCACACCTGCAGGTAGTTGTCGCGAATGTCGTTGAAGCGGCTGGGGATCGAGCCGCGGCGCATGTTCATCCAGGCCAGCTTGAGTTTTTCCATGCTGTCCAGGCGCCCGTCGTCCATCCAGCCGGCCATGGCGGCAGCGTCTTCACGGATCGAGGTGAAACTCTGGGTGATGTCCATGAAGCGGGTGGAGATGTCCATGCCCTCGATCTGCTCGCGAACCATGCTGTTGAAGGCGGTGGACTGCTGCAGAACCGTGGCGATGGAGGTGACCTTGGTGGTGTCGTATTGTGCTACGCGGTCCAGCAACACCAGGACAGGCGCATCCTGAACGGGGCGAACGAGGTTGATGCCGATGGTGCGCAGGCCGCTCAGTGCCCGCTCGAGGTAGTTGCTCATCGAGTGTCCTTTCATGATGTGCGCGCAGCGCAAGGTAAAGCGAGGAGGGGAGTATACCGGGGCTTGCCGGCAAGCTGACCGACGATTTTTCTCGGGCGCAAACGAAAGTGCCCGCCTCCGGATGGAGGCGGGCACTCGGTTGCAGCTCAGCGTATGGCTCAGGCCGCCTTGGCTGCTTGCTGGCTCAACGAGCGGTTCAGGGCGCTGAACAATGCCTTGAAGCTGGCAGTGGTGAAGTTCTCATCGATACCCACGCCATGCACCGGACGACCACCGGCGACGCGCAGTTCGATGTAGGCCGCAGCCTTGGCGTTGGTACCCGCGCCGATGGCGTGCTCGTTGTAGTCCATGATTTCCACGGCGATCGGCAAGCCGGCCACCAGGGCCTCGAGGGCACCGTTGCCCTTGCCGCGCCAGTGCAGGGTGGTCTCGCCTTCAGCGGCGACTTCCACTTCCACCGCACTGTGGCCGTTCTCTTCCTGCAGTCGATGGCTGACCATCGCGTATGGCGAGTTGGCCTGCAGGTACTCGCGGTGCAACAGCGAGTGGATCTGCTGGGCGGTCATTTCCAGGCCCAGGCGGTCGGTTTCGCCCTGCACCACCTGGCTGAACTCGATCTGCATGCGCCGTGGCAGGCTGATGCCGTATTCCTGTTCGAGCAGGTAGGTGATGCCGCCCTTGCCCGACTGGCTGTTGACGCGAATCACCGCTTCGTAGCTGCGGCCGATGTCAGCCGGGTCGATCGGCAGGTACGGCACTTCCCACTTGGCGTCATCCTTCTGCTGGCTGAAGCCTTTGCGGATGGCGTCCTGGTGCGAGCCGGAGAACGCGGTGTGAACCAGGTCACCCACGTACGGATGACGTGGGTGCACCGGAATCTGGTTGCACTCCTCGACTACCTTGCGCACGCCGTCGATGTCGGAGAAATCCAGCTCAGGGTCGATGCCCTGGGTGTAGAGGTTCAATGCCAGGGTCACCAGGTCGACGTTGCCGGTGCGCTCGCCGTTGCCGAACAGGCAGCCTTCGACACGGTCGGCGCCAGCCATCAGGCCCAACTCGGTAGCGGCTACGCCAGTGCCACGGTCGTTGTGGGTGTGCAGGCTGATGATCACGCTGTCGCGGCGGTTGACGTTACGGCCGAACCATTCGATCTGGTCGGCGTAGATGTTCGGCGTCGAGACTTCGACGGTGGCCGGCAGGTTGAGGATGATCTTGTGCTCGGGGGTCGGGTTCCACACCTCGATCACCGCATCGCAGACTTCCTTGGCGAACTCAAGTTCGGTGGCGCTGAAGGTTTCTGGCGAGTACTGGAAGGTCCACTGGGTTTGCGGCTGCTGGGCGGCGTATTTGACGAACAATTTTGCCGCGTTCACCGCGATGTCTTTCACGCCTTGCTTGTCCTGGTTGAAGACAATGCGGCGGAACGACGGGCTGGTGGCGTTGTACAGGTGAACGATGGCCTTTTTCGCCCCGCGCAGGGATTCGAAGGTGCGCGCGATCAGGTCTTCACGGGCCTGGGTCAGCACCTGGATGGTGGTGTCGTCCGGGATGTGGCCATCTTCGATCAGGGTACGCACGAAGTCGAAATCGGTTTGCGACGCGGACGGGAACGAGGCTTCGATTTCCTTGACGCCAACGCTGACCAGGGTCTTCCAGAAGCGCAGCTTCTTCGCCGCATCCATCGGTTCGATCAACGACTGGTTGCCATCACGCAGGTCCGAGCTGCACCAGATCGGCGCCTGGGTGATGGTCTTCGAAGGCCAGGTGCGGTCCGGCAAGTTGACGGTCGCGAAGGCGCTGTATTTTTTCGAAGGGTCTTTGAGCATGGTCATGAAGGCAATCCTTGAATGTGCGGCCTTGAAAGGGGCCCGCCGAACGAAAACGAGATGAAAAGGCGAGGCGACGCGATTCAGCTTGGTAGTCGTGCACTGACCAGGCAGAGGCTGCGGTGTTGACGAAGCAGGATGAGGGTCTGAAAGGTTTTCATGGCTTCAACCCTAACCAGTGGGGTTAAAGATGGCAAGCCTTGCAAAAAGATTGAGATAAATGCTTAAAAAATGCAGATTGTCGAGATTTTATGGCTGTTAACTGATGAAAAGACCGCGCCAGTTGCGCGGTCTTTTTGAATGGCGCAAACCAGGCGTCAGGGCTGGAAGGCACCGATGAAGATCGCCGGATCGACCCGCGCATCGTTGAGGCTGACGTTCCAGTGCATGTGCGGACCGGTGGCGCGGCCGGTCGCGCCGACGCGGCCAACCACGGCGCCGCGGCTGAGCTGCTGGCCGGGCTTCACGTCGATCCTGGACATGTGGCAGAACATGCTGATGAAGCCCTGGCCATGGTCGACGAACACCGTGTTGCCGTTGAAGAAGTAGTTGCCGATCAGGATCACCTTGCCGTTGGCCGGGGTCTTGATCGGCGTGCCGGCGGGTACGGCGAAGTCCAGGCCGGCGTGCGGGTTGCGCTCTTCACCATTGAAGAAGCGGCGCACGCCGAACTTGCTCGACAGCGGGCCATTGACTGGTTTGTCGAGGATCAGGTTGCTCGGCAGGGTGGGGCTGAAGCTGCGATAGGCCTTGATCTGCTCGGCAAGCTCGGCATCGATGCGCTTGAGGTCGGCCGGGTCGGGATTGACCTGGCGTTTGTTCTTCAGGGTGATGCGCTGCTCCGGGTACTTCTTGCTGGCCACGGTGAAGTTCAGGGTCCGTGTGCCCTGGGTAAGTTGTGCGGTGCCGGGCTTTTGCGTCAGCGGCAGGCCGACGATGGCCAGCCAGGTGTCCTGTTCCTTGACCACCAGCACCGGTTTGCCGTCAAAGCGCGCCCGGGGTGCCGAGGCGCCCGGGCCCAGGTCGATCACGGCGACGCCGCCGGGTACCGGCTTGTTCAGTTGGCGGGTGATATAGCTGGCCTGGGCATTGCTGGCGAACATCAGGCATAGCAGTACCAGTGGGGTAAACAGACGGGGCATGATTCAGTCCAGTAAAGAGAGCGTGACCGGAGTCAGGTGGTTGTCTTCGACCCGCACCTGCAGTTCGCCTTCGCCCAGGCGGGCAGTCAGGCGCTGGCCATTGTGGGTCTGGGTGGCAGTGCGGATGGCCTGGCCACGCTCATCGAGCAGGATGCTGTAGCCACGGCCCAAGGTCGCCAGGGGGCTGACCACGTGCAGGGTCTGGGCCTGCGCTTGCAGGCGTTGGCGACGATCCTTGAGGGTCTCGCGCATGGCCCGCGGCAGGCGTTCGGCGAGGCTGTCCAGACGCTGCTTGAGCAGGGCCAGGGTGCGCCCGGGGTGTTGCGCGGCCAGGCGTGTGTCCAGGCGCGCGAGGTGCTCGCGGCGCTGGTTCAGGCGCTGCGCGAAGGCGCGGCGCAGGCGCATGTCCAGATCGTCCAGGCGCTGGGCCTGCTGGCGCAGGCGTTCGCCCGGATGGCGCAGGCGCCGGGTCAGGCTGTCCAGGCGCAGGCGCTCGTGCAGCAGGCGGCTCTGGATGCGTAGCAGCAGGCGGCGCTTGAGGCTGTCGATGCGCCGTTGCAGGTCGCTGCTGTCCGGCGCCAGCAGCTCGGCGGCGGCAGACGGCGTCGGGGCGCGCACGTCGGCGACGAAGTCACTGATCGAGACATCGGTTTCATGCCCGACAGCGCTGACGATGGGGGTCTTGCAGGCGGCGATGGCGCGGGCCACGGCCTCTTCGTTGAAGCACCAGAGGTCTTCCAGCGAGCCGCCGCCGCGGGCCAGGATCAGTGCGTCGAAGCCGCGGCTGTCGGCCAGTTGCAGGGCGCGGACGATCTGGTTGATGGCTTCGCGGCCCTGCACGGCGGTGGGGATCAGGGTCAGCTCGACTTGCGGCGCACGGCGGCGGAACACGCTGATGATGTCGCGAATCACCGCGCCGGTGGGCGAGCTGACGATGCCGATGCGCTGAGGGTGGGCGGGCAGGGCGAGCTTGTTTTCAGCACTGAACAGGCCTTCGCCACCGAGCTTTTCCTTCAGCGCTTCGAAGGCCAGGCGCAGGGCACCGTCGCCGGCCGGCTCGACGGTGTCGAGGATCAGTTGGTAGTCGCCACGGCCTTCGAACAGCGAGACCTTGCCGCGCACCTTGACCGCCAGGCCGTCGCGCAGGGCCTGGCGGACCCGAGCGGCGTTCTGGCGGAACAGTGCGCAGCGCACCTGGGCGCCGCTGTCCTTGAGGGTGAAGTAGACATGACCGGAGGCCGGGCGGGCGAGGTTGGAGATCTCGCCTTCGACCCAGACATTGCGGAACACGTCTTCCAGCAGCACCCGGGCGCGGCCGTTGAGTTGGCTGACGGTCAGGACTTCGCGGTCCAGGCCGAGTCTTTCGAAGGGGTCTTTGATCATGGGCTGCATCATAAAGGATTGTGGAGCCGGGGTGGCAGTGGCTCGGCGGTGTCTTCATCGCTGGCAAGGCCAGCTCCCACAGGAGCTGTGTACTCAGGCCCATTGTGGGAGCCGGCCTTGCCGGCGATGGGCTGCGCAGCAGCCCCCATATGCAGGATGAACTGCTCAACCAAAGCCCCGGCATCGCGCCGATAGGCCAGCGCCACCGTACTGCGGCAACCCTCATCGGCCAGGGCAATGAAGCGCAGCGAAGGCGGGGCAATCTCCGCCATGCATTGCGGCAGCAAGGCCACCCCAAAGCCTGCCTGGATCAACTGCAACTGGGTGGTCTTGCGCGACACCACCCGCGCCGCCCTGGGAAAGAATCCTTCACGCATGCACAGTTCGGCTGACAGGTAACTCAGGCCGCCACGCTGGCGATGGGGGATGGAAATAAACGCCTGCTCACGCAGCTGCGCCAGGCGCACGCTGGTTTCCCGCGCCAGTGGATGATCCTCGGCGACCGCCAGCAGCAACGGCTCTTCGAACAGCGGTTGCACGCACAGGCCTTCATGTTGACGCAGGACCGGCAAGCGCAGCAGGCCGACTTCCAGTCGACCTTCAGCCAATTCCACCAACTGCGCCTCGGACGACTGTTGGGCGATCTCCATGGACACGCCCGGGTTGTCGTGCAGATAGCCGCTGAGCCGTGCCAGCAACTGCCCGGTCAATGGTACGGTGCTGGAATGGTTGAGGCGCAGGCTGCCACGCACGCCCTGGCCAACTTCACGGGCCAGGCGTTCGGCTTTTTCCAGGTCCACCAGCAAGGTCCGCGCCCTGGGCAAAAAGGCCTGGCCCGCTGCGGTGAGGCGCGGCTGGCGGGCGGTGCGCTCGAACAGCAGGGTGTCGAGCTGTGACTCCAGCTCCTTGACCTGCCGGCTCAGGGCCGACTGGGCGATGAACAGGCGTTCGGCGGCAGCGCTGAAGCTGCCGCTTTCGGCGATTTCGACGAAGTAACGCAGCTGACGGGTAGAAATCATTAGTGCTATGCCGTATCAAGATGGCTGATCAGGTAATTGCATATTAGTCGGCATGGCTTGCCTCTGGCTAAAGTTTCCCGACCTCCTCTGATGAAAGCCGCCATGATCCCGACCCTGTTTGCCCAATTGCCCTTTACCTCCCTCGACTGGCTGCCGATCCTGCTCGGCGTGGCCGCAGCCTATGTCGTTTTCGGCATCGCCGGTTTCGGCACCGCGCTGGTGGCCGGCCCCGTGCTGATCAACTTCATGCCGCTGTCGCGGATCATCCCTTTGCTGGTGTTGCTGGACTTTGTCGCCGCCTTCGGTAACTGGCTGCCGGCGCGCAAAGCGGTGGCGCGCCCGGAACTGATGCGCCTGCTGCCGTGCATGGCGTTGGGCTGCACCCTGGGCGTGGTGTTTTTGCTCAACCTCAAGTCCGACCTGTTGCTGTTGCTGATGGGTTTGTTCATCAGCGCCTACGCCCTGTACAGCCTGGCGGTGAAGGTCAAGCCGGCGCAGTTGTCGGCCGCCTGGTCGGTGCCGATGGGAACGGTGGGCGGCCTGTTCGGTGCCTTGTTCGGCAGCGGCGGCTTTCTATATGCCCTCTACCTCAATGCCCGCCTGCCCTCCAAAGAGCAGGCGCGGGCCACCCAGAGCGCGTTGATCAGCTGCAGCACCGTGGTGCGCCTGAGCCTGTTCCTGATCGCCGGCGTGTATGCCGACCTGCCGCTGTTGCTGCTGGCGCTGTGCTTGTTGCCGATGATGGCCGTCGGGCTGTACCTGGGCCGGCGCCTGACCCTGAACATGTCACGCGACACCTTCGTACGCCTGGTCACCTGGCTGGTGTTGGCCAGCGGCATTGCCCTGATCGGCCGCTACCTGAGTGAGGTAAACTGGCACCTTTGAACCTGTTTGGCCGCTGTCATGACGACCCAGAGCATTATTGTCCCGAAGATTTCCACCGTCCCCGTGCATGAGCCCCGTGCCCGGGCAATCCTGCGCTGGCTGGTGCGCGAGAAGGTCATCGAGGAGCAACTGAGCACCTGTGGCAGCACCGGCAACCGCATGGCCTATGCCATCGCCGAAGGCGCGCGCAAGGTGGTCGAACGGCCGGAACTGCTGCCGTACGACCTGCCGGTCAATGGCCTTGAGGTCATTACCAAGCGCTGTATCTATACCCCGACCGAGGGCTTTCTTGAAGAAGCCGGCTGCGCTGAATGCCGCAAGGAAGTCGGCGTGGCGCTATTCGAAAGCCTGGAGGACTGGATGCCCGGGCGCACAGAAAACTTCGTTTGCCCGTTGTGCGGCCATGAAGATGACATCAACGGTTTTCTGTTCCTCCAGCCCTGCGCGTTTTCCAACCTCGGCTTCATCTTCAATAACTGGAGTGCGGCGGGGTTCACGCAGGCTTTTCTGGATAACTTCGCCGATTGGTTGGACCAACCGGTGGCCGTCGTGCAGGTAACCCGCGAAGGTAACTGACCGAAGGCCCATCTTTGCATTGAGCGAAGGGCACTGGATGAGTATAATGGCGCGCTTCCATTTTTCCCGCCCGGGAGCCCCCGCGATGCTGCGTATCAGCCAAGAAGCCCTGACCTTCGACGACATTCTCCTAGTGCCTGGTTATTCAGAGGTGCTACCCAATGAAGTCAGTCTCAAGACCCGTTTGACCCGTGGCATCGAGCTGAATATTCCGTTGGTTTCCGCCGCCATGGATACCGTGACCGAAGCCCGTCTGGCCATTGCCATGGCTCAGGAAGGCGGCATCGGCATCATCCACAAGAACATGACCATCGAGCAGCAAGCTGCCGAAGTGCGCAAGGTCAAGAAGTTCGAGGCCGGCGTGGTCAAGGACCCGATCACCATCGAGGCCGACGCCACGGTACGTGACCTGTTCGACCTGACCCGGCTGAACAACATCTCCGGCGTACCGGTGCTGCACGATGGCGACCTGGTCGGCATCGTCACCTCCCGTGACGTGCGCTTTGAAAACCGTCTGGATGCCACCGTCCGTGAAGTGATGACGCCTAAAGAGCGCCTGGTCACGGTCAAGGAAGGCGCCGACAAGAACGAAGCCCGCGAGCTGCTGCACAAGCACCGCATCGAGCGCGTGCTGATCGTCGACGACAACTTCGCCCTCAAGGGCATGATGACCGTCAACGACATCGAAAAAGCCAAGGCCTACCCGCTGGCCAGCAAGGACGACCAGGGTCGCCTGCGCGTCGGTGCGGCGGTCGGTACCGGCAAAGACACCGGTGACCGCGTTGCGGCGCTGGTTGCCGCTGGCGTTGACGTGGTGGTGGTCGATACCGCGCACGGTCACTCCAAGGGCGTAATCGATCGCGTTCGCTGGGTCAAAGAGAACTTCCCGCAGGTTCAGGTCATTGGCGGCAACATCGCCACCGGCGCTGCCGCCAAGGCCCTGGCCGAAGCCGGCGCTGACGCGGTCAAGGTCGGTATCGGCCCGGGTTCGATCTGCACCACCCGTATCGTCGCCGGTGTCGGTGTGCCGCAGATCAGCGCCATCGCCAACGTCGCCGCAGCCCTTGAAGGCACTGGCATCCCGTTGATCGCCGACGGTGGCATCCGCTTCTCCGGTGACCTGTCCAAGGCCATCGTTGCCGGTGCTTCGGCCGTGATGATGGGCTCGATGTTCGCCGGTACCGAAGAGGCTCCGGGCGAGATCGAACTGTTCCAGGGTCGCTCCTACAAGGCTTATCGCGGCATGGGTTCGCTGGGCGCCATGTCCCAGGCCCAGGGTTCCTCCGACCGTTACTTCCAGGACTCCTCGGCCGGCGCCGAGAAGCTGGTACCGGAAGGTATCGAAGGCCGCGTGCCGTACAAGGGCACCCTGACCGCGATCATCCACCAGCTGATGGGCGGCCTGCGCTCCTCGATGGGTTACACCGGCAGCGCCAACATCGAAGAGATGCGCACCAAGCCTGAGTTCGTGCGCATCACCGGTGCCGGCATGGCCGAGTCCCACGTGCATGACGTACAGATCACCAAAGAAGCGCCAAACTACCGCGTAGGTTGATGCTTCAGGCAACACTTGCTAGCGGGGCTGTTATCGACAGCCCCGCGTCGTTTCCGATTTCCACTGACGAGATTGAGTCATGGCCCTCGACATTCACGCTCACCGCATCCTGATCCTCGACTTCGGTTCCCAGTACACCCAGCTGATCGCCCGCCGCGTGCGCGAAATCGGCGTGTATTGCGAACTGCACCCGTTCGACATGGACGATGAAGCGATTCGCGAATTCGCCCCGCGCGGCATCATCCTCGCCGGTGGCCCCGAGTCCGTGCACGAAGCCGACAGCCCGCGCGCGCCACAGGCCGTCTGGGACCTGGGCGTACCGGTGTTCGGTATCTGCTACGGCATGCAGACCATGGCCGAACAGCTGGGCGGCAAGGTTGAAGGCTCCGAGCTGCGTGAGTTCGGTTATGCCCGCGTCGATGTAGTCGGCAAGAGCCGCCTGCTCGATGGCATCGAAGACCACGTCGATGCCGACGGCGTCCTCGGCCTGGACGTGTGGATGAGCCACGGTGACAAGGTCACCCGCATCCCGGAAGAGTTCCACATCCTGGCCAGCACCCCGAGCTGCCCGATCGCCGGCATGGCCGACGACACCCGTGGCTACTACGGCGTGCAGTTCCACCCGGAAGTGACCCACACCAAGCAGGGCGGTCGCATCCTCTCGCGCTTCATCCTCGACATCTGCGGCTGCGAAGCACTGTGGACGCCGTCGCACATCGCTGAAGACGCCATCGCCCAGATCCGCGCCCAGGTTGGCAGCGACAACGTCCTGCTGGGCCTGTCCGGCGGCGTCGACTCCTCGGTGGTCGCAGCCCTGCTGCACAAGGCCATCGGCGACCAGCTGACCTGCGTGTTCGTCGACAACGGCCTGCTGCGTCTGCATGAAGGCGAGCAAGTGATGGCCATGTTCGCCGAGAACATGGGCGTCAAGGTAATCCGCGCCAACGCCGAAGAGCAGTTCCTGAGCAACCTGGCCGGCGAAGCTGACCCTGAGAAGAAGCGCAAGATCATCGGTCGCACCTTCATCGACGTGTTCGATGCCGAGTCCACCAAGCTGCACAACATCAAGTACCTGGCCCAGGGCACCATCTACCCGGACGTGATCGAGTCGGCTGGCGCCAAGAGCGGCAAGGCCCACGTGATCAAGTCGCACCACAACGTCGGTGGCCTGCCGGAAGAAATGAACCTCAAGCTGGTCGAGCCGCTGCGCGAGCTGTTCAAGGACGAAGTCCGCCGCCTTGGCCTGGAGCTGGGCCTGCCGTACGACATGGTCTACCGTCATCCGTTCCCGGGCCCGGGCCTGGGTGTGCGCATCTTGGGTGAAGTGAAGAAGGAATACGCCGACCTGCTGCGTCGCGCCGACCATATCTTCATCGAAGAGCTGCGCAAGGCCGACTGGTACCACAAGGTCAGCCAGGCCTTCGTGGTGTTCCAGCCGGTGAAATCGGTGGGCGTGGTCGGTGACGGCCGTCGTTACGCCTGGGTCGTGGCCCTGCGTGCGGTAGAGACCATCGACTTCATGACCGCGCGTTGGGCACACCTGCCTTACGAGCTGCTGGAAACCGTCAGCGGCCGGATCATCAACGAGATCGAAGGCATCTCCCGCGTTACCTACGACGTGTCGAGCAAGCCGCCAGCGACCATCGAGTGGGAATGATCCCGCCGGTTGCTTGAGAAAGCGCCATGTCCCTTCGGGGCATGGCGCTTTTTTTTGTCGCGATATTTATCTAACGCCGCGGTTCAGCGCTGTCTCGCACAGTGGGCCTCCCTTGTACCGGAGGCTATCGTCATGAACGAATCACCGATGTCCGTGTTACTGCGCAACGAACTGTCGGCCATTGCCCGGCGGGTTGTGCACGCCTTTCCCGATCTGCGCAACGAGGCTCGTGAGGCTGCAAAAAGCTTGCTGCGCGCCGAGGGTAACCTGATCGCAGATCCGGATCGCATCTACTGGCACCGCTTCTCTGGAGCGGCCAGTAGCAGCAGAACGTTTACGGGCTGGGAGCATTACGGCGCGCCTGATCAATCCATGACCTTGACGGAGCTGGTGATGCGCCGCTTTCGCGTCAGTGATCAGGACAACGCCGACCTGCTGCTCCTGTACGGCGGCTTCTACACCGCCGGGCCCGGAGCGCGACGGTTCGATGAAACCAACGAAGTACGCCTGGATCCACAGAAGGTGCTCAATGCCTTGTGGCACCTGGACTTCGGCGCGGCTTTCCAGCGACGCAGGACGGCATTCTGGAGCGATCACGGCGCTGACGTTCGCACCCTGAGCAAGCTTAACTACCTGTCCGAAGCCCTGCAGGCCGGCTTGAGCGGGCAACTGAACGAACAGCAATTGCAACTGGTGTTCGATGCCGTCGGTTTCGACAGCAGTGTCATGCCGCAGCTTCAGCATGTTGAACAGGCGAAGCCGCCCGCCGCCGGTATCCAGATCGCGGCATTGAGCCTGGCCGGGCAGGTGTCGCCTGATGTGATCTGGTTGCAAGGGGCGGGCGGTCAGCATGTGCTCTATTTGCCTGGTGCGATGCCGTCCTTCCAGGGGTTCAGCCGCCAGCACGAGGTGGCCGGGTGGTTGTTCGGCTGGCTGCAGGCGCCTGCCAGCAGCGAGCAGCTGTTAGCGCATTTCTCCAGCGATCCGCAGCACAGGCTGCGCGATCAATTCGACAGTTGGGCGAAGGGTAGCCTCCAGGCATTTGCCGCCCTGGTTCAGCGTGTGCCGATCACAGGGGAGATTTTCACCTGGATGCGCGACAACGCCAGGCAGCACATGGAGGCTGATACCGATGCTGCCTTGCGCACCAATGCCGAACTGCGTGCGCAGTTGTGGGTGGGTTACCTGGGCGTGGCTTCGCGCCTGCTCGGCGCCGTGGCGCCTGCCGGTTGGCCGTTGGCATTGCTGGCGGTGGCTGTAGGCACTGCCAGCCTTGCGTTGAACATCGAGCAGGCGGTCGATGGCGACAACCCCGAAGAGCGTCGGGCGGGCTTGCTTGGGGCCATCCTTGCCGGTGTCGATCTGCTGCTCAACCTGCCGTTTCTGCTGCCGCTGGGGCGGGGGGCGGCGCAAGAGCTGGGCCCGCTTGAAGGCAATGAGATCATCGATGTGCCCGCGGCCACGAGCGGCCCTCTGCAAGGTGTCAGTAGCCTGGCTGATGGCGCCCAGTACATCGAGCTCGAGGGCGTGCCTTACCGGGTTCGATATGATCAGGACTTGCGTACCTGGCTGATTGTTCCTGAGGACAATCCGTTTGCCTTCTATGGCGTGATTCCCGTGCGCCTGGACGAGCAGGGGCAGTGGGTCGTGCTCGAATCCGCCTGTTTGCGCGGGGGCGGCCAGTGCCTGGGAGGGCTGACGCCCGAGCCGTCGGTCGCGATGGTGGATTATTCGCCCTTCGAGGCCGCTCCAGGTCGCTATGAAGTCCCCGAACCGGCCCGGCCTGCGGTGCTGGAACTGGTCAGTGCGAGCAACCGGCGGGCGATCGGCGGTGATTACTACGACCCGGAGTCGCCGCTGATGGAAGTGCGCGATAGCCTGGAGCAGATCCGTCAGCAACTGCGCACCGATGCCGGAAATTTTTTCACCCAGGTGATGCTGCCCAGGTTCAGGCTGAACCCGCCGACCGCCGCGATCAGCCCGCAGCGGGCATTCATCGAGCTGTTCGACGAGCATGCCGGCGTGGTCATTGGCGAATCGCACGCCTCGATCGCCAGCAAGCGCTGGTTGTTGGAAAACCTCACGCCGATGTATGCCAAAGGCGTACGGACGCTTTATCTCGAGCACCTGATGACCGATCTGCACCAGGCAGACCTGGACCTTTTCTATCGCAGCGGGCGCATGAGTGCGCACCTGCGGCGCTATCTGGGCCGGCTGGATGTCGGGCATCGTACCGATCCCACTGGCCGCTACACCTTCCTTGAACTGGTGAGAAAAGCCCGGGCCAACCGTATCAGGGTACAGGCTGTGGATTGTGTGGCGAGCTATCAGTTGGAGGGCCTTGAGGTTGAGCAACCGGTCAATCCGCTGCGCCAGAAAGTCATGAACTACTATGCCAACCGGGTTATCACCGCCAGGCAAGCGGAGCCTGGCGCAGGCAAATGGGTGGCGCTGGTCGGCAACACCCACAGCAACCTGTACAAGCGCGTACCAGGGCTGGCGGAACTGCAAGGGGTGCCAGGCTTGCGCCTGGTCGATGCCGGGCCGGGGCAGGCGACCGGGATCACCCTGGATGCGGGTGAATACTATTTGCCGAGCATGGGTAACCCCGACGGTATCGTACAGGGTGACTTGCGCCTGGCATTGCAGACGCAGGATCAGCCCGTTGCGTTTCGTGACGCTATTACTGCCCCGCCAGGCGTGATAAGGCCAGGGGAGTAGGCCCTGCGGCAACTCTTCACTTAATATTTCTCAATTGCAGGTGTATCGTATTCGCCCTTCATCGCCGGTACCTTGGCGCTTTTTTCGCCAGGTGCCGGCATGTTGTTCCTGGCATTACGAGGTACCTGCTGCATGTCCTTTACCCGGCGACAAATTCTCGGTGGCCTGAGCGGCCTGGTGGCGATTGGCCTGGGCGCGGGTGGTGCGTCCCGTTACTGGCTGGGGCGCACCGATCCGAACGCCGGGCATGACTACGAACTGATCGCCGCGCCGCTGGATGTCGAGCTGGTCTCCGGATTCAAGACCGAGGCCTGGGCCTTCGGTCCGTCGGCGCCGGGTACCGAACTGCGGGTGCGCCAGGGCGAGTGGTTGCGGGTGCGTTTCATCAACCACCTGCCGGTGGCCACCACGATCCACTGGCATGGCATCCGCCTGCCGCTGGAGATGGACGGTGTGCCATACGTCTCGCAACTGCCGGTGTTGCCGGGCGAGTACTTCGACTACACGTTCCGCGTGCCGGATGCCGGCAGCTACTGGTACCACCCGCATGTGAACAGCTCCGAAGAACTCGGCCGCGGCCTGGTCGGCCCGCTGATTGTCGAGGAGCGCGAGCCTACCGGCTTCAAGCATGAACGCACCCTGAGCCTGAAGAACTGGCACGTGGACGAGCAGGGCGCGTACCTGCCTTTCAGCATCCCGCGCGAGGCCGCCCGTGGTGGCACTGCGGGCCGGCTGATCACCATCAATGGCCAGGCCAACGCCGTGGTCGACATGCCTGCCGGGCAGATCGTGCGGGTGCGCTTGCTGAACCTCGACAACACCCTGACCTACCGCATCAACCTCAAGGGCAACTTCGAGGCGAGGGTCTACGCGCTGGACGGCAACCCCATCACCCCGCGCCCGTTGGGCAAGGACTACTGGCTGGGCCCGGGCATGCGTATCTGCCTGGCGATCAAGATGCCGCCGGCCGGTGAAGAGCTGTCGCTGCGCGATGGTCCGGTGCGCCTGGGGACCCTGCGCTCGGTGGCTAGCAGCGAAGGGCCGGGCGACTGGCCGCCGGCGCTGCCGGCCAATCCGATTGCCGAGCCGGACCTGGCCAATGCCGAGAAGCTCAACTTCAATTTCGAATGGGTCGGCTCGGTCTCGGTGAACACCGAGAACGGCAAGCCGCCAAGCTTGTGGCAGATCAACGGCAAGGCCTGGGACATCACCGACAAGACCTGCGCCGATCGGCCGATCGCCACGCTGCAAAAGGGCAAGAGCTACATCTTCGAGCTGAAGAACATGACCCAGTACCAGCACCCGATTCACCTGCACGGCATGAGTTTCAAGGTGATCGGCTCGAACAAGCGCAAGATCGAACCGTACTACACCGACACCTACCTGCTGGGCAAGAACGAGCGCGCACGGGTGGCGCTGGTGGCCGATAACCCGGGGACCTGGATGTTCCACTGCCACGTGATCGACCATATGGAAACCGGCTTGATGGCCGCGATCGAGGTGGCGTGATGCGCCAACCGCAGATCATCGATCGCAGCCGCGATCAGCAGTTCATGCGCCTGGCGCTGGAGTTGGCAGCGCAAGGCGCGGCCATGGGCGAAGTGCCGGTGGGCGCGGTAGTGGTTCAGCACGGTCAGGTGATTGGCCGTGGTTTCAACTGCCCGATCAGCGGCAGCGATCCCAGCGCCCACGCCGAGATGGTCGCCATTCGTGCCGCCGCCCAGGCCGCGAGTAACTACCGCCTGCCGGGTAGCACGCTCTATGTGACCCTGGAACCGTGCAGCATGTGCGCCGGGCTGATTGTCCATTCGCGGATCAGCCGGGTGGTGTATGGCGCGCTGGAGCCCAAGGCGGGCGTGGTGCAAAGCCAGGGGCAGTTCTTTACCCAGGGGTTTCTCAATCACCGGGTGATGTTCGAGGGGGGCGTGCTGGCGGAGGAGTGCGGGGCGATTCTGTCCGAGTTCTTCAAGGCGCGGCGGGCGAAGGCCTGAGCCCATCGCCGGCTCCCACAGGTCCGGCCTATGCAAATCCATTGTGGGAGCCGGCCTTGCCGGCGATGGGGCGCGCAGCGGCCCCCAGTCTCACAACGGCGGGGTCTGCTCGCTCGGCTTGGTCTTGTTCACACCCGGCACATGCAGGTTGCTATCGGCCACCTGGCTGCCTTCAAGCTGCGGCTGGGTCACCCAGGTGAGAATGTCGTAGTAACGGCGGATGTTGGCGACGAAGTGCACCGGCTCGCCGCCGCGGGCATAACCGTAGCGGGTCTTGCTGTACCACTGCTTCTGCGACAGGCGCGGCAGCATCTTCTTCACGTCCAGCCACTTGTTCGGGTTCAGGCCCTCGCGCTTGGCCAGCTTGCGCGCATCGTCCAGGTGGCCGCTGCCGACGTTGTAGGCGGCCAGGGCGAACCAGGTGCGGTCCGGCTCCTCGATACTGTCATCCAGCTCGGATTTGACATACATGAAGTACTTGGCGCCGCCGCGGATGCTCTGCACCGGGTCCAGGCGGTTGGACACGCCCATGGCCTGGGCGGTGCGCTGGGTCAGCATCATCAGGCCGCGTACGCCGGTCTTGGAGGTGACCTCGGCCTGCCACATGGACTCCTGGTAGCCGATCGCAGCCAGCAGGCGCCAGTCGACCTGTTCCTTCTTGGCCGAGGCCTGGAAGGCTTTCTCGTAGCGTGGCAAGCGCTGCTGCAGGTGCTGGGCAAAGGTATAGGCGCCTACGTAACCCAGTACATCGACGTGCCCGTAATAGCGATCTTTCAGACGCTGCAAGGTGCCATTCTTCTGCACCTTGTCGAGAAACTCGTTGATTTCGTTGAGCAGGCTGTTGTCTTCGCCGGCGGCCACGGCCCAGCGCTGGTCGCGGGCGTCACCGAGGTCGAAGGCCACCCGTACCTTGGGGAAATACACCTGGTTCATCGCCAGTTCGTTGGAGTCGACCAGGGTCAGGTCGATCTGCCCTTCGTCGACCATGCGCAGCAGGTCGACCACTTCAACGGCGTCAGATTCTTCGTATTCGAGCGCCGGATATTGCTTTTTCAGCTCGGCCATCTGCTCGGCATGGGTACTGCCCTTGAGCACCATGATCTTCTTGCCGACCAGGTCCTTGGCGTCGGTGGGCCGTGGGCGGCCGTTGCGGTAGATGATCTGCGGGGTGACTTCCAGGTACGGGTGGGAAAAGCGCACCTGCGATTTGCGCTGCTCGCTGCTGACCAGGCCCGCTGCCGCCAGCACCGGGCCGGAAGGTTGGCCGAGCTGGTTGAACAGGTCGTCGAGGTTGTCGGCGGTCTCGATCTTCAGCTCCACGCCCAGATCGTCGGCGAAACGCTTGACCAGCTCGTACTCGAAGCCGGTTTCGCCGTTGCGGTCCTGGAAGTAGGTGGCCGGGCTGTTGCGGGTAATCACGCGCAGCACGCCATCCTCCTTGACGCGCTCGAGGGTGCTGGGTTTTTCAACACAGGCACCGAGCATCAGGAAGAGTCCGGTTGCGATGAGCCATCTGGCGCACCGCTGGCGCAAAGCGGTTTGGGCGAACATAGGTTGCAGTATACGCAAAGGACCGGTTGCGCCATATCTCGACAACGGTTTGCTTGTCTGCTAGCGATCTTTGCGTTAAGGGCGAAATGCAGATCGAAACAGGCGGTTTTTTTTGACCCCCGAGTCCGCTTTGCCGGGCCGACATGCCCAGGTGTCGCAATGCTGTGTTTCGGGTGCCGGAAGCGCTGGAATTAGGCTAGAATGCACGGCCTCTAAGCACACCCCCTTCCTGAGGCTGTCCCGACGATGTTGATCCTGCGCGGCGCTCCTGCCCTTTCTGCCTTTCGCCACGGTAAGTTAATCGAGCAACTGAGCCAGAAAGTCCCCGCTGTTAGTGGTTTGTATGCTGAATTCACGCATTTCGCCGAGGTTGACGGCGATCTGAGTGCCGACCAACAGCAAGTGCTCGCGCGCCTGCTCAAGTACGGCCCGAGCGTACCGGTGCAGGAGCCAAGCGGCCGCCTGTTCCTGGTGGTACCGCGTTTCGGCACCATCTCGCCTTGGTCGAGCAAGGCCAGCGACATCGCCCACAACTGCGGCCTGGAAAACATCCAGCGCCTGGAGCGGGGCATTGCCTACTACGTCAGCGGTGAACTGAGCGACGCCGATGCCGCCGTCGTTGCCGACGTCCTGCACGACCGCATGACCCAACTGGTGCTGAGCAAGCTCGAAGAGGCCGCCAGCCTGTTCAGCCACGCCCAGCCCAAGCCGCTGACCGCCGTCGACATCCTCGGTGGTGGCCGCGCCGCCCTGGAAAAAGCCAACGTCGAACTGGGCCTGGCCCTGGCCGAAGACGAGATCGACTACCTGGTCACCAGCTTCCAGGGGCTCAAGCGCAACCCGCACGATATCGAACTGATGATGTTCGCCCAGGCCAACTCCGAGCACTGCCGCCACAAGATCTTCAACGCCAGTTGGGATATCGACGGCCAGAGCCAGGAAAAAAGCCTGTTCGGCATGATCAAGAACACCTACCAGATGCACAACGAAGGCGTGCTGTCCGCTTACAAGGACAACGCTTCGGTGATCGTCGGTTCCGTCGCTGGGCGCTTCTTCCCGAACCCTGAAACCCGCCAGTACGGCGCGGTGCAGGAGCCTGTGCACATCCTGATGAAGGTCGAGACCCACAACCACCCGACCGCCATCTCGCCGTTCTCCGGCGCTTCCACCGGTTCCGGTGGCGAAATCCGTGACGAAGGCGCTACCGGCCGCGGTGCCAAGCCCAAGGCTGGCCTGACCGGTTTCACCGTCTCCAACCTGCGCATCCCGGGCTTCGAACAGCCATGGGAAAAGGCCTACGGCAAGCCGGACCGCATCGTCAACGCCCTCGACATCATGGTCGAAGGCCCGCTGGGCGGCGCCGCGTTCAACAACGAATTCGGCCGTCCAGCCCTGACCGGCTACTTCCGTACCTTCGAGCAGTCGATCAATACCCCGCACGGTGAAGAAGTGCGCGGTTATCACAAGCCGATCATGCTGGCTGGTGGCCTGGGCAACATCCGCGAAGATCACGTGCAGAAGGCCGAAATTACCGTCGGCGCCAAGCTGATCGTGCTCGGTGGCCCGGCCATGCTCATCGGCCTGGGTGGCGGCGCGGCTTCGTCGGTCGATACCGGCGCCAGCTCCGCTGACTTGGACTTCGCCTCGGTACAGCGCGAGAACCCGGAAATGGAGCGCCGCTGCCAGGAGGTCATCGACCGCTGCTGGCAGCTGGGCGACAAGAACCCGATCGCCTTCATCCATGACGTCGGTGCCGGCGGTATTTCCAACGCCTTCCCGGAGCTGGTCAACGACGGTGGCCGTGGTGGCCGCTTCGAACTGCGCAACGTGCCCAACGACGAGCCGGGCATGGCCCCGCACGAGATCTGGAGCAACGAATCCCAGGAACGTTACGTGCTGGCGGTGAGTGCAGGCGACTTCGAGCGCTTCCAAGCCATCTGCGAGCGTGAGCGCTGCCCGTTCGCGGTGGTCGGCGAGGCCACTGCCGAGCCGCACCTGACCGTTACCGACAGCCACTTCGGCAACACCCCGGTGGACATGCCACTCGACGTGCTGTTGGGCAAGCCGCCGCGCATGCACCGTTCGGTGACCCGCGAAGCGGAGCTGGGCGATGACTTCGACCCAAGCACCCTGGAACTGAACGACTCGGTCGAGCGCGTCCTGCGTCACCCGGCCGTTGCCAGCAAGAGCTTCCTGATCACCATCGGCGACCGCACCATTACCGGCCTGGTTGCCCGTGACCAGATGGTTGGCCCGTGGCAGGTACCGGTGGCCGACTGCGCCGTCACCGCCACCAGCTTCGACGTCTACACCGGCGAAGCCATGGCCATGGGCGAGCGCACCCCGCTGGCCCTGCTCGACGCCCCGGCGTCCGGGCGCATGGCAATCGGCGAGACCCTGACCAACCTGGCCGCCGCGCACATCGGCAAGCTGTCCGACATCAAGCTGTCGGCCAACTGGATGTCCGCTGCCGGCCACCCGGGTGAAGATGCCCGTCTGTACGACACCGTCAAGGCTGTCGGCATGGAACTGTGCCCGGAGCTGGGCCTGACCATTCCGGTGGGCAAGGACTCGATGTCGATGAAGACCAAGTGGAGCGAAGAGGGCGCGGAGAAGAGCGTCACCTCGCCGATGTCGCTGATCGTCAGCGGCTTCGCCCCGGTCCTCGACGTGCGCAAGACCCTGACCCCGCAACTGCGCATGGACAAGGGCGAGACCGACCTGATCCTGATCGACCTGGGCCGCGGCAAGAACCGCATGGGCGCCTCGATCCTGGCCCAGACCCACGGCAAGCTGGCCGCCGTGGCCCCGGACGTCGACGACGCCGAGGACCTCAAGGCCTTCTTCGCCGTGATCCAGGGCCTGAACGCCGACGGTCACCTGCTGGCCTACCACGACCGTTCCGACGGCGGCCTGCTGACCACCGCGCTGGAGATGGCTTTCGCCGGTCATTGCGGCCTGGACCTGGAACTGGACACCCTGACCAGCAAGCGCGAGAAAGTCGCCGCCATCCTCTTCAACGAAGAGCTGGGTGCGGTGATCCAGGTGCGTCAGGACGCCACTCCCGACGTGCTGGCCCAGTTCAGCGCTGCCGGCCTTGGCGAAGACTGCGTCGCGGTGATCGGTCAGCCGATCAACAACGGTGAAGTGCTGATCAAGCTGGCCGGTGAAGAGCTGTTCAAGGGCGACCGTCGCCTGCTGCAACGCCAGTGGGCCGAGACCAGCTACCAGATCCAGCGCCTGCGCGACAACGCCGACTGCGCCGACCAAGAGTTCGACGTGCTGCTGGAAGAAGACAACCCGGGCCTGAGCGTCAAGCTTGGCTTCGACGTCAACCAGGACATCGCCGCGCCCTACATCAAGAAGGGCGTGCGCCCGCAGGTGGCAGTGCTGCGCGAGCAGGGCGTCAATGGCCAGGTCGAAATGGCGGCAGCCTTCGACCGTGCCGGCTTCAACGCCATCGACGTGCACATGAGCGATATCCTCGCCGGTCGCGTTGACCTCAACGACTTCAAGGGCCTGGTGGCCTGCGGTGGCTTCTCCTACGGTGACGTGCTCGGCGCCGGTGAGGGCTGGGCCAAGTCGGCGCTGTTCAACGCCCGTGCCCGTGATGCCTTCCAGGGCTTCTTCGAGCGTACCGACAGCTTCACCCTGGGTGTGTGCAACGGTTGCCAGATGATGTCCAACCTGCACGAACTGATTCCGGGCAGCGAGTTCTGGCCGCACTTCGTGCGTAACCGTTCCGAGCAGTTCGAGGCCCGTGTGGCCATGGTCGAAGTGCAGAAGTCGAACTCGATCTTCCTGCAGGGTATGGCCGGTTCGCGCATGCCGATCGCCATCGCCCACGGTGAAGGCCATGCCGAGTTCGCCAGCGAAGAAGCCCTGCTCGAAGCTGACCTGTCCGGTTGCGTGGCCCTGCGCTTCGTCGACAACCACGGCAAGGTCACCGAGAGCTACCCGGCCAACCCGAACGGCTCGCCGCGCGGGATCACCGGCCTGACCAGCCGCGACGGTCGCGTCACCATCATGATGCCGCACCCTGAGCGGGTCTTCCGTGCCGTGCAGAACTCCTGGCGTCCGGATGACTGGAACGAAGACGCGGCGTGGATGCGCATGTTCCGCAACGCTCGCGCGTGGGTGAACTAAGGGTGTACAAGCTCGCCTTCTTCGTCCCGCCAAGCCATGTGGAGGTGGTCAAGGCCGCTGTGTTCGCCGCAGGCGGCGGGCGCATCGGCGACTATGACTGCTGCGCCTGGCAGGTGCTGGGCCAGGGCCAGTTCCGCCCACTGGACGGCAGCCAGCCGTTCCTCGGGCAGACTGGCGTGGTCGAGCAGGTCGAAGAGTGGCGGGTCGAGCTGGTGGTGGCCGAGGAGTTGATTGGCTCGGTGGTCGCTGCCCTCAAGCGCAGCCACCCTTATCAAACCCCGGCTTATGAGGTCTGGCAGCTAGCGGACTTCTAAGGGCCTCATCGCGGGGCAAGCCCGCTCCCACAGTGGGAGCGGGCTTGCCCCGCGATGCTTTTCAGCCCTGCAATGCCTGACTCAAGGCAGCAGCACGCTTGCCCATCAACAGATGCCAGGTCCCATCCGCCAGCGGACTGACCCCCTGACACCCCAGCGCCAGCAGGCGCTCACGCGCCACCTTGCGCGCATCCTTGAGCTCGATCCGCACGCGGGTCAGGGCCACGCACTCCACCTTCAGCAGATTATCCTTGCCGCCCAGGGCGCTGAGCCAATCGTCAGCGGCCATGGTTTCTGTGGCCTCGATTTTTGCTTGTGGCTGCTCAACAGCGTTCGCCAGGGCATGCGGCAGCTGGTTGCGAATTTCGTCGGCAATGGTATCGGCCAGCGGCCCGACCACCACCTGCAGGCTGCCACCGGAACCTGGCCGCACTACGGCCATGGCGCCGAGGGTTTTCAGCGCGGCATCCTGAGCCAGGCTACGGTCGTTAAGCAGCAGGCGCAGACGGGTGGTGCAGGCGTCCACCGAGAGCAGGTTAGCGGCGCCGCCAAGGGCATCGATGTAGCGCTTGCCGCGTGGCGCGCTATTGTCCTGGGCCGGCGCTTCTTCGCTGGGCTGATCTTCACGACCCGGGGTTTTCAGATCGAAGCGGCGGATACAGAAGTCGAAAACGAAGTAGTACACCAGCGCATACAAAAGCCCTACCGGGAACACCATCCAGCCATTGGTTGAACGGCCCCAGCCCAGGGCCATGTCGATGGCGCCACCGGAGAAGGTAAAGCCCAGGCGGATGTTGAGCAGGTCGCACAGGGCCATGGAAAGGCCGGTGAGCACGGCGTGGATCAGGTAGAGCATCGGCGCGAGGAACATGAAGGCGAACTCGACAGGCTCGGTGACCCCGGTCAATGCCGAGGTCAGGGCCATCGATAGCAGGATCCCACCGATCAGCTTGCGCCGCGCCGGCAGGGCATGGCGGTACATGGCCAGGCACGCAGCGGGCAGGCCGAAGATCATCATCGGGAACATCCCGGCCAGGAACTGGCCGGCCCGGGGATCACCGGCGAAATAGCGGCTGATGTCGCCGGTCACCGTCAGGCCATTGGCACCCTCGAAACTACCGAAGACGAACCACACCAGATTGTTGAGGATATGGTGCAGGCCGGTGACGATCAGCAGGCGGTTAAGCACGCCAAAGAAGAACGCGCCGATGCTACCGCTGTCGAGCAGCAGCTGGCCCAGGCTGTTGATGCCGTTCTGCAGCGGTGGCCAGATCAAGCCGAACAGCAAGCCCAGGCCAACCGCTGAAAGGCCGGTGGCAATCGGCACGAAACGCCGGCCACCGAAGAAGGCCAGGTACTCGGGCAGCTTGATGTCCTTGAAACGGTTGTACAGCGCGCCGCCGAGCAGGCCTACGATAATCCCCGCGAGCATGCCCATGTCGATGTTCGGGTCGATCACCTTGAGGGTCGACACCAGCACCAGGTAGCCGATGGCCCCGGCCAGGCCCGCCGTACCGTTGTTGTCGCGGGCAAAGCCGACGGCGATGCCGATAGCGAAAATCAGCGCCAGGTTGGCGAAGATCGCGTTGCCGGCATCGTGGATCAGGGCGATGTTCAACAGGTCGGTGTCGCCCAGGCGCAGCAGCAGGCCGGCAATCGGCAGGATGGCGATGGGCAGCATGAGGGCGCGGCCGAGCCGTTGCAGGCCCTGGATGAAGTGCTGGTACATGGTGCGCTCCGGTTATTGTTCTGTGCTGAGTGGGGAGTGGCGGGGGTGTAATGGGCGTGTGGCGAAATCGTGGCAGGCCTGGCGCACCGCACGGGCGCTGGACAGGCCCAGCAGTTGCTGGCTGAAGGCACGGCATTCGCTGCTGTCGAGCTGGCGCACGCGCTCCTTGATCTCGCCAACCTGCGGGGCGCTGACCGACAGCTCGCTGACCCCGAGGCCGACCAGCACCGAAGTGGCCAGCGGGTCCGACGCCAACGCGCCGCACACGCCGACCCAACGGCCATGGCGGGCGGCGCCCTGGCAGGTCAGGTCGATCAGGTGCAGCAGCGCCGGGTGCAGGGCATCGACGCGCGCCGCCAGGCCCGCGTGGTCGCGGTCCATGGCCAGGGTGTACTGGGACAGGTCGTTGGTGCCGATGGAGAAGAAGTCGGCGTGCTCGGCCAGGCGCTCGGCGAGCAGGGCGGCGGCCGGTACTTCGATCATCACCCCAAGTTCGGCGCGCTGGCTGATGCCCAGTTCGCTGGCCAGCCGGTCCAGGCGCTGGCGGATATCCAGCAGCTCATCGACCTCACTGACCATCGGCAGCATGATCCGGCAGCGTCGCTGCGGGCTGACTTGCAGCAGGGCACGCAATTGCAGGTCGAGCAACTCCGGGCGCAGTTGACCCAGGCGAATGCCGCGCAAGCCCAGCACCGGGTTGGCTTCATGGGGCAGCGGCAGGTAATCCAGTTGTTTGTCGCCGCCGACATCGATGGTGCGGATGATCACCGGGCGATCGCCCATGGCATCCAGCACCGCCTGGTAAGCGCCACGCTGTTCCTGTTCATCCGGGGCGGTGTGACGGTCGACAAAGAGGAATTCGGTGCGCAACAGGCCGATGCCGTTGGCGCCCAGGGCCAATGCCTGGGCGGCCTCGGCAGCCGAGGCGACATTGGCGGCGACTTCGATCAAACGTCCGTCACGGGTTTGGGCGCTGCCTTGGGCGGCAGCTTGCTGTTGTTGCCGGCGTTGCTGTTGCTGCTGGCGTTGCTGGGCGACCTGGGCCAGGCGCTCGGCATCTGGTGTAGTCTCCAGCCGGGCGTGTTCAGCATCCACGACCAGCACCTGGCCTGCTTGCAGGTTCATCAGTTCCGGGCCCAGGGCAACCAGGCAGGGCAGGCCGCGGGCGCGGGCGAGGATGGCGACATGCGAGGTGGCGCCACCGGCAACCATGCACAGCCCGGCCACCGCATGCTTGTCGAGCAGCAGCAGGTCCGAGGGCGTCAGTTCATGGGCGGCGACAATCGCCGAGGGCGGCAGGTCGAGCTCGCGGGTTTCGCCGAGCAGGGCGCGCAGTACCCGTTGCTGAAGATCCTGCAGGTCGTTGGCGCGCTCGGCCAGCAGCGGCTTGTTGAGGGCCTTGAGGATTGCGCACTGGGCATCGATGGCCTGGCTCCAGGCGTGGCTGGCGGCGATACCCTGGTCGATGCGCTGGCGTGCAGCGTCGAGTAGCGACGGATCGTCGAGCAGTGCCAGGTGCGCTTCGAAAATGGCGGCGGCATCGCCCTGTTGCAAGTGCTGCAGGTCAGCATCAATGGCGGCCTTGACCCTGGCCAGTGCGGCGTCCAGGGCCTGATGTTGCGGGCCGGGTTGATGGCCGCCTGAGTCTTCGGGCAGGCGAATGGCGTCCAGGCGCGCCAGCGGGCCGCTGGCAAGGCCTGGTGAGGCGCACACACCATTGAGGATGCCGGGCTCCAGATTGGCGACGGGCTGGGCCTGAACGCTGACGGCCGGGCCGGCATGGTGTTCACCGGCGGTCGCTGTGGCGACCGCCGTCAGCAAGGCTTGCAAGGCTGCGGCGCTGTCGGCACCGCTGCAGACAATGTCGACTTCATCCTGCTCGCCCACTCCCAGGCCCATGATTGCTACCAGGCTGTTGAGCGCGGCGACCTGGCCATTGAAGTGCAGTTCGGCGTGGCTGACGAAACCCTGGGCAGTCTGGCGCAGCAATGCCGCCGGGCGCGCATGCAGACCGCCATGGTGGCCGACCTTGGCGCTGCCGCGCACGGTCTCACCTTTACTGGCAGCGTTGACGGTGCCGACGCCAGCATTGGGGATGACATCCAGCAGCGGCGCCCCCAGGGCCACCGAGCGGGTCGTGCGGGGCAGCAAGCGGTAGTCGCTGCTGTTGCTTAAGATCATCACGGTGATCAGGCTGGTGCTGTGTTGCGCGACCAGGTCCAGATCAAAGCGAATCAGCGGCTGGCCGCGTTCGACCCGCTCGCCGTTGGCTACCAGTGCGTCGAAGCCACGGCCCTGTAACTGCACGGTATCAAGGCCGATGTGCAGGAGGATCTCGGCTCCGTTGTCGGCACGCAAGGTCAGCGCGTGCAGGGTTTTCGCCAGGTGGATGACGGTGCCGGCGCAGGGCGCCTGCAGGCAGTCGTTGAGCGGGTCGATGGCGATGCCGTTGCCCAGGGTACCGCCGGCGAACACCGGGTCGGGGACCTGCTCCAGCGGCAACAGCGGACCTTCGAGGGGCGCATGGAGGGTAACGTTCTTGTTGTTGGGCATGCGTAAAGTCCTCGGTGCCTCAGTGAGTACGGGTCACTTTGCTCAGGTGGCGGGGCTGATCCGGGTCCATGCCACGCGCCCGGGCAAGGCCTGCGGCCATGACGTAGAAGCTCTGGATCGCCAGCAGCGGGTCGAGGCCAGGGTGGGCGGCGCAGCTTAAGGTCAGGTTGCGCTGGGGGATGTCCGCCGGCGCGGCCAGCAGCACCTTGGCGCCGCGCTGGCGCATGTCTTCGGCCAGTTGCAAGAGGCCTGCCTGCTCCACGCCACGGGGCGCCAGCACCAGCAACGGATAGTGAGCATCGATCAGCGCCATCGGGCCGTGACGCACTTCGGCACTGCTGAAGGCTTCGGCCTGGATCGCCGAGGTTTCCTTGAACTTGAGCGCCGCTTCCTGGGCGATGGCAAAGCCGGCGCCACGACCGATGACCATCAGCCGCTGGCAATCGCGCAGTTGTTCGATGGCCAGGCTCCAGTCCTGGGCCGCGGCTTCGCGCAGTTGCCCGGGCAGGGCGAGGCCGGCCTCGAGCAGCGCCGGGTCTTGCTGCCAGTGGGCGATCAGGCGGGCGCTGGCGCTGAGGGTGGCGATAAAGCTCTTGGTCGCGGCTACGCTCAGCTCAGGGCCGGCGCTCAGCGGCAGGCTGTACTCACACACACGTTCCAGCGGCGAATCCTCGGCATTGACCAGGGCTACACTGGTGGCACCGCGTTCGCGCAGGGTGTGCAGGCTGTTGACCAGGTCCGGGCTCTGGCCCGACTGGGAAAAGCCCAGGGCCACCTGGCCGCGCACCTGCAGGGGCGAGTTCTGCAGGGTCACCACCGACATCGGCAGCGAGGCCACCGGCAGGCCAAGCTGCTGCATGGTCAGGTAGGCAAAATAGCTGGCGGCGTGATCCGAGCTGCCACGGGCGACCGTCAAGGCCACCTGCGGCGCAAGGCTGCGCAGGTGCTCAGCAACGCTGGCGATGCGCGCATCGCAGCGCTGCAACTGGGTCTGCACAACGGCGGCTGAGGCCAGGGCCTCGGCAAGCATCTTAGAGCTCAAGGTGTTCTCCTTCGACCATTACGCCGATCAGGTTGAGGTTGCGATCCAGGCTCACGGCGTCGGCCCAGCTGCCGGGTTGCAGGCGCCCGCGCGCTTGCAGGCCGAGGTAGTCGGCGGGGAACTGCGACAGGCGCTGGGAGGCTTCGGCCAGCGGCAGGCCGATCTTCACCAGATTGCGCAGGGCCTGGTCCATGGTCAGGGTGCTGCCGGCCAGGGTGCCGTCGGGCAGGCGCACGCCGCCCAGGCACTTGGTCACGGTGTGGCTGCCAAGCTTGTACTCGCCATCGGGCATGCCCGCCGCAGCGGTGGAATCGGTCACGCAGTACAGGCAGGGGATCGAGCGCAGGGCCACGCGGATGGCGCCGGGGTGTACATGCAGCAGGTCGGGGATCAGCTCGGCAAAGCGCGCATGGGCCAGGGCCGCACCGACGATGCCCGGCTCGCGGTGGTGCAGCGGGCTCATGGCGTTGTACAGGTGGGTAAAGCTTGTAGCGCCAGCTTCAAGGGCCGCCACGCCTTCTTCGTAGCTGCCCAGGGTATGGCCGATCTGCAGGCGCACGCCGCGTTCGCTCAAGGCACGGATCAACGGCAGGTGGCCAGCGACTTCCGGGGCTATAGTGATCACCTTGATTGGCGCCAGGGCCAGGTAGGTCTCAACTTCCTCAAGCAACCCCAAGTGAGCGAAGTTCGGCTGCGCGCCGAGCTTGCCCGGGTTGATGTACGGTCCTTCGAGGTGCACACCCAACACCCGCGCGCCGTTGCTGCGCGGCTGGCGGGCGTAGGCGCCGAGTTCGCCGAGCACCTGGGTCAGTTCTTCCTTCGGCGCGGTCATGGTGGTGGCCAGCAGCGATGTGGTGCCGAACCGGACGTGGGTACGGGCGATGGTGGCAAAAGCCTTGGCGCCTTCCATGACGTCACTGCCACCGCCACCGTGCACGTGCAGGTCGATGAAACCGGGCAGCAGGTAGGGCAAATCGTTGCTCTGCGGGTCGCACGGCTGGCCGTCGATGGCGGCGACGCGGCCGTCGCGCAGCAACAGGCGTCCGCGTACCCAGCCCGTCGGGGTGAGTATGTTGTGTTCGCTCATGGGGGCTCCGCTAGCGTCGCAGCTCGGCGACAAAGTCGTAGTAGTCGTCGCGACAGTAGGTGTCGGTCAGTTCGATGGGGGTGTTGTCGTCGAGGTAGCCGACCCGGGTCATCAGCAGCATGGCGGTACCGGGCTGGATGCCGACCCGCGCGGCCAGCTCGGCGCTGGCGTTGATCGCGCGAATATGTTGCAGGGCACGCACCACCGGTTTGCCGATCTGGTCGAGGTATTGATACAGCGAATCGCCGATGGCTTCAGGGTTGCCCAGCAAGCGGGCGGGCAGGGTGCTGTACTCGACGGCCATGACAATGTCATCGGCCTTGCGCAGGCGCTTGAGGTGCACCACCTGTTCGCTGGGCGACAGGCCCAGGCGCACCAGCTCATCGGCCGACGGCGCGTCGACGCTGCGCTCCAGCCACTGCGAGCTGGGCGTGAAGCCCTTCAGGCGCAGCATTTCACTGAAGCTCGACAGGCGCGAGAGCGGTTGTTCCAGGCGCGGAGTGATGAACGTACCAGAGCCCTGGATGCGGCGGATCAGGCCTTGTTCGAGCAGCACTTCCAGGGCCTTGCGTGCGGTTACCCGGGAGATGTCCAGAGCTTCGCTCAGGCTTCTTTCCGAAGGCAATGCCTGTTCGGCTTTCCATTGCCCGGCATGAATGGCCTGTTCAAGGTTGCGCGCCAACTGAAGGTACAAGGGGGTGGCCAGGGTGTCGTCGGGACGCAGGGCGGTCAACGGAGTCATGGCGGTGGCTTCAGGTAGCGAGTGGTATTGAAAATTTAATACCACTTGCATACCACGTCAATACCACTTGTCAGCCCGTCTCATTTTGCGTCGTCTTCGACCGACTCAACCGCAGACTGCTGGGCAGCCAGTGCCTGTCGTGCCGCCTGTTCGATAAAGTCGAAGACGTGGGCGGGAACCGTGTATTGATACTGTTTACGCCTGTGCCTGGACACAACACCGCCATTGGTCAGGCACATCATGACCAGACTCGAAAGCTCACTGCCGCGTACGTCAAATTGCTCGTCGACGGCTTTGTAAACGCTATCGAAACAGGCCAGGAAGGTCGTTTCTTCGCGCAGTTCAACTTCAAGGGCGTGCTTGGCCATTGCGATGGTGAAGGTCACGCAAGGCGTCGCATCCCAGTAGCGGTAAACGGCCGCATCGCCACGGAACTGGAAGCTCAACTGCCCGAAGTCAATCCACTGGACATCCCAGAAATCCCTCACTGGTCGGGAGAAGCTTTGCAGTGCTTGCAGATAGCCTCGTTCGTCCCGTTTCATGGCAACCGACACGGGAAGCAACAGGCCGTTGTCCAGAGCCCCGGCTCGGCACAGTGTCTGATGGATCAGGAAGCGAGAAAGCCGACCGTTACCATCCATGAAGGGATGGAGGAGGACAAAGCCGAAAGAGATGATCCCGGCTGCCACCAGTGGATCGGTGTGGGCTGCATCTTCATTGGCAAAGTGCATCAATGATTCCATCAGCTCCCGGCAGAGCGCCGGCGGGGGAGGGACGTAGGTCACACCCGCAGCGCCTTGCATGGCTCCGGCAAGGTGGTTCTGTTCATGCCTGAACGCGGCAGCCATGTCATAAGGGTTGCTAAGCGTGGCGTTCTGCAAGGCAACCAGATACTCCTCGGTTAGCGGCTGACGCTCGTGGGCCTGGCGAAGCAACTGTATGAACTTGCGGGATTTGTCCTCACTTGGCGCTTCCCTCTCGATCGCGAAAGAATCCTTGGTTTCGTGCAAGTACGCCCAGTTGATGGCGCGGTCCATCATGATTGGCGGCAGCGACTGCATGAACGCCCTGGCGCGTGCTGGAATGTCATAGTCGAGCAGGGCTTTGATTTGCGGCGTACGTTCGACTGTGGCGCAGTAAGCCAGTGAGCCGAGGCCATTGAACTCGACCCGCCACTTGGAGCTTCGCTCCCCCGGCTTGGTGATGTAGCGTTCAGGATCGAAAAGGCCCACGAAAGGGCCACGAACAGGGGCTCTCTGTCTCAGCGACTCGCCAGAGAACACCTCGCGTAGATAGCAGGCCTTACGGATGTATATCCCGTTAGGCGTGGAGCGCAGGACATCTTCGAATGCTTCGGCGGGGATCCGGGGCAACGCCTGGGCCAATACCGCAAGGTTGATCCCTTCGTGCTTCAGGGCAAACAGCGTATGACCCAGCAAGTCGTCGGCCGCAGGCGCAATGGCGGGGGGCACGGCCAAGGTGTTGCCGATTGGTTGGATACGCGTAACCGGTTGAACGACAGCCGGTAGCTGCAGCGGTACTACCGTCAGTTGAAACTGCTGGTGAAGATGGGCATAGCCAACCGCTTGCATATCGGAAATCCTGCTTTTCGGTTTCAGAGGTCAGGATTTTCTTCACTGGCCCATGAAAATCTTCAGATTTCTCGAGTATGCCGATTTTTTCTTTACTTGCCAGGTTCATTTAAGGCGTTAGCGCCGACCGCCATCGTATGGTCCTCTTTTCGCCCAACCGCTGCACAGGCCAGCAAACCGACCTCAAACAAGATCCACATCGGCACCGCCAGCAGGGTCTGCGAGAACACGTCCGGCGGGGTCAGGAGCATGCCGACCACAAAGCAGCCGACGATCACATAGGGGCGGCTCTTGCGCAGGCTGGCGACGTCGGTGACCCCGGCCCAGACGATGATGAACGTCGCCACCGGGATTTCGAACGCCAGGCCAAAGGCCAGGAACAGGGCGAGGATGAAGTCCAGGTACAGGCCGATGTCGGTCATCATCGCCACGCCATCGGGGGTGACGCTGGCAAAGAAGCCGAACATCATCGGGAAGACCACGAAGAAGGCGAAGGCCATGCCCGAGTAGAACAGCACAATGCTCGACACCAGCAGCGGCAGGGCGATGCGCTTTTCCTGGCGGTACATGGCCGGGGCGATGAAGCTCCAGGCCTGGTGCAACAGCACCGGCATGGCCACGAACAGCGCCGCCATCAGGGTCAGCTTGAACGGCGCGAGAAACGGCGAGGTGACGCTGGTGGCGATCATGCTCGCACCTTCGGGCAGGTAGCGGCGCAGCGGCTCCGAGACCTGGGTGTACAGTGTCTGGGCAAACGGGAACAGGCCGAGGAAAACCACGGCGATGGCCAGCAGGCAGCGCACCAGGCGCCTGCGCAGTTCGCGCAGGTGAGCGGTGAGCGGCATGCCGGGGGCGTCGGTTGCTGTGTTCATCAGGGCGTTCCGCTGGTTGGGCTGTTGTCCGGCTGCAGGCTGACGCCGCGGCGCAGGTCCTGCTCAAGGCGCTGCAACGCCACGGCATCGAGTTCCTGGCTCAAGGCCTGGGTGTCCAGTTCGCGGTCCACCTGTGCCTTGATCGACGCCATGGCGCGTTTGGCCTGACCCAGGCCGCGGCCCAAGGTGCGGGCCGCCGCCGGCAGGCGCTCGGGGCCGAGCACCAGCAGGGCGACGATGCCCACCAGCAGCAGTTCGGTAAAACCGACTTCGAACATCAGCGCTGGTGTTCCGCTTGCTGCACGCTGTCGGCCTGCAGCGGCGCCTGGGGTTTGACCTGGCTTAGGGCATCGTCCTCGGCCGGCCCGTTACCCATGGATTTGCGAAAGCCCTGGATCGCATCGCCGACATCCGCCCCCAGGCCCTTGAGGCGCTTGGTGCCGAACAGCATGAACACGATCATCAACACGATGAGCAACTGCCAGATCCCGATACCACCCATGAAAAACGCTCCAAGCTCATGAAAAAGAAGGCCTTATCCTGCCTGCGCTTTATGACGTAAAAGTGACGTGCAACGGTTATTGCCATGTGTCTGCAACATCGGTTGTGTTGACTGATGCCTCATGGGTTCGGATGGGCAGTTCATGGGTGCGAAACGGCAACAAGGGGCGGCGCTGTTGATGGTGCTGGTGGTGCTGGCGATGCTCGCCGGTGGTTTGACCTGGTTGGTGCAGGACGGTCGCCAGCAGATCGACAGCGTGCGCCTGGTGCAACAGCGGGTGCAGGCAAGGGCGATGGAAAGCGCCGGCCTGGCTTTTGCCGAACAGGCCCTGAAAGACCCGGCCTGGCGCGCCAGCCCGTTGTTCTGGCAGGCGCTGCGCGGGCAGCCGTTGGCCTATGCCTTTGCCGGCGGCTCGGCGGCCTTGCGCATCCGCGACTTGCATACCTGCTTCAACGTCAACACGCTGATTGGCGAAGAGGGTGAACGTGCCGCACGGCAATTGCGCTACCTGCTTGGCGATGACATGGCTGCTCAACGATTGACCGATGCCCTCGCGGACTGGATCGACAGCGATGGCCAGACCCGTCTCAATGGCGCTGAAAGTGATCAGTACCTGCGCCAGTCACCTGCGCGCCTTGCGGCCAACCAGATGATGGTCGACATGAGTGAACTGAACCTGCTGCTCGAGCCCGACGCCCAGCGCCAGCAACGCTATCCACAGTTGTGCGCGCTGCCGCAGACCAGCGGCTGGCGACTGAATGCCAATGCCTTGAGCCTGGAGCAGCTACCGTTGCTCGAAGCGCTGTACGAAGGGGAGGTGTCGCGTTCGCTGCTGACCCGGATCATCACCGGCCGGCCCGCTGGTGGTTATCACGATGCGGGTGCGTTGCGTCAGGCACTGGGTGCCATGGACGATGCGATGTTTGCGCGCCTGAGCGAGGGCTTGTTGCTCAACAGCGGTGATTTTGCCCTGCAACTGGAGTTAGAACAGGACGGGCAGAAGATGCGCAGCGAGTTTCAGCTGCGGGCACGAGGGATCGTGCAATGGCACGCGCGGGTGCCGGCCCAGCAGGTGCAGGTGATCAGCCGCGCAGCGCAGCCCTGGTAAGGGCTGCGCTGCGCAACGCTTAGGTTACCCGCTCTGGGGTTACACGCCGATCTCACCGCCATCGGCACGCTGGATCACCACGGTCGATGCCCGTGGGCGCACCTTGGTGCCGGCCGGGGTAACGGTGGTGGCAACATCGGTGGACGGCCAGTTGTCCGGGTGCTGGATGTTGACGAAGATCGACTTGTTGTCCGGCGTGAAGGCAATGCCGGTGACTTCGCAGCCGTTGGGACCGACGAAGAAGCGACGCAGGTCGACCTGGTTCTGGGCGTTGACCGGGACCTGCTTGCCAGCGGCATTCACCAGGTCGGTAGGGATCACCGCCAGCATCTGGTCGTTGGTGTAGTCGGTCAGGGTTTTTTCACCGTTGTCGGTCTGGAACCAGAGGATGCCGCGGCTATCGAAACTCATGCCGTCGGGGCTGGCGAACTGGTTGAGTTCGGTCAGGCCCGAGCGGTTGATGTCGGCGGTACCGGCGGCGTTGGCACCAAACACGAAGATGTCCCAGGTGAAACTCAAATGATTGTCGCTGTCGTGCCAGCGGATGATATGACCATGGCGGTTCGGCCCGCGCGGGTTGGCGGCATCGACCTTGGCGGCGGTGCGCGCGCTGTTGTTGGTCAGGGTCAGGTAGACGTCGCCATTGAGCGGGTTGACCGTGGTCCATTCCGGGCGGTCCATCGGCGTTGCGCCCAGCGCGTCGGCAGCGCCGCGGGTGTTGAGGATGATGCCCGGCAGGTCGCCGTAGATCGAACCCAGGGTCTTGCCGCTGCTGGTCGGGGTATTGACGTCGAGCAGCAACCACACTCCCGAGCCGTCGGCATTGAAACGGGCGACATACAGCTTGCCCTGGTCCATGTACTTGTTGCCGGTGGCTAGGCGGTCGGCCGGGTTGGCATCGGCCGCTTCCCACAGCGCGGTGGAGACGAACTTGTACAGGTATTCGTTGTTCGAGTCGTCGCCCATGTACCAGACCAGCGGCTTGCCCACTACCGGCAGGCCCGGGCAGCAGCCCTCGTGGCGGAAACGGCCGAGCGCGGTGCGCTTCACCGCCAGGGTGCTGGCGTTGTACGGGTCGATCTCGACAATGTAGCCGTAGGTGCTGGCTTCGTTACGGAAGTCGTCGGTGGCGCTGGCGCCGCTTGGGGTGACGTTGAAGCGGCTGAATTCGCCATCCACTTCGGTCGGATCGCCCGCCACGCTTTCCCACTTGTAGTTACCGGCCTTGGTGCTTACGCCGATGCGCTTCTGGTCGGCCGGCAGGGTGGTGCTGGTGTTGACGAAAATCCCCGGCCAGTTCTCTTCGCAGGTCAGGTAGGTACCCCACGGGGTGTAGCCGTTGCCGCAGTTGTTGTTGGTGCCGCGGGCCTGGGTGCCGTTCTTCGAGAAGCGCGTCTTGACGTGGTCGCTGCCGCGCAGGGGGCCGGCGATGTTCATCACCGTGGCGGTGGTGAAGCGGCGGTTCAGTGGGTCATTGTCGACCACCTGCCAGCGGCCGCTGACTTTCTTCAGGCGGATCACCCCGGCGCCGTGGGCGTTGATCTCCTTGCGTACTTCCTCGACCGGCCGCTTGCCGCTGCCGTCGCTGGTCGGGCCGTTGGGGTGCAGGGCGTCGGCGTCGATGTACTCGTGGTTGATCGCCAGCAGGCCGTCTTCGGAGCTGCCGTTGATGGGGAAGAAATGCATGCCGTCATGGTGCATGCCCACCGAGTTGGCCTGGTCGGCGGCGGTGTTGCTGCCGTCGGCTTTCCACGGGTTGGCGCTGGTGTTCAGCGGTGTGCCCCAGGGCGCCAGGACATAGGCGGTGTAACCGGCGGCGACCACGCAGGCGTCGGTGCGCGAGCCGGGGATGGAGGTAAAGCCCAGTTTCAGTTTCGGCGGGGTTGGCGGCTCGACCACCGGATCGTCGTCATCCGAATCACTGCTGTCAAAGCAGCCCGTCAGGCCAGTCCCGGCAATCATCGCGATCGCGGCGCCCAGGCCACCGCGTACCACGCTGCGGCGGCTCAGGTAAGACTCCAGAACGCTGTCCATGGGCAGGTTGCCACTTGGGTTGCGGTTCAGGTTGTCGCCGGTGTCTCGACTCATCAGTTCAGTTCCTTTTGTTCAATGATGCGGCGTGAAAGAAACCGGGACTTTAGTGAGCAAGTGTGATGATTGATTGGCAGTTTTGTTAAAAGGCGTTGAAGAAATAAATAGTTACCACCTGATTTGCCTGAGGTTTTGCCTGGGCTGTCGATTAACTGCCATCAAACTGTAATCCAGGCGCCCCAATATCCCGGCCCGACAACCAACAAGCGCGAAGGCGACGGGACAGGCTGAACATGCACAGACGGGAAGTGTTGAACTGGATTGGCGTTGGCGCTACGGCGCCGCTGCTCACGGCCTGTGCGGGTCTGGGCGGGACGTCGACCGGCAACGATGCTTGGCTGGATGTGCTGTATTTCGCCGACACCCTCGACGCCCGCCAGGCGGGCAAACCGGTGGTCCCGGCCACGCGCCTGGGGCCGGTGACCCACCTGGGCCAGGCACCCTGGATGACCGGCGCCAGCGCCCGCCAGGCGCGAGCCGAACTCAACCCGTTGCTCGATGCCAGCCTGGCCGATGGCGTGCGCACCGGTGGCTATGCGGTGCTGGCGGCTGTGCTGGAGCAACTGCGCCAAACCGCCGGGGCCGAGAACTGCCTGACCCTGGAGAACGGCCAGGGCTGGAACGGCAGTGGCCTGGCCTACCTGACCCAGGGTGGCAGTGGTGTTGAAGGCAGCCAATTGCTGGCCAGCGACGTGCGCGTCAGCAGCGATGAGCGGGTGCTCTGGCCGCAGCGTTGCAGCGGGCTTTATCGGCAATATGGGCAGGCTGTGCTGGGCGCAGGTCTTGCCCCGGAGCAGTCCGCTGCGCTGGGTGTTACACCGTTTACGGTCATTCGCCGTGGCGGGGTACGGGTTGCAGTGGTCGGCATCACCGACCCCTATGCCCAGGACCAGAAAGCCTCGCTCAAACAGTGGTACCAATCGCTGTTGCCGGCCTTCGAGCAGGCCCGCGGCCAAGCCGAGCTGGTGATCGCCCTGGCCGACGTCGGCACCGGCCCGGGCTTGTGGCTGGCCGAGCGTTTGAGCGACGCCGACCTGTTGCTCTGCGCCCGTGGCCAGGACTTCTGGCCCGAACCGGTCAGCGTGCTGCAAGCCAGTGGCAAGCGGGTGCCGGTGCTGTTTGCCGGCAGCCGGGCCAGCGGCGCCTTTCAAGTTCGCTGCCAACGCGCTGGCGGGCAATGGCAGTTCAGCGCTCACTTTCACCCAGCTTTCGACAGCAGCCTGACGCCCACCGCCCAGGCCCGTGCCGCGCAGTTGCGTGGGCTGTTGGCGCAGCAACGCGCCGGTCACGCCGCCTGGCTCGATCAACCCCTGGCCCGGGCACCGCAGGCACTGTGGCGCCGCGATACGCGTGGCGGCAGTTGGGACCGCCTGCTGCATCAAGCGCTGTCGGCCGACAGCGACTACCCGGTGCTGTTGCCAGGCCTGCGTTACGACAGCCCCCTGGCCGCCGGCCAGGCCATCACTCGCGAACACCTGATCAGCCTGACCGGCAGCTACCCGGCGCCGGTGGTCGAAGCGCCCGCCCGGCAAGTCGAACAGGTATTGGAAAACGCCGCCGAGCAACTGTTTGGCGACCCGCTGTTACTCGACAACAGCCAGGACCTGCCGCGCTGGCTGGGCCAGCCCTGGCAGCTCAGTTACAGCCCGAGCGGCAAGCGCGTGTCCGGTTTCAGCGAAGTGCAAGGACAGTGCCGCACCTTCGGCCTGCAGTACGCCTCCAGCAGCGGCGAGCCACTGTGGCAACGGGTCGAAGCCTGGCTGTCGAAACAGCCAGCCGACTGGCAACTGCCGGCATTGCAATTGCCGCAGCTGCGCTATGTCCAGGGCCATCCCGGCTGGCATCCGCGTGAGTTGAACGCGTGACCAGCGCCTCGCGCCTGTTCAGCGGCGCACTGCTGACCCTGGCCGCCTGGCTCGCCGCCCAGTGCGTGCTGCAGCTCAGCCGGGCACCTGTGCCGGCAGTGGCCCAGGTACAGGACGCTACGCCATTGCCGGGCCTGATGCTCGGCCACTGGCAGGCCGAGGCCGACAGCGGCGGCGTGCCGCTGACCCGTTTACCGCTGCAGTACCTGGGCGGTCTCAGGGCCGTGCCGCTGAGCGCCACCGTGGTGGTGCTGCGTTACGGCCAGGCCACGCGCACCGTGCGCCGTGGCCAGCGCCTGGCCCCGGGCATTGTCCTTGAGAGCATCGACGACCAGGGCCTGATTTTCGACAACCAGGGGCGGCGCGAACGCCTGCCCTGGCCGCCACGGCCCGCCGTGACCGGCTTCAAGCGCCAAGGATGAATGATGATCGCAAGACTCTGCCTGGCCAGTGTGCTGAGCCTGGGCCTCAACCTGGCATGGGCCGAAGAGCCGGTGGCGCTGGATGACAACGAGACGCCGTTGTACGAAGTCAATTTCGTCGACACCGAACTGAGCGAGTTCATCGACAGTGTTTCGCAGATCACCGGCACCACCTTCATCGTCGATCCGCGGGTCAAGGGCAAGGTCACTGTGCGCACCGTCGATCGTCACGACAGCGAAGCGATCTACGACATCTTCCTGGCCCAGCTGCGGGCCCAGGGTTTTGCCGCCGTCGACCTGCCCAACGGCAGCGTCAAGATCGTCCCCGACCAGGCTGCACGGCTTGAGCCGGTACCGGTGGAGCGCGCGGGCAAATCGGCGCAAGGCAGCGACGGTGTCGCCACCCGGGTGTTCAATGTGCGCAATGCCGCCAGCGAGCAAGTGCTGGGGATTCTCAAGCCGCTGATCGATCCACGGGTCGGGGTGATCACTCCGTATCCGGCGGCCAACCTGTTGGTGATCACCGACTGGCGCAGCAACCTGGAGCGCATCGACAGCCTGTTGCTGCAGCTCGACCAGGTCAGTGACGAGCCGATGCAGGTGATGCCGCTGCAACATGCCAGCGCCAACGACACCAGCAAGTTGATCAGCCAGTTGCTGGCCCGCGAGCAGGGCGCCGACAGCGCCCAGGTGGTGGCCGATCCGCGCAGCAATGCCTTGCTGGTGCGCGGCAGTGCCGACAGCCGTGAGCGGGTGCGGGCCTTGCTCGCGCAACTGGATCGCCCCGGCGATAACCTGCGCAGTTCCAACACCCAGGTGATCTACCTGCGCCACGCCAACGCCAGCGAAGTGGTCAAGGTGCTGCGTAGCCTCAGCCAGGACAGCCTGCCAGCCGGAACGGGCGAAGGCGGCAAGGATGACAAGGCGCCGCCGCCGGTGAGCAGCTCGGGTATCCGCCTGGAGTACGAAGAAGGCACCAACGCCGTGGTCATGGTCGGCCCCGACAGTGAGCTGGCGGCCTATCGCAACATCGTCGAGCAACTGGATGTGCGCCGGGCGCAGGTGGTGGTCGAGGCGATCATTGCCGAAGTCTCGGATTCACGCGCCGAAGAGCTGGGCGTGCAGTGGCTGTTCGCCGATGAGAAGTTCGGTGCCGGCACGGTCAATTTCGGCACCGGTGGCGCGAGTATCGCCGCCATCGCTGGCGCCGCCGCAGCCAAGGACAATGCCGCACTGGGCAAGCTGCTGTCCGGCACCAACGGCCTGACCGCAGGCTTTGGCAACTTCGGCGGCGGCTTCAACTTCGCCGTGCTGGTCAACGCGCTGAAAAGCAAAAGCGGTTTCAACCTGCTGTCGACCCCCACCTTGCTGACCCTGGACAACGCCGAGGCATCGATCCTGGTCGGCCAGGAGGTGCCCTTCGTCACCGGCTCCGTGACCCAGGACAACACCAACCCCTACCAGACCATCGAGCGCAAGGAGGTCGGGGTCAAGCTGCGCATCAAGCCACAGATCAACATCGACAACACCGTGCGCCTGGATATTGTCCAGGAGGTCTCCTCGATTGCCGACAACGCCTCGGCCAGCGACGTGATTACCAACAAGCGCGAGATCAAGACCAAGGTCATGGTCGAGGACAACGGCCTGGTGATCCTCGGCGGTCTGATCAGTGACGAGGTCACGTCGAGCAAACAGAAGGTGCCGTTGCTCGGCGATATTCCCTGGCTGGGGCGGCTGTTCAGTTCCTCCGGGCACCAGGGCGTGAAACAGAACCTGATGGTGTTCATTCGCCCGCGCATCCTGCGTGACGGTCCGAGCCTGGCCAGCCTGAGCACCGAGAAGTACCGCAACCTGCAACAGGACACCGCCCTCAAGCTGCCGGCCATCAGTGACGACGGCAAGCTGTTGCAGGCCTTCCCGGCCAGCCGCCAGCGCCTGGACGAGGGCGTCTGGTGATGGAACTGTTGCCCTATCGCCTGGCCCGCCAGGCCGGCCTTGCCGTGGCGCCTTCGGCGACTGGCTGGAGCCTGTGGCTGCGCAGTGATGCCGACAGCGATCAATTGCAGGAACTGCTGCGCGTACAGGGCCAGCCGGATGAGGTCTGCCATCTGGACAGCGCCAGTTTCGACAGCCAGCTGGGGCAGCTGTACCAGGCCGGCGAAGGCGCCACCGCAGCGCTGATCGAAGGCATCGGCGAGCAGGTCGACCTCGACGGCCTGATGAGCGAAATGCCGCGCATTGAAGACCTGCTCGAAAGCGATGACGAAGCGCCGGTAATCCGCCTGATCAATGGCCTGTTCGCCCAGGCCCTGCGCCTGCAGGCATCGGACATTCATATCGAGACCTTCGAGCAGAGCCTGGTGGTGCGCCTGCGCGTCGACGGTCATTTGCGCGAAGTGCTGCGCCCACCGCGAGCGCTGTCGGCGATGCTGGTGTCGCGGATCAAGGTCATGGCCCGGCTGGACATCGCCGAGAAGCGCCAGCCCCAGGATGGCCGTATCACCCTGCGCTCGGCGGGGCGTGAAGTGGACGTGCGGGTGTCGACCCTGCCGGGCATCCATGGCGAGCGGGTGGTGATGCGCGTGCTCGACAAGCAGGCCAGCCTGCTGGCGCTGGCCAACCTCGGTATGCCGCAGGCCGTGGAGCAGGGCTTGCGCGCTTGCCTGGCGCGGCCCAATGGCATCGTCCTGAGCACCGGGCCGACCGGCTCGGGTAAAACCACCACCCTCTACGCCAGCCTCAACAGCCTCAACGACGGCAGCCGCAATATCCTCACCGTCGAGGACCCGGTCGAATACGCCATCGCCGGTATCGGCCAGACCGCAATCAACCCGCGCGCCGGGCTGACCTTTGCCACCGGCCTGCGGGCGATCCTGCGCCAGGACCCGGACGTGATCATGCTCGGCGAGATCCGCGACCGCGAGACCGCGCAGATCGCCGTGCAGGCCAGCCTTACCGGCCACCTGGTACTTTCGACCCTGCACACCAACAGCGCCGTCGGCGCGGTGACGCGTCTGCGCGACATGGGCATCGAGCCGTTCCTGATTGCCTCGTGCCTGCGCGGGGTCATGGCCCAGCGCCTGGTCCGGCGTCTGTGCCAGTGTGCCCGAGCGCAACCTTTACAGGCGGCCGAGCGGCAGCTGTGGCCGGAGCTGGCCGAGTTGAGTGAGACATTTCATGGCGTGGGTTGCGAGCAGTGCCAGGGCACGGGCTATCGTGGTCGGCTCGGCCTTTATGAGTTCATCGAACTGGACGCCGGCTTGATCGCCTTGCTCTACGACGGCGCCAGCGAAGTGGCCATGCACGAGCACCTGGCTGGGCGCCGGCAGAGCCTGGCCGGCATGGCCAGCGAGTGCCTGCGCCGCGGCGACACCAGCCTCGCCGAAGTGCTGCGCGCGGTGCAGGGCTGAGCCATGCCGACCTTTCGCTACCAGGCAGTGGACCTCAGCGGGCGGGCGCACAAGGCCAGTATCCAGGCCGACAGCGAGCGCCATGCCCGCCAGTTATTGCGTGAGCAGGGGCTGTTCACCCGGCAGTTGCAACGCCACGAAACCGGCAACGCCCAGCCGCGACGCCAGCGCGTCAACCGCGCCCAGTTGTGTGAACTGACCCGGCAACTGGCGACCCTGACCGGCGCCGGCATTCCCCTGGTGGATGCCCTGGCGACCCTGGAGCGGCAACTGGTGGAGCCGGCCTTGCGCAATTTGCTGGTGGCGGTGCGCGGTTCGCTCGCCGAAGGCCTGAGCTTGGCCCGCAGCCTGGCGCGCCAGGGGGGCTTGTTTTCCGGTTTGTATTGCGCGCTGGTCGAGGCTGGCGAGCGCTCCGGGCGCCTGGCCCAGGTGCTGGAACGGCTGGCCGAACACCTGGAGCAGGTCCAGCGCCAGCAGCACAAGGCACGTACGGCACTGATCTACCCCTGTGTGCTGATGGGCGTGTCGCTGGCGGTGGTGGTTGGCCTGATGACTTTCGTGGTGCCCAAGCTCACTGAACAGTTTGCCCACTCGGGGCAGAGCCTGCCGTGGATCACCTCGCTGCTGATCGGCATCAGCGACCTGCTGGTGCTGCTCGGCCCGTGGTTGCTGCTCGGCGGGGCGCTGGCGGCCCTGCTCGGCGCCTGGCTGTTGCGCCGCCCGCACTGGCGTATGCGCCGCGACGACCTGCTGCTGCGCCTGCCACGGATCGGCAACCTGCTGGCGGTGCTGGAGAGCGCACGCCTGTCGCGCAGCCTGGCGATTCTTTCCGGCAGCGGCGTGCCGTTGCTTGAAGCCCTGCAAGTGGCCACAGCCACGGTCAACAACCGGCGTATTCACCTGGCCCTGCAACGGGTCAGCACTGATGTGCAAGGCGGGGTCAGCTTGCACCGGGCGCTGGATGCCAGCGGCCACTTCCCGCCGTTGCTGCTGAACATGGTCGCCAGTGGCGAGGCCAGCGGCACGCTACCGGACATGCTCGAACGGGTCGCCGACAACCAGGAGCGCGGCTTCGCCCGCCAGGTGGACAGCGCCATGGCGCTGTTCGAACCGCTGATGATTCTGGTCATGGGCGCGGTGGTGTTGTTCATCGTCCTCGCCGTGCTGTTGCCGATCATGCAGCTCAATCAGGGCCTGACACTTTGAAAAGGAGCAAGACCATGCACAGCCCACGCGCGCGTCAGCGCGGTTTCACCCTGATGGAAATCATGGTGGTGATCTTCATCATCGGCCTGTTGATCGCCGTGGTCGCCCCCAGCGTGCTCGGCAGCCAGGACAAGGCCATGAAGCAGAAGGTCATGGCCGACCTGTCGACCCTGGAGCAGGCGCTGGACATGTACCGCCTCGACAACCTGCGTTTCCCGTCGGCCGAGCAAGGCCTGTCGGCGCTGGTCAGCAAACCGACGCTAGAGCCGCTGCCACGCGCCTGGCGCGCCGACGGTTATATCCGCCGCCTGCCGCAAGACCCGTGGGGCACGGCGTATCAGTACCGTGCCCCCGGCCAGCACGGGCGCATCGACATATACTCGCTGGGCGCCGATGGCGTCGAGGGCGGCGAAGGCATCGATGCCGACCTGGGTAACTGGGAACTCTAGGCATGCGCGCCGAGCGTGGTTTTACCCTGCTGGAAATGCTTGTGGTGCTGCTGATTGCCGGGCTGATGAGCACCTTGAGCATTGCCTGGCTCGACAGCGGCAAGGCGCCGGTGCACCAGGCCCTTGAGCGCCTGGCCAGTGCCAGTCGCCAGCAGGCGGAGCTGGCGCTGCATGGCGGGGAGATTCGTGGCCTGCGATGGAATGGCAGCCGTCCTGAATTTGTCCGCCTGATCGATGAGCGTTGGCAGGCCGAGCCCGTTGCCTTGGGCAACTGGCCGCCAGCTTTGCAAGCCGACTGGCCAGCCAGCCGCGAGCCACGCCTGGTGTTCACCCCCTCCGGTGTTGCGCGCAGTGCTGCCTTGAACTGGCATTGGCCGGAGGGGGCCGAGCGTTGGCAGTGGAACGGCGCCGGCCAGTTGCACAGGGCACCGCTGTGAGGCGCGCACAGCGAGGTTTCACCCTGCTGGAGGTGACCGTGGCCTTAGGGATTGCCGCAGCCTTGGCCATCATGACCAGCCAGGTGCTGCGCCAGCGCCTGGCGGTGCAGCAGAGCGTGCAGCAACACCGCCTGGGCGTGTTCTGCGCCCGCGAGCTACAGGCGCGTTTTGCCGTCGAGCAGTACTGGCCGATGGACAACAGCGTTGGCGGGCAATTGCAGCAGGGCGATGGCCTCTGTCATTGGCAACTGCAACTGACTTCCACGGGCGTGCGCAACCTGCGCCGTGGCGAGTTGCGTCTGTTTGCCGACCGTGACGGGCGCGACCCCCTTGGCCAGTACCGCATCTTCCTGGTGCGCCCATGAAGCGCCGCCAGCAGGGCCTGACCTTGCTCGAACTGCTGGTGGCCCTGGCCCTGACTGCCGTGCTGGGGATCTTGCTGGCAGCGCTGGTCAATGCCTGGGTGGGCGTGCGCGAACGCCTGCAACAACCTGCCCAGGCCTCGCCGGTACTGAATTTTTGCCTTGCCCTGGAGCGGCGTTTCGACTCGACGGTGTTGCGTCAGCTCTACGAGCAGCGCCTGCCTCTGGCAATCAATTGGCTGGACTGGCAACCCGCCGCCTTGCAACTGCACTGGGTGGCCCGCAGTGCCTGGCCGCAAGCTGAAGGCGGTTCACGCGTGCAGCGCCAGCGCCTCAGTTACGACCCCCGCGGCCAACGCCTGCTGCTGGAAACCTCCGCCGACCTGTATGCGGTGGGGAAACCGCAGTGGCATGAACGCGATCAGCTCGATCAGGTTGCGGCGCCGAGCTTCTCCTTTTTTCACTCGGGCCGCTGGCTGGCCTTTCCTTCTGCCGAGCGATCCGCCCCGGATCGCGGCATACGGCTTGAGTTCAAGCGTGATGGAGCACCTTATGTCTGTACCTTCGCCCTGCCGGAGGCGCCCTGATGAAATGGCTTGAGCGCTGGCAATCTCCACGCGCGAGCAACTGGCTGCTGCTACGGCCTGGTCTTGGGCACGCGCCCTGGAGCTGGCTGCGCCTGGCAGACGGCAGGCGCGAAGCCGGCGAGGGGCCGCCACCCAGCCCTGACGGCGCTTGCGTGGCGCTGATCCTGCCGGGTAACCAGTGCAGCCATTGCCAGCTTGCGGCGCCACCGGGGCTCAAGCGTGACGAGTGGCCGCTGCTGCTTGAAGAGCGTTTGCTGCAGCCCGCCGAGTCCATCCGTTGTGGCTGTGTGTCGCGCCAGGGCAATCAGCTGGAGCTGGTCAGCGTCGATCAGGCGCTGCTCGGCCAGTGGTTGGCCCAGTGTACGGAGTGGGGGCTAATCGTGGAGCGTTGCTGGGCCGAGTTTCAGTTGATGGCGGATACACCGGCAGGCACGGCCCTGTGCTGGCAGCGCAGCCCTGATCTGTTGTTGCTCAAGGGCGTAACCGAACAGTCCCGACAGCACTGGCTGGCTTGGCCGACCTTGCTCGGGCCGAACCTGCCGGCACCTTGGCCGGGCCTGCAACGCGAACAGTTCGAGGGCGCCTGGCCACCCCGACTGGTCGCGCTGGAGCGTTTGCCCAGCCTGTTTGACCTGAGCCCGGCACGTCAGCTGCGGCTGCGGCTTCCCATGGCCCCCGGGCAATGGCGACTGATTGGCGCGTGCACGCTACTGGGTATGCTCTGGAGTGGCTTGTGGCTGACCCAGCAATGGCGCCAGAGCGAGGTCTACAAGGCGCAGGTGGTCGCCGTGACCGGGCCTGTCACTTCACCTCGGCAGGCCGCCCAGGTCCTCAAGCGCCTGCGTCAGGCCGAGGAGGATCGCCAACTGCGCCTGCGCCAGATCGAGCAGCTACAGGCGGCGTTGCAGCAATGGTTGCAAGCGCAGCCTGCCTGGCACATGACCGCCACCGGCTTCGACGGGCAACGCTGGACGCTGCGCCTTCGTGGCGATCAGCCGCCCGCGGCCGCGACCTGGGAGGCCATCGCCAAGCAGGTCGGTGTGCGGGTTGAAGTCGCCGGTGGCGAAGATCAATTGCAACTGGTCTTCGACCTGGGAGCGGCGTCATGAATGAGTGGATACAGCGCCGCTGGTTACTGCCGGCCGCCTGGGCAACGGTCGCGTTGTTACTGCTGACCCTGGTGATGCGCGAAGGCACGGCCCGCTGGCAGGCCGCGCAGCAGTGGCAGGCCCTGGCCCGGTCGGCGGCCAGCGTGCAGGTCGCCGCGCGCTTCAGTGTCGAGCAACTGCAACAATCAGCCCAGGCAAACAGCATCGTCCTCAACGAGGTGCTGGCGGAACATCACAGCTGGCAGATCAAGGGCCGCGCAGCCGATGAGCAAAGTTTGCAGCGCTGGTTACTGGCCGTGCAAGGCGAAGGCCTGCGCCCGCTGCGCTGGTCACTGGAGCAGGTTGAGTCCGCCATGACCTTCGAGCTGGAGTTGCAGCAATGAAGCGCATCGGCTGGTTCAGCCTGGTGTTCTTGGTGAGCGTGGTGACCGGGTTACCGGCGAACTGGTTGCTCGCGCCCATGGCCGCCCAGGGTGTCTCCGGCAGCCTCTGGCAAGGCCAGGCTCAACGACTGGGGCAGGTGGGGCCGCTTGCCTGGCACTGGCAGCCCTGGCGTTTGCAGGCACAGGCCAACCTCGGGTTTCAGGGGCAGGACTGGCAGTTCAAGGTAACTGGCTGGCCGTGGAACTGGACCGCCGCTGTCGAGCCGTTGCAGCGCACGCTGACAATGCCTTTGTCCTATCGCCTGACGGGTGAGTGGACAGGCCGGATCGAAGTGCAGGGTAGCGGTCGGCAGTGCCAGGGTAGCCAGGGTGAGATCGCTGGCCGCAACCTGGCACTGGTTGCGCCATGGTCAGTGCCTTTGGGTGCCACCCGGGTGCGGGTTGATTGCTCGGTCGGCATGCACCTGTTGGCGCAATTGCAGTTGCAGGGGCAGCATCAGTTCGAACTGGACGCCGACCTGCGCCAGCGCCGCGGGCGTTTGCAAGGCGCTGTCGAACCCGGTGCAACCTTGGCCCCGGTGCTGCTCAGCGCCCAGTGGCTCAAGCCCGATGATTCGAGGCTGAGCCGCACGCTCAAATGGTGACGGAGCTCAGGGCCGGATTTCGATCATGGTGCCGTCCGGCACCATGTTCCACACCTCGCGCATGTCGCGGTTGGTCATGGCGATGCAGCCTTCGGTCCAGTCCAGGGTGTGGAACACCTCTTCCGGGTACTCCTCGCTCAGGGGCGTGCCGTGGATCATGATCATGCCGCCCGGCGGGACGCCTTCACGACGGGCGCGGGCGGCGTCGCTGATGTTCGGGTAGGACACATGCATGGCCAGGTTATAGCGATCGCTCTGCTTGCGCCAATCGATCCAGTAGAAACCCTCGGGGGTGCGCTTGTCGCCTTCCTGCACCTTGGCGCCCTTGGGCTGCTTGCCCAGGGAGATGCGGTAGGTCTTCAGCGGCGCGCCGTCACTGATGAGCTGCAGGCGGCGTTCGGACTTGATCACCAGGATCTTGTCGATCATCGCAGGCTTCGGCTGTTGCGGTTGCAGTGGCGAAGGCGCGGTCTTGTCGACCGGCCGGGTAATGATGGTTTCGGTGAAACCTGCCTGGGACATCGAAGCCACACTGAGGCAGAAAAGGGCAAGCAACCAGCGCATGAAGCGATATCCCTGAAAATGCTAGGTGTTGGGTGACAAGACGAGCATGGGTGAAAGGCATTCGTTGCCAATCGGGAAGCGTTGCTCGATGCGGTCACGATAATAGCATTCTAGGGTACGACTGATGGTGCGGAAAGCCAGCTCGTCCCATGGGATTTCACTTTCGTCGAAAAGCCGCACTTCCAGGCTCTCGACGCCGACGGCGAAGTCCAGGTCGGCGAGCTCGGCGCGAAAGAACACGTGCACCTGGTTGATGTGCGGCAGGTCGAACAGCTGATACAGGCTCATGGTCCCGACCCGGGCGCAGGCTTCTTCGATGGTTTCCCGGCGGGCGGCCTGGTCCATGGTTTCACCGTTCTCCATGAAACCGGCTGGCAAGGTCCAGTAACCACGGCGCGGTTCGATGGCGCGGCGGCACAACAGCACCTGGCTGCCCCAGGTCGGCAGCACCCCGGCGACGATATTGGGGTTCTGGTAATGAATGGCCTTGCAGTGATCGCAGACAAAACGCAGGCGGGTATCGCCCTCGGGAATACGCTGAATCACCGGATTGCCGCACGCACTGCAGAATTTCATGCTTTTATTCCTGTTAGGTGCGCCTATCTTGGCGCCACTGTCACCGCCGCCGCAAGCCGGATCGTCGTCGGGGCTTGGGCGGTTCGCGGCTTTGGTGCATCATGCAGGACAGGCTTTGGAATCGAGAGAGAGCAATGCTGGACGAGCTACTTCGCCGCGTGAGCAGTCATACGCCGAGTACCCTGGAGACGGACCGACGTTTTCCCGAGGCCGCTGTGTTATTGCCCATCACCCGCAGCGAAGAGCCGGAACTGGTGTTGACCCTGCGCGCCAAGGGGCTGTCGACCCACGGTGGCGAGGTGGCCTTCCCGGGCGGTCGCCGCGACCCGGAAGACCCCGACCTGATCTTCACCGCCCTGCGTGAAGCCGAAGAAGAGATCGGCCTGCCGCCAGGCCTGGTGGAAATCATCGGTCCGCTGAGCCCGCTGATCTCCCTGCACGGTCTGAAGGTCACGCCTTTCGTTGGCCTGATCCCGGATTTTGTCGAGTACCAGGCCAACGATGCCGAGATCGCCGCGGTGTTTACCGTACCGCTGGAGTTCTTCCGCCAGGACCCGCGCGACCATACCCACCGTATCGATTACCAGGGCCGTAGCTGGTACGTGCCCAGCTACCGCTACGGCGAGTACAAGATCTGGGGCCTGTCGGCGATCATGATCGTCGAGCTGGTCAACTTGCTTTACGATGCCAACATCAGCCTGCATCAGCCACCTGAACGTTTCACCCCCATTTGAGCGGGTGCACCCGCCAGCCACGCCGCACCGTGAGGAACCACGCATGAAATACCGTCTGGGCGACCTGCGGGTCGAAACCCATCCGCGCAGCTGGGTTGCGCCGACCGCCACGCTGATCGGCAAGGTCCGCCTGCAGGCGGGTGCCAACGTCTGGTTCGGCGCGGTGCTGCGCGGCGACAACGAGCTGATCGATATCGGCGAGAACAGCAACGTCCAGGATGGCACGGTGATGCACACCGACATGGGCTCGCCGCTGACCCTGGGCAAGGGCGTGACCGTCGGTCACAACGCCATGCTCCACGGCTGCACGGTCGATGATTACAGCCTGGTCGGCATCAACGCGGTGATCCTCAACGGTGCACGCATCGGCAAGTACTGCATCATCGGCGCCAATGCGCTGATCCCCGAGGGCAAGGAGATTCCCGACGGCTCGCTGGTCATGGGCTCGCCGGGCAAGGTGGTGCGCGAGCTGAGCGACGCGCAGAAGAAAATGCTCGAAGCCAGCGCCGCGCACTATGTGCACAATGCCGAGCGCTATGCCAGCGACCTGGCGCTCCAGGAGGATTGATGAGCAGCCTTGAACGTCCGGTTGCCTCGCCTTGCGTGCAGATCTGCGCGCTGGACGACGCTGATATCTGCACCGGCTGCCAGCGCAGCGCCGCTGAAATCACCCGCTGGGGGCGGATGGACAACAGCGAGCGCCGTCAGGTGCTCACGCTGTGCCATGAGCGGGCAGTCGCCGCCGGGCTGGTCTTCAGCGTCGGCGCATGATTCGCCCCTTGGCCGCCGGCAGTCGCTGCAGTACCCTGTAGCGCTTGCCCAGCGGTCGATCCCATGTTCTTTCTGATTGCCTATATCAGCAGCGTAGTGCTGATCAACTACGCCTTCTCCAGTGCCCCGCACCTGGACGTCATCTGGTCCGCCTGGGGCGGGCTGGTGTTCATCCTCCGTGACATGGTCCAGACCCGCTTTGGCCACGGCGCGCTGATTGCCATGCTGGCGGCCCTGGTGCTGTCCTATATCACCTCGGAGCCGGCCATCGCCCTGGCCAGTGCCACAGCCTTTGCCGTGTCCGAATGCATCGACTGGCTGGTGTTCACCCTGACCAAGCGGCCGTTGCATGATCGCCTGTGGTTGAGCTCGGCGCTGAGTATCCCGATCGACACCTTTATCTTCTTCGGCATGATCGGCGCCCTGACCCCGGCCGTGGTCGGCACCGCCCTGGCGTCGAAATTCGCCGGCGTCACCGTGGTCTGGCTGGCCATGGCCTGGCGCGTGCGCAAGCGGGTGGTCACCGGCTGAGGCCGACGGCCGCGGTTCATGTAAAATGGCGCTCCTTTTCACCGGGTTGCACCGAGTACGGGGCGGCCCAGGATGTTCTTCCCTCTGAGGACCTGAAATGACCCGTATCGGAACCCCATTGTCGCCGACCGCGACCCGCGTACTGCTCTGTGGCTGCGGCGAGCTGGGCAAGGAAGTGGTGATCGAGCTGCAACGCCTGGGCGTTGAAGTGATTGCCGTGGACCGTTACGCCAATGCCCCGGCCATGCAGGTGGCTCATCGCAGCCACGTGATCAACATGCTCGACGGCGCCGCCCTGCGGGCCGTGATCGAAGCCGAGAAGCCGCACTACATCGTCCCGGAAATCGAAGCCATCGCCACCGCGACCCTGGTCGAGCTGGAAAACGAAGGCTTCACCGTGGTGCCGACCGCACGTGCCGCGCAATTGACCATGAACCGCGAAGGCATCCGTCGCCTGGCCGCCGAAGAGCTGGACCTGCCGACCTCGCCGTATCATTTTGCCGACACCTTCGAGGAGTACTCCAAGGCCGTCGAAGACCTGGGCTTCCCGTGCGTGGTCAAGCCGGTAATGAGCTCGTCGGGCAAGGGCCAGAGCCTGCTGCGCAGCGTTGATGACGTGCGCAAGGCCTGGGATTACGCCCAGGAAGGCGGACGTGCCGGCAAGGGCCGGGTGATCATCGAAGGCTTTATCGATTTCGACTACGAAATCACCCTGCTGACCGTTCGTCATATCGGCGGCACTACCTTCTGCGCGCCGGTCGGTCATCGTCAGGAAAAGGGCGATTACCAGGAATCCTGGCAGCCGCAAGCCATGAGCCCGGTGGCCCTGGCCGAGTCCGAGCGGGTGGCCAAGGCGGTGACCGAGGCGCTGGGTGGCCGTGGCCTGTTCGGGGTCGAGCTGTTCGTCAAAGGCGATCAGGTGTGGTTCAGCGAAGTCTCGCCGCGCCCGCATGACACTGGCCTGGTGACCCTGATTTCCCAGGACCTGTCGCAGTTCGCCCTGCATGCGCGAGCAATCCTGGGCTTGCCGATCCCGCTGATCCGCCAGTTCGGCCCGTCGGCTTCGGCGGTGATTCTGGTGGAAGGCCAGTCGCAGCAAACCGCGTTCGCCAACCTGGGCGCCGCCCTGAGCGAGCCGGATACCGCCATTCGCCTGTTCGGCAAGCCTGAGGTCAATGGCCAGCGGCGCATGGGCGTGTGCCTGGCCCGTGACGAGTCGATCGAAGCCGCCCGGGCCAAGGCGACCCGTGCTTCGCAGGCGGTCAAGGTAGAGTTCTAAACCCAAGGCCGGCTGCCACAATGGATCTGCATTACGCGAACCCTGTGGGAGCTGGCCTTGCCAGCGATGGGCTGCGCAGCAGCCCCGCTTGTCAAAGCTCCGAGTGCCGCGTCTCTTTCAGGCACAGCACCGCAATCAGGCTCAATACAGCCGCCGCCGACACATACCCGCCGACCCAGCTCAGGCCGCCCATGGCCACCAGCTTCTGGGCAAAGAACGGCGCCGCCGAGGCCCCGACAATCCCGCCCAGGTTATAGGCTGCCGACGCCCCGGTGTAACGCACGTGGGTCGGAAACAGCTCAGGCAGCAGCGCCCCCATCGGCGCGAAAGTCACGCCCATCAAGAACAGCTCGATAGCCAGGAACAGCGCCACGCCGGTGGTCGATCCCGAGGTCAGCAGCGGCTCCATGGTAAAGCCCGAGGCAATCGCCAGCACGCCGCCGACAATCAGCACCGGCTTGCGCCCGTAGCGGTCGCTGAGCCAGGCCGACAGTGGCGTGGCCAGGGCCATGAACAGTACCGCGAAGCACAGCAGGCCGAGGAAGGTCTCGCGGCTGTAACCCAGGGTCGAGACACCATAGCTGAGCGAGAACACCGTCGAGATGTAGAACAGCGCATAACACACCACCATGGCCGCAGCGCCCAGCAGGGTCGGGGCCCAGTATTGGGCGAACAACTCGACCACCGGCATTTTCACCCGCTCGTGACGGGCCACGGCCTTGGCGAAGATCGGGGTTTCTTCCAGCTTCAGGCGCACATACAGGCCGACGATGACCAGGACGGCACTGAGCAGGAACGGGACGCGCCAGCCCCAGCTGCGAAACTGCTCGTCGCTCAGGACCATGGCCAGGGTCAGGAACAGGCCGTTGGCCGCCAGAAAACCGATGGACGGGCCCAGTTGCGGGAACATGCCGAACCAGGCGCGCTTGCCTTTGGGCGCGTTCTCGGTGGCCAGCAGGGCCGCACCGCCCCATTCGCCGCCCAGCCCCAGGCCCTGGCCGAAGCGCAATACACAGAGCAGGATCGGCGCCCAGGCACCAATGCTGTCGTAGCCGGGCAGCACGCCGATCAGGGTGGTGCAGACACCCATCAGCAGCAGCGAGGCCACCAGGGTCGACTTGCGCCCGATACGGTCGCCGAAGTGGCCGAACAGCGCCGAGCCCAGGGGCCGGGCGAGGAAGGCGATACCGAAGGTCAGGAACGCCGAGAGCATCTGCGCGGTGCCGGAGGTCTGCGGAAAGAACACCGGGCCGATTACCAGCGCGGCGGCGGTGGCGTACACGTAGAAGTCGTAGAACTCGATGGCAGTGCCGATGAAGCTGGCGGTGGCGACCCGCGCCGGCGAATTGCCGGGGCTGGCCTGGGCGGTTTCGGAGTAGGTGCTGCTGGTTGTCATACGGTTATCCCTGACAGTCGAATGCTCCATGGGCATGGCCCCAACCTGTTTGAACAGGCAGGCAAAGGCGCGCGCCGAAGCGAATTGTTATGGTCGCGTGGCTGAACATACGCCTTTTTGGGGTGGGGGCGGGCGCGGGCAAGGTTCGGGGTGTGAACCAGTACCGCTATTGCGCGCAATGTGCAGCCAGGCTGACGGGCCGTGTGACGCCGGTGCGGGTAGCGGGCGAGACGGCTGGGGCTGGGTAAGCGAGCCTCAGTATAGCTAGCGCTTGAGCGTCCAGACCAGTATGCGACTGGCACAATTGTCCTCGGTTTCGAGGATTTCCAGGCGATAACGGCCGATTTTCAGGCATACCGCGCTTTCCGGGATGCTTTCCAGGGCTTCGGTGACCAGGCCGTTGAGGGTTTTTGGACCGTCGCTGGGCAAGTGCCAGCCCAGGGTGCGATTGAGCTCGCGGATCGACACGTTGCCTTCGATGACGAAGCGTCCGTCGGCCTGGGGGTGGATGTGCGGGTTGTCGAGGCTGTGCTCGTCTTCGAATTCGCCGACGATTTCTTCGAGGATGTCTTCCAGGGTAACGATACCGAGCACTTCACCGTACTCGTCGACCACCACCCCCAGGCGCCGCTGCTGTTTGTGGAAATTCAGCAATTGCAGCTGCAACGGGGTGCTTTCCGGCACGAAGTAGGGTTCGTAGCAGGCCGCTTGCAGCGTTTCGCGGGTCAGCTCGGCATTGGGCAGCAAGTGGCTGATCTGCTTGGTGTTGAGGATCGCTTCAACCTGGTTGATGTCGCTGTGGTAGACCGGCAGGCGGGTGTGGCGGCTGATGATCAACTGCTCGATGATCGCCTCGATCGGCTCATCGAGGTTGATGCCGTCGACATCGTTGCGCGGCACCAGGATGTCGTTGACGGTGATCTTGTCCAGCGCCAGCAAGCTTTCGGGCAGGTTCAGGTGCTGTTCGGTGTCAGGCGCATCAGTGTCATAGCGGTCGGCAGCGTCGTTGTTGTGCATCGCCACGGCATGGCTTTGTACGCGAAACGGGCGCAGCAGCAGGCGTGCGCAACCATCGAGCAGCCAGGCCAGGGGTTGCAGCAGTTTGAGCGGCGCCTTGAGCAGGCTGTTGCCCAGGCCGATAAAGGCCTGGGGGTTGCGCCGGGCCAGTTGCCGCGGCAGGTATTCGGCGACGATCAGCAGCACGGCTGCGGCGCCCAGGCCGGCCAGCCAGAAGCCATGTTCGCCACTGTAACGCTGGCCCATCAGGCAGGCCAGGGCCAGCACCAGCAGCTTGCCCAGGGTCGAGCACAGCACCAGGGCCTGGGGGGTAACCGCAAGCTCCGGGTGTTCGCCGCTCTGGGCGTTGCGCCGTGCGCCGTTCAGCTGTTGCTGGGCGGTGTCCACCGCAGTGAACAGCGCCGACCAGAGCAGTGCCAGTGCCAATACACCGAGTAGCGGTCCTAACGGCAGAGCGTCCATTTACCTGTGCCCGTCAGATATGCAGGATGAATTCGCGTACCAGCTTGCTGCCGAAATAGGCCAGCATCAGCAGGCAGAAACCGGCCAGAGTCCAGCGAATCGCCTTGTGCCCGCGCCAGCCGAGGCGCGTACGACCCCACAGCAGTACGCTGAAGACGATCCAGGCCAGGCAAGCCAGCAGGGTCTTGTGCACCAGGTGCTGGGCGAACAGGTTGTCAAGGAACAGCCAGCCGGAGATCAGCGACAGCGACAGCAGGCCCCAGCCAGCCCAGAGGAAGCCGAACAGCAGGCTTTCCATGGTCTGCAGCGGCGGGAAGTTCTTGATCAGCCCGGACGGGTGCTTGTGCTTGAGCTGGTGATCCTGCAACAGCAGCAGCAAGGACTGGACCACGGCGATGGTGAACATGCCGTAGGCCAGGATCGACAGCAGGATATGGGCGAGGATGCCCGGCTCTTCGTTGATCAGCGGTACCGTGCCGGACGGCGCAAACTGGGCGATCAGGGCCGTGGCCATGCCTAGCGGGAACAGCAACAGCAGCAGGTTCTCCACCGGGATGCGCAGGCAGGCCAGCAGGGTCAGGGCGATCACCGCCGTGGCAATCAGGCTGGCGGCGCTGAAGAAGTCCAGGCTCAGGCCCAGGGGCGTGAGCAACTGCCAGAACAGCGCGGTGCCCTGGGCAATGACCGCCAGCGCGCCAAGCAGGCCGAGCAGGCGTTTGTCGGCCTTGGTGCCCTGGGCCAGGCGTGAGCCTTGATAGAAGGTCGCGGCGGCATACAGGCAGGCGGCGATGAGATTGGGTAGCAAGCTGGGTGACAAGGGGAGCATAAGTCCTGTTAGGCAAGCCCGAAAGGGACTGAGTTTGGCATAGATCGCGCCCGCCTAGGAAGACTGCCAGCCGACGGCATGGTGTGCGCTGGGCCAAGTCTTCGTTATAATCGCCGGCCTGCCCCTGCCCAAGGCCGGCCGAATACGCCAGAGGCAGCTGATAAACCTCGGTTCTACAGAGCCCGAAAGGATCACCATGTTTGAAAACCTGACCGACCGTCTGTCACAGACGCTGCGCCATGTCACCGGCAAGGCCAAGCTGACCGAAGACAACATCAAAGACACCCTGCGCGAAGTGCGCATGGCGTTGCTCGAGGCTGACGTCGCCCTGCCGGTGGTCAAGGATTTCGTCAACAAGGTCAAGGAACGTGCGGTCGGCACCGAAGTGTCACGCAGCCTGACCCCGGGCCAGGCGTTCGTGAAGATCGTCCAGGCCGAGCTCGAAGGCCTGATGGGCGCCGCCAACGAAGACCTGGCGCTCAACGCCGCGCCGCCTGCGGTGGTGCTGATGGCCGGTCTGCAGGGCGCGGGCAAGACCACCACCGCCGGCAAGCTGGCGCGCTTCCTTAAAGAGCGCAAGAAGAAGACCGTGATGGTGGTGTCGGCCGACGTCTACCGTCCGGCGGCGATCAAGCAGCTGGAAACCCTGGCGGGCGACATCGGCGTGACCTTCTTCCCGTCCGATATCAGCCAGAAGCCAGTGGCCATCGCTGAAGCGGCGATCCGCGAAGCCAAGCTCAAGTTCATCGACGTGGTCATCGTCGACACCGCCGGTCGTCTGCACATCGACGCCGAAATGATGACCGAGATCAAGGACCTGCACGCCGCGGTCAAGCCGATCGAGACGCTGTTCGTGGTCGACGCCATGACCGGTCAGGACGCCGCCAACACCGCCAAGGCGTTTGGCGATGCGCTGCCGCTGACCGGTGTGATCCTCACCAAGGTCGACGGTGATGCCCGTGGCGGTGCCGCGCTGTCGGTGCGTGCGATTACCGGCAAGCCGATCAAGTTCATCGGTATGGGCGAGAAGAGCGATGCGCTCGAACCGTTCCACCCGGACCGTATCGCCTCGCGCATTCTTGGCATGGGCGACGTGCTCAGCCTGATCGAGCAGGCCGAGCAGACCCTCGACAAGGAAAAGGCCGACAAGCTGGCCAAGAAGCTGAAGAAGGGCAAGGGCTTCGACCTCGAAGACTTCCGCGATCAGCTGCAGCAAATGAAGAACATGGGTGGCCTGGGCGGCCTGATGGACAAGCTGCCGAGCATCGGCGGCGTCAACCTGGCCCAGATGGGCAGCGCCCAGGGCGCCGCCGAGAAGCAGTTCAAGCAGATGGAAGCGATCATCAACTCGATGACCCCGGCCGAGCGCCGTGACCCTGACCTGATCAGCGGTTCGCGCAAACGCCGTATCGCCCTCGGTTCCGGCACCCAGGTGCAGGACATCGGCCGTCTGATCAAGCAGCACAAGCAGATGCAGAAGATGATGAAGAAATTTTCTGCCAAAGGCGGCATGGCCAAGATGATGCGCGGCCTGGGTGGCATGATGCCCGGCGGCGGCATGCCCAAGCTGTAACCCCATTCGGATCGGCGGCCTGGAAACGGGTCGACGATCGGAACCCCGCCTCGGCGGGAACGCCGCAGCCTTTATATAAAGGCTGCACAAACCGCAGATCGGCAGGCTGGCCTTTTTACCTGGCGTAAAAAGGCATTTGCAAAAGTCCGTGTATTCCTTGAGAATATGCGGCCTTTCGGGCACCCGTGTGCCCGCTGTGCATTATGATTTGCAGCACCGACTACAGGAACGATGTTCAATGCTAACCATCCGTCTTGCCCGTGGTGGCTCTAAAAAGCGCCCATTCTACACCCTGACCGTGACCGACTCGCGTAACCCGGTTACCGGTTCGCACATCGAGCAGGTTGGTTTCTTCAACCCTATCGCTCGTGGCCAGGAAGTTCGCCTGTCCGTTAAAGAAGACCGCGTTGCTCACTGGCTGAGCGTTGGCGCACAGCCGTCTGAGCGCGTTGCTCAGCTGCTGAAGGAAGCTGCCAAGGCTGCTGCCTGAACAGTATGAACGCGACGCCAGAAAATGCAGACGACCTGATCGTCGTCGGCAAGATTTTTTCGGTTCACGGCGTTCGCGGCGAGGTGAAGGTCTTTTCCTTTACCGATCCGATTGAAAACCTGTTGGATTACCCTAACTGGACGCTTCGGCACGAAGGGAAGGTAAAACAGGTCGAGCTGGTCAGTGGCCGTTCCACTCAAAAGGACCTGGTCGCCAAGCTCAAAGGCCTCGATGATCGTGATGAAGCCCGTCTTCTGAGCGGTTATGAGATTTGTATCTCGCGTAGCCTTTTGCCCAACCTGTCTGCCGACGAGTACTACTGGTACCAGTTGGTGGGTCTGAAAGTCATCAATCAGGACGAACAGCTGTTCGGCAAGATTGATCACCTGTTGGAGACCGGCGCGAACGATGTAATGGTGGTCAAGCCCTGCGCGGGCAGCCTGGATGATCGAGAACGCCTGTTGCCCTATACCGAGCAATGCGTGTTGAAGATCGACCTGGTTGCAGGCGAAATGAGGGTCGAATGGGACGCGGACTTCTAAGCAATGGCCAGCCTGCGCGTAGACGTCATCACGCTGTTCCCCGAGATGTTCTCGGCCATCAGTGAGTACGGCATTACCAGCCGCGCGGTGAAACAGGGGTTGTTGCAACTGACCTGCTGGAACCCGCGGGACTACACCACAGATCGTCACCATACGGTGGATGATCGGCCGTTTGGCGGTGGTCCGGGCATGGTGATGAAGATCAAGCCTCTGGAAGACGCCCTGGTGAGTGCCAGGCAGGCAACCGGAGAGGCGGCGAAGGTGATTTACCTGAGCCCACAAGGCCGCAAGCTGACTCAGTCGGCGGTCAAAGACCTGGCGAAGCATGAATCGTTGATTCTGATAGCCGGTCGATATGAAGGCATCGACGAGCGCTTTATTGAAGCTCATGTCGATGAAGAGTGGTCGATTGGAGACTATGTCCTGTCTGGCGGCGAGCTGCCGGCGATGGTCCTGATCGATGCGGTTACACGACTGCTGCCTGGAGCTTTAGGGCATGCGGACTCGGCGGAGGAAGACTCCTTCACCGATGGTCTGCTGGATTGCCCGCATTACACCCGACCTGAGGTGTATGCGGATCAGCGTGTTCCCGACGTGTTGCTTAGTGGCAACCATGCACACATCCGGCGATGGCGTTTACAGCAGTCCCTTGGGCGGACCTATGAACGACGCGTCGATCTTCTGGAAAGTCGCTCACTTTCTGGAGAAGAGAAGAAGCTGCTCGAGGAGTACCTCCGAGAGCGGGACGATAGTTAACGTATCGATGGTAGATCCGACGATTTACCTTAGGAGCACAGCATGACCAACAAAATCATTCAGCAGATCGAAGCTGAGCAGATGTCCAAAGAGATCCCGACCTTTGCCCCGGGCGACACCATCGTCGTTCAGGTGAAAGTGAAGGAAGGCGATCGTTCGCGTCTGCAGGCTTTCGAAGGCGTTGTAATCGCCAAGCGTAACCGTGGTCTGAACAGTGCTTTCACTGTTCGCAAGATCTCCAACGGTGTTGGCGTTGAGCGTACTTTCCAGACCTACAGCCCGCAAATCGACAGCCTGGCCGTGAAACGTCGTGGTGACGTGCGTAAAGCCAAGCTGTACTACCTGCGCGACCTGTCCGGTAAAGCCGCTCGCATCAAGGAAAAACTGTCCTGAGGACAGCTTGACCGGTGGCTGCGGCCACCATGCGAAAAAAGCAGCCTTCGGGCTGCTTTTTTGTTGTCTGAATTTTGTCGTCCTATGTGAAGCCCATGAACCCCAGAGAGCAGGAAATCGAACGCCGCACCGAACTGTCGGTGACCCGCGTGACCAAGGCGGTATTCCCGTCCACCACCAACCACCACAACACCCTGTTCGGCGGCACCGCGCTGGCCTGGATGGACGAAGTGTCGTTCATCGCCGCCACGCGTTTCTGCCGCTTGCCGCTGGTGACCGTGTCGACCGACCGCATCGACTTCAAGCACCCGATTGCCGCAGGGTCCATCGTCGAACTGGTCGGGCGGGTAGCGACTGTGGGTAACACCAGCCTCAAGGTCGAGGTCGAGGTGTTTGTCGAAAGCATGAGCTGTGACAGCCGCGAGAAGGCCATTCATGGCCTGTTCAGCTTTGTCGCCATTGATGAAGACAAGCGTCCGGTGCCGGTGTTGCCCGGGTTCTGACGTCAGCAGGTCAGGCCTCATCGCCGGCAAGGCCGGCTCCCACCGTTAACCAGATGACAGGCAGTTGTTCCCACAATGGATCGGCTTGCACCGGCCCCTGTGGGAGCTGGCCTTGCCAGCGATGAGGCCCTTGAGGTTAGCCTTGATCTGGTTGAATCAACGCCACCAACGTCCACCCAGGCCCAGGTTTCAGCACAGTGTCCGGCCCGAACACATGCACCCAGCCACTGCCATCGCGGGCAAACAGCAGGTTCGCCCGCTCGCCATGCAGCGCCTGATAATCGGTCCAGCCAAAGGCCTCGGTCAGGTTGGTGCTATACAGCTCGGCACCTTTGTTCAGTAAGCCGGCCAACTGCCCGTAGGTCAACGGCTGGTTCCCCAGCGTCTGTCCGCGATGTTCATCACTGGCCCGGTGCTTGTCGCTGCGCTTGGCCTCCAGTCCGCTGGCCAGGACAAACAGCCGCTGCGGGCCAAAGTCATGGCGAAAACGGGTGCAGGCCAGGGTATTGAGCTCGCCCGCCGGCGACAGCCCGAGCAGATGGCCCAGGCCCACCAGGTCCAGGTGCGCATCGGCATGCTGCGAGGCAGGGTGGCCAAAGTAAGTCGGCAAGCCCTCCATGCGCGCGGCGCGGATGTTTTCCCAGCTGGAATCGGCCAGCAGCACCCGGCAATCCAGCTGCTGCAGGGACTTGGCCATGGCCCGGGCCAGCGGGTTGGCGCCGACGATCAGAAAGCCGCTGGGGGCGGGCTCGGCAACCTTGAGCAGGCGCGCCAATGGTCGCGAGGTGGCGCTCTGCAGCACCACGGTGCCGATGATCACCGCGAAGGTCAGCGGCACCAGCAGCAGGGCGCCTTCATGCCCGGCTTGATCCAGGCGAATGGCAAAAATCGCCGATACCGCCGCCGCTACAATGCCGCGCGGGGCGATCCAGGCGAGCAGGGCGCGTTCACGCCAGTTCAGTTGCGAGCCGGCAGTCGACAGCGCGACGTTCAAGGGGCGGGCAATGAACTGGATGATCAGTAGCAAGGCCAGCACCGCCGGGCCCAAGCCAATCAGGGCATCGAGGTCCAGGCGTGCGGCCAGGAGGATGAACAGCCCGGAGATCAGCAGCACGCTGAGGTTCTCCTTGAAGTGCAGGATCTGCCGGACATCCACCCCCTTCATATTGGCCAGCCACATGCCCATGAGGGTGACCGCCAACAGCCCGGACTCATGCATCACCTGGTTGGCGGCAATGAAGATCCCCAGCACCGCCGCCAACGAAGCCAGATTGTGCAAATACTCGGGCAACCACTGGTGACGCATTACCTGGCCCAGCAGCCAGCCGCCGGCCACACCGAAAGCGCTACCGCAGACAATCACCCCGGCAAAGGTCACCAGGCTATGGCTCAGGCCCTCACCGGCGGCGCTGGCGATGATGAAGCTGTACACCACTACCGCCAGCAGTGCGCCGATCGGGTCGATGACGATGCCTTCCCAGCGCAGGATGTTGGCAATGGCCGCTTTCGGTCGCACCACCCGCAGCATCGGGACGATCACTGTCGGCCCGGTGACCAGGGTCAGGGTGCCGAACAGGGTCGCCAACAGCCAGTCGAAATCCAGCAGCCAGTGGGTCGCGAGGGTGATCACCAGCCAGGTCGATAGCGCGCCGAGAGTGACCATGCGCTGCACTACGCTGCCGATCTCTTGCCACTGCGACAGGTGCAGGGTCAGGCTGCCTTCGAACAGGATCAGCGCCACCGCCAGTGATACCAGTGGCATCAACAGCGGGCCGAACAGTTCCTGTGGGTCGAGCCAGCCGAGCACGGGGCCGGCGAGAATGCCGCTGAGCAGCAGGAAAAGGATTGCCGGCAGCTTCAGGCGCCAGGCCAGCCATTGGCAGCACAGCGCCGCCAGACCTATCCCGCCAAATGCCAGCAATATCTGTTGTTCGTTCATTCGGGCTCCCTATGCCGGCAGTGTTATGGAAGACTAGCGGCAATTCTTCGTTTTCGTCGCCTGCCGCAGAGTTGTCATGCCCGCTATTGAACATCCGCTTATCGATCAGTTTCTTGACGCCCTATGGCTGGAAAAGGGCCTGGCCGACAACACCCGCGATGCCTACCGCAGCGACCTGGCGCTGTTCAACGGCTGGCTCAAGGAGCAGGGCGTCGAGTTGCCCAATGCCGTGCGCGAACTGATCCTCGATCACCTGGCCTGGCGCCTGGAACAGGGCTACAAGCCGCGTTCGACGGCACGCTTTCTCTCTGGTGTGCGAGGGTTTTATCGCTACTTGCTGCGGGAAAAGCTGATTGTTATCGACCCGACCCTGCAGGTCGAAATGCCACAGTTGGGTCGGCCGTTGCCCAAATCCCTGTCGGAAGCCGACGTCGAGGCCTTGTTGCAGGCGCCGGACCTGAGTGAGCCGATCGGCCAGCGCGACCGCGCCATGCTCGAAGTGCTGTACGCCTGTGGCTTGCGCGTTACCGAACTGGTCAGCCTGACCCTGGACCAGGTCAACCTGCGTCAGGGCGTGCTGCGGGTGATGGGCAAGGGCAGCAAGGAGCGCCTGGTGCCCATGGGTGAAGAGGCGGTGGTGTGGATCGAGCGCTACCTGCGTGACGGGCGCAACGAGCTGCTCGGTGGGCGCCCCAGCGATGTGTTGTTTCCCAGCCAGCGCGGCGAGCAAATGACCCGTCAGACCTTCTGGCACCGCATTAAGCACCAGGCGCTGGTGGCCGGTATCGACAAGAGCCTGTCGCCGCACACCTTGCGCCATGCCTTCGCCACCCACCTGCTCAACCACGGCGCCGACCTGCGGGTGGTGCAAATGCTGCTGGGCCATAGCGACCTGTCGACCACCCAGATCTACACCCATGTGGCCCGCGCGCGACTGCAGGAACTACACGCTTTGCATCACCCCCGGGGTTGACGCTCGGGCGATCATCCAGCAGATTCCGACACCTCAGACGCTCGATATGGAAATCAAGCATGACCAGGTTCAAGTGCCCTGTAGCCGTGCCGTTGCAGGTCAGTAATGTCTGACGCCTTGTGGGCCGCCCGCCAGGGCGACGCCCTGATGCACACCTCGATGATGGCCGACATCGTCAGCGGCGTGCTGGAAGTCGCCGCCAACATCGCCATCGGCGTCCTGGCTACCGCCGCAGTGACAGCGGCGCTGGGCCTTACCGTGGCCACCGGCGGCCTGGGCTGCTTCGTGCTCGGTGCAGTGGTGGGCATCGTGGTCGGCGTGGCCATGAGCAAGACCGGCGCCGACAAAGGCTTGAGCAGTTTATGCGAGGGCATCGGCAACTTCCTGTTCCCACCCTCGGTGCAGGCCAACATCCTCACCGGCTCGAAGAATACCCACACCAATGGCAAGCCAGCTGCACGCGCCGCGGGTGTCATTGTCGCGGCGGCAGCACCTGCGGGCAGCGACGCCGCCCAAGCACCTGCCAAAGAAAAAGAAGAAAGCTTCCTCGACATGGCCAAGGGCTTTTTCTCGCAGATGTGGCGGCCCACGGTCGCCAGCCCGGCGCCGAACACCGAGCCTGCCGACGACGACAAGATCCTCTGCAGCAAGCACCCGCCGATGCCGCCGCAGTACCTGGCCGAAGGTTCGAGCAAGGTCACCATCAACGGCCATCCGGCTTGCCGCAGCGGCGATCGCAGCACCTGCGAAGCGGTGATCGTCGACGCCGGGCTGATCTCCGATAACGTGCGCATCGGCGGCGGCTCGATCGTGGTCCGCGAGATTCGCAGCGGCAAGACCCCGGGCATCGGCTTGGCGATTACCGCCTTGATGCTACTGCGCGGGCGCGGCGGCAAGTTCTACAGCAAGTTCGGCTGCATGGCGATTGGCGGCATCAGCAGTGCCGTTACCAGCCAGGTGACCGGCGCAATCACCAACGCCATCGCCGGCTCGCCCAACCCGGTGCATGTACCGACCGGGGCGAAGATTCTCAGCGGCGAGGAAGAACTCGATTTCAGCCTGCCAGGGCTGATCCCGTTGGACTGGCAACGCTACTACAACAACCGGGATGAGCGCCGCGACAGCCTGTTCGGTGCTGGCTGGAGCGTCGATTACGAAGTCTTCGTCGCCATCGAAGCGCATCCTGAAGGCGGTGAACGGCTGCTGTTCACCGACGAACAGGCGCGGGTCGTCGACATGGGGCATATCCCTCGTGGTGATGCGGTGTTCAGCGCTGGCGAAGGCCTGAGCGTGCGGCGCGCGCACAATGGCGAGTTGCTGATCGAAAGCGTCGACGGCCTCTATCGCCTGTTCCAACCAACCCCGGGCAACCCGCAACACCTGCGCCTGGCGCAACTGGGCGACCGCAACGACAACCGTATCTACCTGGACTACGACACCAGCGGCCGCTTGCTCAGGTTGCGTGACACCTTCGATGAGGTCCAGGTGCAGCTGGTTTACAGCGCCCAGTGGCCGGCACGGGTCAGCCATATCGAGCGCCTGTACCGCGACGATTCGAGCGAACGGCTGGTCAGCTATGCCTACGACAGCAACGGCGACTTGGCCGAAGTCCGCGACGCCAGCGGCCAGCTGCAACGGCGCTTCGCCTATGACCAGGGCCGGCGCATGGTTGAACACCAGTTGCCCAGCGGCCTGCGCTGCTTCTACCAATGGGCCCGCGCGGCAGACGACTGGCGCGTGGCCCGGCACTGGACCGACGACGGCGATGAGTACCACTTCGACTATGACCTCGAGGCTGGCATCACCCGAGTCACCGACGGCCTGCAGCGAGTCAGCGCTCGCCACTGGAACCCGCAGTTCCAGATCACCCAATACACCGACACCCTCGGCCATACCTGGCATTTCGAGTGGAACGACGAGCGCCAGCTGCTGGCGGCCACCGACCCGCAAGGCGGGCAATGGCAGTATCTGTACGATGAATCCGGCAACCTCTGCGAAAGCATCGACCCACTGGGCCGCAGCGAGGCGACCCTGTGGCTGGAACACTGGTCGCTGCCCCGGGTCCAGACCGACAAGGCCGGCAATCGCTGGAGCTACCGCTACGATCAGCGCGGCAACTGCAGCAGCGAAACCGATCCACTGGGCAATATCACCCACTACCGCTACGACGAACGTGGCCAGGTGGTGGAGATCATCGACGCGGCGGGCAAGCACAAGCAGCTGCACTGGAACGAACTCGGCCTGCTCATTGAACAGGTCGATTGCTCGGGGTATCCAACGCGCTTCAGCTATGACCGGCGCGGGCATCTGCAGGCCGTTACCGATGCCACGGGCGAGCGCACCGAGTACCAGTACGATGCCCAGGGGCGGCTACTCGGCTCGCAACTGCCCGACGGGCGCAGCGAGCACTATCAGCTCGATCACAACGGCCAGCTCATCAGTTATACCGACCCCGCCGGGCACACCACCCAGTACCGCTATAACCGACGCGGTCAGGTGCAGCAACGCTTCGATCCACATGGTCGGCAGATACAGTTCAGCTATGACGCCTACGGCCGCCTGCAGGCGCTAAGCAACGAAAATGGCGAGAGCTACCGATTCAGCTGGGACCTGGCTGATCGCCTGGCTGAACAGCAGGACCTGGACGGTAGCGCAAGCCGCTATCACTACGACCGGCTGGATAACCTCAGTTGCGTTGAGTACCTCCCCGCCCCCCAAGGCGGTGCTGAAGCGATCATCCATCAATTGCACCGGGATGCCGTCGGGCGCTTGATCAAAAAGCACACCGACGATGGCGAAACCCTGTACAGCTACGATCCTCTCGATCAACTGACGGCAATCAGTTTCACCGACAAGGCAGGCAACAGCGAACAACTGGCCTTCGCTTACGACGCCCTTGGCCAACTGCTGGAGGAACACAGCGCCAGCGGAGTGCTGCAGCATCACTACGACGAACTCGGCAACCTGATCCAGACCCGACTGCCCGATGGCCGCTGGCTCAACCGGCTGTATTACGGCAGCGGTCACCTGCATCAGCTGAATCTCGACGGCAAGGTAATCAGCGACTTCGAGCGCGACCGCCTGCACCGCGAGGTGCTGCGCACCCAGGGTCGTATCAGCACCCGCAGCGAGTACGACCGCAGTGGTCGTTTGCGCTCACGCCTGCGCCGCCCCAACCACCAGCCGCCGCAACTGCCTGCCTCCGTGCAGCAACGCTTCGACTACGATCCGGCTGACAACCTCATCAGCCGCTTCAACCAGCAGCCCGGCAGCCAGCACCAGCAACTGCTGCATTACGACGCCAGCGGGCGGATCATGGCTAGCCAGGAAGCGGGCCGCGGCCAGAGTGAAGCCTTCGCCTACGACGCCGCCGCCAACCTGCTCGATGGGCTGCAAGCCATCGGCCTGGTGCGCCATAATCGCTTGCTCACCTACCAGGACAAACGCTATCGCTACGACGGCTTCGGCCGCCTGATCGAAAAACGCAGCAGCCGGCGCGGCATCCAGCACTTCAGCTATGACGCCGAACACCGCCTGATCCAGGTGCGCAGCCAGCACGGCGGTCGTGAGCGAGTGCTGAACATGCGCTACGACCCGCTGGGGCGGCGTGTCGAGAAGAGCGAGTACGACGACCAGGGCAACCTGCTCGACCAGACCCGCTTCGCCTGGGATGGCCTGCGCTTGCTGCAGGAGCATCGATACAGCCAGACCAGCCTGTACCTGTATGTCGAAGACAGTCACGAACCCTTGGCTCGGGTTGACGGTACGGGGCTGCACCAGCAGGTGCGCTACTACCATAACGACCTCAACGGCCTGCCTGAGCAACTGACAGATGACAGTGGCGAAGCGGTCTGGCAGGCGCGTTATCAGGTCTGGGGCAATACCCTGCAGGAAGTGCGTGAGGCGCATTTCATAGAGGAGCAGAACCTCAGGTTCCAGGGCCAGTATCTGGACCGTGAGACGGGTCTGCACTACAACACGTTTCGGTTCTATGATCCGGATATCGGTCGCTTTCTCCAGACGGACCCGATCAGTCTGGCCGGTGGTATAAACCTCTATCAGTACAGTGCGAACCCGATTGATTGGATCGATCCACTGGGACTCTCCTGTGGACCTAGAAGGACCCGGCACGTTCCGAATCGGCATGTCCGGCGGCACAATGATGTAGGCAAAAGTAAATTCACGCCTGCGGAACATAGAAAGCTACAAGCAAAAAGCAAGTACAGAAAGCCGAGCCAATACAAGAAGCTAGAGGACAAAACCATGAACCACCCCACCAGAGTTGTTCGTCAGAATGATGGGCGAATTCGTTATGAGCGTGATTATGGTAGGGTGATCGGTACACGGGGTGAGAAAGGTCATGTCACAATCTATGACCCTGTGAAGGATAAAGTAGTCACTTCTTACCCCTCTCACTTTTAAGGTGTTTTTGATGTTGGACTTCTCTTATTTGTCAGACAAACGAGGCGATAAGCCTTTCCTTCAGCTAAGTGATGCTGACGTCGCACGCGTCCATGATGCCTTTGCTGGGTTGCGCGAAAAGACGGGTATTTATATTGATCCTTATGGTCGAACAAGAATTTATCCTGAACATCAAAAAATACTCGTCACGCTCCTGTCGAAGGATGCAGATGGCAGTGTGCTTCTTTTTATTGAATTTTTGAAAGCTGCCAGTGAGGCAGATGAGGTTTTGTTGGCAGACGGTGATTGATAGGGTGCCGTAGATAGGTGAGGTGTTCCAACATTCGCCAGAAACCTCAAAGGCTGTGCACTCTGATGAACGTCATCGGCAACAAAGCATCAATCGCCATCGAATATGTCCTGACCGATAGTGTCGAACTGATGGGGTATGCTCGATTCTGGTTCAGTTCTCAGCCGCTGGGCTCTCTGGAGGATTTGATCTACTTCGAAGGTTATCTGTTGGGTTGCCTTGAGGACCTGCTGCGTAAACCAGACCTGCCTGAGTGCTATGACTCCCCAAGTGTCTCGCAGACTTTCGCCTTGCTGGAAAAGGATCTTTCTTCGTTCGATGAGGAAGAAACTGAGGATTTCAGTGAGCGCGCCAGGCCGTTTTTTCTAATCTGTGGCACTTTGTTCGACGATTTTCTGGTGTTTTCTCATCGACGTAATCACACCTTCGGACGCGTCATTTGGAGGTTGGAAACTCCTGAGCAGGATCTGGTTTTCGCCGACTTGAAGGGCGCCTCCCGTGCTGTTTGCAGTGGCGACTTTAGCTACCGGGAAGTAGATGAATTGGCGAATCAACTGCGCGCTATTCTACGCCGCGCCCAATCGACCTGAGCGCTGCTCAAAAGTCGAACCAAAGCGGGCTCGCCAGATAGCCTGTGGAGGCTGGAGATATGAGAAGGACAGTGGAGGTCGCAGTGCATTGGACTGACGAGCAATTGGGCGGGAAAACCGTCCTGCCTGACAAGACGCCCTACTACGTTACGACCGACCTGCTTAAAAATGAAGCAGGGATAGAGACGAACTGGAGTCTGGTGTTGGAAATAGAAAGCAATACAGAAGATTTCGGTAGCAGAACCAGCCTTGGTAAAGCCTATTTTCTGGTCGAGAGCGCGCCATCCTCTTTACTAAGAAAAGGGTATTCTTTGAACGTGTATGAAGGCAGACGGTACGTTGCAGTGGTTGAGGTGGTTTAGCTGTTTCATCTGTAACGGCTGGTGAGTATCCGCTCTAGATGCTTGCAGTCGGTGATTACATTCAAGGGTGAACATGAAAAATAGAATCATCGTTGAAACCTACATTAAAATCGCCGACGGTTTCGTTGACTTTTTTGAGTTTCAAGGCGAGGTACGCCACCTAGATCAAATTGAAGGGGCTTTGGTTCTATCTATCAATGGTAAACGTCTTATTGATCAAAGCATGTTTGATTACGTCGACGACCTGTGGAGCTATTTGTCAGAAGGACTGCTGAAAGTCAGTGAGGGTCAATCGTTCAGCTGCTTTTTTCCGGACCAGCCAATCGAAATCAAACTGGCCCCTGCCAATGGTCGTCTGCAGGTGAGCGTCAATTGCCACCGCGAGGTGTCTGTCGCCGCCGATAAAGATGAATTTGTCAGGGTCATGAGCGAGCACGCGCGCAACTTCTTCATCCACTTACAGAACATACAACCCGGCGCCCAAGGTACGTGCAGCTATGCCTTGGGCCATCTGGACAAGATTCGTCGGTAAATGTCGATCACCGACCCCTGGCGCACGCGGCCTTGCGCTCCCGATTGAGCACGCCTCCGACCGCCGCCGCTTCTGTGGTAGGCTTGGGCGGTTTGCACCGAGGGCCGCAATGACACCCCGTTTTCAGGACGGGCGTGCTGCATCCGGCCCCCTGTCCGCCTTCAGGAGTTCCCATGCGCGTGACCCAGATTTTCGCCGCCGCCGCCCTGGCGCTGGTCAGTACCTTTGCCGCTGCTGCCGACAACGCCGAGCAGGCGATCCGCAAGACCCTGCAGTCCCTGGAACTGGGCGTGCCGGTCGACAGCGTTGCCAGCAGCCCACTGAACGGCCTGTATGAAGTCAAGCTCCAAGGCGGCCGGGTGTTGTACGCCAGCGCCGATGGCCAGTTCGTCATGCAGGGCTACCTGTTCCAGATCCAGGACGGCAAGCCGGTCAACCTGACCGAGAAGACTGAGCGGCAGGCCATCGCCAAGACCATCAATGCCATTCCAGCGGCGGAGATGGTGGTTTATCCTGCCAAGGGCGAAACCAAGTCGCACATCACCGTGTTTACCGACACCACCTGCCCGTACTGCCACAAGCTGCACGCCGAGGTGCCTGAGCTCAACCGTCGCGGTATCGAAGTGCGCTACGTCGCCTTCCCGCGTCAGGGCCTGGGTTCGCCGGGTGACGAGCAGTTGCAGGCGGTCTGGTGTTCGAGCGACCGCAAGGCGGCGCTGGACAAGATGATCGACGGCAAGGAAATCAAGGCCGCCAAGTGCGCCAACCCGGTCGGCAAGCAGTTCGCCCTGGGCCAGTCGATCGGTGTCAACGGCACGCCGGCCATTGTCCTGGAAAACGGCCAGGTGATTCCGGGCTACCAGCCGGCGCCGCAGGTGGCCAAGCTGGCCCTGGCCAAGTAATTCAATCTGAAGCCGCCACTTTGGGGTGGCGGCAGTTTCACGATCGGCTGCCAGCCGGTCGTTTCATGGGGAGTTCACAGTGAAACCGGTCAAAGTAGGCATCTGTGGGTTGGGGACCGTCGGTGGCGGTACCTTCAATGTACTTCAGCGTAACGCCGAGGAGATCGCCCGCCGTGCCGGGCGTGGTATTGAAGTGGCACAGATTGCCATGCGTTCGCCAAACCCGAATTGCCAGATTACCGGTACCCCCATTACCGCTGATGTGTTCGAGGTTGCCACGAACCCGGAAATCGACATTGTCATCGAGCTGATCGGCGGCTATACCATCGCCCGTGAACTGGTGCTCAAGGCCATCGACCACGGCAAGCACGTGGTCACCGCCAACAAGGCGCTGATTGCCGTGCATGGCAATGAGATCTTCGCCAAGGCCCGCGAGAAGGGCGTCATCGTCGCGTTCGAAGCGGCCGTGGCCGGTGGCATCCCGGTGATCAAGGCGATCCGCGAGGGTCTCTCGGCCAACCGCATCAACTGGGTGGCCGGGATCATCAACGGCACCGGCAACTTCATCCTCACTGAAATGCGTGAGAAAGGTCGTGCGTTCCCCGACGTGCTGGCCGAAGCCCAGGCCCTGGGTTACGCCGAAGCCGACCCGACTTTCGACGTCGAAGGCATCGATGCCGCGCACAAGCTGACCATCCTGGCGTCCATCGCCTTCGGTATCCCGCTGCAGTTCGACAAGGCCTACACCGAAGGCATCACCCAGCTGACCACCGCTGACGTGAATTACGCCGAAGCACTGGGTTACCGCATCAAGCACCTGGGCGTGGCCCGCAGCACGGCCAACGGCATTGAACTGCGTGTGCACCCGACGCTGATCCCGGCCGACCGCCTGATCGCCAACGTCAACGGCGTGATGAACGCGGTGATGGTCAACGGCGACGCTGCCGGCTCCACCCTGTTCTATGGTGCCGGCGCCGGCATGGAGCCTACCGCTTCGTCGGTGGTGGCTGACCTGGTCGACGTGGTTCGCGCCATGACGTCCGACCCGGAGAACCGCGTACCGCACCTGGCCTTCCAGCCGGACTCGCTGTCGGCCCACCCGATCCTGCCGATCGAAGCCTGCGAAAGCGCCTACTACCTGCGCATCCAGGCCAAGGATCACCCGGGCGTGCTGGCCCAGGTGGCGAGCATTCTCTCCGAGCGCGGCATCAACATCGAATCGATCATGCAGAAGGAAGCCGAGGAACAGGACGGTCTGGTGCCCATGATCCTGCTCACTCATCGAGTGATCGAGCAGCGCATGAACGATGCCATCACCGCCCTGGAAGCCTTGCAGGATGTGGTCGGCAACGTGGTGCGTATCCGCGTCGAACAACTCAACTGAGCCGTCTTTTGCGTTAGAGGATTTAGGTCATGCGTTACATCAGTACCCGCGGCCAGGCACCGGCCCTGAATTTTGAAGACGTGCTGCTGGCCGGTCTTGCCAGCGACGGCGGCCTGTACGTGCCGGAAAACCTGCCACGCTTCACCCAGGAAGAAATCGCTTCCTGGGCCGGCCTGCCGTACCACGAGCTGGCTTTCCGGGTGATGCGTCCGTTCGTCACCGGTAGCATCGCCGATGCCGATTTCAAGAAGATTCTCGAAGAAACCTACGGCGAGTTCGCTCACGCCGCCGTCGCGCCGCTGCGTCAGCTGAACAGCAACGAATGGGTGCTGGAGCTGTTCCACGGCCCGACCCTGGCGTTCAAGGACTTCGCCCTGCAACTGCTCGGCCGCCTGCTCGACCACGTGCTGGCCAAGCGTGGCGAGCGCGTGGTGATCATCGGCGCCACCAGTGGTGACACCGGCTCTGCCGCTATCGAAGGCTGCCGCCGTTGCGACAACGTCGACATTTTCATCCTCCATCCGCACCAGCGCGTGTCGGAAGTTCAGCGCCGGCAGATGACCACCCTCTTCGGCGAGAACATCCACAACATCGCCATCGAAGGCAACTTCGACGACTGCCAGGAAATGGTCAAGGCCAGCTTCGCTGACCAGGGCTTCCTCAAGGGCACTCGCCTGGTCGCGGTGAACTCGATCAACTGGGCGCGGATCATGGCCCAGATCGTCTACTACTTCCACGCAGCCCTGCAGCTGGGCGGCCCGGCTCGCTCGGTGGCGTTCTCGGTACCGACCGGCAACTTCGGCGACATCTTTGCCGGCTACCTGGCGCGCAACATGGGCCTGCCGATCAGCCAACTGATCGTCGCCACCAACCGCAACGACATCCTGCACCGCTTCATGAGCGGCAACCAGTACGTCAAGGAAACCCTGCACGCGACCCTGTCGCCGTCGATGGACATCATGGTCTCGTCGAACTTCGAGCGCCTGCTGTTCGACCTGCACGGTCGCAACGGCGCGGCCATCGCCGGCCTGATGGACAACTTCAAGCAGGGCGGCGGTTTCAGCGTCGAACAGGACCGCTGGACCGAAGCGCGCAAGCTGTTCGATTCGCTGGCGGTCGATGATGCGCAAACCTGCGAAACCATCGCCGAAGTCTTCGCCCAGACGGGTGAGGTGCTCGACCCGCACACCGCAATCGGCGTCAAGGCCGCCCGCGAATGCCGTCGCAGCCTGGACACGCCGATGGTGGTGCTGGGTACCGCACACCCGGTCAAGTTCCCGGAAGCGGTGGAGAAGGCCGGTGTCGGCAAGGCCCTGGAATTGCCTGCACACCTGAGCGACCTGTTCGCCCGTGACGAGAAGTGCACGGTACTGGCCAACGACCTGAAAGCCGTTCAGGCCTTCGTCAGCCAGCACGGTAATCGCGGCAAGCCGCTCTGATCGACTGATCGGCACATGAAAGCCCGTCTCTGACGGGCTTTTTTGTTTCTACACTGGCATTGGTTTGCAACAACGGATCAGGGGTATCAATGAGCACAGGACGTCGTCGCGCAGCAGGGCTGCTATGGGTTTGCCTGCTGGGGCTATGCACCGGGCAATGGGCCCATGCCGCCCAGAGCCTGCCCTTTACCCTGGTGCCGCCGTTTACCGAGCTTGGTCCAATGCCGCTGACCTCCGCCCAACAGCAGTGGCTGGGCCCGGCACGGGTGTTGCGGGTGGGCATCTCGTTTGCCGATTACGAGCCGGTGGATATCACCATCGACCGCAATCGCTACCAGGGTATCAGCGCCGACTACCTGAGCCTGGTCGCTGAACGCCTCGGGGTGAAAACCCAGGTGCTGGCCTTTGCCAAGCGCGAGCAGGCCATCGAGGCCCTGCGCCAGGGCGAGATCGATGTACTGACCAGCGCCAATGGCTTCGAGCGTAGCGTGCCGGGCCTGGCGTTCTCCGACGATTACATTCCGGACCGCTCCATGGTCGTGGTGCGCGGTGGTGCGCCGATTCCGCCGGCCTCACTGGCGGGCATGAAGGTGGTCCTGCTCGACGGTTACGCCGACACCCAGGTTATGCACCGGGTTTATCCCGATAGTCAGGTGCTGTTGGCGCCCAACCTGAGTAGCGCACTGGAAGCGCTCAATCAGGGCGAAGTGGATGCGTTTATCGGCAACGAAATCATCATCCGCGCTTTCAATGCCCTGCGCCCGTACCTGGGGTTGCAGGTGGTCGGCCCCAGTGCCTTGCCGCCGATCGGCTTTGCCTTTGCCGTGCGCAACGAGGACCGGCTGCTGCAGGCAATGTTCAACGACGCGCTGGCCAGCATTGATGAGCCGGTGCGCCGCGAAATTCTCGGCCGCTGGACCTCCGGGCTAGGCTCGGACGTGGCGCATCACCGGGTTGAACTGAGCGTGGCCGAGCGCCAATGGATCGCCAGCCACCCGAGCGTGAGCGTAGTCGGCAGCCAGTACCCGCCTTACCTGTTCCGCACGCGTCAGGGGGCCTGGGTTGGCCTTAACAGTGATGTGCTGGCGACCATCGCGCAGATGACCGGGCTGCGGTTTGTCTACGCGCCATCCTCGTCGATTGCCCAGAGCCTGGAACTGCTCAAGAGCGGGCAGGCTGACATGAGCACGACCCTGAGCGAGACCCCGGAGCGTCGCGAGTTTCTCGACTTCACCCATTCCATTGGTGGCCAGAGCTGGGTGTTCATCGTGCGCAAGCCGCAACTGGGCCTGGCGTCGCTGGATGAACTGGCCGGGCAGACCCTGGCACTGCCAGCGCAGCACGCGCTGGAAAACACCATTCGCCAGGATCACCCCGGTATTCGCCTGATGTTGGTGGACTCACTGGAGCAAGCCCGGGAAAAGGTGCGCAGCGGCGAAGCGTTGGCGACCATCGATAGTGAAATCGGTGCCTACAGCGTGGTCGGCAATGACCCGGTGCTCAAGGTCGGGCGCGGGGTGGAGGGCAAGTGGGCGCCGGACCGCTTCTCGGTTCGGCGCACTGCGCCGGAGCTGGAGAGCATCCTGAACAAGGCGCTGGAAGCGTTCCCGGTCGCCGAGTTGCGCGCCGTGCGCATGAAGTGGCTGGGGGCGCTGGCACCGCCGGCACCTGCCTGGCAGCGGATTGCGCCATGGATCTACTGGACCGTGGCTGCTGCCGTGCTGTTCGGGTTGGTGTCGCTGGTCTGGAGCAGCCGCCTGCGTGCGCAGATCAGCCAGCGGCAAAAGGCCGAAGAAGCCCTCAACGACCAGTTGGCCTTCAAGCGCGCATTGCTCGACGGCATCCCCAACCCCATCTATGTACGCGACCTGGAAGGGCGGCTGATCACCTGCAACAAGAGCTATGAACAGGTGTTCTCGTTGCGCCTGGAAGACGTCAAGGGCCAGCGTCTGACCGATATCGAGGTCATCCCCGTCGAACTGGCCGAGCAGTTGCATGGCGATTACCTGGATCTACTCAAGGATCCCAAGCCGGTATTCGTCGATCGGCATATTGAATTCCAGGGCCAGCGTACCGATGCCTACCAGTGGACCGTGCCGTTCTACCGTGCCGATGGACAGTTGCAGGGCTTGCTTGGTGGCTGGATCGACATCACTGAGCGCAAGCAACTGGAAGCGGCGTTGGTGCATGCCCGGCAGCAGGCCGAACAGGCCAACCAGGCCAAAAGTGCGTTTCTGGCCACCATGAGTCACGAAATTCGCACCCCCATGGCGGTCATCATCGGCTTGCTCGAACTTGAACGGGAAACCACCCTTGCCCGCGGTGCGCAACCGTCCCAGGGACTGGAAACGGCCCATCAGTCGGCCCGTGAGCTGATTGCCCTGATCGGCGACAGCCTGGATCTTGCTCGCATCGAGGCCGGTAGCCTGCAGCTGGAGCCTCAGGCACGGGCGCTCAGGCCGTTTCTCAGCGCAATCGTTGAGCAGTTTCACGCCCAGGCCCTGGGCCAGGGCCTGGAATTACGCCTGCAACTGGCAAACGATGTGGATGGGGTGTACTGGTTCGACCCGCTGCGCTTGCGCCAGGTATTGACCAACTTGCTGGGTAACGCCCTGAAATTCACCCACCTGGGGCTGGTGGAGTTGCAGGTCGGCCGCAGCGGGCACGACAGTTTGCACGGCGTTGGCCTCAGGTTGTGTGTGTGCGATACCGGCATCGGCATCAGTGCGCAACAGCAGAGCGAACTGTTCCAGCCGTTCTCACAGGCAGATGCTGGCGCCGACTATGGCGGCTCGGGCCTGGGCTTGAGTATTTGCCGGCAACTGGTCGAGTTGATGGGCGGCAGCATTACCTTGCGCAGTGTGCTGGGCAAGGGCACCGAGGTCTGTGTCGAGCTGACCCTGGAAGCCTTGGCCGCCGAGCCGGCGCCGGCGGAGGACGCCGCCGGCCTGTCCAGTGGGCCAGCGCGGCGAATCCTGGTGGTCGACGACCTGTCTGCCAGTCGCTTGGTACTCAGCCAGCAACTTGAGTTTCTCGGCCATGAAGTGCTGGCCGTGGAGGATGGCCAGAGCGCGCTGCAGGCCTGGCAGAACGGGGCGTTCGACCTGGTGCTCAGCGACTGCAACATGCCGGTGATGAACGGCTATGCACTGGCCCGTGGCATTCGCCGGTTGGAGCGCAGCAGCCAGCGGCCAGCCATCGCCATCGTCGGCTGCACCGCTAACGCCATGAAGGAAGAACGTGCCCGCTGCCTTGAGGCCGGCATGGACGAATGCCTGGTCAAGCCGGTTGCGCTTGCCCAGCTGGTCGCTGTTATCGAGAAGCTGGCTCCCCGCCACAGCTTCAAGATGCAGACCCTGCAGAAGATGACCCAGGCCAAACCTGCAGTGCTGCAACGCATGCTGGAAGAATTACGGAAAAATCTGGCCGAAGAATCGATCCTGCTGGCATCGGCCGTTGAGGCGCAGGGCTGGGAGCGAATCGGGGTGTCATTGCACCGTCTCAAGGGCGTGGCCGGCCTGATCGATGCGTTGCCCCTGGCGCAGGCCTGTCGGCAACTTGAAAGCGCCAGCCAGGCTTGTTCTACGCAGGCGGCGCACTCGGCGTGGTCAGCGTTGCAGGTGGTGATCGGCCAGTTGAGTCAGGATATTGAACAGGAGCTGTGGAAATTGTTGCCTGAACTTTAGGACATGTCCTATGGGCGTTTCAGGTCGATTTTCCTAGAGTTGCACAGTGCTGTCGTTCAGATCGGCTACTGCGGGGAAATTTTCATGCGCTCACTTAAGGTTCTGATCCTTGAGGATCATCCTTTTCAACTGATGGCCTTGCATCAGATGCTCAACGCCAATGGCGTCTTCGATGTGCTGACGGCGGAGTCGGTCGAGGGTGCCCGGCAGACCTTGGCGCGACGCGGGCGTGTCGACATCGCCATCTGCGACCTGCACATGGACGGTCAGGACGGCCTGGAACTGATCCGCCACCTGGCAGACAGCGGGCTTGCTGCAGCGCTGATTATCCTCAGCAGTGCCGAACGCGGGGTGCTCGATAGTGTTGCCGACCTGGCTCGACAACTGGGCTTGCGGGTTCTCGGCAGCTTGCAGAAACCAGCCTGCAGCGTTTCTCTGCACAAGCTGTTGCGCCGCTACCTGGATGAGCCCGGCGCTACCCCCCAGGCGGTCGCCGCACCGGCCCATGCCGACCTGTTGGCCATGTCACCGGCCGAAGTGGCGCAGAGCAAAGCGCAATGGGTGGTCCATTACCAGCCCAAAGTCGCTTTCGACGGAACCCTGGTCGGGGTCGAGGCGCTGGTGCGCTGGCAGCATCCGAGCCTTGGCTTGCTCGGCCCGGGGCAGTTCTTCCCGCTGGTCGAGGGCGCCGGTTTGCTGGAGACCCTGAGCTGGCATGTGCTCGACCAGGCCTTGGCTTTCAGCGCCAAGGTCAGGTTAAACAGTGGCCAGCCACTGCCGGTGGCGGTCAACATTGCCCCGCAGATGCTGGTTCACGACGATTTTGCCGAGCAGGTCGTCGCTGCCCTCAAACGTCATGACGTGCCGCCCAGCGCCCTGACCCTGGAGGTCATTGAAACCCATGGCTGCCAGCTCGACAGCAACCAGCTCGAAGGGTTGCTGCACCTGCGCATTCAGGGCTGCCAACTGTCGATCGATGACTTCGGCATGGGCGTATCCAACCTCCAGCGCCTGCTCGAGCTGCCGTTCAGCGAACTGAAGCTGCCCAGCGAGTTTGTCCGTGGCATGGCCGACGACGGTCGCAAGGCGGCGGTGGTCGCTGGTGCCCTGATCATGGCCCGGCGCATGGACCTCAAGGTGGTGGTCGAAGGGGTCGAGACGGTTGACGACCTGATGGCGATCAAGGCCCTGGGCAGCCCAGTCATGCAGGGTTACTTCATTGCCCGGCCGATGGCAGGGGTAGACCTCTGCCAATGGATGCTGGAGCGTGAGCCGGGCGAAACCAAGCAGCGGCGCAGGGCGTGAGCCACTTTCAGCCCAGGCCATGTTCCTGCAAATAGAGGTACAGCGCAGCGTCATTGGCCAGGCCCAGCTTGCGCATGGCGCTGACCTTCTGGCTGCTCACCGTCTGCTTGCTGCGGTTGAGCAGGGCGGCGATCTGGCCGACCGTGTGGCCGGCGGCAAGCAGGCGGGAAACTTCCAGTTCCCGCGGCGACAAGGCCGTCTGGGCACGGGCCAGGTCTTCGCGCACCGCGCCCTCCTGCAGCAGTAACTGCTGCACCGAGTCGGCCAGGTAGATCTTGCCGCGTTGCAAGCGCGCGATGGCCTGGGGCAACTCGTCAGCCAGGCTGGCTTTGCTCAGCAGGCCATTGACGCCCTGGGCCAGCATCGCCCGGAACAATCCGGCGTTGTTGAGCATGGTGACCACCAGGATGGGTAACTGCGCAGAGTGCCGCCGTAGCTGCTCGAGCAGTTTCAGACCATCGTTCTGCTGCTCGACGGGCATCATGAAATCGGTCACCAGCACATCGCAGTCCTGCGACTGCACCAGCTGCATCAGCTCCAGCGGGCTACCGGCCTCTGCGACCACGCGAACCGATGGAATCTGTTCGAGCACGGCGCGCAGGCCAATGCGAAAGATCGGATGGTCATCGGCAAGGATGATGCGCAGTTCGCCAGAGGCAGGATCCGTCACAGGCAGGCTCCGATCAATCGGCTGGATTTCAATCTGTCATTTTTGCCGGGCATGCTGGGTCGAGGAAATCGCACAGTGAGAACTTTTCCGGCTGCCGCAGGGTCAGTGAAAGACCCCTTCTCGACAGGTAGGTGAACAATGAATGAGATGGAATGTATCAGATTGTTGCTCGGCGAAGCATTGGCACCTTACCGGGTCAGGCTGGTGCGCCTGAGCACCGGTTGTGATTTTGACCTGTGCCTGAGCGATGAAGCGAGCCGCACCGTGTTGCAGCGTACGGTAAAACCCAGCCAGTTGCAGGACCAGCGCCTGCTGGTCGACCTGGTCGATGGTTTGCAGCGCGACTTGCTCATCGTCGAGGGGCGTCTGCAACCCTGCGTGATTGCGGCCCAGCGCCACTTGCAGCAAGGGCGCCCGAACAGCGTCCGGGTGTGACGGAACCTTTGCCGATGAGCGCAATCAGATCTTACAAGGACAGCTGATCGGGATTTTGCTCCGATGTCGTGATGCTGTCGTGCGAAGCCCCGATGGGCTTCTGTTTAACCCCGGGCGGCCTCCCCACCGTTCGGGGTTTCTTTTTGCCCGGGATTTATCTCGGCCCGGGTCAGTCGTGCTCGCCAAACAGACGCTGGCTGTCATGCACGTACTGCTCGCGCATTTGCGGGGCCAGCCACTGGGTGTAGAGGTCGGGCAGGGTATCGTTGCGCAACGGCAGCAGCAGCTTGTTGATATGGCTGATGGCTTCGCGGCCTAGCGGTGTGTCGGAGCAGCCTACCCGCAACAACTGGTATTGCTCGGCGCCCTGGATCGGGAAGAAGGTGTAGTCATCGGTCGGCCAGCCTTGTTGTTGCAGCAAGTAACGCACCTCTGGCCAGTAGCCAAGCACCAGTTGCAGGCGGTCATGCTGCTGCATCTGCAACAGGCTGGTGACTGCATCGTTACCGTAGTGGCGGCTGAGGGTGGTGTCAGGCAGGGTCTTGAGCAGTTCATCCACCGCAGTGCTGTAGCTGCGCTGGGCAACCACACCGAGCTTGAGTGCAGTGTTGCCTAGCAACGCCGGCAGGTTGACCTGATTACCCTGCAGATAGGGTTCGAGCAGGTGCTGGTCTTTGCGCCGAACGACCAGACCACTGCTCAGCACGCCCAGGCTGGGAATCGAGAAGTGCACGTAGCGCGCTCGCTCGGGCGTCCACAGCAAGGTGGGGTCGCAGGTGAAGGTGGGCTCCTGAAGCATCTGGATGCCCCGGGCGCGGTTGACCCGGACAATGCTGTGATCGTATTCGGGCATCTGTTCGATCAGCAGCGCCAGCAACTGGTCGATCGCCCCCTGGCCTTTGCCGGTGCCTTCGAGAATGGTCAGCGGCGGCAGGTCACGCAATAGCCAGAACAAGCGCTCCTTGGCCCAGGCCGAAGTCGGCATGCCCAGGCTCAGCAGCAGACCCAGCAACAACGGCCAGCCGCGACGCAGGCTGGTTTGCCAGTGATAGGTCATGTTCGGCTCTCCACCGTTGCCACGGGATTCACGCAAGGCCTTGTTCAGACCGCCCCTTGGCTGCGTAGCCGGGCAATAGCGGCGGCGTCGTAACCCAGCCCGCCAAGCAACTGATCGGTGTGTGCTCCCAGCTGCGGGCCGACCCACTCACTGGAGCCTGGAGTATCCGAGAGTTTGGGGACGATCCCCGGCATTTTGAACGGCTTGCCGTCCGGCAGTTTGGCCTGAAGGAACATCTCGCGGGCGAGAAACTGCGGGTCGCTGAACATGTCTTCGGCGCTGTAGATGCGGCTGGCTGGCACTTGCGCGTCATTGAGCACCTGCATCAGGTCGTCCAGCGGCAGGGTCCGGGCCCAGCGGTCGATCACCCCGTACAGTTCATCGCGGCGCACGTCGCGGCCGTCGTTACTGGCCAGGGCCGGATCGTCGGCCAGGTCGTTGCGGCCGATGGCCTGCATGAAGCGCTTGAAGATCGCATCGCCATTGGCGCCGATCTGCACATGCTTGCCGTCGGCACTGGTGTGAATCGAGGAGGGGGTGATGCCGGGCATGATGTTGCCGGTACGCTCGCGAATAAAACCGAACACGTCGAACTCTGGCACCATGCTCTCCATCATGGCGAAGATCGCCTCGTACAGGGCTACATCCACCACCTGGCCCTGGCCGCCGTTGACCTCGCGATGACGCAGGGCCATCAATGCGCCGATTACACCCCACAACGCAGCAATCGAGTCGCCAATGGAGATCCCGGTACGTACCGGCGGGCGGTCCTCGAAGCCGGTGATATAGCGCAGCCCGCCCATCGACTCGCCAACCGCGCCGAAACCCGGTTGGTCCTTCATCGGCCCGGTCTGGCCGAAGCCGGACAGGCGCACCATCACCAGCTTCGGGTTGAGGGCGTGCAGCACGTCCCAGCCCAGGCCGAGCTTTTCCAGCACCCCGGGGCGGAAGTTCTCGATCAGGATGTCGGCTTCGGCCAGTAGCTTCTTGAGAATTTCCAGCCCTTCGGCATGCTTGAGGTTGAGGGTCAGCGACTGCTTGTTGCGGGCCTGCACGAACCACCACAGCGATGTGCCTTCGTACAGCTTGCGCCACTTGCGCAGCGGGTCACCGCCATCGGGCGACTCGACCTTGATCACTTCGGCGCCGAATTCTGCGCAGATGCGTGAAGCGAACGGGCCGGCGATCAGGGTACCGAGTTCGATGACTTTGAGGCCGGCGAGAGGTTTGCTGGGCGTTGGCATGAGGCGTCCGTGGCAGCGGGTCAGGGCCCCCGTTTTTATCATAGCTGGGGCCGCTCAGATACTGCCGCGGCGCAACGAACATGCGGATCGGTTAGACTGGGCGACTTTCCTTGCCGCAAGAAGCCCGTCCATGGCCCAGCCGTCCACCACCTACAAGTTTGAACTGAACCTCACCGACCTTGACCGCGGCGTGTACGAAAGCGTCAAGCAGACCATCGCTCGTCACCCCTCGGAAACCGAAGAGCGCATGGCCGTGCGTTTGCTGGCCTACGCCCTGTGGTACAACGAACAACTGGCTTTTGGCCGCGGTCTGTCGGATGTAGACGAAGCGGCGGTGTGGGAAAAGAGCCTGGACGACCGCATCCTGCACTGGATCGAAGTTGGCCAACCGGATGCCGATCGCCTGACCTGGTGCTCGCGCCGCACCGAACGCACCAGCCTGCTGGCCTATGGCAGCCTGCGCGTGTGGGAAACCAAGGTGGTGCCGGCGGTCAAGAACCTGAAAAACCTGAACATCGCCGCCGTGCCCCAGGAAGTCCTGGAAACCCTGGCCAAGGACATGCCGCGCGCGATCAAGTGGGATGTGATGATCAGCGAAGGCACGGTGTTCGTTACCGACGATCGCGGCCAGCATGAAGTCCAGCTTCAATGGCTGATGGGCGAGCGCGGCTGAAGCCGCGATTGCACCGCCATCACATTTTCCTGATTCACGAGAAGCCTCAATCGCCCCATGCGTATCGATCCCCGCCCGTTGCCGTCCACGCTGCCATTCCTTGGCGACCTGCCGCCGTTGCTGACCCGCCTGTATGCCGCCCGCGGCGTGCAATCGGCAGCCGAGCTGGATAAAAGCCTGGCGCGCTTGCTGCCTTACCAGCAACTCAAGGGCATCGAGGCGGCGGTCGACCTGCTGGTGACCGCACTGGCCGAACGTCAGCGCATCCTCATCGTCGGCGACTTCGACGCTGACGGCGCCACGGCCAGCACCGTCGGCGTACTCGGCTTGCGCCTGCTCGGTGCCGCCCATGTCGACTACCTGGTGCCCAACCGCTTTGAGTACGGCTACGGCCTGACCCCGGAGATCGTCGAGGTGGCCCTGCAGCGCCAGCCGCAACTGCTGATCACCGTCGACAACGGCATCTCCAGCGTCGAAGGCGTGGCAGCCGCCAAGGCGGCGGGCTTGAAAGTGCTGGTGACCGATCACCACCTGCCAGGCCATGAACTGCCGGCGGCCGATGCCATCGTCAACCCCAACCAGCCGGGCTGCGAGTTTCCCAGCAAGGCGCTGGCCGGGGTCGGGGTGATCTTTTATGTCCTGATGGCCTTGCGCGCGCGGTTGCGCAGCCTGGGCCACTACGACAATGCAGCGCAACCGAACATCGGCGAGTTGCTCGATCTGGTGGCCCTGGGCAGCGTGGCCGACGTGGTGCCGCTGGATGCCAACAATCGCATCCTGGTCCATCAGGGCCTGGAACGGATCCGCGCCGGGCGGGCACGGCCGGGGCTCAAGGCAATCCTCGAAGTAGCCCGGCGCGATCACGCGCGCATCACCTCCACCGACCTTGGTTTTATCCTCGGCCCACGGCTCAATGCCGCCGGGCGCCTGGACGACATGAGCCTGGGCATCGAGTGCCTGCTCAGCGACGATGCCAACCTGGCACGGGAAATGGCCGGCCAGCTCGACGAACTGAACCAGGACCGCAAGTCCATCGAGCAGGGCATGCAGCGCGAAGCCCTGGCCCAGCTCAAGGACTTGCCGCTGGAATCGATGCCGTTCGGCCTGTGCCTGTTCGAGCCGGATTGGCACCAGGGCGTGATCGGCATCCTCGCTTCGCGCCTCAAAGAGCGTTATCACCGCCCGACCATTGCCTTTGCCGATGCTGGCGAGGGCATGCTCAAGGGCTCGGCGCGTTCGGTGCCGGGCTTTCATATTCGTGATGCGCTGGATGCCGTGGCCGCCCGTCACCCGCAACTGATCAGCAAGTTTGGTGGCCACGCCATGGCTGCCGGCCTGTCGCTGCCGACCGAGAACTTCCCGGCCTTTGCCCAGGCGTTCGACGAAGAAACCCGGCGTCAACTGCGTGAAGAGGACCTGACCGGTCGCTTGCTGTCCGACGGCACCCTGGCGGTCGAGGAGTTTCACCTGGAGTTGGCCCGCGCCCTGCGCCATGCCGGGCCCTGGGGGCAGCACTTCCCCGAACCGCTGTTCCATGGCGTGTTCCAGTTGGTCGAGCAGCGGGTGGTGGGTGAGCGGCACCTGAAGGTGGTGCTCAAGAGTGAATGCGGCTCGCTCAAGCTCGATGGCATCGCCTTTGGCGTTGACCGCGAAGTCTGGCCCAATCCGACCGTGCGCTGGGTCGAACTGGCCTACAAGCTCGACGTCAACGAGTTCCGCGGCCAGGAAAGCGTGCAACTGATGATCGCCCATATCGAGCCGCGCTGAACTCACGGGGCAAAGTGGTCTAGGCTTCGAATGATCGGTCGAAGAACCTGCGGGGAAGATTCTGTAGTCGGCCAGTCAACTATCTGGAGCCTTACCACTTGATTTGAGAGGTGCCCCATGAGCCTGCTGCTTGAGCCGTACACCTTGCGCCACTTGATCCTGCCCAACCGTATTGCCGTGTCACCCATGTGCCAGTATTCCAGTGTCGACGGCCTGGCCAACGACTGGCACCTGGTGCACCTGGGCAGCCGCGCGGTGGGCGGCGCCGGCCTGATTTTCACTGAAGCCACTGCCGTGACTGCCGACGGGCGCATTACCGCGCAGGACCTGGGCTTATGGGACGACGCGCAGATCCCGCCGCTGCAACGCATCACCCGCTTCATCACCGCCCAGGGCGCGGTGCCAGGCATCCAGCTGGCCCATGCCGGGCGTAAGGCCAGCACCCATCGGCCCTGGCTGGGCAAGCATGGCAGCGTCAAGGTGAGCGATGGCGGCTGGGTACCGTTGGGGCCCTCGAAGATTGCCTTCGACCCGGAGCACACGGCACCGACCGAACTGACCGAAGCGCAGATCGGCGAGATCATCCAGGCGTTTGTCGATGCCGCCCGGCGGGCCCTGGTGGCGGGCTTCAAAGTCGTCGAAGTGCATGCCGCCCACGGTTACCTGTTGCACCAGTTTCTCTCGCCATTGAGCAACCAGCGCCGTGACCAGTACGGCAGCTGTTTCGAAAACCGCATTCGCCTGACCCTGCAAGTGAGCGAAGCGGTGCGTGACGTCTGGCCGGCTGAACTGCCGGTGTTCGTGCGCCTGTCGGCCACCGATTGGGTCGAGGATGGCTGGAATCCCGATGAGACTGTCGAGCTGGCCAAGCGCTTGAGACAGTTGGGCGTGGACCTGATCGATGTGTCCTCCGGCGGTACCTCGGCGAAGGCCGAGATTCCCACCGGGCCTGGCTATCAGACACAGTTTGCGGCAAAAGTCCGGGAAGAATCGGGGATTGCCACCGGGACGGTGGGCTTGATTACCGACCCGATGCAGGCTGAAACCATCTTGCGAACGGCGCAGGCCGATATCATCTTCCTCGCCCGCGAGCTGCTGCGCGACCCGTACTGGCCACTGCACGCCGACGATGACCTGGGGGGCAACAAAGCGGTGTGGCCGGCGCAGTATCAACGCGCGACCAGTCGCGAGCAGCCGATTCACGAGTCTGATTTGCGCGATTGAAGCAACCCATCGCGGGGCCGGTCGAGGTGCCCCGCGATCGCCCCTCAGGCATGCGCCGCCTGGCTCAACACATCACTGACCCACTGGTTGATGCTTTTATCAGCCAACTCCGCCTTTTGTGCGACGCTGGCATGCAGCGTCGGCTCCAGGCGCAGGCTCAATTTCCCCGAATAAGCTTTCTGTGGTTCACGACCTACGCGAGCGCAGGTATCGAGGTAGTCATCCACGGCTTCTTCGAAGGCGCTGCGCAGTTGCGCGACCGATTGCGCGTGAAAGCCGATTACATCGCGTATACCCGCGACATGGCCAATCAGCAATTGGTCTTCATCACGGTATTCGATACGGGCGGCATAGCCTTTGTAATTCATGACATTCATGGGGTCACTCCTGCCTGTTCCAGAAACAACCGCGCATCGCGGATCTGATAAGGCTTGGCATCTTTATCCGGATGAGGGCGATGGAACGTCGCGATCACTCCATTGAGTTCGAAGCGCACGCGTGAACCTCGACCTTCGATTACCCGGCCCCCCGCACCGACCAGCAAGGATTCGATGCGAGCCCATTCCAGATTGTTGGGTAATGGTTTGCTGAAGATCGACTTCAGCGTACTGCGCTGATGATTATTCATGGTATCAGATTATGATACCGCTAACCCTGCAGCAATGGGATGTCCGTAGGGCGAGGCCTTGGCGGATGAAGGAGGTTTCCTGGATTCAGCCCAGCTCCCCCACCGCCCGCCACGCCTCATCAATCGCCGCATGGGCATAAGCACTCCAGGCCGCGTCCGAGTTGGCGATGCTGACCTTGCCCACGGGCTGGCGCGCCAGCGCTATCCACTTTTCGGTCTGCTCGGGATCGTCGTAGAGGGTGTTGGTAAAGCAGGCGTAGCCGTGGGGCCAGCGGTTGACGGTGATCGCCAGGATGTCCTGGTTGTGGTCAAAGCCGCCCGGGCCCAGCATGCGTTGCAACTGTTCGCGCAACTGGCTCTCCAGCACCTCGAATGAGGTACCGTACAGGCGTCCACGCCCGGCGCGGGCCTGGTCGCGGCTGTTCATGCCGCTGTCGGGGCTGGTCGGCACGTAGACCATGTGCAAGCCGATGGGCTGCGCCGGGTCGCGCGGGTGCTCGTAGCCACCCAGGCTTACCGGGTAGTCGAGCTTGATCCGGCTGTAGGGCTGGGTCGCGGCATAGATCTCGTGCACGCCAAGCTTCTTGAAGGCCTGCCAGTTGCGCACGATGACCTTGGTGTACACCAGCGGGAATTTGACGTTCTGGCTCAGGGCATGGGCCTGGTCGGCCGACAGGTCGCGCAGCAGGTAGGGGATCATCATGTTGTAGCAGGCCAGGATGCAGTGCTTGCCACGCACCTGGGCCAGCTGCCCGCCACGGCTGAAGCCGATATTTACGCCGCCGTCGACGTTGCGCACGCTGACCGCCGTGCTGTTCAGGCGCAGGCGTACCGGTTGCCCGGCGCGGTCGAGCTGGCTGTAGTCGAAGTTGGCCAGGACGATGTCGTCCATGTCCTGGCCCGGCGCCACCGTCGGCACCAGGCTGCGCACCAGCAGGCGCGCCAGCGAGGCGTTGCCGTCGGGGAAGTGGTAAATGTACGGCTCTTCCATTTCCGCCTTGGCTTCTTCGCTGATGGGTTCCAGGTTCATTGCGGCAAAGCCCGGGAAGCCGACGTTGTAGGCGTCGGCGGCGGCCACGGCATCGATGCTCAGGGCCATGAAGTCGTTGGTGCGGCCCTGGAAGTACTTGACTGCCTTGGCCGACAGGCCGACGTCCTTGAGGAGGAAATCGCGGTAGCTGGTGCGCTCAAGGTAGGTATTCTTGTCTTCCAGCGATTTGCCGGCCAGGTAATCCCGGGGCGCTTCGTGCAGGTCGATCAGGGCCTTGCGGTCGCTTTCGGGCAGGGGGAAATCGTTGATGAAATCGCTGATCGAGCGGGCGTTTAGCTGCGCGGGGGCAATGTCATCGGCGACCATTGGCGTTGGGTCGCCGCTGACCAGCTTGTCTTCGCCGAAGGTCTCGCGGTCGAAGAACACCGCGCGCGACAGGCCCAGGTCCGGGTAGAAGCTGCGGTCAAAGGCGCTCTCGAAACGCTTGATGTCCACCCCGAGTTTTGCCAGCAGGCCGTTGACCTCTTTGCTGTACAGGTGGTTGGGCGACTGGAAGGCTTCGCTGCCGCCATAACCGAGGATCATCCGCCCGCCGGCGCTGAACTCGTTGCGCTTGGCATGGCCGCCGAAGTCATCGTGGTTCTCGAGAATCAGGATCTTCGCTGCGGGGTGCTTCTCGCGGTAGAAGAAGGCTGCCGACAGGCCGCTGATGCCGCCGCCGACCACCACCAGGTCGTACGCCTCGCTGATCGGCAAGGCGTCGGTGGCGAAGCTCTGTTTTTCCCAGCCCATCTGGTGGGCGACTTCGAAGGCGCCGACATGGCTGCCGCGCAAGCCGGTCAACGCCGGTGGGTAGTAGCGCCCGCTGGGGGCAGCCTGAAGCAGTTGCAGTGGGGTCAAGCCCGCTGCAACGCCGATGGCGACTCCGTTGATGAAGTCGCGTCGGGTGATTTCCATGGGTGTCCTTACCTTAATGTTTGAACATCACATGCCGGATGCAGGTGTAGTCCTCCAGCCCGTACATGGACATATCCTTGCCATAGCCGGACAGTTTCTGACCGCCGTGGGGCATTTCGCTGACCAGCATAAAGTGCGTGTTGACCCAGGTACAGCCGTACTGCAGGCGCGCCGAGATGCGGTGGGCGCGGCCGACGTCAGCGGTCCACAGCGACGACGCCAGGCCGTAGTCGGAATCGTTGGCCCAGGCCAGGGCCTGAGCTTCGTCGTCGAAACGGGTCACCGAGACCACAGGCCCGAACACTTCGCGACGCACGATCTCGTCATCCTGCTGGGCATCGGCCAGCACCGTCGGTTCAAAGAAGAAGCCGTCACCGGCCACTGCCTTGCCACCGGTCACCAGGCGAATATGTGGCTGGGCAATCGCCCGTTCGACCATGGCCGCCACCCGGTCGCGGTGCTGGGCGCTGATCAGTGGGCCGAGTTCGGTGTTCGGGTCGTTCTGCAGGCCATGCTTGATACTGGCCACGGCTTTGCCGAGTTTTTCAACGAATTGCTCGTAGATGCCGCTCTGGGCATAGATCCGGCAGGCGGCGGTACAGTCCTGGCCGGCGTTGTAGAAACCGAAGGTGCGGATGCCGTCGACCGCGGCGTCGATATCGGCATCATCGAAAATGATCACCGGTGCCTTGCCACCCAACTCCATGTGCATGCGTTTCACGCTGTCGGCGGTGCTGGCGATGATATGGGCCCCGGTGGGGATTGAACCGGTCAACGACACCATGCGCACTTTCGGGTGGTTCACCAGCGGCGTGCCGACACTTGGGCCACGGCCGAAGAGGATGTTCAGTACGCCGGCGGGGAATATGTCGCTGGCCAGTTGGGCCAGGCGCAATGCCGTCAGTGGCGTCTGCTCCGACGGTTTGAGCACCACGGTGTTGCCGGCGGCCAGGGCTGGGGCGATCTTCCAGGCCACCATCATCAGCGGGTAGTTCCATGGCGCAATCGAGGCGACCACGCCCAGCGGGTCGCGGCGGGTCATCGAGGTGTGCCCCGGCAGGTATTCACCCGCGGCCGAGCCACCGAGGCAGCGGGTGGCGCCGGCAAAAAAACGAAACACATCGGCGATGGCCGGGATCTCGTCGTGGAGCGCGGCGGCGTACGGCTTGCCGCAGTTGTCCGACTCCAGCCGGGCCAGCTCTTCACCGTGGGCTTCGATGGTCTGGGCGAGTTTGAGCAGCAGCAGCGAACGCTCCTTGGGGGTGGTCTGCGACCAGCTCTGGAAGGCGCGGTCGGCAGCGCGCACGGCGGTATCGATCTGGGCCTCGCTGGCTTCGTTGACTTCCACCAGCACGCTGCCCAGCGCCGGGTTGAGTACGGCACAGCTTGCGCCTTCGCCTTCAACCAGTTGGCCGTTGATCAACAGTCGGGTTTGCATGGTCTAGCCCTCCAGGAGTTATTTGCCGTTACCGGAGACGCTTTCGCCGCCGCGGGTCAGGTAATAGGCGCCGAGGATCGGCAGCATGGTCACCAGCATCACCAGCATGGCCACCACGTTGGTCACCGGCACATCGCGCGGCCGGCTCAACTGGTTGAGCAGCCAGATCGGCAGGGTGCGTTCGTGGCCGGCGGTGAAGGTGGTGACGATGATTTCATCGAACGACAAGGCAAACGCCAGCATGCCGCCGGCCAGTAATGCCGAGCCGAGGTTGGGCAGGATGATGTAGCGAAAGGTCTGCAAGCCGTCGGCACCGAGGTCCATCGACGCCTCGATCAGGCTCTGTGAGGTACGTCGCAGGCGGGCGATGACGTTGTTGTAGACGATCACTACGCAGAAGGTGGCGTGGCCGACGACGATGGTGAAAATCCCGGGCTCGATACCTAGGGTCTTGAACGCCGAGAGCAGGGCGATCCCGGTGATGATCCCAGGCAGGGCGATGGGCAGGATCAGCATCAGCGAGATGCTTTCCTTGCCGAAAAAACTGCGCCGGTACAGCGCCACCGAGGCCAGGGTGCCGAGCACCAGGGCGATCAGCGTGGCCAGGCAGGCGACCTGCAGCGACAGCTTGATCGACTCCAGCACGTCCGGGCGCGAAAACGCCACGCTGAACCATTTGAGGGTAAAGCCCTGGGGCGGAAAGCTGAAGGCGGCGTCCTCGGTGTTGAAGGCATAGAGGAAGATGATCAGGATCGGAAAGTGCAGGAACACCAGCCCGCCCCAGGCCGCCAGGCGCAGGCCGATCGAGGCGCGCTCAGAGTGCATCGAAGGCCCCCAGGCGTTTGACGATGGACAGGTAGATGGCGATCAGCACGATCGGCACCAGGGTAAAGGCGGCGGCCATGGGCATGTTGCCGATGGCGCCCTGCTGGGCGTAGACCATGCTGCCGATGAAGTAGCCGGGCGGGCCGACCAGTTGCGGGACGATGAAGTCGCCCAGGGTCAGCGAGAAGGTAAAGATCGAGCCTGCGGCAATGCCCGGCACCGACAGCGGCAGGATCACCTGCATGAAGGTCTGCCGCGGCCTGGCGCCCAAGTCCGCCGAGGCTTGCAGCAGCGAGGGCGGCAATCGCTCCAGCGAGGCCTGGATCGGCAGGATCATGAACGGCAGCCAGATGTAGACGAACACCAGAAAGCGCCCCAGGTGCGAGGTCGACAGGGTGCTGCCGCCAACCCCGGGAATACCGAGGATGAACAGCAGCACTGGCCCCAGGTTCAGTTGCTGGACGAACCACTGGGCCACGCCGCCTTTGGCCAGCAGCAAGGTCCAGGCGTAGGCCTTGACGATATAGCTGGCCCACATCGGCATCATTACCGCGATGTAGAAGAACGCCTTGGTCTTGCCGCTGGTGTACCGGGCCATGTAGTAGGCGATGGGGAAGGCCAGGGTGGCGCTGGCGATCGATACGGCGATGGCCATGCCCAGGGTGCGCAGGATGATGTCGAAGTTCGACGGGTTGAACAGCGCGCTGAAGTTGGCCAGGGTCAGCTCCGGGCTGACTGCCATGGTGAAGTCGTCGAAGGTGTAGAAGCCCTGCCACAGCAGGCTCAGCAGCGAGCCAAGGTATATCGCGCCGAACCAGGTCAGTGGCGGCACCAGCAGCAGCGCCAGGTACAGGTTGGGCCGCCGGTAGAGCAGGTTGGAGAAGCGCCGCATGGCTGTCGGCGCGGCTGTTGCCAGGGCCTGGCTCATCTCAGCGGCCCTCGCCGGGCACGGTTTCCTGCAGCGCGGTCATCGCCTCGCGGGCCCAGCGCGCCTGCAGGCGTTGGCCGGGCTGCCAGGGCGCGGCGTGTTCCTGCCATTGGTTGTTGGCCTGGCTGATGCAGAGCAGTTGGCCGTTGTCCAGTTGCAGCTCGTAGCGGGTGGCGCTGCCTTGGTACTGGATATCGTGGAGCAGGCCGCTGACCTGGATTTCGTTGCTGGCGGCCGGTTGGTCGCCAAGGCGGATGTGTTCCGGGCGGATCGAGAAGGGCAGCTCGCTGCCATTGAGCTGCTGCGCCAGTGTGCCGCGCAGCACATTGGAGGTGCCGACGAACTCGGCAACGAAGGTGGTCGCCGGCTTCATGTACAGGTTGCGCGGGGTGTCGACCTGCTCGATGCGGCCCCGGTTGAACACCGCGACCCGGTCCGACATCGACAGCGCCTCGGTCTGGTCATGAGTGACGAAGATGAAGGTAATGCCCAGTTGGCGTTGCAGCTTTTTCAGCTCGCCCTGCATTTGTTCGCGCAATTTCAGGTCCAGCGCGCCCAGGGGCTCGTCGAGCAGCAGCACCCGCGGGCGGTTGACCAGCGCGCGAGCCAGGGCCACGCGCTGGCGCTGGCCGCCGGAGAGCTGCACCGGCTTGCGCAGGCCATAACCGCCCAAGGCGACCATGGCCAGGGCTTCTTCGGCGCGGGCGTGGCGCTCGGCCCGGGCCACGCCCTTGACCTTCAGGCCATAGGCGACGTTGTCGCGCACGTTCATGTGCGGGAACAGCGCGTAATCCTGGAACACCGTGTTGACGTCGCGCTGGTAGGGCGGCAAGCCCGCAGCTTCTGCGCCATGGATGCGGATCGAACCGGTACTGGGTTGCTCGAAACCGGCGATCAGGCGCAGGCAGGTGGTCTTGCCCGAACCCGAGGGGCCGAGCATCGAGAAGAACTCGCCGTCGTGGATGTCGATCGACACCTGGTCAACGGCCCTGACCTCGCCGAAGGCGCGCGAGACATTGGTGAACTGGACTGCAAGGGTCATGCTCAGGTGCTCCACAGGTAAGTGGGGGCGAAACCCATCGCTGGCAAGGCCGGCTCCCACAGGCTGGTGTACACCGGTCCATGGTGGGAGCCGGCCTTGCCGGCGATAGGGCCTTACCTCCCACCCATGATCGCAATATAGTCCTGGGTCCAGCGGCTATACGGCACGAACTTGCCGCCTTCAGCCTGCGGGGTTTTCCAGAAGGCGATCTTGTCGAACTGGTCAAAGCCATTGGTCTTGCAGCCTTCGGCGCCCAGCAGTTCGCTGCCGGTACAGGCCGCCGGCACCGCTGGCAACGAGCCGAACCAGGCCGCTACGTCACCCTGGACCTTGGGTTGCAGCGACCAGTCCATCCACTTGTAGGCGCAGTTGGGGTGTTTGGCCTCGCTATGCAGCATGGTGGTGTCGGCCCAGCCAGTGGCGCCTTCTTTGGGAATGGTCGAGGCCACCGGCTGCTTGTCGGCCTGCAGGCCATTGACCATGTAGCCCCAGGAGCTGGAGGCGACTACGCCTTCGTTCTTGACGTCGCTCATCTGCACCGTGGCGTCATGCCAGTAGCGGTGGATCAGCGGCTGTTGCTGGCGCAGCAGATCGAGCACCGCCTTGTACTGGGTTTCGTTCAGTTCATAGGGATTCTGGATGCCGAGCTCGGGCTTGGTCGATTTGAGGTACAGCGCCGCATCGGCGATGTAGATCGGCCCGTCGTAGGCCTGGACCCGGCCCTTGTTCGGCTTGCCGTCCGGCAGGTTCTGCGGCTCGAACACCACGCCCCAACTGGAGGGCGCCTGTTTGAACACGTTGGTGTTGTACAGCAGCACGTTCGGGCCCCACTGGTAGGGCGTACCGTAGACCTTTTTATCGACCACGTACCAGGCGCCATCCTTGAGCCGTGGATCGAGGTTTTTCCAGTTGGGGATCAGCGCGGTGTTGATCGGCTGTACGCGCTTGCCGGCGATCAGCCGCAGCGAGGCGTCGCCGGAGGCGGTGACCAGGTCATAGCCGCCCTTGGTCATCAGGCTGACCATTTCGTCGGAGGTGGCGGCGGTCTTGACGCTGACCTTGCACCCGGTGTCCTTCTCGAAGCCGGTCACCCAGTCGTAGGCCTTGTCGCTTTCGCCGCGCTCGATGTAACCCGGCCAGGCGACGATATCCAGCTGGCCTTCGCCGGCGCCCACGGCTTTCAAGGGATCGGCGGCCTGCAGGCCGGCGCTGGCCAGCAGGGCGGTGCTCAGGGCGCAGAGCGTGGCGGTCTTGTGCACGAACATGGTGTTCCCTCTTGTTGAAATTATCTCGGGGCAGTGAAAGTGCAGGTATAGCTGCTTTAAGCGTAGTTGCTGTTGCCTGGGTCCAGCGTAGCCCGGTCTTGGGCAACATCTGGAAGCAAATGCATTCAGCTTCGCTTCAGCCAGCGGCAGTACTCTTGGGGTTTCTTTCCTCCCTTGGAGATGCCCGATGAACACCCGAGGCTTGCTCGATCAACTGCTCAAATCCGGCCAGGACCTGCTGCAGAACCAGGCCGGCAAAGGTTCCGCCGGCAAAACCGGCGGTATTGGCGACCTGCTCGGCGGCAAGGGCGGCGGTGGCCTGGGCAGCCTGCTTTCCGGTGCCGGTGGTGGTGCCCTGGCAGCCGGGGCGATGGGTTTGCTGCTGGGCAGCAAAAAAGCTCGCAAATACGGCGGCAAGGCCCTGACCTATGGTGGCCTGGCGGCCCTTGGGGTGATCGCCTACAAGGCCTACGGCAACTGGCAGGCCAAGCAGGGGGCCGCCGTGCAGGGCGAGCCGCAGACCCTCGACCGCCTGCCGCCGGCCCAGGTCGAGCAGCACAGCCAGGCGATCCTCAAGGCACTGGTGGCCGCGGCCAAGTCCGACGGCCACGTCGATGAGCGCGAACGGGCGCTGATCGAGGGCGAGTTCGTCAAGCTGTCCAGCGACCAGGCGCTGCAGCACTGGCTGCACGCCGAGCTGAACAAACCCCTGGACCCGGCTGACGTTGCCCGCGCTGCCAGCACCCCGGAAATGGCCGCCGAGATGTACATCGCCAGCGTCATGCTGGTGGACGAGGAGCATTTCATGGAGCGCGCCTACCTGGACGAACTGGCGCGCCAGCTCAAGCTTGATCCGGCGCTCAAGAGCGAGCTGGAAAACCAGGTAAAACTTGCCGCCAGCCAATGAAATCGGGCTAGTGGCCAGTATCTAGCCCGTTTGGCCTGGTCCAGTTGTTAAGTCAGCCGCAAATGCGCGCAGCCGCTGGGCTATACTCTGCCCATTTTTCCTGCTCGCGTAGAACATTTGAGGGCTGACTGTGAAAAACTGGACCTTGCGCCAACGGATCCTGGCGAGTTTCGCCGTGATTATCGCCATCATGTCGCTGATGGTGGTCGCCGCCTATTCGCGACTGGTGGCAATTGAGGCCGGCGAGGAAGCGGTGCGAACCGACAGCATTCCCGGGGTCTACTACAGCTCCATGGTCCGCAGCGCCTGGGTCGACAGCTACGTGTTGACCCAGCAATTGGTCGGCTTGAGCGATCATCGCGAGATCAGCTCGGCCGACATGGAGCTGTACAAGGGGTTTGAAGAGCGCCTCAAGCAGCACATGGCCAGCTACCGGTCGACCATCCGCGACAAGGATGATCTGGCCACCCTCGACCAATTCACCCAGCTTGAGACGGATTACCTCAAAGCGGTGGACATCGTGCTGGATGCCTACCGCAAGAAGGATTACCCCGAAGCCCAGCGCCTGCTCGCCGAGGTCCTCACGCCTGCCTGGATCAACGGACGCAAGCACCTGAACGGGGTGATCGAACGCAATCGTCATGCCGCCGAAAATGCGACCGAATCGATCGTCAGCGCCGTGGCGACGGCCAAGTTCAGCATGGTCGTCTCGTTGCTGTTGGCCATTTTTGCCGCGACCACCTGCGGCCTGGTGCTGATGCGCGCCATCACCGCGCCAATGCAGCGGATTGTCCATGCCCTGGACAAGCTCAGCGGCGGCGACCTCAGCGTGCGCCTGAACCTGGACCGCAAGGACGAGTACGGCGCCGTGGAAACCGGCTTCAACGAGATGATGGGCGAGCTGACCAACCTGGTGTCCCAGGCTCAGCGCTCGTCGGTGCAGGTCACCACCTCGGTGACCGAAATCGCCGCCACCTCCAAGCAGCAGCAGGCGACCGCCACCGAGACCGCTGCCACCACCACTGAAATTGGCGCAACTTCCCGGGAAATCGCGGCGACTTCCCGCGACCTGGTGCGGACCATGACCGAAGTTACCTCGGCTGCCGACCAGGCTTCGATCCTCGCCGGTTCCGGCCAGCAGGGCCTGGCGCGCATGGAAGAGACCATGCACCAGGTGATGGGCGCGGCGGACCTGGTCAACAACAAGCTGGCGATCCTCAACGAGAAGGCCGGCAACATCAACCAGGTGGTGGTAACCATCGTCAAGGTCGCCGACCAGACCAACCTGCTGTCGCTCAATGCCGCCATCGAGGCGGAAAAAGCCGGTGAGTATGGGCGCGGCTTTGCCGTGGTCGCCACCGAGGTGCGGCGCCTGGCTGACCAGACTGCCGTGGCCACCTATGACATCGAGCAGATGGTTCGCGAGATCCAGTCGGCGGTATCGGCCGGGGTCATGGGCATGGACAAGTTCTCCGAAGAAGTGCGCCGTGGCATGTTCGAAGTGCAGCAGGTCGGCGAGCAGCTGACCCAGATCATTCATCAGGTCCAGGCCCTGGCGCCGCGGGTGCTGATGGTCAACGAAGGCATGCAGGCCCAGGCCACTGGCGCCGAGCAGATCAACCACGCCCTGGCGCAGTTGGGCGATGCCAGCAGCCAGACCGTCGAGTCGCTGCGCCAGGCCAGCTTTGCTATCGACGAACTGAGCCAGGTGGCCACCGGCCTGCGTGGCGGCGTGTCGCGGTTCAAAGTCTGACCTGCCGATGAACGACCTTCAGCCCCGCCGCAACCAGGACGCGGCCTCCCACGGCACCCTGTACCTGGTATTCCGTATCGGCGAGCAGCGCTTTGCCCTGGACGCCCATGAAGTTGCCGAGGTACTGCCGCGCCTGCCGCTCAAGCCCATCGCGCAAACCCCGTCATGGGTTGTCGGGGTGCTGGCCCATCGCGGCGCGCTGGTGCCGGTGATCGATGTCGGCGCCTTGAGTTTTGGCTTGCCGGCGCCGGTGCGCACCAGCACACGCCTGGTGCTGGTGCACTACCGCGTCGATCCGTTGCGCCCGGCGTTGTTACTGGGGCTGATCCTTGAACAGGCCACCGATACCCTGCGCTGCGACCCTGCCGAGTTCCAGCCTTATGGCCTGGACAATCGGCAGGCACCGTACCTGGGCCCGGTGCGCGAGGATGCCCATGGTTTGCTGCAGCGTATCAGTGTGCAGGACCTGCTCGGCATCGAAGTGCGCGAGCTGCTGTTCCCGCCCGACGTTGCAGCAGGTGGCGAGGGGCAAGCATGAGTGGCGAGCAGCGTTTTTTTCGCTTTTTGCAGGATCGCATCGGCCTGGACGTTGCCTCGGTCGGCGCACCGATGGTCGAGCGCGCCTTGCGTCAGCGTTGTGCGATCCTGGAGGCCCGGGACCTGGATGACTACTGGTTGCGCCTGCAGCAGTCGGGTCAGGAGCAGCAGGCACTGATCGAGGCGGTGATCGTCCCGGAAACCTGGTTCTTCCGCTACCCGGAGTCCTTCAATGCTCTGGTAACCCTGGCGCGCAAGCGTCTGGCCGAGCTTGGTGGCCTGCGCCCGCTGCGCATCCTCAGCCTGCCGTGCTCCACCGGAGAAGAGCCGTATTCGATTGCCATGGCCTTGCTCGACGGCGGCTTTGCCGCCCACAGCTTTCGCGTCGATGCGATGGACATCAGCCCCAACTCCATTGGCCGGGCCGAACAGGCGCTTTATGGGCGCAACTCGTTTCGCGGTGCGTACCTGGACTTTCGTGAGCGGCATTTCAGCGAGTGCGCCGAAGGCCACAGCCTCGATGATCGGGTTCGCCAGCAGGTCAGGCTGCAGGTAGGTAACGTGCTCGATCCGGCATTGAGTTCCCGCGAAGGCAGCTACGATTTCGTCTTCTGCCGCAACTTGTTGATCTACTTCGACGTACCCACCCAGCAACGGGTGTTCGAGGTACTCAAAAACCTGATTCATGAACAGGGCGTGCTGTTTATCGGCCCGGCCGAGGGCAGCCTGCTGGCGCGCATGGGCATGCGCCCGGTGGGTATCGCCCAGTCCTTCGCCTATGTGCGCCAAACCGAGATGGAGCCTGCGCCGCCGAGCAAACCGTTGGCCATTCCAGTGCCATTGACGGTGCCGCTGACGGTGGCCAGCGTGCCGCGCCCGGCGCCTGCCCTGATGCGCAGGATCAAGCCTTTTGCCCCACCGCCTGCCAAGCCCGCCGCACAGGAGCCGGCGAGCGAATTGCTGGCGCAGATTGCGCAACTGGCCAATGCCGGTAGCAGCGCCCAGGCCCAGGCCGCCTGTGCACGTTATTTGCAGCAGTACCCGCCCAATGCCCAGGTGTTCTACTGGCTGGGCTTGCTCAGCGACACCGCCGGCGACAGCAGCGATGCGTTGAGCCATTACCGCAAGGCGTTGTACCTCGACCCCCAGCATCCGGAGGCACTGGTGCACCTGGCCGCGTTGCTGGCTTCTCAAGGTGATGTCGCAGGCGCCCGGCGCCTGCAGGAACGGGCCGCACGGCGCGCCGACCGGGAGTCTGAACAATGATGGGTGACAACGACGTGCAACTGGTCGCCAGTGACGCCGCCAGCATCGACGACTGCTGGAACCGTATCGGGGTCCATGGCGACAAGCGCTGCCCGCTACTCGAGGCGCATATCCATTGCCGAAACTGCGAGGTGTATGCGGCCGCAGCCACGCGCCTGCTGGACCGTTACTCGCTGTCCCAGCAAGCCTACGAGCAAAGCGTAGCCCTCGAGCAAGCCAGCAGTGGCCGCTCGTTGTTGCTGTTTCGCCTGGGCGAGGAGTGGCTGGCGTTGGCCACCCGTTGCCTGGTCGAGGTCGCACCGTTGCAGCAGGTGCATTCCCTGCCGCACCAGCGCTCGCGGGTGCTGCATGGGGTGGCCAATGTACGTGGTGCGCTGGTGCCGTGCCTGTCGCTGAGCGATCTGCTCGGCCTTGAACCCCAGGCCGCGGCGGCGACCTCGGCGCGGGTCATGCCGCGCATGCTGATCATTGCCGCTGCGGGCGGTTCGGTGGTGGTCCAGGTCGATGAAGTGGATGGTATCCATGGCCTGGACCCCGGCCGCCTGGCTGTGGAGCAGGGTGAAACACGTTTTACCGCAGCGGTGCTGCAATGGCGCGGGCGCAGTGTCCGCGTGCTGGATGAAGAACAAGTGCTGTCTGCCGTGAACCGGAGCCTGTCATGACCCCAGAGCAAATGCGCGACGCCTCGTTGCTCGAGCTGTTCAGCCTGGAGGCCGAAGCCCAGACCCAGGTGCTCAGCGCCGGGTTGCTGGCGCTGGAGCGCAACCCGACCCAGGCCGATCAGCTTGAAGCCTGCATGCGCGCGGCCCACTCGCTCAAGGGCGCGGCGCGGATTGTTGGCGTCGACGCCGGGGTGAGCGTCGCCCATGTGATGGAAGACTGCCTGGTCGGCGCGCAGGAAGGCCGCGTGCTGCTGCGCCCGGAACATATCGATACCTTGCTGCAAGGCACAGACCTGTTGATGCGTATCGCCACCCCCGGTGACGTCAGCATCGATGCGGCGGTGCAAGCCTTTCTGGTGCAGATGGCCGCTTTGCTCGACCCGGGCGCGGCACCGCCGCCCGCTATGGCGCCGCCAGCCGTTGCCTTGCCGGAACCCGAACCCCTGCTGGTCGAGCCGGTCATGCTGGAACCCGAGCCGGAAGTCGAAGCGGCGCCTGTGCGCAGCGGCAAGCGCACGAGTGAGGGCGGCGAGCGGGTCTTGCGTGTCACTGCCGAGCGCCTGAACAGTCTGCTCGACCTGTCGAGCAAATCGCTGGTTGAAACCCAGCGCTTGAAACCCTATCTGGCCACTCTGCAGCGCCTCAAGCGCATGCACGGGCAGAGCATCCGTGCCCTGGACGGCCTCAAGCAGCAACTGGAAAGCAGCGGCCAGAGCCCGGAAGTCCAGGATGCCCTGGCCCAGGCTCAACGTTTGCTTGGGGAAACCCAGCAGATTCTGTTGCAGCAGGCATCGGACCTCGACGAGTTCGGTTGGCAAGCCAGCCAACGCGCGCAACTGCTGTATGACACCGCGCTGGCCTGTCGCATGCGCCCGTTTGCCGATGTGCTGACCGGGCAAAGCCGCATGGTCCGTGACCTTGGCCGCTCGCTGGGCAAGCAGGTGCGCCTGGAAATCGAAGGCGAGAAGACCCAGGTCGACCGCGACGTACTGGAAAAACTCGAAGCGCCCTTGACCCATCTGCTGCGCAATGCCGTCGATCACGGCATCGAGTCGCCCGAACGGCGCCTGGTGGCCGGCAAGCCGCTGGAAGGGCAGATCCGCCTGCGCGCTTCGCACCAGGCCGGGCTGCTGGTGCTGGAGATCAGCGACGATGGTGGCGGCGTCGATCTGGCGCATTTGCGCCAGAGCATCGTTGAACGCCAGTTGTCGCCTGCCGAGACCGTGGCGCAGATGAGCGAGGCCGAGCTGCTGACCTTCCTGTTCCTGCCCGGTTTCAGCCTGCGTGACCGGGTGACTGAAGTCTCCGGGCGCGGTGTCGGCCTGGATGCCGTGCAGCACATGGTTCGCCAGCTGCGCGGCTCGATCGAGCTGACCCAGGCCAGCGGCCAGGGCAGTTGCTTTCACCTTGAAGTACCGCTGACCCTGTCGGTGGTGCGCAGCCTGGTGGTGGAGGTCGGCGCCGAGGCCTATGCCTTCCCGCTGGCGCACATCGAACGCACGCTGGAACTACCGGCCGAGGCCATCGTGCAGATCGAAGGCCGTCAGCATTTCTGGCATGAGGGCCGGCATATCGGCCTGGTTTCGGCCAGCCAGCTGCTCAATCGCCCGCCGAGCCAGGGCGAAGGGCAGAGCATCAAAGTGGTGGTGATTCGCGAGCGCGAGATGCTCTATGGCGTGGCGGTCGAACGCCTGATCGGCGAGCGGGTGCTGGTGGTGATGCCGCTGGATGCGCGCCTGGGCAAGGTCCAGGACATTTCCGCCGGGGCCTTGCTCGACGATGGCGCGGTGGTACTGATCATCGACGTCGAAGACCTGCTGCGCTCGGTGGAAAAGCTCCTCAGCACCGGTCGCCTGGAACGTATCGAACGCGGCCAGCGCAGCGTGCGCGAGGCGGCGCGCAAGCGCGTGCTGGTGGTCGACGATTCGCTGACCGTGCGCGAATTGCAGCGCAAGTTGCTCAGCAACAAAGGCTATGAAGTGGCCGTTGCGGTAGACGGCATGGACGGTTGGAACGCCTTGCGCAGCGAGGACTTCGACCTGCTGATCACCGACATCGACATGCCGCGCATGGACGGTATCGAACTGGTCACCCTGCTGCGCCGTGACAGCCGCCTGCAATCACTGCCGGTGATGGTGGTTTCGTACAAAGACCGCGAAGAAGATCGTCGCCGTGGACTGGACGCCGGGGCCGACTACTATTTGGCAAAGGCCAGTTTTCACGATGATGCCTTGCTCGACGCCGTCGTCGAGTTGATCGGGGGAGCGCAGGGATGAAAATCGCCATCGTCAACGACATGCCCATGGCCGTGGAGGCCTTGCGCCGGGCGTTGGCCTTCGAACCGGCCCATGAGGTGATCTGGGTCGCCAGCAATGGCGCCGAGGCGGTCAAACTGTGTGCCGAGCAACTGCCGGACCTGATCCTCATGGACCTGATCATGCCGGTCATGGACGGTGTCGAGGCAACCCGGCGGATCATGGCTGAAACCCCTTGCGCCATCGTTATCGTTACCGTCGACCGCCAGCAGAATGTCCACCGGGTGTTCGAGGCCATGGGCCATGGCGCTCTCGACGTGGTCGACACCCCGGCCCTGGGGGCTGGCGACCCGCGCGAGGCCGCCGCGCCGCTGCTGCGCAAGATCCTCAACATCGGCTGGCTGATCGGCCAGCAGCGCAGCAGCCCGACCCGGGCCATGGCCGCGCCGGTCCGTGAGGCTGCCCAGCGCCAGGGCCTGGTTGCCATCGGCTCCTCGGCCGGTGGCCCGGCCGCCCTGGAAGTGCTGCTCAAAGCCTTGCCCAAGAGCTTTCCCGCAGCGATCGTGCTGGTTCAGCACGTTGATCAGGTGTTCGCCGCCGGCATGGCCGAGTGGCTCAGCAGTGCGTCGGGCCTGGCGGTGCGCCTGGCCAGCGAAGGCGAGCCGCCACAACCGGGGCAGGTGTTGCTGGCCGGGACCAACCACCACATCCGCCTGCTCAAGAACGGCAACCTGGCCTATACCGCGGAGCCGGTGAACGAGATCTACCGGCCCTCCATCGATGTATTTTTCGAAAGCGTGGCCCGCTACTGGCGCGGCGACGCGGTCGGCGTATTGCTCACCGGCATGGGGCGCGATGGCGCCCAGGGCTTGAAGCTGATGCGCCAACAGGGCTTTTTGACCATTGCCCAGGATCAGCACAGCAGCGCGGTGTACGGCATGCCCAAGGCAGCCGCCGCGATAGACGCCGCCGTGGAGATTCGCCCGCTGGAGCGAATCGCCTCGCGATTGATGGAAGTTTTTCCAAAATGACGATATGTATTGAGCCATGCCGGCTGGCCGGCAGTGACCAGGTGACAGCGCATGAATGATTTACCGCTCGACGGTTTTCCGACCATGAATGAAAATTCGGCGATGGTCCTCTTGGTCGACGATCAGGCAATGATCGGCGAAGCGGTGCGGCGTGGCCTGGCTCACGAAGAGAACATCGACTTCCACTTCTGCGCCGACCCGCACCAAGCGGTGGCCCAGGCGGTGCGGATCAAACCCACGGTGATCCTCCAGGACCTGATCATGCCCGGCCTGGACGGCCTGACCCTGGTGCGCGAATACCGCAACAACCCGGCCACCCAGGACATCCCGATCATCGTCCTGTCGACCAAGGAAGACCCGCTGGTCAAGAGCGCGGCCTTTGCCGCCGGGGCCAATGACTACCTGGTGAAGCTGCCGGACAACATCGAACTGGTGGCGCGCATCCGTTATCACTCGCGCTCCTACCTGACCCTGCTGCAACGCGACGAGGCCTACCGGGCCCTGCGCGTCAGCCAGCAGCAGTTGCTCGACACCAACCTGGTGCTGCAACGGCTGATGAACTCCGATGGCCTCACGGGCCTTTCCAACCGCCGCCATTTCGACGAGTACCTGGAGCTGGAGTGGCGCCGGGCCATGCGTGAACAGGCGCAGTTGTCGTTGTTGATGGTCGATGTCGATTACTTCAAGTCGTTCAACGACACCTTCGGCCACCTGGCCGGGGATGAAGCACTGCGCAAGGTGGCTGAAGCCATTCGTGCCTCCTGCGCCCGCCCCAGCGACCTGCCGGCCCGTTACGGCGGCGAGGAGTTCGCCCTGGTGCTGCCCAACACCTCGCCGGGCGGGGCGCGCCTGGTCGCGGAGAAACTGCGCCAGACCGTAGAGGCCATGAACATCGCCCATACCATGCCCAACCCCGACTCGGTCCTGACCGTGAGCATCGGCCTGGCGACCCTGACCCCGGGCATCGGCAGCCATTGCCGGCAGTTGATCTCGGCGGCGGACAAGGGCCTGTACCTGGCCAAGAACAATGGGCGCAATCAGGTTGGGGTGGATTGACCACGGACGTGCGCTGCCCCTTGTGGGAGCTGGCTTGCCAGCGATAGGGCCAGTGCAGCCTGCACCCCTTGTGCGGTATGGCTTGCGAGCGCTTCGCACTCGATCGCTGGCAAGCCAGCTCCCACAGGTTGTGCATCCATCAGCACACCCGCTAGACGGGCTGCCGTCGGCTTTCAGACTCGGTTATACTCTCCGGCTTTTCTACAGAATACGCACGAGAGCTGCCCGCCCATGGAAATCCAACCGATCCTGAACACCATCAAGGACCTGACCGAGCGCTCCGAGTCCATTCGGGGGTATCTTTGACTACGATCACAAGCATGACCGCCTGATCGAAGTCAACCGCGAGCTCGAAGACCCGAACGTCTGGAACAAGCCCGAGTACGCCCAGGAACTGGGTCGCGAACGCGCCATGCTGGCGCAGATCGTCGAGACCCTGGATGAACTGTCCGGTGGCCTGGTCGACTCCCGCGAGCTGCTCGACATGGCCGTCGAAGAGAACGACGAAGCCGCCGTCAACGACGTCGTCGAAGTGCTCCAGGGCCTGGAAGAATCCCTGGCCAAGCTCGAATTCCGGCGCATGTTCAGCGGCGAGATGGACATGAACAACGCCTACCTGGACATCCAGGCCGGTTCCGGCGGCACCGAAGCCCAGGACTGGGCCAACATCCTGCTGCGCATGTACCTGCGCTGGGCGGCCAAGCGTGGCTTCGACGCCACCATCATGGAGCTGTCCGAGGGTGAAGTCGCCGGCATCAAGGGCGCCACCGTGCACATCAAGGGCGAGTACGCCTTTGGCTGGCTGCGTACCGAGATCGGTGTGCACCGCCTGGTGCGCAAGAGCCCGTTCGACTCCGGCGCCCGTCGCCACACTTCGTTCTCGGCGGTGTTCGTGTCGCCAGAGATCGACGACAAGGTCGAGATCGAGATCAACCCGGCAGACCTGCGCATCGACACCTACCGCTCCTCGGGCGCTGGTGGTCAGCACGTAAACACCACCGACTCGGCTGTACGTATCACCCACGTACCGACCAACACCGTGGTCAGCTGCCAGAACGAACGTTCCCAGCACGCCAACAAGGACACCGCCATGAAAATGCTGCGGGCCAAGTTGTACGAGCAGGAGATGCAGAAGCGCAACGCCGCTTCCCAGGCCCTGGAAGACAGCAAGTCGGACATCGGCTGGGGTCACCAGATCCGCTCGTACGTGCTCGACGCCTCGCGGATCAAGGACCTGCGCACCAACATCGAGCGCAGCGACTGCGACAAGGTGCTCGATGGCGATATCGACGAATACCTGGAAGCCAGCCTCAAGCAAGGGCTGTAACCGCGCGGCCCCGGCCCGCCCCCTGTCGGGGCGGGCTTGCCCCGCGATCCCTTGCCCAAGGCGAGGGACAATGAACCCGTGATGGAAAATGTGACGACATGAGCGACTTACAACTCGACCCGCAAGACCTGCAACAGGAAGAAAACAACCTGATCGCGCTGCGCAAGGAAAAACTTGCTGCCGAGCGCGCCAAGGGTAATGCCTTCCCCAACGACTTCCGCCGTGACAGCTACTGCAACGACCTGCAGAAACAGTATGTCGACAAGACCAAGGAAGAGCTGGAAGCTGCAGCGATTCCGGTCAAGGTTGCCGGGCGCATCATGCTCAACCGTGGCTCGTTCATGGTGATCCAGGACATGACCGGTCGCATCCAGGTCTATGTCAACCGCAAGACCCTGTCGGAAGAAACCCTGGCCGCAGTCAAGACCTGGGACCTGGGCGACATCATTGCCGCCGAAGGCACCCTGGCGCGTTCCGGCAAGGGCGACCTGTACGTCGAAATGACCAGCGTGCGCCTGCTGACCAAGTCGCTGCGCCCGCTGCCGGACAAGCACCACGGCCTGACCGACACCGAACAGCGCTACCGCCAGCGCTACGTCGACCTGATGGTCAACGAAGAGACCCGTCACACCTTCCGCGTCCGCTCGCAGGTCATTGCGCACATCCGCAATTTCCTGATGGCCCGCGACTTCCTCGAAGTCGAGACGCCGATGCTGCAAACCATCCCCGGTGGTGCCGCCGCCAAGCCGTTCGAAACCCACCACAATGCGCTGGACATGCAGATGTTCCTGCGTATCGCTCCGGAGCTGTACCTCAAGCGTCTGGTGGTGGGCGGTTTCGAGAAAGTCTTCGAAATCAACCGCAACTTCCGTAACGAAGGCGTATCGACCCGGCACAACCCCGAGTTCACCATGCTCGAGTTCTACCAGGCCCACGCCGACTACGAAGACAACATGGACCTGACCGAGGAGCTGTTCCGCGAGCTGGCCCAGCTTGTCCTGGGGACTACCGACGTGCCGTACGGCGACAAGGTGTTCCACTTCGGCGAGCCGTTCGTGCGCCTGTCGGTGTTCGATTCGATCCTCAAGTACAACCCTGAGATCAGCGCGGCCGACCTGCAGGACATCGACAAGGCCCGCGCAATCGCCAAGAACGCCGGTGCCAAGGTCCTCGGCTTCGAAGGCCTGGGCAAGCTGCAGGTGATGATTTTCGAAGAGCTGGTCGAGCACAAGCTGGAGCAGCCGCACTTCATTACCCAGTACCCGTTCGAAGTCTCGCCGCTGGCCCGCCGCAACGACGAGAACCCGAACGTCACCGACCGCTTCGAGCTGTTCATCGGTGGCCGCGAAATCGCCAACGCCTACTCCGAGCTCAACGATGCCGAAGACCAGGCCGAGCGCTTCATGGCCCAGGTGGCCGAGAAGGACGCCGGTGACGACGAAGCCATGCACTACGATGCCGACTTCGTCCGTGCCCTGGAATACGGCATGCCGCCAACCGCCGGTGAAGGCATCGGCATCGACCGTCTGGTGATGCTGCTGACCAACTCGCCATCGATTCGCGACGTCATCCTGTTCCCGCACATGCGCCCACAGGCCTGAGCGAACTGAACAAGCCGCCTTCCGGGGCGGCTTTTTCATGCCTGCAATAAATTCTTTGATCGGATCCAACGTTTGGGGTAGACCAGCAGTGACTCCCGCAATGATTCAACAAGGCGCCGCCGGCGTGGCTACAGCGGTGGCCGAAAGCGTGCAGTACCAGGGCCGCAAGGCCAGCCGCGAAGGTAGCGAGCTTCGCCGCCAGCAAATCCTTGATGCGGCCATGCGCATCGTCGTGCGTGATGGCGTGCGTGGCGTACGTCACCGCGCGGTGGCCGCCGAGGCCGGGGTGCCGCTGTCGGCGACCACCTATTACTTCAAGGACATCGAAGACCTACTCACCGACACCTTCGCCCAGTATGTCGAACGCAGCGCCGCCTACCTGGCCAAACTCTGGGAAAACACCGAGGTGGTGCTGCGCCAGTTGTTGTCCCAGGGCGATGGCAGCCCGCAGTCGCGGGCGCGCCTGGCCGACGAAGTGGCGAAGATGACCACCGACTACGTGCAGCGCCAGTTGCACAACCGCCGTGACTTTCTCATGGCCGAGCAGGCTTTCCGCCAGGAGGCGCTGTTGTGCCCGCGGCTGGCCGAACTGGTCAAGTCGCACGAGCAGATCCTCCTGCGCGGCGCCGTGCAGATGCTGCAAGTGGTAGGCTCGCATCAGCCGCAACAGGATGCCCTGGTGTTGACGGCGATTATCGAGCAGATGGAATATCAGGGCCTGCTCGACGGCGAACACGCCCAGGCTGAAGCGCCGATGCTCGCTATTCTTACCCGGTACCTGCATCTGGTATTGGCGTCGGTGTAAGGCGCGAACCTATTTCAAGGAGAGGTTGATGAAAGCCAGAACCCTGCTGTTGGCATTGTCGTTCTTGCTGCTTGGCGGTTGTCTGGTCACCTTCAACGAGCCGATCCCGGCCAATAAGCCCGCGCCCAAGGCCCTGTTGGGCACATGGACGAGCAAGGATGCCTGGGGTGAACCGTTGACCCTGCAGATCAGCCGCAGCGGTGGCAACGCCTACAAGGCGGTGGCCATTGGCAAGGACAAGAAGCGCGACGAGTACGCCTTCACCGTGTCCCAGCACGGCAATCGTTGGTACCTCTCGGCCGGCGTGCCCAAACGCCTGGGCGGTAATTTCCTGATCGGCGGCTTCGAAGTGCTCGATAACAAGGTGCTGGTGGTCTACAACCTCGATGTCGAGCAGGTCAACCAGGCCGTACGCAAGAAAGAACTCAGTGGCCGCACCATCGAGGTGCCGGAAGACAACGGCGAAGGCATCCTGATCGACAGCCCGGCCGAGCGTGTCCTGGCCTATCTGGACGACCCGGCCAACTCCGACCTGTTCATCGAAGTGGCGCGCTTCACGCGGGCCGGCAAGTGATAGTTGCAACTCAAGGAGTGTAGGGTGGACGAGTACCAGCAGACGATACGCGCCCTGTCTGATCGCATTGTCCTGGCGCAAACGCCCATTCGCGTGCTCGATGCGGTGAAGTGGGACGACAGCATTCGCCAGGGTTTCCTCAAGTCCAAAGGCAAGGAGCCGCCAGCGGTAGACCGCGCCTATTACCAGGGCCGGCCCTTGTCGTTCGATTCGGCGGCGGTCAAGCTCGAGTTCCAGAACATCGAGCGCGACATCACTCGCCAGCTCGGCCAGTTCAACCCGGTCGGGCAGATCATGCGGCGCATGTGCAAGGAATACCGCATGGTGGTGCGCATGCTCGAAGCGCGTGGCACCGAGGATTTCGGCCTGATCTCCCAAGAGCTGTATGGCGCCGCCTCCGACGCCTTCCATGCCGGTGACCCGACCCTGGCCGACCTGGGCCTGATGCTCTCGGATTACCTGAACAACATCGACGGCCGCGGCGACCTCAAGGACGAGCCGAAGAACCTCACCGCCAAGCAGGCCGTGGAGATGCTCCAGGGCCGCCTGAACAAAGTGTTCAATGAGGCTGAAGACACCATCCGCGTGTTCGAGTCCGACGGTATCGTCGCCGACGCCGCCGCCGGTGCCGACTACATCAAGATCCGCGCCGACGCCATGTTCAACAGCCGCGACGTACGGGCGCTGGAGGTGCATGAAGGCCTGGTGCACGTCGGCACTACCCTGAACGGCCTCAACCAGCCGATCTGCACCTTCCTGGCCAAGGGTCCGCCCTCATCGACCGTGACCCAGGAAGGCCTGGCGATCCTCATGGAGGTGATCGCCTTTGCCTCCTACCCCAGCCGCCTGCGCAAGCTGACCAACCGTACCCGGGCCATCCATATGGTCGAGGAGGGCGCGGATTTCATGCAGATCTATGAGTTTTTCCGCGCCCAGGGCTTCGAGATGGCCGAAAGCTACGGTAACGCCAGCCGGGTATTCCGCGGGTCGGTGCCCAACGGCCTGCCGTTTACCAAGGACTTGTCCTACCTCAAGGGCTTTATCATGGTTTACAACTATATTCAGTTGGCCGTGCGCAAGGGCAAGCTCGAACAGATCCCCTTGTTGTTCTGCGGCAAGACCACCCTTGAAGACATGCGCACGTTGCGCCAACTGGTCGATGAAGGCCTGGTGGAACCGCCCAAGTACCTGCCGGAGCAGTTTCGCGACCTCAACGCGCTGTCGGCCTGGATGTGTTTCTCCAACTTCCTCAACCACCTGAGCCTGGACCGGATTGAAGCCGATTATTCGAACATTCTCTGATGCATGGCGCAGGCCCCTGGGCCTGCTGCTGGTGCTGCTGAGTCTGGGCGGCTGCAGTTCGCTGTTGTTCTTTCCCGAGCCTGGCCAGCCGTTCACCCCGGAAAAAGCCAGGCTCGAGTACCGCGACGTCACCCTGACCGCGGCCGACGGCACCCGCCTGCACGGCTGGTGGCTGCCGGCCAAGGCTGGTGTCGAGGTCAAGGGCACGGTGCTGCACCTGCATGGCAATGGCGGCAACCTGGCCTGGCACCTGGGTGGCAGCTGGTGGTTGCCGGAGCAGGGCTATCAGGTGCTGTTGCTCGACTACCGCGGTTACGGCCTGTCCGAGGGCAAACCGGAGTTGCCCGAGGTCTACCAGGACATCGCCGCAGCGCTGGACTGGCTGGACCAGGCGCCCGAGGTGCAGGGCAAGCCACAGGTCCTGCTCGGCCAGAGCCTGGGCGGTTCAATGGCCATTCACTACCTGGCCGAGCATCCCCGGCAGGCCGAACGCTTCAAGGCGATGGTCTTCGATGGCGTGCCGGCCAGCTATCGCCAGGTCGGGCGGTTTGCCCTGAGCAACTCCTGGATGACCTGGCCGCTACAGGTGCCGTTGTCGTGGCTGGTGCCCGATGGCGACAGTGCGATCCATTCGATTGCTCGGATCAAGGCGCCGCCCAAGTTGTTTTTCCACAGTATCGACGACCCCATCGTGCCGCTGGCCAACGGCATCCAGTTGTACCAGGCTGCGCCACCTCCGAGGGTGTTGCAGCTGACCCGTGGCGGGCATGTGCAGACCTTTGCCGACAAGACCTGGCGCCAGGTCATGTTGCGCTTTCTGGACGACCCGAGCCATTTCAACGGGCTGCGGCGCCTGGCCGAAGTCCCCAATTACCCTGACGAGAAGTCGCAATGAGTGAAGAACGCAACGCCATCCCGCTGATCATTACCGGTGTCTGCAGCATCATCGGTACCGTCGCGGCCCTGTGGTATTACGGTTACCTGCATTTCGCCAAGCCTGAGGATGCCTTGCTGTTGTCCGATTTCACCATGCTCAAGACCATTCCGGGCGAGGACTACAAGATATCCCTGCAGCCGGCCAACCAGGTGGCGCAATGCGTTGATGGTGTGCTGGTGTTGTTCGACACCGCGCAGAAGGGCCTGACCGGCGTCCTGGTGAACAACAAGAAGCAGGCCGTGCGCTGCCTGGGGCAGGAGACCCCGCAAGAAGTCCAGTAAGCCCCGGGGCTGCTTTGCAGCCCAATCGCCGGCGAGGCCGGCTCCCACAGGAAGGGTAAATGCAGGCCCATCGTGGGAGCGGGCTTGACCCGCGATGAGGCCAGGACAGCCAGCCCATCGGCGTGCGCCATCAGCTTCGGGACTGCTTTCACCCGGTTCTGAGAGGGGTTTGCCGTGATGGCTATTGGCTGTGACCGAAGCGTTTTTTCAATAGTTCAGAAAAAATTGCCGTGTGGTTACGGTTTTTTCTGACTGATCGGTCAGTGGTTTTTTCGTTGAACTTTCAGCTGTGTCCGCAGTACGCGAGCGCCTGCGCAGGCGCTCTGAACGCAGCTACAGACGGGATGAATCAAGCGCTGATGTCGCCTTTGGTGCAGCTCATTTCCTGCAGGTAACGGCGAGACAGCGCAAGAAAACGCGGGGTCGGACCGATGTCTTCGTAGAGCGGATCGCCTTCTTCATCGGTGGCAATCACCTGCGAGCCCTGGACATAGGGGAAGCTCGCTTCCAGCTCCTCAAGCGCTGCCCCCAGCAGTTCGCCGAGCAGCTCTTCGGGCTGGCGCTTGGGGTACATTTCGGCCAGGGCCGCCAGGCGCGCCGCTGCTTCCATGTCCAGGTGCAGGACATGGCCAGTGGGGCTCAACGGGCCTTTGGCGTTCTGTTCCCAATGCTGGGCAAGATCACGGATTTTCATGATGTTCTCCTGTGGGCCTGAGTTGAGACCTAGGTTGAGCGTAGTTCAGCCGCGGCTCTGCCTTGAAGCTCGACCACTACTGGGGCACTCTGGGCCCAGAGCGGTTTTCCCGAATGCCGGAGACAGGGCTGATGACTGATATCGATGTGCGCTTGCGTGAAGATGTTCATTTGTTGGGCGAGTTGTTGGGCGACACCGTGCGCGAGCAGCACGGCGAAGCGTTTTTGCAGACCATCGAGGACATTCGCCGCAGTGCCAAGGCCGACCGCAGCGGCAGTGCCGAGCAGCTGAGCTCGACCCTCAACGACCTGGCCGAAGACGAACTGCTGCCGGTGGCCCGGGCCTTCAACCAGTTTCTCAACCTGGCCAACATCGCCGAGCAGTATCAGCTGATCCGCCGCCGCGACGCCGGCCAGCCCGAACCTTTCGAAGCCCGTGTGCTGCCCGAGTTGCTGGCACGGCTCAAGGCCGCCGGCCACAGCGACGATGCCCTGGCCCGGCAACTGGGCAAACTGAGCATTGAACTGGTGCTGACCGCTCACCCGACTGAAGTGGCCCGGCGCACCCTGATCCAGAAGTACGACGCGATTGCCGCGCAGCTGGCCGCCCAGGATCACCGCGACCTGATCCCCGCCGAGCGCGAACAGATCCGCGAACGCCTGCAACGCCTGATCGCCGAAGCCTGGCACACCGAAGAAATCCGCCGCACCCGGCCAACCCCGGTGGACGAAGCCAAATGGGGCTTTGCGGTGATCGAGCATTCGCTGTGGCAGGCGATCCCGCATCATTTGCGCAAGGTCGACACGGCCCTGCACCAGGCCACCGGCCTGCGCCTGCCACTGGAGGCGGCGCCGATTCGCTTTGCTTCGTGGATGGGCGGCGACCGCGATGGCAACCCCAATGTCACCGCGCCGGTTACCCGCGAAGTGTTGTTGCTGGCGCGCTGGATGGCCGCTGACCTGTTCTTGCGTGATATCGATGCCCTGGCTGCCGAGCTGTCGATGCAGCAGGCCAGCGAGGCGCTCAGGGCCACAGTGGGTGACTCCGCCGAGCCCTATCGGGCCGTGCTCAAGCAGTTGCGTGAGCGCTTGCGGATCACCCGTGCCTGGGCCCACGCCTCGTTGACCGCCGCGCAGGCTCCTGCCCCCGAAGTGCTGCAGGACAACCGCGAACTGTTCGAGCCCTTGCAGTTGTGCTTCGAGTCGCTGCACGCCTGTGGCATGGGCGTGATTGCCGATGGCCCGCTGCTTGACTGCCTGCGCCGGGCGGTGACCTTCGGTCTGTTCCTGGTACGCCTGGATGTGCGCCAGGACGCCGCCCGGCACACCTCGGCGTTGAGCGAAATCACCGAATACCTGGGCCTTGGCCGCTATGCCGAGTGGGATGAAGACGCACGCGTCGCCTTCCTGCAGCAGGAACTCAACAGCCGTCGGCCACTGTTGCCAAGCTACTTCAAGCCCCAGGCCGACACCGCCGAAGTGCTTGCCACCTGCCGCGAGATTGCCGCAGCGCCAGCGGCCTCGCTGGGCTCCTATGTCATCTCCATGGCCGGTGCCGCCTCTGACGTGCTGGCGGTGCAACTGCTGCTCAAGGAAGCCGGCGTACTGCGGCCTATGCGCGTGGTGCCGCTGTTCGAAACCCTCGCCGACCTGGACAACGCCGGGCCGGTGATGGAGCGCCTGCTCGGCCTGCCGGGCTACCGCGCCGGCTTGCATGGCCCGCAGGAAGTGATGATCGGCTATTCCGACTCGGCCAAGGATGCCGGTACCACGGCGGCGGCCTGGGCCCAGTACCGCGCCCAGGAAAGCCTGGTGCGCATCTGCCGTGAGCAACAGGTCGAATTGCTGTTGTTCCACGGTCGCGGCGGTACCGTCGGGCGTGGCGGCGGCCCGGCCCACGCGGCGATCCTGTCGCAGCCGCCGGGGTCGGTGGCGGGGCGTTTTCGTACCACCGAGCAGGGCGAGATGATCCGCTTCAAATTCGGCCTGCCGGACATCGCCGAGCAGAACCTCAACCTCTACCTGGCCGCGGTGCTGGAGGCGACCTTGCTGCCACCGCCGCCGCCACAACCGGCCTGGCGCGCGCTGATGGACCAGTTGGCCGCCGACGGCGTCAAGGCTTACCGTGGCGTGGTGCGTGACAACCCCGAATTCGTCGAGTACTTCCGTCAATCCACCCCGGAGCAGGAGTTGGGCCGCCTGCCGCTGGGCAGCCGCCCGGCCAAACGTCGCGCCGGCGGTATTGAAAGCCTGCGGGCGATCCCGTGGATTTTCGGCTGGACCCAAACGCGCCTGATGCTGCCGGCCTGGCTTGGCTGGGAAGCGGCACTGAACAATGCCCTGGCCCGTGGCCAGGGGCCGTTGCTGGCCGAGATGCGCGAGCAGTGGCCGTTTTTCCGCACACGCATCGACATGCTGGAAATGGTCCTGGCCAAGGCCGATGCCGATATCGCCCGCTCCTATGACGAACGTCTAGTGCAACCAGAACTGCGACCTTTGGGTGCACATTTGCGCGACCTATTGTCGCAGGCGTGCCAGGTGGTACTGGGGCTGACCGGGCAGCCGGTGCTACTGGCACACAGCCCCGAGACCCTGGAATTCATCCGCTTGCGCAACACCTATCTGGACCCGCTGCATCTATTGCAAGCCGAACTGCTGGCGCGCTCGCGCGGGCGCGAAGCCGCTCTGGATAGCCCGTTGGAACAGGCCTTGCTGGTTACCGTGGCCGGTATCGCGGCGGGTTTGCGCAATACCGGCTGAGTGCAAACCCCGGCCCGCCGATCCGTTGCACAGGGCGGGCAGAATGCTTGTAAAGCAACAGGTTGCGCCCGGCGCAACCTGTGCTCAAGACGGCCACTGTGCACGGGTTTTTCCGACTTTCGACCGCTTGTGTGGCTTGCGGGCGCTGTGTATCTTGAGCAGCCTTTTGATCGAAATTACGATCATCACCCAAATTCCGGGATTGGCCCTGCGTGGCAAACCCACTGATTTGCTTACAAAAAAATGAGGAGCACGAGATGCGCGTAATTCTGCTGGGAGCTCCCGGGGCCGGTAAAGGTACTCAGGCAAAGTTCATCACCGAGAAGTTCGGTATTCCACAGATTTCCACTGGCGACATGCTGCGCGCCGCAGTCAAGGCCGGCACTGCGCTGGGCCTGGAGCTGAAGAAGGTTATGGACGCCGGTCAGCTGGTCTCCGACGAACTGATCATCAACCTGGTCAAAGAGCGCATTGCCCAGGCTGACTGCGCGAACGGCTTCCTGTTCGACGGCTTCCCGCGCACCATTCCTCAGGCTGAAGCCATGAAGGAAGCGGGCGTGACCATCGACAATGTTGTGGAAATCGCCGTAGACGACGAAGAGATCGTTGGTCGTATGGCCGGTCGCCGCGTGCACCTGGCTTCGGGTCGTACCTACCACATCCAGTACAACCCACCGAAGGTGGAAGGCAAGGATGACGCCACTGGCGAAGACCTGATCCAGCGTGATGACGACAAGGAAGAAACCGTACGTCATCGCCTGTCGGTCTACCACACCCAGACCAAGCCTCTGGTTGACTTCTACCAGAAACTGGCGGCCGCAGAAGGCAAGCCGAAGTACAGCCATATCGAAGGCGTGGGCTCGGTTGATGCCATCACCGCCAAGGTCCTGGCCGCACTGAGCTGATCGACGCTCGGTAGTGCAGACAACGGCCCGCTTGCGGGCCGTTGTTGTTTATAATGCCGCTCTTTTTTCTTGCCCCTGGAACCCCCGATGACCACCTTGCTGGCCCTCGATACCGCCACTGAAGCCTGCTCCGTTGCCTTGCTGCATGACGGCAAGGTTTCCAGCCACTATGAGGTGATCCCGCGCCTGCACGCGCAGAAGCTGCTGCCGATGATCCAGCAACTGCTGGCCGATGCCGGCGTCACCCTGCAACAGCTCGATGCCATCGCCTTCGGCCGTGGCCCGGGTGCCTTCACCGGCGTGCGCATTGCCATTGGCGTGGTCCAGGGCCTGGCCTTTGCCCTGCAACGGCCGGTATTGCCGGTGTCCAACCTGGCCGTGCTGGCCCAGCGCGCCCTGCGCGAGCAGGGCGTACAGCAAGTGGCGGCGGCAATCGATGCGCGCATGGACGAGGTCTACTGGGGCTGCTATCAGAATGTCGACGGCGAAATGCGCCTGCAGGGCACCGAGGCAGTGCTGCCACCGGAGCAGGTCGCGCTGCCGCTTGGCGCCAGCGGCGACTGGTTCGGTGCCGGCACCGGCTGGGGCTATGCCGAGCGCCTGGCGGTCAAGGTCAACGCTCAGGATGCCAGCCTGCTGCCCCATGCCCAGGACCTGCTGAGCCTGGCGATGTTCGCCTGGCAGCGTGGCGAGGCCATTGCCGCGGACCTTGCGCAGCCTGTGTACCTGCGCGACAAAGTGGCCACGCCGAAAGCGCGCTGAGTGCAACTCGTCGACTATTCTCAGGCCAAGTAAAACCTTTTGCCCGAACTGTGGTCCAGTTATCAATCGGGCATTAGCGAAGGATCAACGATGCTGCTAAATTGCCATCATTGCTCTTGAGTAATCGCCATGCGTATCGACGGTTTTTCCTCGCAGTCCTACCCCATCAAGCGTGCCCCGCGCAAAGCGCCGGTGCGCACCGATGACGTGGAAGACGAGGATCTGCCGGGCGAGTTCGAAGTGCAGCCGCAAGCCAGCGCAAGCCAAGGCCAGGCGCGCCCTGGCGGCCTGCCGGCACGGCCCCAGGACATGATCTTCCCGCGGGCGCGCAACAAGCGCACCGCCCATGCTCTGGCCAGCTACCTGACCACAGCCGGTTTCGTTGACTGGGAGATGGAAGTACTGGGGCTGGACCTGTACATTTGATGGATGAGTCTGTCCACGCTTCCCTATTTTGTCGGTTGTCCGTCCTGGAGTGAAAACGCCTGGCGCGAGTACCTGTACCCGGCTGACGCCAAAAGCGGCGAGTTTCTCGGCCTCTACAGCCAGGTCTTCAATGCCGTAGAAGGCAACACCACCTTTTATGCCCGCCCGGCACCGGCGACGATCGAGCGTTGGGCGCAGGTGATGCCCGCGCATTTTCGTTTTACCGCCAAGTTCCCCGGCGATATCAGTCATAGTGGTGATCTGCACAGTCAATTGGCGGCCGCGCAATCCTTCATCGACTTGCTCAAGCCCTTGGGCGCACGCGTAGCCCCCTACTGGCTGCAGTTGCCGGCAACCTTCGGCCCGGCGCGCCTTGGTGAGCTGGTGACTTTCCTCGACGAGGCCGGTGTGGCCATCGCCGTGGAGGTACGCAATGCAGCGTTCTTCAGCAAGGGCGATGAAGAGCGTAGGCTCAACCGCTTGCTGCTCGATCGCGGCGTGGAGCGCATCTGTCTTGATCCCCGGGCGCTGTTCAGCTGCACGTCGCGCAGCCCTGAGGTGCTTCACGCCCAGTCGAAAAAGCCTCGCGTGCCGCCACGCCCGACCGCCTTCACCCAGCACCCGCAGATACGTTTCATCGGCCACCCCGAGCTTGCCGCCAACGAGCCGTTCCTGCAGCCGTGGCTGGACAAAGTCGCGGCCTGGATCGAGGAGGGGCGCAGCCCCTACGTTTTCTTGCATACTGCCGACAACCGCCTGGCCGCCGCCCTGGCCCGGCGTTTCCATCAGGGCCTGATGGAACGTCTGCCGGGGCTTGCAGCCTTGCCTGAACTGGACAGGACACCAGAAGCCGAACAACTCGGCTTGCTCTAACCTGCCCTGCCGCCTGCCCGGGAGTCATGATCATGGATGTGCAAACCCTGCGTGCCGAAGCCTTCAAAGCCCTGCATGAACGCGATGGCGCCTTCGTCATTCCCAACCCCTGGGATGCCGGTTCCGCCAAGCTGCTGGCCAGCCTCGGCTTCGAGGCGCTGGCCACCACCAGTGCCGGGCTGGCGTTCTCCCTGGGGCGTCCGGATGCCGAAGGGGCCATGAGCCTGGATGAAACCCTGGATAACGCCCGTGCCATTGTCGACGCCACGGCGTTGCCGGTGGCCGCAGACCTGGAGAACGGCTTCAGCGACGATCCCAAGGGGTGCGCCGAGGCGATCCTGCAGGGCGCCGCCGTCGGTCTGGTCGGTGGTTCCATCGAAGATGCCAGCGGCAACGCCGAAGACCCGATCTACAGCTTTCATCACGCCGTGGAGCGGGTCGAAGCGGCGGTGGCCGCCGCCCGTAGCCTGGACTTCCCGTTCATGCTCTGTGCCCGCGCGGAAAACCTGCTGCACGGGCGCATGGACCTGGATGACACCATTGCCCGCCTGCAGGCCTTCGCCGAAGCCGGCGCCGATGTGCTCTATGCACCGGGCCTGCGTACCGCGCAAGAGATCCGCCGTGTGGTCCAGGCGGTAGCGCCCAAGCCGGTCAACGTGCTGATGGGCCTGAGCGGTGTGCAGCTGAGTTTTGCCGATGTCCAGGCCCTTGGTGTCAAGCGCATCAGTGTTGGCTCGTCGCTGGCGCGGGCGGCCTATGGGGCGTTTTTCAACGCCGCGCAACGGATTCATGATCAAGGCCGTTTCGACTACGCCGACCAGGCGTTGTCGTTCGACCAGCTCAACCAGTTATTCAGGCGTTGATCGACCATGCGCAAAGGATTGCTCGCTGTGCTGTGCCTGATGTTGATTGCCGTAAGTGTCGTTGCCTGGCGCATGGGCTGGCGTCTGCCAGATGCCTGGAACCCCTGGGCGGCGCTGGATGTGCGCGAGCCGCCGAACCTGCTGACACCGTATAAGCTGGGCCGTCTGCAGGATGATCCGCAGCTGTGCGAGCAGGCCCTGGCAACCTCGAACCTGCGCTATCGCAGGCAGTCCGACAGCCCGGCCAACGCGCCGTGCCCGCTGGAAAACGTGGTGCGGGTCGAAGGCTCCTCGGTGCGCCTGAGCAGCAGCTTTCTCGCCAGTTGCCCGATGGCGGTGGCTTATGCGCTGTTCGAGCGCCATGCCCTGCAACCGGCGGCGCAGCGTGCTTTTGCCCAACCGGTGGTGCAGGTCGATCACCTGGGCAGCTTCGCCTGTCGCAACATGTACAACCGCAAGAATGGCCGCCTCAGCCAGCACGCCACGGCCAACGCCCTGGACATCGCCGGCTTTCGCCTGGCCGACGGGCAGCGTATTCAGTTGCTCAAGGACTGGCCGGGGGAGGGCGTCAAAGCGAAGTTCTTAAGGGATGTGCACGCCAGTGCTTGCGACAGCTTCAATACGGTGCTGGGGCCCGACTACAACGGCGCGCACCGTAATCACTTTCATCTGGACATGGGCTTCTGGCAGATCTGCCGCTGAGGCTCAGGCGGCGATGCGCACGTTGTTCAGCACCACCGGGCGGGCCCAGCGATTGTCAAAGTCCAGCTGCGATTGCTGCACGGCCATGGTGGCTTCGTCGAAAGGTTCGCGTGCCTTGTCCAGCAGGTCCATCTCGAATTCGGCGATCGGCAGGTACAGCGGCTTGGCCTGTGGTGCCGGGCCTGGCTCAGGCAATGGCTGACCCTGGCTCATGACGATCGGGCGTACCCAGGTGTTGCTGATATCCAGCTGACGCTGCTGCTCGATCAGTTCGGCGGCGCTGAACGGCGGCGCGAGTTTTTCCAGCAGTTCAGGTTCGAGTTCGGCAATCGGCAGGAACAGCGGCTCGGGCGGGGCCAGTTCGGTGTCATGCACATCGCACAGGCGCTGGCTGTGAATCTGCGCCAGCACCTGGCTGCCGCCCAGCGGCTCGCCGGTGACCTTGTCGAATTGCTCGGCGGCCATGGCCTTGGCTGCGTCTTCCTGACCTTGCTGCTCAGCCAGGGCGCGGGCAAAAAAGTCCTGCCACAGGTGGCTGACGCCGCCCAGTGCCTGGGTATTGTGCCGGCCATAGTCGCCGACGGGCGAGATATAACCTGAGTTGAGCTGAAGAATGTCGGTCATGGCAGTCGCAGAGGGTTCTGGTCTGGCAAAATAGCGAATACTTCGTATATCGGCCGCGGCCGACGATCATTTAATTTTTTTGAGTACAGGATTTGATGGTGGAGCAACTGGCGGACGGCGGCATCCGGGTCGAGGCATTGACGGCCGATTTTCAGGCCCAGGCTGTCGAGTGGGCACAGCGCCTGGAGTTGCCGCTGAGCGACGACAACGCAGGCTTTGCCGTGCAGGTCGGTGCCAGTGGCCTGCAGATCCAGCAGCTCGGCCCGCAGGCGCCGGGGCCGGTGCGGGTGGATTTCGTCGAAGGCGCGGCGGCCCATCGGCGGGTGTTCGGCGGCGGTAGCGGGCAGATGATCGCCAAGGCCGTGGGTATCGCTCAAGGCGTACGCCCGCAGGTGCTCGATGCCACGGCGGGGCTGGGCAAGGACGCTTTCGTGCTGGCCAGCCTTGGCTGCCAGATGACCCTGATCGAACGCCAGCCGCTGGTGGCGGCCTTGCTTGAAGATGGCCTGGCCCGCGCCCGCAATGATGCCGAGGTTGGCCCGATCGTCGCGCGCATGCACCTGCTCACCGGCAATGCCATCGAGCACATGCACAACTGGCAGGGCGAGCCGCCGCAGGTGATCTACCTCGATCCGATGTTCCCGCACCGCGACAAGAGCGCCCTGGTGAAAAAGGAAATGCGCGTGTTCCGCCCGCTGGTCGGTGACGACCTCGACGCCCCGGCGCTGCTCGCCGCCGCCCTGGCCCTGGCCAGCCACCGGGTGGTGGTCAAGCGCCCGCGCAAGGCACCGATCATCGACGGGCCCAAGCCCAGCCACTGCCTGGAAGGCAAATCCAGCCGCTACGACATCTACCCGAAAAAAGCCCTCAAGCCCTAGGGGCGGTAGGCGCGCATGAACAGCGCCACCACTTCCTGGACATGGGCCTCGGCGGCCTCGGCATCCAGCGCCGGGGCATAGCCGAGCAACAGGCGGAAGTTGGCCGCGCCCTTGAGCAGGCAGAAGAAGTGCTCGGCGGCGTTGGCCGGCAGCTCGATGCGCAGCAACCCGCGCGCATCCGCCTGGCGCAGCAGCGCCTCCATCTCATGCAGGACCCGCATCGGGCCGGCCTCGAAGAAGATCTGGCTGAGTTTCGGGTCCTGATTGCCCAGGGCCATGATCAGCCGGTGCAGCTTGACCGACAGGTCGCTGCTGATCAGCGCCTGAAAACCGCGACCGATCTTCAGCAGTACCTGCTCCAGCGGCACACCTTCAGGCAGCTCGAAGATCAGTTCGGGCAATTGCGCCGTGCAGGTGGCGACCACCGCCGAAGAGAACAGCGTCTCCTTGTCGGTGAAGTGGCTGTAGACCGTGAGTTTTGACACACCTGCCGCTGTCGCGACCGCATCCATGCTGGTGTTGGCATAGCCAAGGGTGAGAAACAGCACCTTGGCTGCCTCGAGAATGGCCTGGCGTTTTGCCAGGTCCTTGGGCCGGCCGGGGCCGGTAGCAGCGGTGACTTTGGGCATGAGTGAAAAGTTACATATTCCAGTAAGTGCACATGGTACATCGCGACCGGTATTTCGGCGGGCAAATATCGACGTGCTGCGCCCGGCATAAATGTCGGAATTCTCTCGCACGCCTGCTTCCCCGGTCCGGCTCCCTGATTTAATATACCCGTCAGTATAAATATTCAAAGCGCCATTCGCGAAAGGTCATTCATCATGTTGCGCTATGCCTTGCCCCTCGCTTTGCCCGTCGGTCTTGTGTTGCTGCTTGCTGCCTGTGGGCAGGAAAGCGCACCGCAGACTTCCCTTCGCCCGGCCATGGTGGTGCAGCCGCAGCCGGCCAGCGCCGCTGCCGACAGTTACCCCGGCGAGGTGCGTGCGCGCTTCGAGCCAGACCTGGCGTTCCGTATCGGTGGCAAGGTCAGCAAGCGCCTGGTCGAGGAGGGGCAGCGGGTCAAGGCTGAACAGGCGCTGGCCGAGCTCGACCCTCAGGATGTGCGCCTGCAACTGGAAGCCAGCCGTGCACAACTGGCCGCCGCCGAAGCCAACCTGAACCTGGTCAAGGCCGAACGCGACCGCTACAAGACCCTGCTCGACCGGCAGATGGTCAGCCGTTCGCAATATGACAACGCCGAAAACCTCTACCGTGCCGGGCTCGCCCGGCTCAAGCAAGTGCGCGCCGAGTTTGATGTGGCCGGCAACCAGGCGGAATACGCCGTGCTGCGGGCATCTCAGGATGGGGTGATTGCCAAGCGCCAGGTTGAGGTCGGGCAGGTGGTGTCCGCTGGCCAGACGGTGTTCACCCTGGCCGCCGATGGTGAGCGTGAAGTGCTGATTGGTCTGCCGGAACAGAACTTCGGCCGTTTCAAGGTGGGGCAGCCGGTGTCGGTGGAGCTCTGGTCGCAACCGGATCAGCGCTTCAATGGCCGCATCCGCGAGCTGTCACCGTCCGCCGATCCGCGTTCGCGCACGTTCGCGGCGCGCATCGCCTTCACCGCTGGCAAGGTGCCGGCCGAGCTCGGTCAAAGTGCCCGGGTGTTCATCCAGCACACCGAGCAGATTCCCCTGGCGGTGCCGCTCTCGGCCCTGACCGCAGAGAACGGCCAGACCTACGTCTGGCGTGTCGATGCCAACAACACCCTCAAGCGCGTGCCGGTGCGGGTCGGTGCTTACGGTGAAAACAGCGTGCCGGTGCTCGAAGGCCTGAATGCCTCGGACTGGGTGGTAGCGGCCGGCGTGCATGTGCTCCAGGAGGGGCAACAGGTGCGTCCGGTGGATCGGTCCAATCGTGTGGTGAATCTGGCGGTCAAGGAGTAAGTCCCGATGGGTTTCAACCTTTCCGCCTGGGCCCTGCGCAATCGGCAGATCGTGCTGTTCCTGATGATTTTGCTGGCCGTGGTCGGCGCGCTGTCCTACACCAAACTGGGGCAGAGCGAAGACCCGCCCTTTACCTTCAAGGCCATGGTCATTCGCACCCTCTGGCCAGGCGCCAGTGCCGAGGAAGTCTCGCGCCAGGTGACCGAGCGCATTGAAAAGAAACTGATGGAAACCGGCGAGTACGAGAAGATCGTCTCGTTCTCGCGGCCTGGTGAATCGCAGGTCACCTTCATGGCCCGCGACTCGATGCATTCGGCCGACATCCCCGAGCTCTGGTACCAGATTCGCAAGAAGGTCGCCGACATCCGCCATACCTTGCCGCCGGGTATTCAGGGGCCGTTCTTCAACGACGAGTTCGGCACCACCTTCGGCAATATCTACGCGCTGACCGGCGACGGCTTCGACTACGCCGTGCTCAAGGACTACGCCGACCGGGTGCAGATCCAGCTGCAACGGGTCAAGGACGTCGGCAAGGTCGAGCTGCTGGGCCTGCAGGACGAGAAGATCTGGATCGAGCTGTCCAACCTCAAGCTGGCCACCCTCGGCCTGCCCTTGGCCGCAGTGCAGCAAGCGCTGGAAGAGCAGAATACGGTGAGCACCGCAGGCTTCTTCGAGACGCCGAGCGAGCGCCTGCAACTGCGGGTCAGCGGGCGCTTCACCACGGTCGAGCAGATCCAGCAGTTCCCGATCCGGGTCGGCGACCGCACCTTCCGTATCGGCGACGTCGCCGATGTGCGCCGAGGTTTTAACGACCCACCGGCACCGCGCATGCGCTTCATGGGCGAAGACGCCATTGGCCTGGCGGTGTCGATGAAGGCCGGTGGCGATATCCTGGTGCTGGGCAAGGCTCTGGAAACCGAGTTCGCCCGCATCGCCCACAACCTGCCGGCCGGCATGGAGCTGCGCAAGGTGTCCGATCAGCCGGCGGCGGTGAAGACCGGTGTGGGCGAGTTCGTCCAGGTGCTGGTCGAGGCGCTGGCCATCGTTTTGCTGGTGAGCTTCTTCTCCTTAGGCATGCGCACCGGCTTGGTGGTGGCGCTGGCGATCCCGCTGGTGCTGGCGATGACCTTTGCCGCCATGTACTACTTCGGCATCGGCCTGCACAAGATATCCCTCGGCGCGCTGGTGCTGGCCCTGGGCTTGCTGGTGGATGACGCGATCATTGCCGTGGAAATGATGGCGATCAAGATGGAGCAGGGCTTCGACCGGCTCAAGGCCGCCAGTTATGCCTGGACCAGCACCGCCTTCCCGATGCTGACCGGCACCTTGATCACCGCCGCAGGCTTCTTGCCGATTGCCACCGCGCAGTCCGGCACCGGTGAATACACCCGCTCGATCTTCCAGGTGGTGACCATCGCCTTGCTCGCCTCGTGGATCGCCGCCGTGGTGTTCGTGCCATACCTGGGCGAGCGCCTGCTGCCGGACCTGGCCAAGCTGCACGTGGCCAAGCACGGCACCGCCGACGGTGGCCCGGACCCATATGGCACGCCCTTCTACCAGCGCGTGCGGCGCCTGGTCGGCTGGTGTGTAGAACGGCGCAAGACGGTGATCCTGGCAACCATCGCCCTGTTTATCGGCAGCATTTTGTTGTTCCGCTTCGTGCCCCAGCAGTTCTTCCCGGCCTCCGGGCGCCTGGAGTTGATGGTCGACCTCAAGCTTGCCGAAGGCGCCTCGCTGAGCAACACCGCCGAGCAGGTTAAACGCCTGGAGGCAATGCTCAAGGAGCGTACCGGCATTGACAACTACGTGGCCTATGTCGGCACCGGTTCGCCGCGCTTTTACCTGCCGTTGGACCAGCAACTGCCGGCGGCAAGCTTTGCCCAGTTCGTGGTGCTGGCGAAAACCATCGAGGAGCGTGAGCAACTGCGCAGTTGGTTGATCGCCACCCTCGATGAGCAATTCCCCGACCTGCGCTCGCGGGTCACGCGCCTGGAAAACGGCCCGCCGGTGGGCTACCCGGTGCAGTTCCGGATCACCGGCGAGCACATCGAGCAGGTGCGTGCCCTGGCCCGCAAGGTGGCCGCCAAGGTGCGTGAGAACCCCCATGTGGTCAACGTGCACCTGGACTGGGAAGAGCCGAGCAAAGTGGTTTACCTGAACATCGACCAGGACCGCGCCCGCGCCCTGGGGGTGAGCACGGCGAACCTGGCGAGGTTTCTGCAAAGCTCGCTGACCGGCTCTGCTGTCAGCCAGTTCCGTGAAGACAACGAGCTGATCGAAATTCTCCTGCGTGGCACCCAGCAGGAGCGCACGGAGCTTGCCAACCTGCCGAGCCTGGCGGTGCCCACCGACAATGGCCGTAGCGTTGCCCTGTCGCAGGTGGCAACCCTGGAATACGGTTTTGAAGAGGGCATCATCTGGCACCGTAACCGCCTGCCCAACGTTACCGTGCGCGCCGACATCTACGGCAAGGAACAGCCGGTGACCCTGGTCCAGCAAATCCTCCCGACCCTGGACCCGGTGCGCGCCGAACTGCCCGATGGCTACCTGCTGGAGGTAGGCGGCACGGTAGAAGACTCGACCCGCGGGCAGAAGTCGGTGAACGCCGGGGTGCCGTTGTTCATCGTCGTGGTGCTGACCCTGCTGATGCTGCAGTTGCGCAGCTTCTCGCGCACGGTGATGGTGTTCCTCACCGCGCCCCTGGGGCTGATTGGCGTGACCCTGTTCCTGTTGGTGTTCCGCCAGCCGTTCGGCTTTGTCGCCATGCTCGGGACCATTGCCCTGTCGGGCATGATCATGCGCAACTCGGTGATCCTGGTCGACCAGATCGAGCAGGACATCGCCGCCGGGCTTGACCGCTGGCAGGCAATTATCGAGGCGACGGTAAGGCGCTTCCGGCCGATCGTGCTGACCGCCCTGGCGGCGGTACTGGCGATGATCCCGCTGTCACGCAGCGTATTCTTCGGGCCGATGGCGGTGGCGATCATGGGCGGCCTGATCGTGGCGACGGCGTTGACGCTGTTGTTCCTGCCGGCGCTGTATGCGGCGTGGTTCAGAGTCAAGAAAGCCTGAGGGCCTGATCGCCGGCTCCCACAGGTCCGGTGACACAGATCTATTGTGGGAGCCGGCCTTGCCGGCGATGGGCTGCGCAAGCAGCCCTTTGGAGCGAGAGACTCAAAGCGCGCCAAAGACCTTCTTGGCAATGCTGGTAGCCGCCGCAGCCGGGTTCTGGCGGATGGTTTGTTCCTGCTTGCCAATCATCTCGAACAGGCCGTTGAGCGCCTGCTCGGTGACGTAACCTTCGACGTTGGCATTCTTGGCATCCAGCACGCCCAGGGTCGCCGCTTGCCCAGCGAAGCTGTTGTACTGCTGGGCCAGGCCGACCTGGTCGGTGGCCTTCTTGACGATCGGCAGGAACTTGGCGCGAATCTGCTCGCGGCTGGTCTTGCTCAGGTACTGGGTGGCCGAGTCGTTGCCGCCGCTGAGGATGCCCTTGGCATCTTCCACGGTCATCTTCTTCACGGCATCGACCAGCAGCGCCTGGGCCTGCGGCACGGCAGCTTCAGCGGCCTTGTTCATACTGGTTTCCAGTTGCTCGACCTGGGCCCCCATGCCGAACGCCTTCATTTTCTTGGCGGCTCTGCCAAGGTTGCCCGGCAACTCGATCCGCACATCCGGGTTATTGCTGAAACCACCGGGGGTGCCCAGTTGTTTGACCGCCACCTGGGCGCCCTGGGTCAGGGCGTCTTTAAGGCCGGTGGAGGCATCTTTTTGCGAGAGGTCGCCGAGCGACAGCGCCAGGGCGCTGGCCGACAGCAGCAGGCCGGCGCACAGGCCGGTGAAGGTTAGAGCTGGGCGGAACATGGCAGCATCCTTATGCGAAGGAAAAACAATCAATCAACGAACGGCATCGACCTTGATGCGCACCGGCTGCGGGTCGTTGCCATCGAGCTGTACGCCATGATGCTCGGTATTGATGAACAGCAGCTTGCCATCCAGTTCGATCCGCGCACTGACTGCATAGCGGTGACCGGGCTTGACCTGCGCCGGGTCGTAGCTCAGGTGGAAGGGCAGCGGCACATTGCCTTTGACCGGGCCGCTCTGGCTGGCCAGGGTGACGGCAGGGGCGTCCATCAGCGACACGTCCTGCAGGGCGACGCTCAGGGTGGCGGCGGGCGGCAGGGCGATGCGCTGCAGGTAGAAAACTTCGCCATCCAGGCTGGCCTTGGACGCTTCAGGGGTGCTGCTGCACGCGGCCAGCAGGCTGCCCAGAAGGATCAGGGACAGTTTTTTCATCAGTAGCTCCTTATCGGTGGCGCCGCTGGGGCGGTCGCCAACCGGGTCAATGGGTATAGCTCCAACAGCACAGGCCAGTATGGCCTATGCCGCAGTCTCGGTGGTTTCTTCGCTGCGATGCAGGGCCACCTGGCGGATCGACAGGCGCACCTCTGCCGACAGCACCCGCTTGGCTGCGCCTTCGGCCAATTCGCTGAGCTTCGCGTGATAGCCAAGCTTGCCGTTGGTATCCGGGTGCAATACGCCTTGCTCGATCTGGGTCTGGATAAAGTGGCGGAACAGGGTCTTGTCGAAGAACTCCGGGGCGTTCAGGCCATGCAAAATCGACAGGCGCTGGGCCATGATCACGCACAGGTCTTCCAGCTCTTCGGCGCTCAGGGTGTGCTGGCCGCTGTTGAGCAGCAGGGCGGTGGCCATGTAGAAGCGCTGCAGGGTCTGGGTGATGGCGCGGGCCAGCAGGGTCAGCAGCACGAACTGCCGCGAACTCGGTGCCGGGCGCAGGTACACGCCGTTTTCGAAGCGCAGCAGGCCTTGCTCGACGAAGGCCTCCAGCCACTGGTCGATGACCGCGTCCAGCTCATCGAGCTCCCAGCGAATGAACAGCTCCGATTGCAGGTATGGGTACAGCGCCCGGGTGTACTGCAGAATCAGCTCGCGGCTCATGCGCGAGCTGCTCTGGAAGAAGCTCGCCAGCAAGGCCGGCAGCGCGACAATGTGCAGCACGTTGTTGCGGTAGTAGGTCATCAGGACAGCATTTTGCTCGTCCAGGTAGAGGATCTTGCCCAGCGCATCGCTCTGTTCGGCCAGCAGGTCCATGCCCTTGACGTGGCTGATCAGTGCCAGGCCATCACCTTCGGGCAGGGTGGTGTGCGGCGCATAAGGCACCTTGCGCAGCAGCGCCAGGTACAGGTCCAGCACCCGCGCCAGAGCACGTTCATCCAGGGCCAGGCGGCTGGTGGAGAGCAGCGCCAGGGCCACCAGGTTGACCGGGTTGATCGCCGCCGCCTCGTTCAGGTGCTGGGCGACTTTCTCGCCCAGGCGCGAGGTGGTCTCGTTGAGCCAGGCCGGGCGGAACTGCGGGCCGTGTTCCTGTTCGCGCCAGCCAGGTTGCTGCTGATCGAGGAAGGCGCCGAGGCGGATCGGCTCGCCGAAGTTGACCGCGACCTGGCCGAAGCGCTGCTTGAGCGCGCCGATGACCTTGAAGATGTCGAAGATCGATTCTTTCTTCTTGCTCGCGCCGCGCAACTCGCCCAGGTAGGTGCGGCCTTCGAGCACGCGTTCATAGCCGATGTACACCGGGACAAAGACGATTGGCGTGCGCGACGAGCGCAGGTAACTGCGCAGGGTAATGGCGAGCATGCCGGTTTTCGGTTGCAGCATGCGTCCGGTGCGCGAGCGCCCACCTTCGACGAAGTACTCGACCGGAAAACCCTTGGTGAACAGGGTGTGCAGGTATTCGTTGAACACCGCGGTGTACAGCGGGTTGCCCTTGAAGGTGCGGCGCATGAAGAACGCCCCGCCGCGGCGCAGCAGGCCGCCGATCACCGGCATGTTGAGGTTGATCCCGGCGGCGATATGCGGCGGGGTCAGGCCGTTGCGAAACAGCAGGTAGGAGAGCAGCAAGTAGTCGATATGGCTGCGGTGGCAAGGCACGTAGATGACTTCATGGCCCGGGGCGATGCCTTGCACCTGCTCGATGTGGTTGACCTTGATGCCGTCGTAGATCTTGTTCCAGAACCAGCTCAGCACCACTTCCAGAAAGCGGATGGCGGTGTAGGTGTAGTCCGAGGCGATCTCATTGCCATAGCGCAGGGCCTGGGCTTCGGCTTTGGCCAGCGGGATCTTCTCGCGCTCGGCCTCATCGGCGATGGCCTGGCGCACCAGCGGGTCGTGGATCAGGCCTTTGACCAGGTTACGGCGGTGGGAGATGTCCGGGCCGATGACGGCGCTCTTGAGGTTGCGAAAATGTACGCGCAGCAGACGCTGGGCCATGCGCATGGTGCGCTCGTGGCCCTTGTTGTGCTGCACCAGCTCACGCAAGTGAATCGGCGCCGAGAACTGCACGCGGGTCTTGCGCCCGAGAATCAACACGGTCAGCAAGCGGCGCAGGCGTCCGGTAACCGCCCAGCTGTCAGCGAACAGCAGCTTCCAGGGGCTGGATTCGCTGGCCGGCGACTGGCCCCAGAACACGCTGACGGGGATGATCTGCGCGTCTTCCTCGGCATGCTGGCTGACGGCGTTGACCAGCCGTGCCAGGGTGGGCGGGGCGCCGCGCTTGTCGTGACGGCCAAGCCAGTCTGGCTCCGGGGTCAGGTAAAAGAACGCGGCAGGTTCTTGCAGGGTCCCGACGGCTACGGGCAGTACCGGGCGAGGCAGCCCGGCTTTGGTGCACTCGCGGTCGAGTACCGCAAGGTCGGTCAGCGATGGCGATTGCAGGGCGTAAAACACTGGCCGGCTGCGATCCAGGTTCAAGGTGAAGGATGACTGGTTGATGGTCTCGGAGCGAACCCACAGGTACAACAGGCGACGCAGGGCGCCGAAGATCAGGCGGCGCAGGGGGGAACGGGTCATACGGTGTGTGCTCTGGATGAGATTTTCGAGTAATTGCTCAGTGGGCTAGTGTGCCGTATCTGCGCAAGTTCAGCAAAAAGCGCCCCGGTCATGAAAATTAATTTAAGTGTGTCATATACTCGGTCCGCCGCTTGCAAGAGATTTCGGCAAGCTGCGTCGGTGGGGGGTGGTGACCCCTCTGCATGCAAGGCGATTCCAAAATAAAAATCCGGAGTAGTTCAGATGTCGTCTCGTGAGACTGGAAGTGTAAAGTGGTTCAATGACGCCAAAGGTTACGGCTTCATTCAGCGTGAAGGTGGCGCGGACGTGTTCGTTCACTACCGTGCCATCCGGGGTGAGGGGCATCGCACCCTGCTCGAGGGGCAGCAGGTCGAGTACAGTCTGACTCAGGGCCAGAAAGGCCTGCAGGCAGAAGACGTAGTCGGGCTGTAAGCGCCGGGCCACAAGCCTCGAGCCTGGGCCCAGAAGCGAAAAGGCCCGCCGCCGGACGACCGGGGCGGGCCTTTTCGAAAAAGTTGTTTCAGCTGGTGCGCCAGGTGATTTCCTCTTCGCCGTCGGCACTGATGCGGATCCAGCGATCGGCGTCCTCTTCACCTTCTTCCTCGACCCAGCTGCCCGGTGCGCAACGCACTTCGACGTTCAGCGCGGCAAAGGCGGCGCGAGCGCATTCAATGTCGTCTGCCCACGGCGTCTGGTTGCTTTCCAGGTAAAGACTGTTCCATTTGCCCACAGCTTTCGGTAACCAGGTAACTGGAATGTTACCGGCCTTGCACTTGTAGGTCTGGCCTTTCTGCTGCCAGTCGCTGCACGGGCCGAGTGCCTCGGTGAGCCAGGCGGCGATCTGCTTGTGGTCGACGTCGGCGTCTTTCAGGTAAATCTCGATATCGGGTTGGCGCATAGGGGCTCCGGGTGTGCTCAGTCTTGGCGCACAAAGTAATCGTAACGCATCGATACCGTGACCTCGAAAGGCTCGGCCTGGTCGATGACGCGCGCGCGTTTATCGGCGCTGGCGCGCCAGCCATGCGGGGTCATGGCCAGCAGGTCGGCGCGGGCCTTGCTATCGGCAAGGCTCAGGCGCAATTTCAGGGTTTCGCTGTGGGCGTGCCGCATGCCCTCAGGCACCAGTGCCAGGTGCTTGTCATCGGCGTAGTCGCGCACTTCATCGTAGAGCTTGTGGCGCAACTCGATCAGGTGTTCGTTGGTCGGGCCGACGCGCATCAAACCGCCGCCGGGGCTCAGCAGGCGCAGGGCCTCTTGCCAGTCCAGCGGGCTGAAGACACTGGCCAGGAACTGACAGCTGGCATCGGCCAGCGGCACTCGGGCCATGCTTGCCACCAGCCAGGTCACCGCCGGGTTGCGCTTACAGGCCCGCTTGACCGCCTCGCGGGAGATATCCAGGGCGTAACCATCGGCCTCGGGCAGCGCTTGGGCGATCTGTGCGGTGTAGTAACCCTCGCCACAACCGATATCCAGCCAGCGCTCGGGTGCGCGTTCAGCGGCAAGCTCGGCCAGGCGCCGGGCTACCGGGGCGTAATAGCCGGCGTTGAGAAAGTCGCGGCGGGCCTCGACCATCGCCTGGTTGTCGCCCGGGTCACGGCTGTTCTTGTGCTGCACTGGCAGCAGGTTCAGGTAACCCTGGCGAGCACGGTCGAAACGATGGCCAGCCGGGCAGGCCACGCCATTGTCGAGCGTGCTCAGCGCGGCGCTGCAGATCGGGCAGGTGAGCATCAGGCAAGCAGCCGGGTCAGGGTCTGGTAGTAGATTTCGGTCAGCACATCGAGGTCACTGGCCAGGATCCGCTCGTTGACCTGGTGAATCGTGGCGTTGACCGGGCCCAGCTCGACCACCTGGGTGCCGAGGGTGGCGATGAAGCGCCCGTCGGAGGTGCCGCCGCTGGTCGATGCCTTGGTCTCACGGCCGGTGACCGCCTTGATGCTGGCCGATACCGCGTCGAGCAAATCGCCCGGCTCGGTGAGGAACGGCAGGCCCGACAGTGCCCAGTCCACGTGCCAGTCCAGCTGGTGTTTGTCGAGGATCGCGGCAACCCGCTGTTGCAGGCCCTCGACCGTTGACTCGGTAGAGAAACGGAAGTTGAACAGCGCAGTCAGCTCGCCGGGCACCACGTTGGTGGCACCGGTGCCGGAGTTGAGGTTGGAGATCTGGAAGCTGGTCGGCGGGAAGAACGCATTGCCTTCGTCCCAGTGTTCGGCTGCCAGTTCCGCCAGGGCCGGAGCGGCCAGGTGGATCGGGTTCTTCGCCAGGTGCGGGTAGGCCACATGGCCCTGGACACCGCGCACGGTGAGCTTGGCGCCGAGCGAGCCGCGGCGGCCGTTCTTGACCACGTCACCGACCAGGCTGGTGCTCGACGGCTCGCCGACGATGCACCAGTCCAGGCGCTCGTTGCGTGCGGCCAGGCGCTCGACCACGGCCTTGGTGCCGTGGTGGGCCGGGCCTTCTTCATCGCTGGTGATCAGGAAGGCGACCTTGCCGCGATGGTTGGGGTAGTCGGCGACGAAGCGCTCGGTGGCCACCACCATGGCCGCCAGGCTGCCTTTCATGTCGGCAGCGCCACGCCCGCAGAGCATGCCGTCGGCATCGATCAGGGCGTCGAACGGATCGTTCTGCCAGGCCTGCACCGGGCCGGTCGGGACTACGTCGGTGTGGCCGGCGAAGCACAGTACGGGACCTTCCTGGGTGCCATGGGTGGCCCAGAAGTTGTCGACGTCTTCGATCCGCATCGGTTCGAGCATGAAACCGGCATCGCCCAGGCGCTGCATCATCTGTTTCTGGCAGTCGAAGTCCAGCGGGGTTACCGACGGACGGCGAATCAGGTCGCAGGCCAGTTCAAGGGTAGGCGAGAGGTCGGCTGGGGCCGTCATGAGGAACTCCGGGGGCAAGGCAGGGCACGAATTCGAGGGGGGTTATCTTATAGCAAAAGCACGGGTTGAGGACCTTGGATCTGTGCTGTTTGTCAGGGCCCCATCGCTGGCAAGCCAGCTCCCACAGGTTGGGTGTTTACCCGTCCTTGTGGGAGCCGGCCTTGCCGGCGAAAGGGCGGCAAGGCCGCCCCGGGGTCAGGAAGCCTGGGCCGGCTGCGCTGCATCCACAGGCTTAGGCAGCGACGACAGCATGGCCATGATCAGCGCCGCCAGGTACGGCAGCGACTGCACCAGCAGCATCGTTACCCAGAAGCGCATGTCGTTGCTCGGCAGGCCCTGGACCAGGTAGATCCCGGCCGCCGCGCCCCACAACAGCAACATGATGAACAGCTCCTCACGCGCCTCGGAAAGCGCCACCAGCAAGCCATGGCTGTCGGCGTTCTTCGGCGTACGGAAGAACGGGATGCTGCTGGTGAAGAAGCCGTACAGCACCGCCTTGGCAATCGTGTGCGAAAGCGCAAGGCCTGCCAGGGCCGCGGCGAAAGCGTCCTTGAGGTTCACGCCCACCGCGCGGCGGTAGAGGAACACGATCTTGCCGACTTTGAACACGAACAGCGCCAGTGGCGGAATAGCGAAGATCAGCAGCGGCGGGTCGACCCGTTGCGGCACGATGATCATCGCCGCCGACCATAGCAGGGCGCCGACGGTGAAGAAGATGTTCATGCCATCGGCGATCCACGGCAGCCAGCCGGCCAGGAAGTGGTAGCGCTGGCCACGGGTCAGCTCCGAGTCCTTGCCGCGCAGCAGGCTTGCGGCATGGCGCTTGATGATCTGGATGGCGCCGTAGGCCCAGCGGAAGCGCTGCTTCTTGAAGTCGATGAAGGTGTCGGGCATCAGGCCCTTGCCATAGCTCTCGTGGGAATACGCCGCCGAGTAGCCCTTCTCGAACACGCGCAGGCCGAGCTCGGCGTCTTCGCAGATGCACCAGTCGGCCCAGCCCAGCTCTTCGAGCACCGAGCGCCGGGTCATGGTCATGGTGCCGTGCTGGATGATCGCATCACGGTCGTTGCGGGTGACCATGCCGATATGGAAGAAGCCCTTGTACTCGCTGTAGCACAGCTTCTTGAAGGTGCTCTCGTTCTGGTCGCGGTAGTCCTGGGGCGATTGCACCACGGCGATTTTCGGGTCGGCGAAGTGCGGCACCATGTGCTTGAGCCAGTTGCGGTCGACGCAGTAGTCCGAGTCGATCACCGCGATCACTTCGGCGTCCTTGGCGGTATGCGGGATCAGGTAGTTCAGCGCACCGCCCTTGAAGCCGGCCAGGGGCGCGACGTGGAAGAACTTGAAGCGCTCGCCGAGCATCTCGCAGTGGGCCTTGATCGGCTCCCAGACCGCCGGGTCCTTGGTGTTGTTGTCGATGATCAGGACTTCGTAGTCCGGATAATCCAGCGCCGCCAGGGCGTTGAGGGTCTGTTTGACCATCTCCGGCGGCTCGTTGTAGCACGGCACATGCACCGAGACTTTCGGTCGGTAGGCCGCGTCGGCCTGCACCGGCAAAAACTCCCGGCGGCGCTTGTGAATCCATACCGCTTCGGCCAGCTCATGGGCCTCGGTCAGCAGCACGATAAATACGCCAAGGGCGCCGAGGGCGAGCAAAAAGCCCACGGTCAGGCTGAACCAGGTGCTGTATTGCTGGCTGTAGTCGTAGCCGATCCACACCAGCACCGAACCGCAGAGGAAGGCGATAAAGGTCAGGAAGGTCCGGCCGCGCTGACGCAGGGCCGAGCCGTCGATCAGCAGCAGGGTCAGCGAGAGCATCGCCAGTACCACCGAACCGACCGCCAGCACGCGCCATTGGGGAATGGCCACTACCGGGCCTTCAAAGTTGAATTTCTGCTGGCGCGCAGCATTGAATACGCCCCAGTAAGCGCCCACCGAGCCTTCGTCGCTGGCTTTCCACGGCTGGTCGTAGGCTTCGATGACAAAGTAGTTGTAGCCCTGGCGGTTGAGCTTGTTGACCAGGGTGCGCAGGTAGATGGCCTGGTCGGCCTGGGTCGCTTCGGCACCGCCACGCATGCGGCCGTTGCTTGGCCAGCCGACTTCAGACAGCAGCAGCGGTTTGCGTGGGAATTGTTGCTTGAGGTCGCGGGCACGGTCGAGGACGAACTGGCCGGCATCCTTCATCGGGATGAACTCCCAATACGGCAGTATGTGCGCGGCGACCAGGTCGGCATGCTTGGCCAGCTCCGGATGTTCCTTCCAGATGTGCCATTGTTCACTGGTGGTCACCGGTACCTTTACCGCCGCGCGCACCCGGTCCATGTACTGGATCAGCGCCTCCGGGGTGATCTCCTTGCGGAACAGCGCTTCGTTGCCGACCATGACCCGCACGACACTGCGCGAGCTGTTGGCCAGTTCGATGGCTTTCTCGATTTCCCGCTCGTTGCGCTCAAGGTCCGGGCTGATCCACACCCCCAGGGTCACGCGCAGGCCGAACTCTTCGGCCAGGCGCGGGATTTCCGCCTGGGTGCCTTCCACGGTATAGATCCGGATACTGTCGGTCAGCTTGCTGAGCTGCTCAAGGTCCTGGCGCAGCTCGTCCTCGCTCGGGTACTGGCCCTTTTGCGGGCTCTCGCCCTGGCGGAACGGCGAATAGGAAAAGCCGGAAATCTGCTCCGGCCAGTTGGGGGCGGAAACCGGGCGGTTGATCAGCGCCCAGAACCCGGTGAATAGCGCGGCGATTGCCATGACTATCACCAGGTTGATACCAAATTTACGCGATGACATAGATAGTTCGGGTTCCGAAAGGTGGAACGGGCGGGCGCCAGAGGGCGCGAATCCTGCGTACTTCCTGCCCAGGCAGTGTGGGAACAGGTCGGTGGCAGAAGATTGGATTAGCTTCAGGCGCTGAAGTTCTTAGCCCGTACTTTTGTCGTCCAAGTCTTTGGATTGCATAGGACATTAAAGCAGGATTACAACTACCTTTACCAATGCACGGCTCGGGCGGCAGGTACAGCAGGGTGCCATCGCGTCGCAAGAGGCCTATAATGCGCGCCGGTTTTTTCGGGGTTGGGCCATGAGTACAGAAGATCCACGCTTTGCCGGTGTCGCCCGGTTATACGGTGACAACGGCCTGCAGCGCCTGCGCGAGGCCCATGTGGCCGTCGTCGGTATCGGCGGGGTCGGCTCCTGGGCGGCCGAGGCCATGGCCCGTAGTGGCGTCGGCGAAATCTCCCTGTTCGACCTCGATGATGTCTGCGTCAGCAATACCAACCGCCAGTTGCATGCCCAGGAGGGCAATATCGGCCGCGCCAAGGCCGAGGTCATGGCTGAGCGCCTGCGAGCCATCAACCCGGCCTGCAAGGTGCATGCAGTGGTGGATTTCGTCACCAAGGAAACCCTGCCCGAGTACATCGGCGAGCACATCGATTGCGTGATCGACTGCATCGACAGCGTCATGGCCAAGGCCGCGCTGATTGGCTGGTGCAAGCGCCACAAGGTCACCATCATCAGCACCGGTGGTGCCGGCGGGCAAATCGACCCAACCCAGATCCGCGTTGCCGACCTGAACAAGACCTTCAATGACCCGCTGGCCTCGCGGGTGCGTTCGACGTTGCGCCGCGATTACGGTTTTTCCCGCACGGTGACCCGCAACTACAGCGTGCCCTGTGTGTTCTCCACCGAACAGCTGCGCTACCCCAAAGGCGACGGCAGCGTCTGCCTGCAGAAGAGTTTTGTTGGCGAGGGGGTGAAGCTGGACTGCTCCGGCGGTTTCGGCGCGGTGATGATGGTCACCGCGACCTTCGGCATGGTCGCCGCCAGCAAGGCGGTGGAAAAGCTTGTGGCCGGCGCTCGCCGCCCGTCCGAGCGCAGTAAGGCTCAGGCACCGGCGGCAAGCTGAGCCATGCGTTGCAGCACGGCGTTCAGGCCGTTGCTGCGTGAAGGCGAGAGCTGGCGGCCCAGGCCCAGTTGATTGAACCAGGCGGGCAGGTCCAGTTGCGTCAGCTCAGCGCTGGACAACCCTTCGACCCGCACCAGCAACAGTGCCAGCAAGCCGCGGATGATCCGCGCATCACTGGCCCCCTTGAAGCGCCACTGGCCGTCCTGCTGCTCGGCCACCAGCCAGACCTGGCTTTCGCAGCCGTGTACACGGTTGGTTTCGGACTGTTCCTCTGCGCTCAAGGGTGCCAGGCGCTCGCCCCATTGCATCAGCAAGCGTGCGCGCTGTTCCCAGCCGGTCGCTTGCTCGAAAACACTTAGCGCTTGCTGTGCAGCCAGGGGCAGGCTCATCGCAGCAACTCCAGGGCCTGATCCAGGGCTTCGAAGAAGCGTTGCAGGTCGTCGGAGTCGTTGTACAGGCCCAGGGACACGCGGATCGCGCCATCCAGGCCGAGGCTTTTCAGCAACGGCATGGCGCAGTGATGGCCGGCGCGCACGGCGATGCCTTGCTCGGTGAGCATATGGGCGAGATCGGCATTGTGCACCCCCTCGACCACGAAGCTGGCCAGGGCCAGTTGCGGCTGGCCGAGCAGGCGGATGCCTTCGCGGTCGTTGAGGCCGCGCAGCAGATGCCGGTGCAGGCCGGCTTCATGCTCGGCGACCGCATTGGCATCGAGACCTGCGAGGTAATCGAGGCTGGCACCGAGGCCGATCACACTGGCAATCGGCGGGGTACCGGCTTCGAAGCCCAGGGGCGCCGGGCGAAAGCTGGCGCTGTGGTAGTCGGCGATCTGCACCATCTCGCCGCCGAACTGCCAATGACGCAGGCGCGCCAATGCTTCGCTGCGGCCGTAGAGCACGCCGACGCCGTCAGGGCCGTAGAGCTTGTGGCTGGAGAATACATAAAAGTCGCAACCCAGCTGGCGTACGTCGTGACGGCCGTGGACCACGCCTTGGGCACCGTCGACCACGGTCACCGCACCCTGGGCCTGGGCGTGGGCCAGCAGGGGCTCCAGTGGCTGCCAGGCGCCGAGCACGTTGGACAGCTGGCTGACCGCCAGCACCCGGGTGCGTGGACCGATCAGTTGCAGGGCGATATTCAGATCGATCAGGCCGCGGCTGTCCAGTGGCAGGACCACCAGCTTCAGCCCGCGGCGCTGCGCCAGCTGTTGCCAGGGCAGCAGGTTGGCATGGTGTTCCAGGGCGCTGATGACGATTTCGTCGCCGGCCTCGAACAGCGGTTCAAGCCCATAGGCGAGCAGGTTCAAGGCCGAAGTGGCGCCATGGGTGAAGACGATCTGCTGGCTGTCGGCGACATTCAGCCAGCCGGCGACCTTTTCCCGGCTGCGTTCGAAGGCTTGGGTAGCCAGGGCGCCGGGCAGGTGTTGGGCACGGTGCACGTTGGCAGCACCATGACCGTAATAGTGGCTCAAGGCATCGAGCAGGATTTGCGGTTTTTGCGTGGTAGCGGCGCTGTCCAGGTAGGTCTGGTGTTGGCGTTGCAGGGCGTCGATGGCTGGAAAGTCAGCGCGCCAGGGGGAGGGCTGGAACATGATGATCGGACCTGAAAATCGGGCCTGGCGTTAGGCCAGACCCGATGGTACCACTTAGTTGTGGGCGTGCAGCGCTTCGTTCAGCTCGATGGCCGACTTGTGGGTCTTGCACTCCACGGCGCCGTTGAGCGAGTTGCGGCGGAACAGCAGGTCGGTCTGGCCGGCCAGGTCGCGGGCCTTGACCACCTTGACCAACTGGTTGTTCTCGTCCAGCAGGTTTACCTTGGTGCCGGCAGTGATGTACAGGCCGGCTTCGACGGTGTTGCGGTCGCCCAGCGGGATGCCGATACCGGCGTTGGCGCCGATCAGGCAGCCTTCGCCAACCTTGATGACGATGTTGCCGCCGCCGGACAGGGTGCCCATGGTCGAGCAGCCGCCGCCCAGGTCCGAACCCTTGCCGACGAAGACGCCCGCGGATACGCGGCCTTCGATCATGCCCGGGCCTTCGGTGCCGGCGTTAAAGTTGACGAAGCCCTCGTGCATGATGGTGGTGCCTTCGCCGATGTAGGCCCCCAGGCGCACACGGGCGCTGTCGGCGATGCGAACGCCGGCAGGGACCACGTAGTCGGTCATTTTCGGGAACTTGTCCACCGAGAACACTTCCAGCAGCTCGCCCTTCAGGCGCGCTTCCAGTTGCTGCTCGGCAAGTTCCGCCAGGTCGATGGCGCCCTGGCTGGTCCAGGCCACGTTCGGCAGCAGCGGGAAGATGCCGGCCAGGTTCAGGCCGTGCGGCTTGACCAGGCGGTGCGAGAGCAGGTGCAGCTTCAGGTAGGCTTCCGGGGTGGACGTCAGTGCGGCGTCTTCGGCCAGCAGGGTGGCGACCAGTGGCTTGTTGCTTTCGGCCAGGCGGGTCAGCAGTGCGGCCTGGGCGGTGTCGACGCTCTTGAGGGCTTCGGCAAGCTGCGCGGCCTGGCTGGTGCTGAAGGCGATCGCCTGGTTGCCGCCTTCATAGCCCAGGACCGGGGCGATGGCCGCAACCAGTTCGGCAGCCGGGTTGATCAACGGTTGTGCGTAGAAGACTTCCAGCCAGGCGCCTTGACGGTTCTGGGTGCCGACACCGAAGGCCAGGCTGAACAGGGTAGTGGACATGCAGTTACCTCTTGCGAATTGAATGAAAGCTCGGCGCCGGTTTACTGAAGGGCGGCCGCGTACAGATCAGGCTTGAAGCCGACCAGGGTGCGCTTACCGAGGTCGAGCACAGGGCGCTTGATCATCGACGGTTGGGCCAGCATCAGTTCGATGGCCTTGGCCTGGTCGAGATCGGCCTTCTGGGCGTCTTCGAGTTTGCGGAAGGTGGTGCCAGCACGGTTGAGTACTGTTTGCCAGCCATGTTCATCGCACCAGCGCTCAAGGCTCGCACGGTCGATGCCCTGGGTCTTGTAGTCGTGGAAATCGTAGCCCAGGCCTTGGTCTTCAAGCCAGGTACGGGCTTTCTTCATGGTGTCACAGGCCTTGATTCCATAAAGGTGCAATGGCGTGTCGCGTTTGGTCATGTCTTGCCCCTCCTGGGAAAAAATGGTGAAGGATTATGCCATGGTCGGCGGCTTTGGGTTGCCGTTGCCATGGCTCTTTGTAGCATTGTGTTACAGGTTCTGGGCGGTTCTGCGACTTTTGTGCAGCGGTGCGCCGGCAGCCTAAGCGGCTAATATGTCGTTTCAATGGCAATGCCGTGCCCAGGCCAGCATAAGTTGTTGAATGCGTTTGAATTGAACAGGACTCGCCGAATGCAATCAGCCTACACCGTTCTCATCCTGCTGATGCTGGTGAGTGTTTCCAAACTGGTCGGGCGGATGATCCCGCTGCCCTTGCCGCTGGTGCAGATTGCCGCCGGCGCCTTGCTGGCATGGCCTACCCTGGGCCTGCACGTGGCCCTGGACCCGGAATTGTTTCTGTTTTTGTTCCTGCCGCCGTTGCTGTTTTCCGATGGCTGGCGGATGCCTAAGCGTGACCTCTGGCGGTTGCGCGGCCCGATTCTGACCCTGGCGGTCGGCCTGGTGCTGTTTACCGTGGTCGGCGCCGGCTATTTCATTCACTGGATCCTGCCCGGCATCCCGCTGCCGGTGGCCTTTGCCCTGGCCGCGGTGCTGTCGCCGACCGACGCCGTAGCGGTCTCGGCCATCACCCAGGACCGCCTGCCGACGCCTTTGATGCACATGCTCCAGGGCGAGGCGCTGATGAATGATGCCTCGGGTCTGGTGACTTTCAAGTTCGCCCTGGCGGCGGCGATCACCGGGGTGTTCTCCCTCGCTGAGGCCAGCCTGACCTTTGTCCTGGTCGCCGTCGGTGGCCTGGCCATTGGTGTGGCCCTGAGCTGGCTGGTCGGGCGCCTGCGCGCCTGGATGATCGCCCGCGGCTGGGACGACCCGGCCACTCACGTGGTGTTCATGTTGCTGCTGCCGTTTGCCGCTTATGTGCTGGCCGAGCGCCTGGGTGCCTCCGGCATTCTTTCGGCGGTGGCGGCGGGGATGATGCAGAGCTGGCTCGACCTGTTGCCGCGCCAGACCAGCACGCGCCTGCTCAACCGCAGCGTCTGGTCGTTGCTGGAGTTCGCATTCAACGGTCTGATCTTTCTGCTGTTGGGCTTGCAGTTGCCCGACATCATCAAGGCGGTGACCAGCCACGAAGCCTCGCTGTGGCCGACCTTGCTGTGGCGCTGCCTGGATGTGGTGGCGATCTTCGCCGTGCTGCTGGCCTTGCGGTTTATCTGGGTGCAGAGCATCTGGCGCCTGATCGGGGTGATCCGCCGCTGGCGCGGCAAGGAAGACCTGGTGCTGGTGCCCAATGCCCGTTCCTGCTGGTTGTTGACGGTTGGTGGGGTGCGCGGGGCGGTGACCCTGGCCGGTGTCATGTCGGTGCCGCTGCTGATCAGCGCCGGCAAGGACTTCCCCGAGCGAGACTTGCTGATTTTCATCGCGGCCGGAGTCATTCTGCTGTCGCTGGTCGCGGCATGCATCGCCCTGCCGCTGTTGTTGCGCGGGGTCACCAAGAGCCCGGATGACACGCTGCGGCAGGAAGCCCAGGACGCCTGGCGACGCACCGCTGAAGCGGCGATTCACGCCCTTGAGGCAGAAGACCTGAGCGAGGCCGGCACCCCGCTGGATGCCTCCCAGGCGGCACTGGCGGCCGAGCTCAAGGCGCGGTTGATGGCCGAGTACCGGCATCAGCTCGATACCTTCAACGACAGCGCCGAAGCCCAGGCCCTGGCCGCACAGATGGACCACCTTGAGCGGCGCTTGCGCCTGCGCGCGCTGCGGGCCCAGCGCCTGGAGCTGTACAGCCTGCATCGTCAGCACCAGATCGGCGATGACGTGGTGCGTCAGGTGCTGGGGGAGCTGGACATGAGCGAGGCGAACCTGGGGCCGGTAAAATAAATGGCCGGGCCGGGCAAATGAAGAAGTGTGCAGTTTATGTAGTCATTGTCTGAAGACTGTATGGGGTGCATTGGTTGCCCGGCGTTGCCCCGATAGGCTTCTTTTCAACGCTGTTTCATTGAAAAGAAGGGGACTGTCTTTTGATATTTCGACTCCGCCACGGATTGGCACTTGCTCTGCTGTTGGTCGGCATTGGGCTGTTTTTCGCCAGCACCGATTTTCCCGTGTTCAAGGATGCCGAACGCATTGCGCGTTTCGGCGTGTACGACGCCTCCCCCGATTACCAGGCGGCAAGCGCGCTGTTCGGGCAAGCCGTGCGTGAAGAGCTCGGCGCAAAACTCAGGCTGGAGGGGGACGCTGCCTGCGCCGTGCTTCTGGCCTTGTGGCTGTGGCTGTTGCCTGTGACCCGTGCGGGCGGCACCTGGGTGCTGAAGGTGGCGAGTCGCAGGCGGATGTTTGCCTATGGGCTGGCCCTGGTGGCAGGTGCCCCGGTGCTGTGGGCGGATAGGGCCCTGCGTGATTTCAATCGAGGTTTGTATCCGCACTGGGCAGACAGCATGGGTATCGAGCTGTTTTATGCGCTGGTGCTTGGGCTGCTCCTGTTGCTTCTGCTGGCACCCTTTCTGGTCAGTGTCGAGCGCGGCTTTGGCGGCGGTCGGCAGTGCCGGTTGCTGGCGCCGTTTTCCCGCGGGCAGGTGTTGGCGCTACACACGCTTGCAGCCGTTATCTTGCTGCTGACGGTTCTGGTTTGGGCCGCGGTTTCCCTGCTTGCGGGCAACTATCTGGCGTTGGCCTTGGCCCTGACCCTGGTGTTGTTCTTCCTCAACTACCTTTATGGCAGCTGAGCAAATCGCGGGGCAAGCCCGCTCCTACAGGCGAATGCTCTGTAGGGGCGGGCTGGAGTTTACTGCTGCAAGAACGCGCGAATCCGCTCGGCCGCCTCGACACATTCGGCCAACGGCGCCACCAGCGCCATGCGCACGCGCCCGGCACCCGGGTTGACGCCATCCACTTCACGGGACAGGTAGGAGCCCGGCACCACGGTCACGTGCTGGGCCTGGTACAGGTCTCGGGTGAATTCGGCGTCATCGCCTGGCACCTTGGCCCACAGGTAGAAACCACCGTCCGGGCGCTGCACATCCAGTACCGGGGCGAGGATCTTCAGTACCGCATCGAACTTCTCGCGGTACAGGTCGCGGTTGGCGAGCACGTGTTCTTCGTCGTTCCAGGCGGCAATGCTCGCCAGCTGGGTTTGCACCGGCATGGCGCAGCCGTGGTAGGTGCGGTAGAGCAGGAACGGCTTGATGATCTCGGCGTCACCGGCCACGAAGCCCGAGCGCAGGCCCGGCAGGTTGGAGCGCTTGGACAGGCTGTGGAACACCACGCAACGCTTGAAGTCGCTGCGCCCAAGCTCGACGCAGGCGCTGAGCAGGCCGGGCGGCGGGCTTTGTTCGTCGAAGTACAGTTCGCTGTAGCACTCGTCGGCGGCGATCACGAAATCGTATTGGTCGGCCAGGGCGATCAGTTTTTTCAGGGTCTGCATCGGCACCAGGGCGCCGGTCGGGTTGCCTGGGGAGCAGAGGAAAAGGATCTGGCAGCGCTGCCAGGTCTCGGCCGACACGGCGTCGAAGTCCGGGTTGAAGCCGTTGCTGTCCAGGCAGGGCAGGTAGTGCGGGGTAGCGCCGGCCAGCAGCGCTGCGCCCTCGTAGATCTGGTAGAACGGGTTGGGGCTGACGACCAGGCCGTTATCGGCGCGATTGACCACCGCCTGGGTGAAGGCAAACAGCGCTTCACGGGTACCATTGACCGGCAGTACGTGTTTGTCGGCATCCAGCCAGCCGGCCGGGACGCTGAAACGGCGTTCGCACCAGCGGGTGATGGCTTGACGCAGCGCCGGCAGGCCGGCGGTGGTCGGGTACACGGCCATCTGCTGCAGGTTGTCGGCCAGGGCCTGGGCGACGAACGCCGGCGACTCATGCTTCGGTTCACCGATCGACAGGGCAATGGCGCGTTTGTCCGCCGCAGGCGTCACGCTGCCGAGCAGCGCGCGGAGTTTCTCGAACGGGTAGGGCTGAAGCTGGTTCAAAGCGTTGTTCATCGGCGCAAGGTCTCGTCAAACGGTCAAATGGTCAGGCGGGTCAAAGGCACCCCGGTCGCCTGGTCGACGCGCAGTTGCTCGACGATCGCATCCTGCAGGCGGCTGCACAACTGCGGGTCGGACAGGGGCTGGTTGTCGGCGTCGGTGATGAAGAACACGTCTTCGACCCGTTCGCCGAGGGTGGCAATCTTGGCATTTTGCAGCGACAGGTCGAACTCCAGGAAGATCTTGCCGATCCGCGCCAGCAGGCCGGGGCGGTCGGGGGCGCTGAGTTCGAGGATGGTCACCGGCCGCTGGGCATCGTTGTGGATGGTGACCTGTGGGGCAAAGGTGAAGTGCTTGAGCTGGCGCGGTACCCGGCGCTGGATGATGGTCGGGTAGTCGTCGGGGTTGCGCAGGGCGTCGGTCAGGCCGTCGCGAATCTGCTTGACTCGCACGGGATTGTCGCCGATCGAGCCGCCATCGTTGTCGAGCACGATATAGGTGTCGAGGGTGAACTGGCTGCTCGAGGTGATGATCCGCGCGTCATGGATGTTCAGGTTGAGCTGGTCCATGGCCGCCACCGTCACGGCGAAGAAGTCGTGCTGGTCGGGGGCGTAGATGAAGATCTGGGTGCCGCCCTCGAACTCGCGCTGGGTGGTTTCCTTGATCAACACCAGCGGCCCGCCGTCGGCCGGCTGCTGGAGGATGGCATCGCTGTGCCAGGCCACGTCGGCGGCGGTATGGCGCAGGAAGTAGTCATCGCCCAATTGCGACCACAGTTGCTCGACGTCGTCCGGGTCGGTGCCCTCGCGAATGAGGATGTCCAGTGCTGCGCTCTGGGTCTGGCGGATCTGCTCTTCGCGGTCCAGCGGGTTTTCCAGGCCGCGGCGCAAGGCGCGCTTGGTCTCGGTGTAGAGCTGGCGCAGCAGGCTGGCGCGCCAGGAGTTCCACAGGCTCGGGTTGGTGGCGTTGATGTCGGCCACCGTTAGTACATAAAGGTAATCCAGGCGGGTTTCATCGCCCACCCGTTGAGCGAAGTCGTAGATCACCTGCGGGTCGGACAGGTCCTTGCGCTGGGCGGTGGTCGACATCACCAGGTGATGTTGCACCAGCCAGACGATCAGCCGGCTGTCCCAGCTCGGTAGCTGATGACGCGCACAGAAGGCCTGGGCGTCCACCGCGCCCAACTCGGAGTGATCACCCTGGCGACCCTTGCCGATGTCGTGGTAGAGCCCGGCGAGATAAATCAGCTCTGGCTTGGGCAGGCGGCCCATGAGCTTGCTGGCCAGCGGGAATTTCTCCGAAACCGGGGTGTACTGCAGTTTGCGCAGATGCTTGATCAGGTTCAGGGTGTGCGCATCGACGGTATAGATGTGGAACAGGTCGTGCTGCATCTGCCCGACGATCAGGCCGAACTCCGGCAAATAACGGCCGAGAATGCCGTAGCGGTTCATCCGCCGCAGATTGCGGTGGATACCGATCTCGCACTTGAACAGCTCGATGAACAGGCTGGTGTTGCGGATATCATTACGAAAATCATCGTCGATCAGGTGCCGGTGCTCGCGCAGCAGACGAATGGTGTCGGCACGCACGCCCTTGATTTCCGGGTGCTGGGCCATCAGTACGAAAATTTCCAGCATGGCGAACGGCGTGCGCTTGAAGACGTTGGTGCGCACTGCCTCGATATAGCCGTCATGCAGTTGGAAGCGCGCATTCAGGGGCTGGGCACTGGCGCTGTCGTCGTCGAGAATGACTTCTTCGAAGTGCTGGATGATCAGGTCGCTGAGCTCGGCGATGCTCATCACCACCCGGTAGTACTGCTGCATGAACTGTTCGATGGCGCGCTTGGGGTTCTCGTCGCCAAATCCGAGCAGGGCGGCGATGCTGCGCTGGTGGTCGAACAGCAAGCGGTCCTCGGCGCGTCCGGCAAGCATGTGCAGGGCGTAGCGCACTTTCCAGAGAAATTCCTGGGACGAGGCCAGCAGGTTGTTCTCGCTTTCCAGCAAGAAGCCTTCGCCGGCCAGGGCGTGCAGGTTGAGGGTGCCGTACTGGCGCCGGGCGATCCACAGTACCGTCTGGATATCACGCAGGCCGCCTGGCGAGCCCTTGACGTTGGGCTCCAGGTTGTACTCGGTGTCGTTGTACTTGTGGTGCCGGGCTTTTTGCTCGGCACGCTTGGCCAGGAAGAATTCCTTGCTCGGCCACATGTGCGCGGTGCTGGTGACCTCGAGCATGCGCTGGCGCAGGTGCTCGGGGCCGGCAATAGTGCGGCTTTCCATCAGGTTGGTGACTACCGTCAGGTCAGCGCGGGCTTGTTCTGCGCATTCATCGACCGAGCGCACGCTCTGGCCGACTTCCAGGCCGATGTCCCAGAGCAGGGTCAGAAAGCGTTCGATCGAGTCGCGAAAAACCTCGTGGTCGGCACTGTCGAGCAGGATCAGCAGATCGATGTCGGAGTAGGGGTGCAGCTCGCCGCGCCCGTAGCCGCCGGTGGCGATCAGGGCGATATCGGCGTCTTCGCTCCAGGTGAACTGGTTCCAGGCCTGTTGCAGGATGTTGTCGACGAACCAGGCGCGGTCCTCGATCAGCCGGCGGATCTCGCGGCCGCTGCGAAAGCGGTTGTCGAGCACCTCGCCGGCCTGGCGGATGGCTTTCTTGAAGGCAGCGATAGGGCTTGCCTTGAGGGCCAGTTCCGCCTGGAACTGACCGCGATCGAACAGCTCGGGATCCACCTGGGGCATCGAGAGGCTTTCCTGTGACAATCAGGCCGACGTGCGGGGAATGGTGTCGTCTTTACGCAGGGTGAAGATTTCGTAACCGGTCGCGGTCACCACCAGGGTGTGTTCCCACTGGGCCGAGAGCTTGCGGTCCTTGGTGATGGCGGTCCAGCCGTCGCCCAGCACCTTAGTGTCGGCTTTGCCCTGGTTGATCATCGGCTCGATGGTGAAGGTCATGCCTTCCTTGAGCTCCATGCCGGTGCCGGCGCGGCCGTAGTGCAGGATCTGCGGCTCTTCGTGGAACACCTTGCCGATGCCGTGGCCGCAGAACTCGCGCACCACCGAGAAACCGTTCTTTTCCGCGTGCTTCTGGATCACTTCGCCGATGTCGCCCAGGCGGCAACCTGGCTTGACCAGTTCGATAGCCTTGTACATGCACTCCTGGGTGACCTGGGACAGGCGCTCGGCCCATACCGGTACGGTGCCGACGTGGAACATGCGGCTGGTGTCGCCGTGGTAGCCATCCTTGATCACGGTGACGTCGATGTTCAGGGTGTCACCGTCCTTGAGCGGCTTGTCGCCCGGGATGCCGTGGCAGACCACATGGTTGACCGAGGTGCAGATCGACTTGGGGAAACCCTTGTAGTTGAGCGGCGCCGGAATCGCTTGCTGGACGTTGACGATGTAGTCGTGGCACAGGCGGTCGAGCTCCTCGGTGGTGACACCGGGCTTGACGTGCTCTTCGATCATCTCCAGGACTTCGGCGGCCAGTCGGCCGGCGATGCGCATCTTTTCGATGTCTTCGGCGGTTTTGATGGTAACGGTCATTACAGGCTCTCTACGGCGCAGCAAGGCGCGAATAATCTGGGGAAAGGCCGGATTCTAACAGAGCCGGGCCCGGTTCAGGCGGCCATGGCGCTGATACAGCCTTTATATAAGGGTCATTCTGGCGCTAATGGGCGGTGTGTGCAAAAGCCTGTGACGTTCAATGGTAATTCTGGTTTCGCTTGGCGGGCTTGTGTGGTATAAAATGCGCCGCTTTCCGGGGATAGCTCCGGAAGCACTAAACCCACACACGTGTCGACACGATGACCTGGGTGCCTTCGATCCACGGATCGCGGGTTGGTCATTGGGATACGTGGAGGCCCAACCCGACTTATCAAGGAACTATCATGTCCCAAGTCAACATGCGCGATATGCTGAAGGCCGGTGTGCACTTCGGTCACCAAACCCGTTACTGGAACCCGAAAATGGGCAAGTACATTTTCGGTGCGCGCAACAAGATTCACATCATCAACCTTGAAAAAACCCTGCCAATGTTCAACGAGGCACTGACCTTCGTCGAGCGTCTGGCCCAGGGCAAAAACAAGATTCTGTTCGTCGGCACCAAGCGTTCCGCTGGCAAGATCGTTGCTGAAGAAGCAGCACGTTGCGGTTCGCCGTACGTCGATCACCGCTGGTTGGGCGGCATGCTGACCAACTACAAGACCATCCGCGCTTCGATCAAGCGTCTGCGCGACCTGGAAACCCAGGCCGAAGACGGCACTTTCGCCAAGCTGACCAAGAAAGAAGCCCTGATGCGCTCCCGTGATCTGGAAAAACTGGATCGCAGCCTGGGTGGTATCAAGGACATGGGCGGCCTGCCTGATGCCCTGTTCGTGATCGACGTTGACCACGAGCGCATCGCTATCACCGAAGCCAACAAGCTGGGTATCCCGGTCATCGGCGTTGTCGATACCAACTCCAGCCCAGAAGGCGTTGACTACATCATCCCAGGTAACGATGACGCCATCCGCGCTATCCAGCTGTACATGGGTTCGATGGCTGACGCCGTGATCCGTGGCCGCAACAACGTTGCTGGCGGTACCGAAGTGTACGCCGAAGAAGCAGCACCAGCTGCTGAGTAATTGACGCCTGGCGTCTACTCGGCACGCGAAAAGGGGGCTTTGCCCCCTTTTTGCCACCTTGAAATCCTCTTGTCAGCATCGCCGTTGCAACCTTGTTACTGCATGAGTGCTGGTGAGTGGATTTACAGAATTGAACGCCCGTCAAGTATCGGGTGGAATGGTTGAAAACCTATCCAAGAGGAATTTGAAATGGCAGCAATTACTGCAGCGCTGGTCAAAGAACTGCGTGAGCGTACCGGCGAAGGCATGATGGATTGCAAAAAGGCCCTGGAAAAGGCCGGCGGCGACATCGAGAAAGCCATTGACGACATGCGCGCTTCGGGCGCCATCAAGGCCGCTAAAAAGGCTGGCAACGTTGCCGCTGAAGGCGCAATCGCCATCAAGGCCGACGACAAATCTGCCGTCCTGCTGGAAGTCAACTCGCAGACCGACTTCCTGGCTCTGCAAGACGACTTCAAAACCTTCGTCGCTGAAAGCGTTGACCAAGCTTTCGCCGAGAAGCTGACCGACGCCGCTCCGCTGATCGCTTCCCGCGAATCTGCTCGTGAAGCGCTGGTTGCCAAGGTTGGTGAGAACGTCAACATCCGTCGCCTGGTGCGCGTTGAAGGTGACGTTGTCGGCACCTACCTGCACGGCAACAAGATCGGTGTTGCTGTTGTCCTGAAGGGCGGCGACGTCCAGCTGGCCAAAGAAATCGCCATGCACGTGGCGGCAAGCAACCCAGAGTTCCTGCTGCCGTCGGAAGTTTCGGCTGAAGCAATCGAGCGCGAGAAGAACGTCTTCCTGACCCTGAACGAAGAGAAGATCAAGGGCAAGCCTGAGAACATCGTCGAGAACATGGTCAAAGGCCGTATCTCGAAGTTCCTGGCCGAAGCCAGCCTGGTCGAGCAAGCCTTCGTCATGAACCCGGAAATCAAGGTCGGTGAGCTGGCCAAGAAAGCCGGTGCTGAAATCGTTTCCTTCACCTACTTCAAAGTAGGCGAAGGCATCGAGAAGCCAGTCGACAACTTCGCTGAAGAAGTTGCTGCTCAGCTGGCTGCTGCCAAGCAATAAGACAGATTCACCTCTGTCGCCCCGAAGAGGCTGCCCGCTCACGCGCGCAGCCTCTTTGTCAAAGCGGGAGCGGCTTACAAAGCCGCCTTTCGTTGGCGCAGTAGCTGCGCCACGCTAGAGTTACGCGCAGGCTGAAAACAGCCCGCCAGATTTTTTTTACAAACGCCGCAGGAGAGATTCGCAATGGCTCAGCAGGGCAGTGGTTATCAAGCTCGCTATAAACGCATTCTACTCAAGCTTAGCGGCGAGGCCCTGATGGGCTCGGAAGAGTTCGGGATCGACCCCAAGGTCCTGGATCGCATGGCATTGGAAGTCGGTCAACTGGTCGGCATTGGTGTTCAGGTCGGTTTGGTGATCGGTGGTGGCAACCTGTTCCGTGGCGCGGCGCTCAGTGCAGCCGGCATGGACCGTGTCACGGGCGACCACATGGGCATGCTGGCGACTGTAATGAATGGCCTGGCCATGCGCGACGCGCTGGAGCGCGCCAACATTACTGCGATCGTCATGTCGGCCATCTCCATGGTCGGCGTCACCGATCACTATGACCGTCGCAAAGCCATGCGTCACCTGAACTCCAAGGAAGTCGTAATCTTCGCTGCCGGTACCGGCAACCCGTTCTTCACCACCGACTCCGCCGCTTGCCTGCGCGCCATCGAAATCGATGCCGACGTGGTATTGAAGGCAACCAAGGTCGATGGTGTATACACTGCAGACCCATTCAAAGACCCGCATGCCGAGAAGTTCGATCATCTGACCTACGATGAAGTACTGGATCGCAAGCTGGGCGTGATGGACCTGACGGCAATCTGCCTGTGCCGCGATCACAAGATGCCGCTGCGCGTCTTCAATATGAACAAGCCTGGCGCCCTGCTGAATATCGTGCATGGTGGCGCTGAAGGAACTCTGATCGAGGAAGTTCAAAAATGATCAACGAAATCAAGAAAGACGCTCAAGAGCGCATGCAAAAGTCGCTGGAGTCCCTTGCGCACGCATTCAGCCGAATTCGTACTGGCCAGGCGCATCCTAGTGTTCTGGAAGGTGTGATGGTTCCTTACTACGGCGCCGATACGCCAATCAAGCAAGTGGCCAACATCACCGTGAAAGATGCCCGGACCCTGCAGGTCGTGGCCTTCGAGCGCAATATGCTGGGTGCTGTCGACAAGGCTATCGGCAGTGCCGGTCTGAACCTCAACCCGACCAACCTGGGCGAGTTGCTGCTGATCACCATGCCGGCTCTGACCGAAGAGACCCGCAAGGGTTTCACCAAGCAGGCTCGTGACGCCGCTGAAGATGGCCGTATTGCCGTGCGCAATATCCGTCGCGATGCGCTGAGCCAGCTCAAGGACCTGGTCAAGGAAAAGGAAATCAGCGAAGACGACGAGCGCCGTGCCGCCGACGAAATCCAGAAGCTGACCGACAAGTTCGTGGCTGAGATCGAAGTTGCCGTCAAGCAGAAAGAAAAGGACCTGATGGCCGTTTAAGGGTCGGGACTTTTTTCAATGGAAAAGACCAAGCAAGGTGTGTCCCCATCGGTGCCGCGCCATGTCGCGATCATCATGGATGGGAATAATCGCTGGGCGAAGAAGCGCCTGTTGCCCGGTGTTGCCGGGCACAAGGCCGGCGTGGACGCAGTGCGCGCGGTCATCGAGGTGTGCGCCGAGGCCAAGGTCGAGGTGCTGACCCTGTTCGCCTTTTCCAGTGAAAACTGGCAGCGCCCGGCCGAAGAGGTCGGGGCGTTGATGGAGCTGTTCTTCTCGGCCCTGCGCCGGGAAGCCAAGCGCCTCAACGACAACAACATCAGCCTGCGTATCATCGGTGACCGCTCGCGCTTTCACCCTGAGCTGCAGGCTGCCATGCGTGAGGCCGAAGCGCTGACCGCTGGCGCCAATCGCTTCATCCTGCAGATCGCCGCCAACTACGGTGGCCAGTGGGATATCGCTCAGGCCGCCCAGCGCCTGGCGCGGGAAGTCCAGGCCGGCCACCTGCGCCCGGACGACATCACCCCCGAGCTGCTGCAGACCTGCCTGGCCACAGGCGACCTGCCGCTGCCCGATCTGTGCATCCGTACCGGTGGCGAGCACCGCATCAGCAACTTCCTGTTATGGCAGCTGGCCTACGCCGAGTTGTACTTTTCCGACCTGTTCTGGCCGGACTTCAAACACGAGGCCATGCGCACTGCGCTGGCCGATTTCGCTTCGCGCCAGCGCCGCTTCGGGAAAACCAGCGAGCAGGTCCAAGCTGGAGCCCGTGCTTAATGCTTAAACAACGCATCATTACGGCGCTGATCCTGCTGCCGATCGCCCTGTGTGGCTTCTTCCTGTTGAACGGCGGCGACTTCGCCCTGTTCATCGGCGTAGTGGTGACCCTGGGCGCCTGGGAATGGGCGCGTCTGGCCGGCCTGGTCGGGCAAGCCCTGCGTGTGGCTTACGCTGCCGTGGTCGCCGGCCTGCTGATGCTGCTCTACCTGATGCCGGACCTGGCACCCTGGGTGCTGGGGGCTTCGGTGTTGTGGTGGGCGCTGGCAACCTGGCTGGTGCTGACGTACCCGCGCAGCAGCGAGCTGTGGGCCAGTGCTGCCTGCCGCCTGCTGATCGGTCTGCTGATCCTGTTGCCGGCCTGGCAAGGCCTGGTGCTGCTCAAGCAGTGGCCGCTGGGCAACTGGCTGATCATGGCGGTCATGGTGCTGGTCTGGGGGGCGGACATCGGTGCGTACTTCTCCGGCCGCGCCTTCGGCAAGCGCAAGCTGGCCCCGCAGGTGAGCCCGGGCAAGAGCTGGGAAGGCGTCTACGGTGGCCTGGCCCTGAGCCTGGTGATTACTGCAGTAGTGGCTATCTCTCGTGACTGGAGCGCGGGTGAGCTGGTGCTCGGCCTGTTCGGCGCTGCAGCCGTGGTATTCGTCTCGGTAGTTGGCGATCTGACCGAAAGCATGTTCAAGCGCCGCTCGGGGATCAAGGACAGCAGCAACCTGCTGCCGGGGCATGGCGGCGTGCTGGACCGTATCGACAGCCTCACCGCAGCCATTCCGGTGTTTGCCGTGCTGCTCTGGGCAGCCAATTGGGGCGTAATGTGAGCGGCGTACAACGTATTACCGTGCTGGGTGCGACCGGCTCGATCGGCCTCAGTACCCTGGATGTGATCGCTCGTCATCCGGATCGTTACCAGGTGTTCGCCCTGAGCGGCTATTCGCGCCTGCAAGAGCTGTTGGCCCTGTGCGTGCGCCATGCCCCGGTGTTTGCCGTGGTGCCTTCGACGGAGGCTGCGCAGCAGCTGCGTGAAGGGCTGGCAGCGGCGGGCTCGGCCACTGAGGTACTGGTCGGTGAAGAGGGGTTGTGTCAGGTGGCTGCGGCTGGCGAGGTCGACGCCGTAATGGCGGCGATCGTCGGTGCTGCCGGCCTGCGCCCGACCCTGGCGGCGGTCGAGGCGGGCAAGAAGGTGTTGCTGGCCAACAAGGAAGCGCTGGTGATGTCCGGCGCCTTGTTCATGCAGGCGGTACGGCGCAGTGGCGCGGTGCTGCTGCCGATCGACAGCGAGCACAATGCGATCTTCCAGTGCCTGCCGGGTGATTATTCCCGCGGCCTGGCCCAGGTTGGCGTGCGCCGTATCCTGTTGACTGCCTCCGGTGGGCCGTTTCGCGAAACGCCGATGGCCGAGCTCATGGATGTCAGCCCTGAACAGGCCTGCGCCCACCCGAACTGGTCCATGGGCCGCAAGATCTCGGTCGATTCGGCAAGCATGATGAACAAGGGCCTGGAGCTTATCGAGGCGTGCTGGCTGTTCGATGCGCGGCCCGGCCAGGTCGAGGTGGTGGTGCACCCGCAAAGTGTGATCCACTCGCTGGTCGATTATGTCGACGGTTCGGTACTGGCCCAGTTGGGCAATCCGGACATGCGCACGCCGATTGCCAATGCCCTGGCCTGGCCGGAGCGTATCGATTCGGGGGTGGCGCCGCTGGACCTGTTCGCGGTTGCCCGCCTGGACTTCAAGGCGCCGGATGAGCAGCGCTTCCCTTGCCTGCGCCTGGCCCGAGAGGCGGCCGAGGCGGGTAATAGCGCGCCGGCGGTGCTTAATGCGGCCAACGAAGTGGCGGTGGAAGCATTTCTCCAGCGGCGCATCCGCTTCCCCGAGATCGCGAGTATGATCGAACAAGTGCTCGATCAAGAGCCGGTGGTTGCCGTCGAATCGCTCGATGCGGTGTTTGCCGCCGATCAGCGCGCGCGGCAGCTGGCCGGACAATGGTTGGCTCATCACGGCCGCTGAGGTCTGGCGCAGCAGTGCGTCAGGCCCGGTGCCGCTGAACGTCATTCGGAGAAAGACATGAGTGCGCTCTACATGATTATCGGCACCCTGGTGGCATTGGGTGTGCTGGTCACCTTTCACGAATTCGGTCACTTCTGGGTGGCCCGGCGTTGCGGCGTCAAGGTTTTGCGATTTTCCGTCGGTTTTGGCATGCCGTTGCTGCGCTGGCATGACCGGCATGGCACCGAGTTCGTGGTAGCGGCGATTCCGCTGGGCGGCTACGTGAAAATGCTCGACGAGCGTGAAGGCGCGGTGCCCCCCGAGCAGATCGAGCAATCCTTCAACCGCAAGTCTGTGCGTCAACGCATCGCGATCGTCGCGGCGGGCCCGGTGGCCAACTTTCTCCTGGCGTTTTTCTTCTTCTGGATCCTGGCCATGGTCGGCACCCAGCAGGAGCGTCCGGTCATCGGTGCGGTCGAAGCGGGGAGTATCGCCGAAGTGGCCGGGCTCACAGCTGGCCAGGAAATTGTTTCTATTGATGGCAAACCAACCAGTGGCTGGGCGGCAGTCAACCTGCAACTGATCCGCCGTCTGGGTGAAAGCGGCCAGTTGCACATCAGTGTGCGCGAGGAGGGCGCGTCCGTCGACAGCCCGCACGTGCTGACCCTCAAGAACTGGCTCAAGGGCGCCGACGATCCGGACCCGATTCGCTCGCTGGGCTTGCGCCCGTGGCGCCCGGCATTGCCGCCGGTGCTGGCTGAACTCGACCCGAAGGGGCCGGCAAAGGCTGCCGGGCTGAAAACCGGTGATCGTTTGCTGGCGCTCGATGGCCAGGCGCTGAACAGCTGGCAGCAAGTGGTTGATACCGTACGTGGCCGGGCTGGCAGCAAGATCGTCCTGCGCATCGAGCGTGACGGTGCGCCGCTGGAGTTGCCGGTAACCCTGGCCAGCCGTGGCGAGGGCAAAACGGCCACGGGGTATCTGGGCGCCGGGGTCAAAGGAGTGAAGTGGCCGGATGCCATGCTTCGCGAGGTCAGCTACGGGCCGCTCGAGGCTGTAGGGGAGGGACTTTCACGCACCTGGAACATGAGCGTCCTGACCCTCGAATCGTTGAAGAAAATGCTGTTCGGCGAGCTCTCGGTAAAAAACTTGAGCGGACCGATAACCATTGCTAAAGTGGCGGGCGCTTCGGCCCAGTCCGGTGTTGGAGATTTCCTGAATTTCCTCGCCTACCTGAGCATTAGCCTGGGGGTTCTTAATTTGCTGCCCATTCCTGTACTGGATGGGGGGCATTTGCTGTTCTACCTGATCGAGTGGGCGCGTGGTCGTCCGTTATCGGATCGGGTGCAAGGTTGGGGGATCCAGATCGGTATCAGTTTGGTAGTCGGGGTGATGTTGCTTGCCCTGATCAACGATTTGGGTCGACTGTAAAGCTTCGCTCAATTGCGAACCTGCCGCGTCCCGCGGCGGGTCGTTTATTGCCAGTTGGAATAAGAAAGGACTTCATGAAACGTCTGCTGCTAACTGCGGTTCTCGCCGTACTGATGATCGCTGAAGTTCACGCCGAGTCCTTCACCATCTCCGATATTCGTGTCAATGGTCTGCAGCGGGTCTCCGCGGGCAGCGTTTTTGGTGCCTTGCCATTGAACGTCGGCGATGAGGCCGATGACCGGCGCCTGGTGGAATCCACCCGGTCCCTGTTCAAGACCGGTTTCTTCCAGGACATCCAACTGAGCCGGGACGGCAACGTCCTGATCATTACCGTGGTCGAGCGTCCTTCGGTGTCCAGCATCGAGATCGAAGGCAACAAGGCGATCAGCACTGAAGACCTGATGAAAGGTCTGAAGCAGTCCGGTCTGTCCGAAGGCGAGATCTTCCAGCGTGCCACCCTTGAGGGCGTGCGTAACGAACTGCAACGCCAGTACGTTGCCCAGGGCCGCTACTCGGCCGAGGTTGACACCGAAGTGGTGCCGCAACCGCGCAACCGCGTGGGCCTGAAGATCAAGATCAACGAAGGCACCGTTGCTGCAATCCAGCACATCAACGTGGTTGGCAACACCGTCTTCCCTGACGAAGACCTGATCGGCCTGTTCGAGCTCAAGACCAGCAACTGGCTGTCGTTCTTCAAAAACGACGACAAGTACGCCCGTGAGAAACTCTCCGGTGACTTGGAGCGCCTGCGTTCCTACTACCTGGACCGCGGCTACATCAACATGGACATCGCTTCCACCCAGGTGTCGATCACCCCGGACAAGAAGCACGTCTACATCACCGTCAACGTCAACGAGGGCGAGAAGTACACCGTTCGTGACGTCAAGCTCTCCGGTGACCTCAAGGTGCCGGAAGACCAGGTCAAGTCGCTGCTGCTGGTGCAGCCAGGCCAGGTGTTCTCGCGCAAGGTGATGACCACCACGTCCGAGCTGATCACCCGTCGTCTGGGTAACGAAGGCTACACCTTCGCCAACGTCAACGGCGTGCCACAACCTCATGATGACGATCACACAGTCGACATCACCTTCGTGGTCGATCCGGGCAAGCGCGCCTATGTCAACCGCATCAACTTCCGTGGCAACACCAAGTCCGAAGACGAAGTGCTGCGTCGTGAAATGCGCCAGATGGAAGGCGGCTGGGCTTCGACCTACCTGATTGACCAGTCCAAGACCCGTCTGGAGCGCCTGGGCTTCTTCAAGGAAGTCAACGTCGAGACCCCGGCCGTACCGGGCACCGACGACCAGGTCGACGTCAACTACAGCGTTGAAGAGCAAGCTTCCGGTTCGATTACCGCCAGCGTCGGTTTCGCCCAGAGCGCCGGTCTGATCCTCGGTGGTTCGATCAGCCAGACCAACTTCCTCGGTACTGGTAACAAGGTTTCCATCGGCCTGACCCGCAGCGAATACCAGAGCCGCTACAACTTCGGCTTCGTTGACCCCTACTGGACCGCCGATGGCGTCAGCCTGGGCTACAACGCTTTCTATCGCACCACCGACTACGATGACCTCGACGTCGACGTCGCCAGCTATGCGGTTGACAGCCTGGGTGCCGGTGTCAGTGTTGGCTACCCGATCAGCGAGACCTCGCGCCTGACCTTCGGCCTGACCGTACAGCAGGACGAGATCAAGACCGGCAAGTACACCGTTGACGAGATTTTTGACTTCGTCGACAAGGAAGGCGACAAGTACCTGAACTTCAAGGCCTCGGCCGGCTGGTCCGAGTCGACCCTGAACAAGGGCGTGCTGGCCACCCGTGGTCACTCGCAAAGCCTGGTGCTGGAAGCGACCACTCCGGGTAGCGACCTGTCGTTCTTCAAGCTGGACTACCGTGGCCAGCTGTTCAAGCCGATCACCAACGACTACACCCTGCGCCTGCACACCGAGCTGGGCTATGGTGATGGCTTCGGTTCGACCTCCGGTCTGCCGTTCTACGAGAACTACTATGCCGGCGGTTTCAACTCTGTACGTGGCTTCAAGGACAGCAGCCTGGGCCCACGCAGTACCCCGAGCAAGGGCAGAAAGCCCGGCACCATTGAAGACCCTGACCAGGATCCGCTGCCGTTCGGTGGTAACGTCCTCGTCCAGGGTGGTGTAGAGCTGTTGTTCCCGCTGCCGTTCGTCAAGGACCAACGCTCGCTGCGCACCTCGGTCTTCTGGGATGTGGGTAACGTTTTCGACACCAACTGCGGTTCCAAGCCGAACTGCGAGAAGGTCGGCCTTTCGGGCCTGGCCAGCTCCGTCGGCCTGGGCGTGACCTGGATTACCGCCCTCGGCCCGTTGAGCTTCAGCCTGGCAATGCCGGTGAAGAAACCGGACGAAGCCGATACCCAGGTGTTCCAATTCTCTCTGGGCCAGACCTTCTAAGGTCTGCCCCTTGCTAACGACAACGGATTCTGTAGGAGTGCATCGTGCGTAAGTTGACTCAACTGGCAGTACTGGCTGCGGCCCTGGTCGCAACCCCGGCTTTCGCCGAAATGAAAATTGCCGTCCTGAACTACCAAATGGCCTTGCTCGAGTCGGACGCGGCGAAGAAATACGCCGTCGACGCCGAGAAGAAGTTCGGCCCACAGCTGACCAAGCTGAAGAACCTGGAAAGCAGCGCCAAGGGCATTGCCGACCGCATCCGTGCCGGTGGTGACAAGATGGCCCAGCCTGAGCGCGAGCGCCTGGAGCTTGAATACAAGCAGAAAGCCCGTGACTTCCAGTTCCAGTCCAAGGAACTGAACGAGTCCAAGGCCGTGGCCGACCGCGAAATGCTCAAGCAACTGAAGCCGAAACTCGACGGCGCGGTTGAAGAAGTGATCAAGAAAGGCGGTTTCGACCTGGTGCTTGAGCGTGGCGCGGTCATTGATGTCAAACCTCAGTACGACATCACCCGCCAGGTTATCGAGCGCATGAATCAGTCCCGTTGATCATGACCGTGACCATGAAACTCGGTCAGTTGGCCGAGTTCCTCGGAGCCACCCTGAGTGGCCCCGAGGAGCTGGAAATCACTGGCCTGGCGACCCTTCAGGAAGCCGGGCCGGGGCAGTTGAGCTTCCTTGCCAACCCGCAGTACCGCAAGTACCTGGGTGAAACCCACGCGGCAGCGATCCTGCTCAAGCCGGCCGACGCCGAAGGCTTTGCCGGTAACGCGCTGATCGTTCCCGACCCGTACCTCGCCTACGCGCGCCTCTCCCACCTGTTCGATCCAAAGCCCAGGGCTGTAGCGGGAATTCATCCCAGCGCCGTGGTTGCCGCCGATGCCCAGGTCGATGCCAGCGCCAGCGTTGGTGCCTGCGCGGTGATCGAAAGCGGTGCGCAGATCGGCCCGGGCGTGACCATCGGTGCCCAGTGCTTTATCGGCGCGCGTTGTGTGATCGGCGAGGGCGGCTGGCTGGCCCCGCGGGTGACCCTGTACCACGACGTACGCATCGGCAAGCGTGTGGTGATTCAGTCTGGCGCGGTGATCGGTGGCGAAGGCTTCGGTTTTGCCAACGACAAGGGTGTCTGGCAGAAGATTGCCCAGATTGGCGGCGTGAGCATCGGTGACGATGTCGAGATCGGCGTCAATACTGCGGTTGACCGTGGTGCACTGGCTGACACCCGCATCGGCGATGGGGTCAAGCTCGACAACCAGATCCAGATCGCCCATAACGTGCAGATCGGCGATCATACGGCGATGGCGGCATGTGTCGGGATTTCCGGCAGCACCAAGATTGGCAAGCATTGCACCATTGCCGGCGGTGTCGGCATGGTTGGACACATCGATGTCTGCGACAACGTTTTCGTCTCCGGGATGACCATGGTGACGCGCTCGATCACCGAGCCAGGCGCCTATTCTTCCGGTACGGCAATGCAGCCGCTGGCCGAGTGGCGTAAAAGTGCCGCACGGATTCGCCAGCTGGACGAGATGTCAAAACGCCTTCAACAACTGGAAAAGCGTCTCGCCGCCGTGACCTCTGGCGATAAAGCTTCATCAGAAGGCTGATACCATTTCCTGATCAAGAGTGAACAGCCCTAGACTGACTCTTTGATTTGCTAAAGGAGCGCCGTGTGAAAACCGGCGCTCCCTATCTTTACTACAGGCTTCCCCCCGAAATGATGGACATCAACGAGATTCGCGAATACCTGCCTCACCGTTACCCGTTCCTGTTGGTGGACCGGGTGGTGGAACTGGACGTCGAGGCCCAGCGCATTCGTGCCTACAAGAATGTCAGCATCAACGAACCTTTCTTCAATGGTCACTTCCCCGCACATCCGATCATGCCGGGCGTGCTGATCATCGAGGCGATGGCCCAGGCGGCCGGCATCCTCGGTTTCAAGATGCTCGACGTCAAACCTGCGGACGGTACCCTGTACTACTTCGTCGGCTCCGACAAACTGCGCTTCCGCCAGCCAGTGCTGCCGGGTGACCAACTGATCCTCGAGGCCAAGTTCATCAGCTGCAAGCGCCAGATCTGGAAGTTCGAGTGCCAGGCGTCGGTCGACGGCAAGCCGGTATGCTCGGCCGAGATTATCTGCGCGGAACGCAAACTATGAGTTTGATTGACCCTCGGGCAATCATCGATCCGTCGGCCAAGCTCGCCGACGGTGTCGAGGTAGGCCCTTGGTCGATCGTCGGTGCCGGGGTCGAGATCGGCGAGGGGACCGTTATCGGTCCGCACGTGATTCTCAAGGGGCCGACCCGCATCGGTCGGCACAACCGCATCTACCAGTTTTCCTCGGTAGGCGAAGACACCCCTGACCTCAAGTACAAGGGTGAAGCCACGCGCCTGGTGATCGGCGATCACAATGTGATCCGCGAAGGCGTGACCATCCACCGTGGCACCGTACAGGACCGCTCGGAAACCACCCTGGGTGATCATAATCTGATCATGGCCTATGCCCACATCGGCCATGACAGTGTCATCGGCAACCATTGCATCCTGGTCAACAACACCGCACTGGCGGGCCATGTACATGTTGACGACTGGGCGATCCTTTCCGGTTTCACCCTGGTGCATCAGTTCTGTCGCATCGGTGCCCACAGCTTCTCCGGCATGGGGACCGCCATCGGCAAGGATGTTCCGGCTTACGTCACTGTATTCGGTAATCCGGCCGAGGCGCGCAGCATGAACTTCGAGGGCATGCGCCGTCGGGGTTTCAGCGAGGACGCCATTCACGCGCTGCGCCGGGCCTACAAGGTGGTCTACCGCCAGGGCCTGACCATCGAGCAGGCCATTGCCGAACTGGCGGAGCCTGCGACCCAGTACCCGGAAGTCGACGTGTTCCTCCAGTCGATCCAGAACTCCACCCGCGGCATCACCCGCTGATATGGCCGAGCTTTGTGTAGCGCTGGTGGCGGGTGAGGCCAGCGGCGATATTCTCGGCGCCGGGTTGATGCGCGCGCTCAAGGCACGCCACCCGCAGGTACGCTTCATTGGCGTCGGCGGGCCGTTGATGCAGGCCGAAGGCCTGACCTCGTACTTCCCCATGGAGCGCCTGGCGGTGATGGGCCTGGTCGAGGTGCTAGGGCGCCTGCGCGAGCTGCTCAAGCGCCGCAAGGAACTGATCCAGACCCTGATCGCCGAGCGCCCGGATGTGTTCATCGGCATCGATGCCCCGGACTTCACCCTCAATATCGAACTGAACCTGCGCAAGGCCGGGATCAAGACCGTGCATTACGTCAGCCCGTCGGTCTGGGCCTGGCGGCAGAAGCGCGTGCTGAAGATTCGCGAAGGCTGCGATTTGATGCTCACGCTGTTTCCGTTCGAAGCCAGGTTCTATGAAGAGAAAGGCGTGCCGGTACGCTTTGTCGGCCATCCGCTGGCGGACAGCATTCCACTGGACGCCGACCGTGACACTGCGCGCGAACAGCTCGGGCTGGGTGAAGGGCCGTTGGTTGCCTTGATGCCCGGCAGTCGGGGCGGCGAAGTTGGCCGCCTGGGCGCGCTGTTTCTCGATACCGCCCAGCGTCTGCGCGAGTTGGTGCCCGGGGTGCGTTTCGTCTCGCCGTGCGCCAATGCCGAGCGTCGGGCCCAGCTTGAGCAGATGCTTCAAGGCCGCGACTTGCCGGTGACCCTGCTTGACGGTCGTTCGCACCAGGCCCTGGCTGCTTGCGATGCAGTACTGATTGCCTCGGGTACCGCGACCCTTGAAGCCTTGCTGTTCAAGCGGCCAATGGTCGTGGCGTATCGATTGGCACCGCTGACCTACTGGATTCTCAAACGCCTGGTAAAAAGCCCATACGTGTCACTGCCCAACCTGCTGGCCCAGCGCATGCTGGTGCCCGAGTTGCTGCAGGAAGCGGCCACTGCCGATGCCCTGGCCCAGACCCTGGCGCCGCTGGTGCATGGCGGTGTGCAGCAGACCGAAGGCTTTGACCAGATTCACCGTACCTTGCGCCGCGATGCCTCGAACCAGGCAGCTGACGCGGTGTTGGCCTTGCTGGAAAACCGATAGATGCAAATGGGATTGGACTTCAACCTGGTCGAGGAGCTGGTCGCCGGTGTCGACGAAGTGGGCCGTGGCCCGCTGTGCGGCGCGGTGGTGACCGCTGCGGTTATTCTCGATCCAAAGCGGCCGATTCTGGGGCTCAACGACTCGAAGAAGCTCACCGAAGCCAAGCGTGAAAAGCTTTTTGACGAAATCTGTGAAAAAGCCCTGAGCTTTTGCATCGCCCGCGCCGAGGTCGAGGAAATCGACCAGCTCAATATCCTCCACGCCACCATGCTGGCCATGCAGCGTGCAGTCGAAGGCTTGAGCATCACCCCGAAACTGGCGCTGATCGACGGTAACCGCTGCCCGCAGTTGTCGGTACCGGCGGCGCCGGTGGTCAAGGGCGATAGCCAGGTGCCGGCCATTGCCGCAGCATCGATCCTGGCCAAGGTCACCCGTGACCGCGAGATGGCGGCGTTTGAGCTGATCTACCCCGGTTACGGCATCGGTGGGCACAAGGGCTACCCGACGCCGGTGCACCTCGAGGCCCTGGCGCGCCTGGGGCCGACGCCGATTCACCGGCGCTCGTTCGCACCGGTGCGCGCCGCCTTCGAAGCCCGCGATGCCATCAATGGCGGGTTTGCCGAGGTCTGACCAGGCGCGGCGGGCGTCAGTAGTCAGGATCACCCCGCACTGGCTGTTGTTTTGATCAAGGCCCGGTACAATCCGGGCCTTGTTGTTTTGTGCTGCTATAGGATCATCATGTCGGCTTCTTTCGTTCATCTTCGCCTGCACACCGAATACTCGCTGGTCGATGGCCTGGTGCGGATCAAGCCGCTGGCCAAGGCATTGGCGGCGATGAACATGCCGGCGGTCGCGGTTACCGACCAGAGCAACATGTGCTCGCTGGTCAAGTTCTACAAGAACGCCATGGGCTCTGGCATCAAGCCGATCTGCGGCGCCGACCTGTGGCTGGCCAACAGCGACCCGGATGCGCCGCTGTCGCGCATCTGCCTGCTGGCGATGGACGCCAAGGGCTACCGCAACCTTACCGAGTTGATCTCCCGCGGCTGGGTCGACGGCCAGCGCAATGGCCTGGTGATCATCGAACGGCCGTGGATCGCCGAGGCCAGCGAGGGGCTGATTGCCCTGTCTGCGGCAAAGGAAGGCGACATCGGCATGGCGTTGCTCAATGGCAACCCGGATGAAGCCGAAGCGTTGCTGCGCGACTGGCTGCAGATGTTCCCGGAGCGCTTCTACGTCGAGGTGCAGCGCACCAACCGTGCCGGTGACGAAGAGTACCTGCACGCCGCCGTGGCCCTGGCCGACAAGCTGGACGCGCCGCTGGTGGCGACCAACGATGTGCGCTTCATCAAGCAGTCCGACTACGATGCCCACGAAACCCGCGTGTGCATCGGCGAAGGCCGTGCCCTGGACGATCCGCGCCGCTCGCGCAACTACAGCGATCAGCAGTACCTGAAAAGCCCTGAGGAAATGGCCGAGCTGTTCAGCGACCTGCCCGAGGCAATTGCCAACACCGTCGAGATCGCCAAGCGCTGCAATATCCAGGTACAGCTGGGCAAGCACTTCCTGCCCGACTTTCCGACGCCCAACGGCATGGGTATCGACGACTACCTGCGTCATGTTTCCCACGAAGGCCTGGAAGAGCGCCTGGCGGTGCTGTGGCCCAAAGACACCACGCCGAATTACGAAGAGAAGCGCCAGGTCTACCTCGACCGCTTGAAGTTCGAGCTGGATATCATCATCCAGATGGGCTTCCCCGGCTACTTCCTGATCGTTATGGACTTCATCAAGTGGGCCAAGAACAACGGCGTGCCGGTCGGCCCGGGCCGGGGCTCGGGTGCCGGCTCGCTGGTCGCCTACGTGCTGAAGATTACCGACCTCGACCCGCTGGCCTATGACCTGCTGTTCGAACGTTTCCTCAACCCGGAACGGGTATCGATGCCCGACTTCGACGTCGACTTCTGCATGGATGGCCGCGACCGGGTCATCGAATACGTGGCCGACGCCTACGGGCGTAACGCCGTGAGCCAGATCATCACCTTCGGCACCATGGCCGCCAAGGCGGTGGTGCGTGACGTGGCGCGGGTGCAGGGCAAGTCCTACGGCCTGGCTGACCGTCTGTCGAAGATGATCCCCTTCGAAGTCGGCATGACCCTGGAAAAGGCCTACGAGCAGGAAGAGATTCTGCGCGATTTCCTCAAGAGCGACGAAGACGCCAAGGAAATCTGGGACATGGCCCTCAAGCTCGAGGGCGTCTGCCGCGGTACCGGTAAGCACGCCGGTGGTGTGGTTATCGCCCCGACCAAGCTCACCGACTTCTCGCCGATTGCCTGTGATGAAGAGGGCGGCGGCCTGGTCACCCAGTTCGACAAGGATGACGTTGAGGCCGCGGGCCTGGTGAAGTTCGACTTCCTCGGTCTGCGAACCCTGACGATCATCAAATGGGCGATGGAGACCATCAATCGCGAGCAGGCCAAGAAAGGCCTGGATGACCTGAACATCGACTTCATCCCGCTGGATGACAAGAAAACCTACGACCTGCTGCAAAAAGCCGAAACCACGGCGGTGTTCCAGCTTGAATCGCGGGGCATGAAGGAGCTGATCAAGAAGCTCAAGCCCGACTGCCTGGAAGACCTGATCGCACTGGTGGCGCTGTTCCGTCCCGGCCCGTTGCAATCGGGCATGGTGGATGACTTCATCAACCGCAAGCACGGTCGTGCGGAACTTGCCTACCCGCATTCGGATTATCAGTACGAAGGCCTCAAGCCCGTTCTGGCGCCGACCTACGGCATCATCCTGTACCAGGAACAGGTGATGCAGATTGCCCAGGTCATGGCGGGCTACACCCTCGGCGGCGCGGACATGCTGCGTCGAGCCATGGGTAAGAAAAAGCCCGAGGAAATGGCCAAGCAGCGGGGCGGTTTCATCGAAGGTTGTGCCACGAACAACATCGATCCGGACCTCGCCGGTAACATTTTCGACCTGGTAGAGAAGTTCGCCGGTTACGGCTTCAACAAATCCCACTCCGCCGCCTATGGCCTGGTCTCCTACCAGACCGCCTGGCTCAAGACCCACCACCCGGCGCCGTTCATGGCTGCGGTGCTGTCGGCGGATATGCACAACACCGACAAGGTCGTGACCCTGATCGAGGAAGTGCGCAGCATGAAGCTGCGCCTCGATGCGCCGGACGTGAACACCTCCGACTTCAAGTTCACGGTCAATGACGATGGCCGCATCGTCTACGGCCTGGGGGCGATCAAGGGCGTGGGTGAGGGGCCGGTCGAGGCCATCGTCGAAGCCCGCGCTGCTGGTCCGTTCAAGGACCTGTTCGACTTCTGCGAGCGGGTCGACCTCAAGCGCATCAACAAACGTACCCTCGACGCGCTGATCCGTAGCGGTGCGCTGGATCGCCTGGGCCCGTACTTCCATGACGAGCTCAAGGCCTACCAGGCCAATATCGACCGCAACCGGGCGGTACTGCTGGCGGCGATGGAGGAGGCGATCAAGTCTGCCGAGCAGACCGCGCGCACGGCCGATAGCGGCCACGCCGACCTGTTCGGCGGGTTGTTCGTCGAAGCGGATGCCGACGTTTATGCCAACCACCGCAAGGCTCGCGAGCTGACCCTCAAGGAGCGCCTGCGCGGTGAAAAAGACACCCTGGGCCTGTACCTGACCGGTCACCCGATCGATGAGTATGAAGGCGAGATCCGCCGCTTTGCCCGCCAGCGCATCATTGACCTGAAGCCTGCGCGCGACACCCAGACCGTCGCCGGGATGATCATTGCCCTGCGGGTGATGAAGAACAAGAAGGGCGACAAGATGGGCTTTGTCACCCTCGACGACCGCTCCGGGCGGATCGAGGCTTCGCTGTTTGCCGACGCCTTCATGGCCAACCAGGCGCTGCTGCAGACCGATGCTATGGTGGTGGTTGAAGGCGAGGTCAGCAACGATGACTTCTCCGGCGGCCTGCGCCTGCGGGTCAAGCGGGTGATGAGCATGGAAGATGCCCGCACCAACCTGGCCGAAAGCCTGCGCCTGAAGGTGCATGCCGATGCCCTCAAGGGGGACCGGCTGAGCTGGCTGGGCGAGCTGTTCAAGCGTCATCGCGGCGCCTGCCCGATCACCATGGAATACACCGGCAGCGATGCCAAGGCCATGCTGCAGTTCGGCGAAAGCTGGCGTATCGACCCGGCCGATGGCCTGATTCAGGCCCTGCGTGACCAGTTCGGACGTGAGAACGTCTTTTTGCAATATCGATGAATTTTTAATCTCGACCTGAATGCGCCCGATCCCTTAAGGTAGGGCGCCAAACGGATCAACCGGCCGGCCGCCTGGCCGTAGACCCAAGACGGATGCCTATGAACCCGAATTTTCTGGATTTCGAACAGCCGATTGCTGACCTGCAAGCCAAGATCGAAGAGCTGCGCCTGGTTGGCAATGACAACTCGCTGAACATCGGCGATGAGATCGCCCGTCTGCAAGACAAGAGCAGCACCCTGACCGAAAGCATTTTCGGCAACCTGACCAGTTGGCAGATTGCCCGCCTGGCCCGTCACCCGCGCCGTCCGTACACCCTGGACTACATCGAGCACATCTTCACCGAGTTCGACGAGCTGCACGGTGACCGTCACTTCTCCGATGACGCCGCGATCGTTGGTGGTATCGCCCGCCTGGACGACAAGCCGGTGATGGTCATCGGCCACCAGAAAGGCCGCGAAGTGCGCGAGAAGGTACGTCGCAACTTCGGCATGCCGCGCCCTGAAGGCTATCGCAAGGCGTGCCGCCTGATGGAAATGGCCGAGCGTTTCAAGATGCCGATCCTGACCTTCATCGACACCCCGGGTGCCTACCCAGGGATCGACGCCGAAGAGCGCAACCAGAGCGAAGCCATTGCCTGGAACCTGCGGGTCATGGCGCGCCTGAAAACCCCGATCATCGCCACCGTTATCGGTGAAGGTGGTTCCGGTGGTGCGCTGGCCATTGGCGTGTGCGACCAGTTGAACATGCTGCAGTACTCGACCTACTCGGTGATTTCGCCGGAAGGTTGCGCCTCGATCCTGTGGAAGACTGCCGAAAAGGCCTCGGACGCAGCCGAAGCCATGGGTATCACCGCCGAGCGCCTGAAAGGCCTGGGCATCGTCGACAAGGTCATCGCCGAGCCCCTGGGCGGTGCGCACCGTGATCCGGCGAAGATGTCCGCCAGCGTTCGCGGCGAGTTGATCGAGCAGTTGGACATGCTCAAGAAGTTCGACAACGACGCGCTGCTCAAGCGCCGTTATGACCGCCTGATGAGCTACGGGCTCTGATCTGAGGTCCATCGCTGGCAAGGCCGGCTCCCACAGGCATTGGGTTCACTACCGGGCCTGTGGGAGCTGGCCTTGCCAGCGAACGAGTGCGCAGCACTCGTAAAAGAGGTCTACCCGATGCTCGATCTCTACCCAAGGCTGTCCCCCTGGCTAACCGCCCCCTCCTGGTGCATCGCCCTGTCCGGCGGCCTGGACTCCAGCGTCCTCCTGCACCTGCTGGCAACCCTGTCCCGCCAGCAACGCTTGCCGCCACTGCGCGCCATCCACATCCATCACGGCCTGCAAGCTGCGGCTGATGCCTGGCCGGAGCATTGTCAGCGCCTGTGTGACGATCTGGGCGTCGATCTGCAGATCATTCGGGTCAAGGTCTCCCCTGGTGCCAGCATCGAGCAGGGCGCCCGTGACGCGCGCTATGCCGCGCTCGCCGATTCGTTGCGCCGTGATGAAGTCCTGTTGACCGGCCAGCACCGCGAGGACCAGGCCGAAACCCTGCTGTTTCGCCTGTTGCGCGGTGCCGGCCTGCGCGGCCTGAGCGCCATGCCCGAGTGGCGGCCGCTCGGGCAGGGCATGCTGGTGCGGCCGTTGCTCGGCGTTTCGCGCCACCAGCTGCGGTGCTATGCCCAGGAGCAGCACCTGGCCTGGATCGAGGACCCGTCCAACAGCGACACCCGGTTCTCCCGTAACTACCTGCGTCACCAGGTGTTCCCGGCGCTGCTGCAACGTTGGCCGCAGGCGGCGCAAAACCTGGCGCGCAGCGCCGAGCACCTGAGCGAAGCCCAGGGCCTGCTCGATGACCTGGCGCAGGCGGACCTGGCCCAGGCGGCGACCGCGGCACCGTTCGCCTGGCTTGGCCTCGACTCGCTGGACCTCGAGGTGCTGCGCCAGCTATCCCCGGCTCGCCAGCGCAATGCCCTGCAGTACTGGCTGGCGCCGCGCACACGCTTGCCCGATAGCCGCCACTGGGCCGGCTGGGAGGCACTGCGCGACGCGGCATCCGACGGACGGCCACTGTGGCGCCTGACCGACGGAGAACTGCAGCGCGCCAATGGACGAATCTGGTGGCTGGCCGGTGATTGGCTGAAGCCGCCGGCTGGCCAGCCGATCTGGCCTGATCCGGCCCGCCCGCTGGCGTTGAACCATAACGGCAGTGTCAGCCTCAGCGGCACGTTGCCGCAGGGGCCATTGCACATTGCCTACCGCCAGGGCGGCGAAACCCTGGCCGTCAGCGGCCGTGGCCAGCGAGACCTGAAGCGCCTGCTCAACGAGTCGCAGCTGCCGTCATTCGTCCGTTCGCGCCTGCCGTTGCTGTATTGCGCCGAGCAATTGCTGGCGGTGGCCAACCTGCCGGGGCTGAGCCAGGGCGACTGGCAATTGCATTGGCATGCGCCGACGAGCGAGCAAGGTTTGAGATGAAAGGCACATTCGGGTAGACTACGCTCCCTTCTTGATACAGCTTCTGTGGCTTCCCCGAAATCACAGCAGTTGCCGATTACCAAGCAGTTTTTTGCTGGGCGATTCTAAAAATGTTTAGCGAGCTCCTAACCGGGTATCCAACCCCCGGTGTGACCAGACGCGGCAGTTTTTTAAGATGCACTGTGATTGACGCAGGTGATCGGGGGCTTCGGCCTTCCTTCGCTTTCCCCGGCGGCACTGACCGCTTTAACGCAGACTTCTAGGGTTTTTCATGACGCGCTACATATTCGTCACGGGCGGTGTTGTTTCTTCATTGGGGAAAGGCATTGCCTCGGCTTCATTGGCGGCCATCCTGGAGGCGCGGGGGCTCAAGGTCACCATGCTCAAGCTGGACCCGTACATCAACGTCGACCCGGGCACCATGAGCCCGTTCCAGCACGGTGAAGTGTTCGTCACCCACGACGGCGCCGAGACCGACCTGGACCTGGGCCACTACGAGCGGTTCATCCGCACGACCATGACCCAGAACAACAACTTCACCACTGGCCGTATCTACGAGCACGTGCTGCGCAAGGAGCGCCGTGGTGATTACCTGGGCGCGACCATCCAGGTCATTCCGCACATCACCGACGAGATCAAGCGCCGCATCATCAAGGGTGCCGGCGATGCCGACGTGGCCCTGGTGGAAATCGGCGGTACCGTGGGTGACATCGAGTCGCAACCGTTCCTCGAGGCTATCCGTCAGCTGCGCGTCGAAGTGGGCTCCAAGCGCGCCATGCTGATGCACCTGACCCTGGTTCCGTACATCGCCACCGCTGGCGAGACCAAGACCAAGCCGACCCAGCACTCGGTCAAGGAGCTGCGTTCCATCGGCCTGCAGCCTGACGTGCTGATCTGCCGCTCCGACCATCCGGTGGATGTCTCCTCGCGCCGCAAGATCGCCCTGTTCACCAACGTCGAAGAGCGTGCGGTGATCTCCCTGGAAGACGTCGACACCATCTACAAGATCCCGGCCGTATTGCACGCCCAGGGCCTGGATGACTTCGTCGTCGAGCGTTTCGGCCTGCAATGCAACGGTGCCGACCTGTCCGAGTGGGAAAAGGTCGTCGACGCCAAGCTCAACCCCGAGCACGAAGTCACCATCGCCATGGTCGGCAAGTACATGGAGCTGCTGGACGCCTACAAGTCGCTGATCGAAGCGATGAGCCATGCCGGCATCCAGAACCGCACCAAGGTCAACCTGCGCTACATCGACTCTGAAGACATCGAGAACCAGGGCACCAGCCTGCTCGAAGGCGCCGACGCGATCCTGGTACCAGGCGGTTTCGGTCTGCGTGGCGTCGAAGGCAAGATCACTGCCGTGCAGTACGCTCGCGAGAACAAGGTTCCGTACCTGGGTATCTGCCTGGGCATGCAGGTGGCGGTCATCGAATTCGCTCGTAACGTCATGGGCTGGAAAGACGCCAACTCCACCGAGTTCGATCGCAACAGCGGTCACCCGGTCGTTGGCCTGATCACTGAGTGGGAAGACGCCACCGGCGCGGTCGAAACCCGTACCGAAGCCTCTGACCTGGGCGGCACCATGCGTCTGGGCGCCCAGGAGTGCCAGCTGGAAAGCGGCTCCAAGGTCCACGATTGCTACGCCAAGGACGTGATCGTCGAGCGTCACCGTCACCGTTATGAAGTGAACAACAACCTGCTGCCGCAACTGGTCGAAGCCGGCCTGAAAGTCTCCGGTCGTTCCGGCGACGGCGCGCTGGTCGAAGTGGTCGAGTCCCAGGATCATCCATGGTTCGTCGCTTGCCAGTTCCACCCAGAGTTCACCTCGACTCCGCGTGACGGCCATCCGCTGTTCAGCGGCTTCGTCAAGGCGGCACTGGCTCAAAAGAACAAGGCCTGATTCATGACCCAGAAGATCATTCGCGTCGGTAACATCGAGATCGCCAACGACAAGCCGTTCGTCCTGTTCGGCGGCATGAACGTGCTGGAATCCCGTGACCTGGCCATGAAGGTCTGCGAAGAGTACGTGCGGGTTACCGAGAAACTCGGTATCCCTTACGTGTTCAAGGCCAGCTTCGACAAGGCCAACCGTTCGTCGATCAACTCCTACCGTGGCCCGGGCCTGGAAGAGGGGATGAAGATCTTCGAAGAGATCAAGAAGACCTTCAACGTGCCGGTCATCACCGACGTGCACGAGCCAGAGCAGGCTGCCGCGGTGGCCAAGGTCTGCGACATCATCCAGTTGCCGGCCTTTCTCTCGCGCCAGACCGACCTGGTGGTGGCCATGGCCAAGACCGGCGCGGTGATCAACATCAAGAAAGCCCAGTTCCTCGCACCCCAGGAGATGAAACACATCCTGACCAAGTGCGAAGAGGCCGGTAACGATCAGTTGATCCTCTGCGAGCGCGGTTCGAGCTTTGGTTACAACAACCTGGTAGTGGACATGCTCGGCTTCGGCATCATGAAGCAGTTCCAGTACCCGGTGTTCTTCGACGTCACCCATTCCCTGCAGATGCCGGGTGGTCGTGCCGATTCTGCCGGTGGTCGCCGCGCCCAGGTCACCGACCTGGCCAAGGCGGGCCTGAGCCAGGGCCTGGCCGGCCTGTTCCTCGAGGCGCATCCGGATCCGGACAACGCCAAGTGTGACGGTCCATGCGCCCTGCGCCTGGACAAACTGGAGCCTTTCCTGGCCCAGCTCAAGCAACTGGATGACCTGGTGAAGAGTTTTCCGACGGTAGAAACCGCGTAATCCTCGATTCTCCGGTAAAGTACCCCCCGTTCAACCTCTGACCCTCGGGTCAGGGGTCTGCTTTCGCCGGGCCTGCCTGTTTTACATTGCCCGGCGAGCGGCAAGATTTTTCTCAGCTGCGTTGTTTTCGTCAATTCTGGAGTGCTTACAACAATGGCAAAAATCGTCGACATCAAAGGTCGTGAAGTTCTCGATTCGCGTGGTAACCCTACCGTAGAAGCGGACGTGCTGCTCGACAACGGCATCATCGGCAGCGCCTGCGCGCCGTCCGGTGCTTCCACTGGCTCGCGCGAAGCGCTGGAGCTGCGTGATGGCGACAAGAGCCGTTACATGGGCAAGGGCGTACTGAAGGCAGTTGCCAACATCAACGGCCCGATCCGCGACCTGCTGCTGGGCAAGGACCCGGTTGACCAGAAAGCCCTCGACCGCGCCATGATCGAACTGGACGGTACCGAGAACAAGGCCAAGCTGGGCGCCAACGCCATCCTCGCCGTGTCCCTGGCTGCCGCCAAGGCCGCTGCCCAGGACCAGGACCTGCCGCTGTACGCGCACATCGCCAACCTCAACGGCACCCCAGGCCAGTACTCGATGCCGGTTCCGATGATGAACATCATCAACGGCGGCGAGCACGCCGACAACAACGTCGACATCCAGGAGTTCATGGTTCAGCCGGTGGGCGCCAAGACCTTCTCCGACGCGCTGCGCATGGGCACCGAGATTTTCCATCACCTCAAGGCTGTGCTGAAGGCCCGTGGCCTGAACACCGCCGTCGGTGACGAAGGTGGTTTCGCGCCTAACCTGGCGTCCAACGAAGACGCGCTGTCGGCCATCGCCGAAGCCGTCGCCAACGCCGGTTACACGCTGGGCACCGACGTGACCCTGGCCCTGGACTGCGCGGCCAGCGAATTCTACGAAGACGGCAAGTACAACCTGTCCGGTGAAGGCAAGTCCTTCGACGCCGCCGGTTTTGCCGACTACCTCAAAGGCCTGACCGAGCGTTTCCCGATCATCTCGATCGAAGACGGCCTGGACGAGTCCGACTGGGCTGGCTGGAAGATTCTGACCGACAAGATCGGTGACAAGGTGCAACTGGTCGGCGACGACCTGTTCGTGACCAACACCAAGATCCTGAAAGAAGGCATCGACAAGAGCATCGCCAACTCGATCCTGATCAAGTTCAACCAGATCGGCTCGCTGACCGAAACCCTGGAAGCCATCCAGATGGCCAAGGCTGCCGGTTACACTGCGGTGATCTCGCACCGTTCGGGCGAAACCGAAGACTCGACCATTGCCGACCTGGCCGTGGGTACCGCTGCCGGCCAGATCAAGACCGGTTCGCTGTGCCGTTCCGACCGCGTCTCCAAGTACAACCAGCTGCTGCGTATCGAAGAGCAACTGGGCAGCAAGGCTGTGTACCGTGGCCGTGCCGAGTTTCGCGGCTAAGCAAGAGATGGTAAAAAGACCGCAGCAAAGCGGCGCCGAACGGTCATACTGATCGTTCAGAGGCCCTTGCTGCAGGTGTCTGAACACAAAGCCTGGCTTCGGCCAGGCTTCGTGCCATCAGCGACCTGCAGATGTGGCGGTCTTTTCCACTGGATACCCTGATGCGCAGTCCTTATTGGTTGTTCCTCGTCTTGCTCCTGCTGCTCGGTGGCCTGCAGTATCGTCTGTGGGTGGGCAATGGCAGCCTGGCCCAGGTCGCCGAACTCAAGCAACAGATCGCTGACCAGCACGCTGAAAACGAGCGTTTGCTGGAGCGTAACCGCGTGCTTGATGCCGAAGTGCTGGAGCTGAAGAAAGGTATGGAAACCGTCGAAGAACGGGCTCGCCACGAACTGGGTATGGTCAAGGAGGGTGAAACCCTCTACCAGCTTGCCCAATGAACCAGACCTTGCCGGCCTTTTGGACCGTGATTCCCGCCGCGGGTGTTGGCGCCCGCATGGCTGCCGACCGTCCCAAGCAATACCTGCAACTGGGCGGGCAGACCATTCTCGAGCATAGCCTCGACTGTTTTCTTGACCATCCCTGTGTCAAAGGGGTGGTGGTCAGCGTTGCCGCTGACGATCCTTACTGGCCCGGTTTGCGCTGCGCCAGCGATCCACGTATCCAGCGCGCCGAAGGCGGTCGGGAGCGTGCCGACTCGGTGCTCAATGCCTTGCTGCTGCTGCACGCCCAGGGCGCGGCGGACAGCGACTGGGTGCTGGTGCATGACGCCGCGCGGCCGAACCTGGCACGCAGTGACCTCGACCGTCTGCTGGCCGAGCTTGCCGATGATCCGGTCGGTGGGCTGCTGGCGGTGCCGGCGCGCGATACGCTCAAGCGCGCGGATGCCAATGGTCGGGTCAGCACCACGATCGACCGCAGTACCGTGTGGCAGGCCTATACGCCGCAGATGTTCCGCCTCGGTGCCTTGCACAGGGCCTTGGCCGACAGCCTGGTGGCTGACGTGGCGATCACCGATGAGTCTTCGGCCATTGAATGGGCCGGGCAGGCGCCGCGCCTGATCGAAGGGCGCAGCGACAACATCAAGGTCACCCGCCCGGAAGACCTGGAGTGGCTGCGCCAGCGCTGGGCCAAGCGCGGTTGAGCACTCTTCGCGGGGCAAGCCCGCTCCTACAGTAGGAGCGGGCTTGCCCCGCGATGCTTTTCAGGCACCTCGATACTCAGGCAGTAACGCCAATCCCTCGCGCAGATAATCCACCAGCTTGCGCACCTTCGGCGACAGATGCCGCTGCTGCGGGTACAGCGCCCACACTGCTGTATTGGGCGGCTGATGGGCTTCTAGCAGCGACACCAGCGCGCCACTTTTGAGGTGTTCGAGTACGTAATAGTCTGGCAACTGACACAAACCCATCCCCTGCAACGCTGCATCCAGCACCGCCTGGCCACTGTTGCAGCGCCAGTTACCCTGAACCCGCTGGCCGATTTCCCGCCCATCCAGTTGCAAAGCCCAACTGTCGGAGCTGCCAATCAGGCAGTTGTGCCGCGCCAGCTCCGAGAGGCTGTGCGGCCGGCCGTAGCGTTCCAGGTAGGCGGGCGATGCACACAGGTACATGCGCCGCGGCGCCAGGCGCGTCGCCACCAGTCGCGAGTCTTGCAAACGGCCTAGGCGAATGGCCAGGTCCATGCCTTCATGCACCAGGTCCAGGGTGCGGTTGCTCAGTTCGATATCCACCCGCAATTGCGGGTACTGCGCCATGAAACGGGTTACCAGTGGCACGATAAAACGCTCGCCGTAGGCCACGGCGCAAGTCATGCGCAGCAGGCCCTTGGGTTCGCTGGTCAGGTCGCCCATGGCGCGCAGGGCTTCTTCGCGGCCATCTTGCAGGCGTTGGCAATGTTGCAGGAACGTCTGCCCGGCTTCGCTCAAGGTCACCCGCCGGGTGCTGCGATACAGCAGGCGGGTTTGCAGGCGTTCTTCAAGGCGGGCGATCTGCCGGCTGACGTGGGACGACGACACCCCCAGGCGCTCGGCGGCCGCAGTGAACTGCCCGGACTCGGCGACGGCGACGAACTCGTCGATGCCTTCCCAGCGATTGCTCATTGATTATCCCTGTGTGGCAATAATGTTTTGTCTTTGTCTGGATTATTCATCAAATGTCGATGAATTACACTGCCAGCTTGAACTGACCCTTTGCTGGAGAAGATTGATGATCAAGTCCCGTGCCGCCGTTGCCTTCGAGGCCAAGAAACCGCTGGAGATCGTCGAAGTCGACGTGGCCATGCCCAAGGCCGGCGAGGTGCTGCTGCGCGTGGTTGCCAGCGGTGTCTGCCATACCGACGCCTACACCCTGTCGGGTGCCGACCCGGAAGGCATCTTCCCGTCGATCCTTGGCCATGAAGGCGGTGCCATTGTCGAAGCCATCGGTGAGGGCGTGACCTCGGTTGCCGTTGGCGATCATGTGATCCCGCTGTATACCCCCGAGTGCGGCCAGTGCAAATTCTGCCGCTCCGGCAAGACCAACCTGTGCCAGGCCATCCGCGCCACTCAGGGCAAGGGCCTGATGCCCGACGGCACTACGCGTTTCTCCTACAAGGGTCAGCAACTGTTCCACTACATGGGCACCTCGACCTTTTCCGAGTACACCGTGCTGCCGGAAATCTCCGTGGCCAAAATCCAGAAGGAAGCACCGCTGGAGAAGGTCTGCCTGCTCGGTTGCGGCGTGACCACCGGTATCGGCGCAGTGCTCAACACCGCCAAGGTCAAGCCGGGTGACACCGTAGCCATCTTCGGCCTGGGCGGCATCGGCCTGTCGGCGATCATCGGTGCGGTCAAGGCCAAGGCCGCGCGAATCATTGCCGTGGACATCAACCCGGGCAAATTCGAGATCGCCAAACAGCTCGGCGCTACCGACTGCGTCAACCCGAAAGACTACGACCGTCCGATCCAGGAGGTGATTGTCGACCTCACCGACGGCGGTGTGGACTTCTCCTTCGAGTGCGTGGGTAACGTGCAACTGATGCGCGCGGCGCTGGAATGCTGTCACAAAGGCTGGGGTGAATCGGTGATCATCGGCGTTGCCGGTGCTGGCCAGGAAATATCCACTCGTCCGTTCCAGCTGGTCACCGGCCGGGTCTGGCGCGGTTCTGCCTTCGGTGGCGTACGTGGCCGCAGCGAGCTGCCAAGCTACGTGGAAATGGCGGAAAAAGGCGAAATCCCGCTGGATACGTTCATCACCCACACCATGGGCCTGGAAGACATCAACAAGGCATTCGACCTGATGCACGAAGGCAAGAGCATTCGCAGCGTCATCCACTTCTGAGGTCTGCCATGAGCCTGGAAAACATCTCCTGTCAGAAGAGCTTTGGTGGCTGGCATAAACGCTACCGTCATCGCTCCCAGGTGCTCGGCTGCGACATGGTGTTTGCCGTCTACCTGCCGCCGCAGGCCGAGCAGGGCGGCAAGCTGCCGGTGCTGTACTGGCTGAGCGGCCTGACCTGCACCGATGAGAACTTCATGCAAAAGGCCGGCGCCCACAAGCTGGCGGCCGAACTGGGGCTGATCATCGTCGCCCCCGACACCAGCCCGCGTGGCCCGCAGGTGCCGGGCGATCCGGAGGGTGCCTGGGACTTTGGCCTGGGTGCTGGTTTCTACCTCAACGCTACCGAACAGCCGTGGGCGCAGCACTACCGCATGCACGACTATGTGGTTGAGGAGTTGCCGGCTTTGGTCGAGGCGCATTTCCCGGCGTCCGCGCAGCGCGGTATCAGTGGTCACTCCATGGGCGGCCATGGTGCGCTGGTGTGCGCCTTGCGTAACCCCGGCCGCTATCGTTCAGTGTCGGCATTCGCGCCGATCAGCAACCCGATGGATTGCCCCTGGGGGCAGAAGGCTTTTAGCCGCTACCTGGGTGAAGACCGCTCCCGCTGGCGCGAGTGGGATGCCAGCGTGTTGCTTGCCCAGGACAGCGAGCGCTTGCCGTTGCTGGTCGACCAGGGCGATCGCGATGATTTTCTCGACAACCAGCTCAAGCCGCAGGTGCTCGAGCAGGCGGCCAAGGCAGCGGGCCATCCGCTGACGTTGCGGCTGCAGCCGGGGTATGACCACAGCTACTACTTCATCGCCAGCTTCATCGATGAGCACTTGCGTCATCATGCCGCAGCGCTGATCGGTGCGGGTAACTGATCCTACAAATCAAGCCCAAGCACCGGCAAAGCAGGTAGAATCACGCCCTGACTCAATCAGGGCGTTTTTTTATGCGTATTGGCCACGGCTACGATGTGCACCGTTTCGCGGAAGGCGATTTCATCACCTTGGGTGGGGTGCGCATTGCGCACAAGTTCGGGCTGCTGGCCCATTCCGATGGCGACGTCCTGCTGCACGCCCTGAGCGATGCCCTGCTGGGCGCTGCGGCGCTGGGCGATATCGGCAAGCACTTCCCCGACACCGATCCGCAGTTCAAGGGTGTAGACAGCCGCGTGTTGTTGCGCCATATCGTCAAGATCGTCCAGGCCAAGGGCTGGAAGGTCGGCAATATCGACGCCACCATCGTTGCCCAGGCGCCGAAGATGGCCCCGCATATCGACACCATGCGCCAGTTGATCGCCCAGGACCTGCAGGTCGAGCTGGACCAGGTCAACGTCAAGGCCACCACCACCGAAAAGCTCGGCTTCACCGGGCGTGAGGAAGGCATTGCCGTTCACGCCGTCGCGCTGTTGCTGCCGGCATGACCGAACTCGAACTGCTGGGCCCGCGTGCCGCGGGCGAAGCGCTGGGCAGCGCGATTCTCAAGGCCACCGCCGAAGACTTCCAGGTCGATGAAGTGCTCGACATTCCCCTGAGCGGGGCCGGTGAGCACTTGTGGCTGTGGGTCGAAAAACGCGACCTCAACACCGAAGAGGCTGCCCGCCGTCTGGCCCGCGCCGCGGGTGTGCCGGTACGCAGCATCAGCTATGCCGGCCTCAAGGACCGTCAGGCCCTGACCCGCCAATGGTTCAGCCTGCATTTGCCGGGCAAGGCCGACCCGGACCTGAGCGCCGCTGAAAACGAAACCCTGAGCATCCTCAAGCAAACCCGCCACTCGCGCAAACTGCAGCGGGGCGCGCATTCGGCCAATGGTTTTACCTTGCGCCTGACGGGCCTTAAGGCCGAGCGCGCGGCGCTGGATGCGCGGCTTGAGCAGATCCGCAGCCAGGGCGTGCCGAACTATTTCGGCACCCAGCGTTTCGGTCACGGCGGCGGCAATGTTCACGATGCCCGCGACTGGGCCAGCCGCCAGGCGTTGCCGGAGCAGCGCAACGTCCGCTCGCGGCTGCTCTCCAGCGCCCGCAGTTACCTGTTCAACCAGGTGCTGGCCCAGCGCGTCGCCGACGGCAGCTGGCAGCAGGCGCAGGTCGGTGATCTGCTGGCGTTTACCGACAGCCGCAGCTTTTTTCCGGCAGGCGAGGCCGAATGTTCCGATCCGCGCCTGGCCATTCTCGATCTGCACCCCACTGGCCCGCTATGGGGCGAAGGGCAGTCGGGCACCACGGGTGCGGCCGGCGCGCTCGAGCAACGCATCGGTGAACAGCACGCTGCCTTGTGCCAATGGCTGGCTCGGGCGGGCATGAGTCACGAACGACGCATTCTGCGACTGCCCATTAGCGGGCTGACGTGGCATTATCCTGAGCCTGATATCCTGCAACTGGAATTCGTCCTTCCGGCCGGATGCTTCGCCACCGTGGTGGTGCGCGAGCTTGTTGATCTGGTGCCGGCAGGGCAGACGGACAGCCCATGCGTATTCTGATTTCGAACGACGACGGGGTTACCGCACCCGGTCTCGCCGCGCTGCATGCTGCGCTGGCGGATTATGCCGAATGTGTGGTGATCGCCCCGGACCAGGACAAAAGCGGCGCCAGCAGTTCGCTGACGCTCGACCGGCCGTTGTGCCCGCAAACCCTGGCCAATGGTTTTATCAGCCTCAACGGCACGCCGACCGATTGTGTCCACCTGGGGCTCAATGGCCTGCTGGAGAACACCCCGGACATGGTGGTTTCAGGTATCAACCTGGGCGCCAACCTGGGCGATGATGTGCTGTATTCCGGCACGGTGGCTGCGGCGCTGGAAGGGCGCTTTCTGGGTGGTACCTCGTTTGCCTTCTCGTTGCTCTCGCGCTTGCCCGACAACCTGCCGACAGCCGCCTATTTCGCGCGTAAACTGGTTGAGGCCCACGCCAGTCTCGAACTGCCGCCGCGTACGGTGCTCAACGTCAACATCCCCAACCTGCCGCTGGAGCACATCCGTGGTATCCAGTTGACCCGCCTGGGCCATCGTGCCCGCGCGGCGGCGCCGACCAAGGTGGTCAACCCGCGGGGCAAGGAAGGTTACTGGATCGCCGTGGCCGGTGATGCCGAAGACGGTGGCCCGGGTACGGATTTTCATGCGGTGATGCAGGGCTATGTCTCGATCACGCCGCTGCAGCTTGACCGGACCTTCAACGATGCCTTCGAGCGCCTCGATGGCTGGCTGGAGGGGCTACTCTGATGCGCGAACAGGATGATCTGATGCGCCATGGTATCGGTTTTACCTCTGAGCGAACCCGTGAACGGCTGATCAAGCGCCTGATCGAGGAGGGGGTATCCAACCCCAAGGTGATCGACGTGCTGCGCCGTACGCCGCGGCACTTGTTTGTCGATGAGGCCCTGGCCCACCGCGCCTACGAAGACACGGCCCTGCCGATCGGCAACAACCAGACCATTTCGCAGCCGTTCATGGTTGCGCACATGAGCGAGTTGCTGCTCGAAGCCGGGCCGCTCGACAAAGTGCTGGAGATCGGTACCGGCTCGGGATACCAGACCGCGATACTGGCACAACTGGTCGAGCGGGTGTTTTCCGTTGAGCGCATCAAGGTGTTGCAGGATCGCGCCAAGGAGCGCCTGATCGAGCTGAACCTGCGCAACGTGGTGTTTCGTTGGGGCGATGGCTGCGAAGGCTGGCCGGCACTGGCACCGTACAATGGCATCATCGTTACTGCCGTGGCGCCAGAAGTGCCTCAGGCCTTGCTCGACCAACTCGCCCCGGGCGGGCGCATGGTCATTCCGGTGGGGCCGGCCGGCGAAACCCAGCACTTGATGCTGATCGTGCGCGAAGAGCACGGCTTCTCGCGGCGGGTACTGGGAGCCGTGCGTTTTGTGCCGTTGCTCACCGGGCCACTGGCCTGACCGGGCTTTTTTTTCACCCGGGCGAATTTCGGCGGCATTGCCCTGTCTATCTGGCGGGCTACCATAGTCTGTTGCAGATCACCTTTGGCAATTGCCTGACGTCCGCATGGCGGCGCGCTCGGGTATAATTGCAACAATATTGCATTTTTTTCATCGGTCACCATTAGAGGGAGCGGCGGGTGGGTCACACAATCATTCGGCAGCGCAGGGATCCATCACGCTTCAAGCTTCTGCTGATTGCACTGGCCGTGGGTACGCTGGTGACGGGGTGCTCCAGCACGTCTTCCAACAGTGTCCGGGTGGTCGATCGCAACAACGCTGCCCCTAAGCGCCCTGTGGTCACTACCGGCCAATACGTGGTGCGTCCCGGCGACACCCTGTTCTCCATTGCCTTTCGCTATGGCTGGGACTACAAGGCCCTGGCTGCACGCAATGGCATCACCCCGCCCTATACCATTCGCCCGGGACAGGCGATCCGTTTCGACGGCCGCTCCAGTGGCCCGGCGCCGGTAGCGGGCACCACGGTGGTTGCCAGCACGCCGTCGTCCTCCATCAAGACCACTATCATCAAGCGACCGCTCGATAGCACTGGCAAGCCGATAGCGTCCCCTGCCACCACAGCGCCTGCAACCACGCCAACCACCCCGTCCGTTGCTCCGGTGGTGGCTACCACTGCACCCGCGCAAGTCCCTCCTGCAGGGCGCTCCACGGCCGGTTGGGCCTGGCCGGCCAACGGAGTATTGATTGGGAAATTTGCTTCAAACGGTAGTTTGAATAAAGGCGTTGATATCGCCGGTGATTTGGGACAGCCTGTTTTTGCTGCATCTGATGGTTCGGTTGTCTACGCCGGGAGTGGCTTGCGGGGCTACGGCGAGTTGGTAATCATCAAGCACAACGATACCTACGTCAGTGCCTACGGCCACAACCGCAGGCTTTTGGTTCGGGAGGGACAGCAGGTCAAGGTAGGGCAGACAATTGCCGAAATGGGGTCCACGGGTACAGACCGGGTGAAGCTTCATTTTGAAATTCGCCGCCAGGGCAAACCTGTCGATCCACTGCAATTCCTGCCACGTCGTTGATTGCTAGGCCCAGCCTGTTCCTCGCGTAGAGGGGACGGGCTCCAGCGCTGCCAAGGATTAAGGCGCCGCTTGAGTCTGAGTTCGAACTCAGCAAAGGACTATAACAATGGCTCTCAGTAAAGAAGTGCCGGAGTTTGACATCGACGATGAAGTTCTCCTGATGGAGACCGGCATCGTTTTGGAAACGGATGTGATGTCAGACGAACCTGCTGTACCTACGGTTCGGACCAAGGCTAAACAGAGCTCTACGCTCAAACAGCACAAGTACATCGACTACACTCGGGCACTTGATGCGACCCAGCTGTACCTCAACGAAATCGGTTTTTCACCACTGCTCTCGCCGGAAGAAGAAGTGCACTTTGCGCGCTTGTCGCAACGTGGCGATCCGGCCGGGCGCAAGCGCATGATCGAAAGCAACCTGCGCCTGGTGGTAAAAATCGCCCGGCGTTATGTCAACCGGGGGCTTTCGCTGCTCGACCTGATCGAGGAGGGCAACCTCGGCCTGATCCGTGCGGTCGAGAAGTTCGATCCGGAACGTGGTTTCCGCTTTTCTACCTACGCCACCTGGTGGATCCGGCAGACCATTGAACGGGCGATCATGAACCAGACCCGTACCATTCGCTTGCCCATTCATGTGGTCAAGGAGCTCAACGTCTACCTGCGCGCCGCCCGCGAACTAACCCAGAAGCTCGATCACGAACCGTCCCCGGAAGAGATTGCCAGCCTGCTGGAAAAACCGGTCGGTGAGGTCAAGCGCATGCTTGGGCTCAACGAACGGGTCTCGTCGGTGGACGTATCCCTGGGGCCTGATTCGGACAAGACCCTGCTCGATACCCTGACCGACGACCGTCCAACCGATCCGTGCGAACTGCTTCAGGATGACGATCTGTCCCAGAGCATCGACCAGTGGCTGAGCGAGCTGACCGACAAGCAGCGTGAGGTGGTCATTCGCCGCTTTGGCCTGCGCGGTCACGAAAGCAGCACGCTGGAGGATGTTGGCCTGGAGATTGGTCTGACGCGGGAGCGTGTACGGCAGATTCAGGTAGAAGGGCTCAAGCGCCTGCGTGAGATCCTCGAGAAGAATGGGTTGTCCAGCGAGTCGCTTTTCCAGTAAAAAGCCGCGATATCGCAGTGAAGAACGCCCCGACCTTTCGGGGCGTTTTTGCATCTGGCTCAAGCGGAATACCTGAGAATGGTTTCCCGATGACGTTCTTGAAACATCAGGGTTTGGACGAGGTCCGACGGCGATGTTGGTACTGTTCTAGTTCATGTAAGTCATCGCTTACCCGTGATGTAAGCCATAGCTGTACGCTGTAGTAAATCGTTGTCGTTTTCAGTGTGCGCTTTTGTTTAACTTATTGATATATAACGATTATTTTGTTTGTGACAGTATGGTTACCGCAGCTTTTTGAGAGCTTTATGCGGTTGTCGTAAATCTTGGACGCGTTAGTATTTGTCCTGTGTCTACGGACTGACACAGGCTTTCAAGGATGAGGGCCAAGGACATCGCAGGATGCGATTCATCAGGATGATGAAAGGGAACAAAGGGACTACGGAAAAAATGTGGGCGGGTTAAACCGCCCCTTTTTTTTGCCCGCAACAAACATGAAAAAAGGCCCTTGAAGGGCCTTTTTTGTTGATCCTTGCGCTTAGCGCTCCAGATCGGCGATCTTGCCTGGCTTGCCATCCCACTCTGCGGCATCTGGCAACGAATCTTTCTTTTCAGTGATGTTCGGCCAGATTTCCGCCAGTTCAGCATTGAGCTCGATGAAGTTTTCCATGCCCGCAGGCACTTCGTCTTCCGAGAAAATGGCGACGGCGGGGCATTCAGGCTCGCACAGTGCACAGTCGATGCACTCGTCCGGGTGAATGACCAGGAAGTTCGGGCCTTCGTAGAAGCAGTCCACCGGACAGACTTCTACGCAGTCGGTGTACTTGCACTTGATGCAGTTGTCGGTGACGACGAAGGTCATTTCTAATTCTCTCCTCAGGCGACGGCAGCGGTGCCCTTCCAGACAGGGCCGCTCGGTTTGGTTGTTCGGCTGCAGGCCAGGCTAGTAACCTGCAGCGCCACCAAACCGCGCGGGATTCTATCAGCTTGTGCGGGCGCGCGTTATAACAGAGTCTTCAGTGTATAGAGCATTTCGATAGCATGACGCGGCGTCATGTTGTCCAGGTCCAGCTTTCCGAGCTTCTCGATGGCCGGATGCGGGAGGCTGGCAAACAGGTCGCTCTGGTGCGGGACGGCTGGCGCACCTTGCTGCAAGGCGGGTGTTTCGTGAGGCAGGCTGGCGGTTTCCAGCCGGCCGAGATGTTCGCGAGCACGCTGGATCACCGGCGACGGTACACCGGCAAGCTGCGCCACGGCCAGGCCGTAGCTCTGGCTGGCAGGGCCTGGCAGCACGTGGTGCAGGAACACGATGCGCTCGTTGTGCTCGGTGGCATTCAGGTGCACGTTGGCCACCAGCGGTTCGCTCTCCGGCAGTACCGTCAGCTCGAAGTAGTGAGTGGCGAACAGGGTGTAGGCACGCAACTGCGCCAGGCGCTCGGCGGCGGCCCAGGCCAGCGACAGGCCATCGAAGGTACTGGTGCCGCGGCCGACTTCGTCCATCAGCACCAGGCTGCGCTCGGTGGCGTTGTGCAGGATGTTGGCGGTTTCGCTCATCTCGACCATGAAGGTCGAACGGCCACCGGCCAGGTCATCGCTGGAGCCGATGCGGGTGAAGATGCGGTCGACCAGCGACAGTTCGCAGGCCGCGGCCGGGACGAAGCTGCCGATATGCGCCATCAGCACGATCAGCGCGGTCTGGCGCATGTAGGTGGATTTACCGCCCATGTTCGGGCCGGTGATCACCAGCATCCGGGTGTTGTCATCCAGCGCCAGGTCGTTGGCCACGAACGGCGTGGTCAGCACCTGCTCGACCACCGGGTGACGACCCTGGCTGATGCGCATGCACGGCTCGTCGACGAAGCTTGGGCAGTTCAGGTCCAGGTTCAGCGCGCGCTCGGCAAGGTTGCTCAGTACGTCGAGCTCGGCCAGGGCCGCAGCGGTGTCCTGCAAGGGTGCCAGGTGGCCGATCAGGTTTTCCAGCAGCGCGTCGTAGAGCATCTTCTCGCGGGCAAGCGCGCGACTTTTGGCCGACAACGCCTTGTCTTCGAAGGTTTTCAGCTCCGGAGTGATAAAGCGCTCGGCGCCCTTGAGGGTCTGGCGGCGGATATAGTCGGCCGGCGCCTGCTCGGCCTGTTTGCTCGGCAGCTCGATGAAATAGCCGTGCACGCGGTTGTAGCCGACCTTGAGGTTGGCCAGGCCCGTGCGGGCTTTCTCGCGCGCTTCCAGGTCGATCAGGAACTGCCCGGCGTTCTCGCTCATGGCCAGCAGTTCGTCCAGCTCGCTGTCGTAGCCGGTCTTGAGCACGCCGCCGTCGCGGATGACCGCCGGCGGGTTGTCGATGATGGCTTTTGCCAGCAGGTCGGCCAGCTCCGGGTAGGTGCCGGCGATGGCTGCCAGGCGCGCCAAGTGCGGCGCCTCAAGCTCGGCCATGGCGCTCTGCAGCTCGGGCAGGGCGCCGAGGGCATCGCGCAGGCGCGCCAGGTCCCGTGGACGGGCGTTGCGCAGGCCGATGCGGGCGAGGATACGCTCGATGTCGCCGATTTCCTTGAGCTGCGGTTGCAGCTTCTCGAAGCGATAGCCGTCGAGCAGGCAACGAATCGAGCCTTGACGCGCCTGCAGCACTTTCAGGTCGCGCAACGGGCGGTTCAGCCAGCGGGTCAGCAAACGGCTGCCCATGGCGGTCTGGCAGCGGTCGATCACCGACTGCAGGGTGTTGTCGCGGCCACCGGCCAGGTTCACATCCAGCTCGAGGTTGCGCCGGCTGGCGCCGTCGAGCACCACGGTATCGTCCAGGCGTTCATGCTTGAGGCTGCGCAGGTGCGGCAGGGCGGTACGCTGGGTTTCCTTGGCGTAGCCGAGCAGGCAGCCGGCGGCGCCGATGGCCAGGGTCAGTTTCTCGCAGCCAAAACCCTTGAGGTCCTGGGTGGCGAACTGTTGGCAAAGGCTTTTGCGTGCCGAATCGCGATCGAAATCCCAGGGCGCACGACGGCGCGCGCCGCGACGTTTTTCCGCTGGCAGGCCCTGGGGCCAATCATCGGGGATCAGCAACTCGACCGGGTTGATGCGTTCGAGCTCAGCCAGCAGGTTTTCCCAGCCCTTGATCTCGAGCACGCTGAAGTTGCCGCTGGTAATGTCCAGCACGGCCAGGCCGAACAGGCGCTCGTCACCCAGCACGGCGGCGATCAGGTTGTCGCGACGCTCGTCGAGCAGGGCTTCGTCACTGACCGTGCCGGGGGTGATGATGCGCACCACCTGGCGCTCCACCGGGCCCTTGCTGGTGGCCGGGTCGCCGATCTGCTCGCAGATCACCACCGACTCGCCCAGCTTCACCAGCTTGGCCAGGTAGCCCTCGGCCGCATGGAAGGGGATACCGCACATGGGGATCGACTGGCCCGCCGACTGGCCGCGGGCGGTCAGGGTGATGTCCAGGAGTTTGGCGGCCTTCTTCGCGTCTTCGTAGAAGATCTCGTAGAAATCGCCCATGCGGTAGAACATCAGCTGGTCCGGGTGCTGGTTTTTCAGCTTCCAGTACTGCTGCATCATCGGGGTGTGTGCGGAAAGATCGCTCATTGCAAAAACTTGGCTCGCAGTGTCGTTGTAGACCAAAGGCAAGCGGGCAATGGTACAGGGATTTTGCCTGGGCTGCCGAGGGCAAACGGGCGGGCGCGACCATTTGTCCGTGCATATCCATGCATAACGGTGTTTGCATTCTATTTAAGTCCCCGGCATTATGCATTTTATGCAAAAACGCAACGTAGCATCCGTCCTCAGAGCACTGCTCGATCGCCACGGTCTCTCCCCCACGGAGCTGCACCGGCGTACTGGCGTGCCGCAATCCACCCTGTCGCGCATTCTCAGCGAGAAGATCGTCGATCCGTCCGATAAGCATGTGTCGAAGATTGCCGAATATTTCGGCGTCAGCACTGACCAGCTACGCGGTCGCGTCGAGCTCGGTGAAAGCCGCGAAGCCGCGCCCGCACGCAGCCACGCCGAGTTGCGCGACATCAGCCTGTGGGATGACGACACCCCCGTCGAGGACGACGAGGTGTCCATTCCGTTTCTTCGCGAGGTCGAGTTGGCTGCAGGATCAGGAAGATTCGTCATCGAAGAAAGCGAGAAGGCCAGCCTGCGTTTTGGCAAGCGCAGCCTGCGCCACAACGGCGTGCAGTTCGACCAGGCCAAGTGCGTGACGGTACGCGGTAACAGCATGTTGCCGGTACTGCGCGATGGCGCCACGGTCGGTGTCAACGCCGGCAAGAGCGGCATCGGCGACATCGTCGACGGTGACCTGTACGCCATCAACCATAATGGTCAGCTGCGGGTTAAGCAGCTTTATCGCCTGCCTACCGGCATTCGCCTGCGCAGCTTCAACCGCGACGAACACCCGGATGAAGACTACAGCTTCCAGCAGATGCAGGAAGAACAGATCAGCATCCTCGGCCATGTGTTCTGGTGGGGTATGTACGCGCGCTGAGTAGTCCGTGCCTTCTGAAAACCCGCTTCGGCGGGTTTTTTTTCGCCTTCAGAAAACCCCACCAACCCAGGTAGATCAAGGCTTACATGCGTAGGTGCATTTCCCTATGCATAAATATTTCCACAAATGCATTGACTGCATATGCATCAGTGCATAATCTTTGTCTCAAGCCGGTCGACACCGGTAGTGACAAAGGCAGCGATGAACAGGCCTGAACTGTTCAGAGGGTTGGCAACTGGCCCGGGTGTGCAGCGTAAAGCACCAGAAGCAGTTATCCGGCGGGCAGGTGGCCGCGGCCGGAGGAACAATTTGAAGCGGAGTCGCCCAGCGCACCAGTCGTGGCGGGCGGTTCGACAACGCATTACTGAAAAGCCTGGGGAGGCCGGGCTTTTTGGAATGCCGAGTGATCGGCGCTTGAACATCAGAACAACCCTGCGGGTCCTCAGGGCTATGTGGGATAACAAAAAGGAGACAGGACAGTGACAAACGAACAACAGACGTTGCTGGAAATGCCGATCTGGTTGGTGGTCGTCCTGGCGTTGCTGGGCGGAGTGTCCGGTGAGATGTGGCGTGCCGACAAGGCCGGTGCGCATGGCTGGGCATTGTTTCGGCGGTTGGTATTGCGCTCGGGAGCCTGCATGGTCTGTGGCGTTTCGACTGTGATGCTGCTGTATGCCAGCGGGTTGTCGATCTGGACGGCCAGTGCTTTTGGCTGCCTGACGGCGATGGCCGGTGCTGATGTCGCCATAGGCCTGTATGAGCGATGGGCGGCCAAGCGCTTGGGCCTGGAGCAACCGGCAGTGGGGCAGGCGGGCGATTGTGAGCGGGAGGACCGACAGTGAGCGAGTTACAGACGTTACACGAGGCCATCACCGCGACCATCACGGCCGCCATGCCTCAGCTTGAAACCGTTGCCGCCTATACCGCAACGGATCAGAACACAGCGCTGCCGGCGCTGTACCACGCCATGACCAATCTCAAGCCCGGAACTGATCCGGGCGATGGCCGCTGTTGCCTCCTGGCAACCTTCGAAGCGCGCATCCTGGTCGATGCCAGTGTTGCGCAGGCGCCATTGCAGGTGGCGACTTTGGCAACGCAACTGACGGTTTTGTTGCGCCAGCAGTACTGGCAAATGAACTTTGTCGAAGCCGCGAAAAATGTCCTGGCTTCGGTGGTTCAACCCCCAGCAGGCTCGCCTTCACCAATCAGTTGGCTGGTGCAGTGGGAGCAGGTCCTGTACCTGGGGGCCGAGCAGTGGCCATGGCCCAATGAACCAGGCCCGCTGGCCTTTGCCTTCAGCCCCGACACCGGCCCGGGCTTTGAGGCGGATTACCAATCGCCGGAGGACATGCCATGAGCTACGCCAGCGCCATGCACGACCGTATGCTCGCCGGTCTGGTGATTCCCTGTCGAGTGGTGGCCGTTGACCTTGCCGCCGCCCGAGTGCGGGTGTCCGACGGCGCCGGTTGGACCAGCGCCTGGTTGCGCTGGCACAGCCAGGCCGCCGGCAAGGCCCGCCACTGGCGTGCGCCCAGCCTCAACGAACAGGGGGTGCTGATCAGCCCGAGTGGCGAGCCGGCGCAAGGTACTTTTGTGCCGGGCCTGTACGGCAATGCCGGCGATCAGCCGGACAACCGCGAGCATGTCGAGGTCTGGCGTTTCGACGATGGTGGCTCGCTGGTCTACGACTGGCAGGCCCGCAGTTACAGCATCGAGTTGCCCAGCGGTACCGTCAGCATCAAGGTTGGCAGCAGTTCGGCAGTGGTGACTGACCAGGCCATCACTGCGAATGCCGCGAGCATCAGCCTGACCGGTGAGGTGCAGATCAGCGGGCCCCTACGGGTGACCGGTGACATCCTCGGCGGTGGCAAGATCATCGACACCGGCGGCAACACCGCCAATCACAAACACTGAAAACCAGCCCGCCCACTGCGGGCTTTTTTACGCCTGGAGAACATCAATGATCGGCATGGATCGCCGGAGCGGCCAGCCGTTATCCGGCATTGCACATTTGCGCCAATCCATCGAGGACATCCTCAGCACACCGCTCGGCAGCCGGCGCATGCGCCCGGAATACGGCAGCAAGCTGCGCCGCTTCGTCGATTTGCCGGTCAATGAAGGCTGGAAAAGTGCGGTGCAGGCAGAGGTGGCGCGCGCATTGGGCCGGTGGGAGCCGCGTCTGAAGCTGGAGCGGGTCAGGGTGACGGCGGTGGTGGGTGGGCAGATCACGCTGCAGTTGACTGGGGTCTACCTTGCGCAACCGACCAGCCTGGAGGTCATCGCATGATTGACCTGTCCTTGTTACCTGCGCCGGATGTGCTGGAAACCCTTGAGTTCGAAACGCTGTATCAGCAAGTGCTGGAGGATTTTCGTCTGCAGATGGGCGATCAATGGAGCGCGCTGCTGGAGTCCGACCCGGTGGTCAAACTGCTGGAAGTGGCAGCCTATCAGAAGCTGCTCGGCCGGGCCCGGGTCAACGATGCGGCCAAGGCCAGCCTGCTGGCTTATGCCAAGGGCGCGGACCTGGACAATCGCGCGGCCGACTATGGCGTGCGGCGCCTGGTGATTACGCCTGCCGATCCCGATGCCGTGCCCCCAGTGGCGGCGGTGCTGGAAGGCGATAGCGAGTTGCGCTACCGCACCCGCTTGTCGCTGGAAGCTTTATCGGTAGCCGGCAGTCGCGGCGCCTACGAATTCCATGGGCTTAGCGCGTCGGCCAATGTCGCCAGCGTGTCGGTGGATTCGCCAACCTTCAAGGGTGTGGCGATCAGTGCCGCGCTGCAGGCGCAACTGCCGGCCGGCGCCATTGTCCTGGTGTGTGACTATGACGCCGGGTTGGACAAGCCCTTGCCGGGCGATGTGGCGCTGGCTGTTCTGCCTCGAATTGACAGCCCGGTGCCGGGCAACGAGCTGGTTGGCGCCGTGGAGGCTGCGCTTTCGGCTGAGGACGTGCGCCCGCTGACCGACCGGCCGCGCGTGCAGCTTGGCCAGCCGACCGAGTTCAGCGTGGTGGCGGCCCTGGAGCTGGAAGCCGGGCCGGATCCACTGGTGGTCGAAGCCGAGGTGCGGGCCGCGTTGGATGGCGCTATCGCCCAGGCCAGGCAACTGCAGGGGCTGTTGCCGATTTCGGCCATTTACGCCGCGCTGCATACCGCGGGTGTTCGGCGGGTGCGAATTACCCAGCCGACTGCGGATGTCATCAGCGACAAACGTCACTATCCAAGTTGTCGCCGCATCACCTTGAGCACCGAGGTGGTCACATGAGCCTGCTTCCGCACAACTCGACAGCGTTTGAGCAAGCCTTATTGGCAGCCTGCGACCTGAACATCGATGCGCAGATCATCCACGGTGTGGCCGACTCGGCACGTTGCCCGCCCAACTTTCTACCCTGGCTTGCCTGGGCGCTAAAGGTCGATGGTTGGGAAGCGGCCGAATCCGAAGCGCAGCAACGTGAGCTGATTCACGAGGCGATTCCGGTGCACAAGACCAAGGGCACGGTAGGCGCGGTGCGCCGGGTGCTCAAGGCGGTGCGGGTCAATTCGCAATTCAGGGAGTGGCAACAGATTCCCGGTGCCGCACCCTACACCTTCGAGCTGACCGCCTGGGCCAACGACAACCGCCCAGGCGAGGGCTCGATTCTTTCGCCACAGCTCTATGCCCGGCTGCGCGCCCTGGTCGATGCGGCGAAAAACGAGCGCAGCCATTATCAGTTTCGCCTGGGCGCCGGCTTTGACGGCGGCCTGCGCCTGGCCAACGCCGCCAACTTCTGTGCCCTGGTTCGGCGATCGGCCGAGGCTATGGGCGTTCCAATCAATGCGCAACAGGGTCTGCAGCTCGCCAACGCGGCGCGGGCCCGTATCGTCGTGCGCGGCACGATGGAGGCAGTGCTATGAGTACCCCCTTGCAACCTGTCATTACCAAGGCCGGCCTGGCCGCGATCTGGCGGGCGGACAACACCGGCCTGGCGGCTGAAATCAGCCATGTGGTGCTGGGCACGTCGGGCTACACACCGAATGCCGAGCAGAAAAGCCTGAAAGCGCAGACCGCTAAATACCCCATTTCCGGTGGTGAGCGCATGGGCAATAACCAGCTTCACCTCACTGCGGTAGCGGATGGCGATCGTGCTTTCTGGGTGCGTGAAGTCGGCTTCCTGCTCAGCGACGGCACCTTGCTGGCGGTGTGGTCACACCCGACCGAAGCCTTGGCCTACAAGCCTTCAGGAACCGACCTACTGCTCGCCTACGACCTGTCACTGGCGGCCTTGCCGGCCAACAGCGTGACCATCGTCAGCGGTGCGACCGGGCTCAACCTGACCTTGGCGGCGCCGCTGGCGGCCCAGGCATCGGCGTTGATCGCTGAGCAACTGCGCGGTTTGCAGCAGCAGGACCGGCTGGATGATCAAGCCACTCGCCAGCGGATCGCAGGTGAGCAGATTGCCAACCTGATCGAACGTATGAAAGCGGTGGAACAACGCCAAAGCACAGACCGCGACGGCCTGTTGAGCGCTACGGTGAGCAATGCAGCGGCGGTCATCGCACTGCAGAAGCTCGTTATTGAAAACATGCACGGAGCATAAGACCGATGAGTCTTGAGACTGATGTTGCCAATTTGGTGACGAAAACGACTGATTTGATCAGTTACTTCAATGGCAAGAAGGCGGGGATTGATGCGGCGGTTGCGTCGGCTGTTGCCGCTGTGCCGAATATGGAACGATCGTGGTTCGTCGACTTTCTAGCAGGCAATGATAAGGGCGTCGGAAGTGCACAAGAGCCTTTCAAAACTATCAACCAAGCAGTAGCCAGTACTCCGGTGGGCGGTGTCTGTAACGTCCGCCTGATGAGCGACTACACGCATAGCGGCGCTCTGCTTGTGTCGCTGAATAAACTCAATATTTGCAGCGATACCCCTGGTGTTAAACGTAAGTTCAATATCAGTTATTACCTCGCCGGAGATGGAAACAACGGCCTGTCGGGCTTCGTATTGGCGTCAGGGGAAGGCCTGGGTTTTCTGGATATTACGCTGACCCTGCCAAGTCCGTCCGGAGTTACGCCGCCGCCGGTAGGGACGGCCAATATCATGCTCAAGTCCTACAGTGTCCAGATCGTTGCTTGCCAAGCACTCAAGCTTGCAGCGTGCGATGTACAGATGGCTGCGGATTTTTCCGGATATTTGATGCTTTATCACAACAATGCAGTGATTTTTCAAGCGGTTACAACTAGCTTTCCTGCCGCTTTCCCTGGTCGCTACATTTTCGGCGTGGCTGGTGGTACACCGTCCAAGGATTTGAGTAACGTCCTGACCAACTTGGCCACCTTGTAGGGATTCAACATGCAAAAGCAAAACCTCTTTGTAACTCACGGTGGCACCAGTTACGCCGGCTACGACTATGAAGCACTGCCGTTGGCTGCCGCGCTTGTCGTTGTAGCCCAGCAAATCGATCTGGCTGCAGATCATTCACGTATTGCTGTGCTTGGTGACTCCTTGCGGGTGGCTGAATACCAGTTGGCCGAGGAAGAAGCCAAGGCTTTCGAAGCAATTCACTTCGCAGGAGAAATGCCACCGGCTGTAAAGGCTTGGGCAGACGCCGCCAACCTGCCACCGCAAGCAGCGGCCGAAAGCATCCTCACTGAGGCAAATGCCTGGAAAGCCGCCCTGTATGCCATTCGCGCCGCCCGCCTGAAGGGCAAACAGTCCGCGCTCAAGGCCAGCAGCCACGATGAGGCTGAAGCCATTGCCGATCAGGCTATTGCCGCCATTCGCGCCAGCGTGGTCGGTGTCGGCAACGCCTGAGAGTCTGGAGCATGTTTGAGCGCCCCGACCTTCGGGGCGTTTTCGTTTCTGCAGCAGGCCGGGAGGTAACGGCATGAGTAGTGTGGATCTTTCGGCGCTGCCCGCGCCGCAGGTGCTGGAAGACCTCGATTTCGAGGCGCTCTTCCAGACCGACCTGGCGACCTTCCGGTCGCATATGGGCGACAACTGGGACGCCGTAGTCGAAAGCGACCCGGTGAACAAACTGCTGGAAGTCGGTGCCTACCGCAAGCTGCTCAACCGCGCACGGGTCAACGACGCCGCCAAGGCGCTGTTACTGGCCTATGCGCAAGGTTCCGACCTGGACCAACTGGCGGCCAATGTGCAACTGCAGCGGCTGGTGGTGCAGGCCGGGGACACAAACACGGTGCCGCCAGCGCCGCAGGTGCTCGAAGCAGACGATGCCCTGCGTGAGCGGGTGCAACTGGTCTATGAAGGGCTGACCACCGCCGGCCCGCGCAACAGTTACATCCTGCATGCCCGCAATGCGTCCGGCCAGGTGGCTGATGCCACGGCCGAAAGCCCGTCGCCGGCTCAGGTAGTGGTGACGGTACTGGCGCTCGAAGGCGATGGCAGTGCCGCAGCAGCGCTGCTGGAAACCGTGCGGCTCAAGCTCAATGACGATGACGTGCGCCCGGTTGGCGACCGCTTGACGGTGCAAAGTGCGCAAATCCTGCGCTATCGCATTGATGCGGTGGTGCACATGAGCGGTAGCGGTCCGGAAATCGAAGCGACGCTTGCCGAGTGCAAACGCCGGTTGCAAGCCTGGATCAATCCGCGCCGACGCCTGGGTGCTGAAGTGGCCCGCTCGGGCGTGGATGCCCAGTTGCATATCAACGGCGTCAGCCGGGTCGACCTGAACAACTGGACCGACATCCGCCCGACCCAGGCGCAAGCGGCCTGGTGCGACGGGGTCACCGTGACCCGGGGGAGCTGACATGGACAGCCTGCTCCCGCTCAACAGTACCGATCTCGAACACGCCATCGAGGCCGCCGGCGTTGAAACCACCGAAGTCCCCCTGCGTGCGCTGTACAACCCCGACACCTGCCCGGCGCACCTGTTGCATCAACTGGCCTGGGCCTGGTCGGTAGACCGCTGGGATGAAACCTGGCCAGAGGCAATCAAGCGTTCGGTAATCCGCTCGGCGTTCTACGTGCATGCACACAAGGGCACCATCGGTGCGCTTCGCCGGGTGGTGGAGCCGCTGGGTTACCTGATTGAAGTGAAGGAGTGGTGGCAGACGGTACCGCAAGGTGTGCCGGGTACCTTTGCGCTTCAGGTCGGGGTGCTGGAGAACGGAATCTCCGAAGAGATGTACCTGGAACTGACCCGGCTGATCGAAGACGCCAAGCCGGTCAGCCGCCACCTGACTGGGTTGGCGATCACGCTCGCGAGCAATGGTTATTTGCGCCTGGGAGTGAGCCTTTCTGAAGGCGATGAAATCGACATCTATCCGCCGGCCTCACGCGACATCGAAGTCAGCGGCAGCTACGGCCATGTTGGCCGCGAACACCAAATTGAAACCCTGGACGTGTACTCATGACAGACCAGACAAGCCAGTTCTTCGCCATCCTCACGGCGGTGGGGGAGGCCAAACAGGCCAATGCCAACGCCCTGGGCGTGCCTTGGACCTTTGCACAAATGGGGGTTGGCGATGCCAACCTGACCGACCCGATCCCGTCGAGGGATCAGAAAAAGCTCATCAACGAACGCCGCAGGGCACCGCTCAACCAGGTCAAGGTCGACCCGGACAACGCCAGCGTCATCATCGCCGAGCAGGTGATACCGCCGGATGTGGGGGGGTGGTGGATTCGCGAAATCGGCCTGTATGACGCTGACGGTGACCTGGTTGCGGTGGCCAACTGTGCGCCGAGTTTCAAGCCGTTGCTCAATCAGGGCACCGGCAAGACTCAGGTGGTGCGGCTCAACATTATCGTGACCAGTACTGCCAATGTGCAGTTGAAGATTGACCCGGCCGTAGTGCTGGCCACCCGTGAGTACGTTGACTCGCTGATTTTGAGCGTGCTGCCGCCAAACAAGACAGTAGGCACTTTCACGAAGGTCAGAACCAATGAGCGTGGCATTGTGCAGGAGGGCTTCAACCCGACAACCCTGGCCGGGTATGGCATCGTGGATGCGATTCCCAACCTGAACCCTCTACCTGGTGGAAGCCTGGATGTTCATGCGGGTTTGTACGGATTCCTGTCGTCTGTTTCGGAATCGGTCTTGGCTCAGAATTGCTATTTCAATGGGGTCGATTGGGTTCGGCATAACCCCAATGCGACGGCAATTTGCATCGCTGCTTCAAACGGCAATTTGTTCATTCGTCGCTCCAAGGCCGGGACTAACCCGATTGTGTGGGAAACCACCTCTACCGCGCTGGACACCTCGAACATCGAATTCAGCCATCTGCATCAGCTGCCGCAGACGCTGGCGGGATACGGCATCACCGACGCAGTCAATACGATGGACAAAGCCAGCCAGGCCGAGGCGGAAGCGGGGGTAAGTAGCAGTAAGTGGATGACGCCCAAAGGAGTTTTTCAGGCGATTTATAAAGCCGTTATCCAAGCGACCGAGACCGTGTTGGGTGTGGCGAAAGTAGCGACTCAGGCAATGGTTAACGCAGGAGTTGATGACACCACGTTTGTCACACCTAAAAAGCTTCGTTGGGGCTTTCTGATGAGCATTGGTAGCTCCGGGTTCATTGTCTTTCCTGAGTTTCTGGGTGGTTTAGTGGTCCAGTGGGGCGGCTTGTTTGTTTCTGGCGGTAGCCAAGGATCGGACATAACCATGCCGCTGGCGTTCCCTAACGCGGGCTATGGCCTGTGGCCGATGTGGGCACAAGTTGTACAGGTAACCGATACTGCTCCCACGTTCATGGGCAGCTTTCTGGACAAGACCAAGTATCGAATCTTCACCAATCAGGCGCTCGGCAATTACGGCGTTGTCTGGTTCGCCATCGGGAAGTAACCATGCACATCTTCTATAGTCATGCAAGCGGCGGCTTCTACGCGCCGTGTGTTCATTCTGAAATGCCTGCCGATTCGGTGGCGCTGACTGACAAGCAGTATCAGGCGCTCAAGAAGGGGTTGGAATTAGGGAAGCGAATCGGGCTCGATGTGGACGGGGTACCGATTCTCATCGACCCACCACCGCTGAGCGCGGAAGAAGTGGCGGCCATGGAGCGCAAGTGGCGCGACAGCCAACTGGTTGCTACCCAATGGCTCGTGGCGCGCTACAGCGAAGAGCAGAGCTTGAGCTTAGCGACCACCAACACCCCTGAGCAGATAGCAGTGTTGCTGGGCTACCGTCAGTCTCTTCGAGACTGGCCGCAGTCTGAGGTATTCCCCGATACCCGGCAGCGGCCGGTAGCGCCGCCGTGGATCGCCGAACAAGTCCAATAAAGCCCCGCACCGCCGGGGCTTTTTCTTACCCGCAACAAACCCTTTGAAGGCCCCGCACCGCGGGGCCTTCGCATTTCTGGAGACTTACCCATGAGTGGATTCTTCCACGGCGTTACCGTAACCAACGTCGACACCGGCGCACGCACCATCGCGCTGCCTTCTTCCTCGATCATCGGCCTGGTCGATACCTTCACTGAAGGCCCGGGCGCAAGCGCCAAGGCCAATGACCTGGTGCTGATCACCAGCGAACGTGAAGCCATCGCCGCGTTCGGCGCCGATGCGCCGATCACCCGGGCCTGCCAGGCCATCTACAGCCGCGCCAAGGCGGTTATCGTCGCCTGCGGCGTGGCCAAGCTCGAAGAGGAGGTGGCGCAGACCTCGGCAATCATCGGCGGCGTGCTGGCTGATGGCAAACGCACCGGCCTGCAGGCGCTGCTGGACGGCAAAAGCCGCTTCAACGCCCAGCCACGCCTGCTGGTAACGCCAAAGCACAGCTCCACCCTGGCGGTTGGTACCGCCCTGGTGGCCCTGGCCGACAAGTTGCGCGGCCTGGCCATTATCGATGGCCCGAACAGCACCGACGAAGCGGCGATCGCTTATGCCGAGAACTTCGGCGCCAAGCGTGCCTACCTGGTCGACCCGGGTGTGCAGTACTGGGACACCGGCAAGAACGCAACCCTTGATGCACCGGCTTCGGCCTGGGTTGCCGGCCTGTTCGCCTGGACCGACAGCGAGTACGGCTTCTGGGCCTCGCCGTCGAACAAGGCGTTCGTCGGCATCACCGGTACCAGCCGCTCGATCGAGTACCTGGATGGCGACGCGACCTGCCGGGCCAACCTGCTGAACAACGCCAACATCACCACCGTGATCCGCGATGACGGCTTGCGCCTGTGGGGCAACCGCACCCTGAGCAGCGACCCGAAGTGGGCCTTCGTCACCCGCGTGCGGACCATGGACATTGTCATGGACGCGATCCTCTACGGCCACAAGTGGGCGGTGGACCGCTCGATTACCGCGACCTACGTCAAGGATGTGACCGAAGGCCTGCAGGCGTTCATGCGTGATCTGAAAGCCCAGGGCGCGATCATCAATTTCGAAGTGTTCGCCGACCCCGAGCTGAACACCGCCAGCCAGCTGGAGCAGGGCAAGGTGTACTGGAACATCCGTTTCACCGACGTGCCGCCAGCCGAGAACCCGAATTTCCGTGTCGAGGTCACCAACCAATGGTTGACCGAAGTCCTCGACCAAGCCGCTTAAGGAGCAATAACCATGGCAATGATTCCCGAAACCCTGGCGAACCTGAACCTGTTCGTCGATGGCGTCAGCTTTCAAGGTGACGTCCCCAGCCTGACCCTGCCAAAGCTCACCCTGAAGATGGAGGAGCACCGTGCCGGCGGCATGGACATGCCGGTCGAGATCGACATGGGCATGGAAAAGCAGGAAGCCGGTTTTGTCACCACTGGCGTTCGTCGCGAGTCGCTGAAGTTCTTCGGCCTGGCCGACGGCTCGGCGTTCAACGGCACCTTCCGCGGTGCCTTCAAAGGCCTCAAAGGCAAGATCACCCCGGTCATCGTCACCTTGCGCGGGGCGCTGAAAGAAGTCGACATGGGCGACTGGAAGCCGGGCGACAAGGCCGAGATCAAGCACAACGTGGCCGTGACCTATTACAAGCTCGAAGTCGATGGCCGCCTGGTCTACGAAATCGATCCGATCGGTATGAAGCGCGTCATCAATGGCGTCGATCAGCTTGTCGCCCAACGTTCGGCCCTGGGCCTGTAAGGAGCTGTCATGAATCAAGCAAACAAGACCCCGAGTTGGCTGGCCGTGAGCACCGAACGCGTTGTCGTGACACTCAGTAAACCGTCCGAGGCCAATGGCGTGCAAGTCGACAGCCTGTCGCTGCGTGCACCGACCGTACGCGACATTCGTGCCGCGCAATCGGCCTCTAACAGTGACGATGAGCAACGGGAACTGAACCTCTTCGCCTCGCTGGCCGAAGTGGGGGTCAAGGACCTCGAAGGGCTAGCCCTGAAAGACTATGGCCGCTTGCAGGCCGGGTATTTTCGCCTGGTGCAAGACGACGAGGTTTGACCCCAATGGGCAGAAGGCGGCGGCAAAGCGATTGGCCAGGGAGCTGAACTTTTCCGCCGCCGAAATCATGAGCATGTCGTTCAGCGACATGCTCTGGTGGCTCACGGATTAAGCCTGTGGCGTGGCTATAGGGGGAATCAGATGACGAGCAATTCGGCATTGAAACTGGAACTCGGTGCCGCCGTCGCATTTACGGTAGGTATTGCGTTCAAGTCGATCGAAGACCGTATCAAGGAAAATACCAACGTTCTGGAGAGCATTTACGCTGAAGTCTTCAGCTTGCGCAACGGCGCAACGTCTGCACCGCAAGGCAGCCTGGACTGGCTGGGCGAGTTGCGCCCTTACCTGCAGGCAACGCTCAACCTGCTTGAGCGGCAGGTCGTTGCGCTGGGCAGGTTTCGTCAGCAGCAGATCGTGGTGGCTGTGGGCAAGGCCGGGCCGCCGGCAACGGATACAGCACCCAAACGGGACAACCTGAAGGTCATTGAGGACATTCCGCTCGTTGGCGAGGTATTGAAACGTTCGCGGGTGTTGCTGCTACCCACCCAGATCAGCGCTGAGTATCAGAAGATCACCCGCGATCTTGCCATCAGCGCAGGGGTGGCCGATGGTGCAGAACCTTCGGCGCAAGAGCAGGCAATCATCGCCAAGGTGACGACGATCACCGACGCAACAGGGATGGAGCGCAATCAGGCAGCTGAGCTGATCAAGCAGTTGTTCGACACGGGGATGGGCTTGAATAAAGCCCTTGCTTACGCCCCCGTGGCGGCCAGATTCGCGGTTGGCCAGGATGTGTCAGCCAAGGAGGCGGCACGCCTGGTCGGCGAGGTTCAGAAAAAACCTCAGGTGAGCGGGCCGGATGAGCTGGAGAAAGCGCTGGAGCACATAGTGTTTCAGCGCAAGGGAACGGGCGAAGGCGCTGCCGACAGTCTGTCCGCAGCGCAGAACCAAACGTTGGACAAGGCACTAGGCAGTACCGAAGCCTCGGGTGCCAAGGGCGTGCTCGACAGGGATTTGCTTGCACGCCGTGGAACTTCTGATCAGCGTTTGAGCGAAGCGTCCAACGCGGTCGATGAGGCGCTACGCAGCTTGGGTGATTCCCTGCGGCCGTTGGCGGATGGCTTGGCCTTGGGCGTGGCTGCCATGGCCAAAGAATTCACGGCCGCTCCGGATGCGCTCAAGTGGTTGGTAGCGGGTGCCACGGTGCTCGGTACGACCTTGCTGGCACTCAAAGGTGGTGAAGCTGCCAAGGGCCTTTTGAACAGGCTCAAACGCAAGCCGACGCCGGAGGGGGCTGCGGGCGGTCCAGGGCAGGGCACTGACCTGTCGAACGTAAATGTGCTCAATAACCCGCTCAATGTGTTTGTCGTCAATGCCAGTGACATTGGCTGCTGCGTGAGGAAGCCGGGTCAGTGCCGCAAGCCGACCCGCAACGGGCGAAAGGCACCGCAAGGCCGGACGTCGCAACGCAGGGCACCGCAACGCCAGCCTCGCGCATCGACTCGGCGGGCTCCGACGCGCCCGGCGCCTGCGCCACGTCCGTCCACACCGCCGCCAGCGCCTCCCGCCAGCCCGGTGGGTGCTGCCGGCAAGATTGGTGCGGCGATCAAGGGCGTTCGTGGCCCGGCCTTGCTCACGTCGGGTATCAATACTGTTGCAACGTTCATGACTGCCGACACCCCGGAAGAAAAAGCCGAGGGTTACGGTGCGGCTGCTGGCGGTCTGGTGGGGTCGGTCATTGGTGGCGTGGTGGGCTCGTTCGTCCCGGTAATCGGAACATCCATTGGCGCCATGCTCGGTGGGATGGCGGGTGATGCAATCGGTGGCTGGCTGGGCAAGCGCATGGTGTCTTGCGCTGAGGGAGAAAAGCCTGCCGACACCCAGGCGCAACCCACTAGACCGGTGGCTGCACAACCGGGTGAGGTGGCGCGTTCACTGGTGAGTGCAACGCCTGCAAACGACACCCTGCCAGCGCCGATAAAGCCGGTGGGCGAAGGGCTTGGCCAGCCGCAATCGGTTACCCAGCAATTCACCTTTACCCCCAGCATGCCCATCACGGTCCAGGGCAGCGTCACCGACCCGATGCTGCTCGCCCAGAACCTGCAGGCCATGGTCCGCCGTGAATTCGAGGAACTGATGCGCATGGCGAACTCTCGGCAGTTGTCCGACGTTCCCCATGTTTACGTTTAAGGAGAGTCCATGACCTACATGCAGCAGCTACAGTCGGCGCTGCGCTTCGTGGTGGCGGCAGGGCAGGCGGGGCGGCGTAGCGCCGATGACATGCTGGCACCGATGAACGGCGCTGTCAGCGACATCAGCGGCGCTGTTGCCGAGCTTGAGGCCATCCCTTTTGTCGGGCCGGTTATCGGGGCAAAGCTGCAACGTACGATGCGCGCCATCCATAGCGCACAAGCGGCCGTTAACCGCGTCTCGGCCAAATACGATCAGGGATTGGCAGTAGTGGTGCAGGTTCAGGAGCGGGTTCAGGCATTCGGCGAGCAGGCGGCCAAGGCAGCAGCGACGATCAACCGAATTGCCGGCAAGATCAGCCCATCGCTGGGCAATATTCTGCCCACCGGCAGTTTCGCCCCTACCGTCACCCCAGCCGCGGAGGCGGTCAAACCTTTCCCGCACCTGTTGATCCTGCAACCGCTGGATGGTGAGTCGCCGGGTTACTACTTCAACCTCGACACGGCAGCCTTCGAAGAATTGCGGCGCCAGACCAGCTTTCGCTGGGTCGGCCAGGAGCGTCTCACGCGCAGTGCCGCCCAGCAGGCGGTGAGCCTGGGCGAGGAAAAAATCAATATTCGGGGCGTGATATTTCCCACCTTCAAGAGCGGCCTGGGTCAGTTACAGACGTTGCGCAGCATCGGACGGTTGTTGCGCCCCTTAAGTCTGATCACCGGTTACGGCGAGGTCCTGGGTAACTGGTGCCTGCTCAGCATCGATGAAGATCAGAGCAACCTGTTGGCGGGGGGCATCCCCAGAAAGCAGGGCTTTACATTGGAGTTTGTGAGCTATGGCGACGACCTGCAGAACCTCTGAAGGAGACGTGCTCGATACCCTTTGCCAACACTACTACGGGCATCTCAATGGCAGCGTCGAGGCGGTGCTCAATGCCAATCAAGGGCTGGCCGACGAACCCCAGCCTTTTCGCGCCGGGGTGCTGGTTCAATTGCCAGACCTGACCGCCGCTGCCGATGCCACGGTACAGCTATGGGACTGACACCCCGGCCTGCCGTGCAACCAGCAGCCCCCGCCCCGTGCGGGGGCTGCTTTTCTGGAGCATGAGCCATGCAACCTGTTTTTCGTGTTGTCGCCGATGGCAACGACATTACCACCGTGATCAATGATCGCTTGTTGCTACTGCGCACCTCGGATAAGCCTGGCATGGAGTCGGATGATTTCGAGCTGCGTATCGATGATCGCGACGGTGCGGTGACCTTGCCCGCGCGTGGCGCGCTGATCGAGATTCACCTGGGGTACGCCAGCCAGACGTTGACCCGTCTGGGGTGCTACACCGTGGATGAAGTCGAGTTGACCGGGCCACCCGACAGCGTGGTTATTCGTGGCAAGGCCAGCGATATGCGCGGTACCGGCAAGACCACGCGCAGCGGCAGCTGGGAGAACATCCCGTTGCAGCAGATCGTGCGTGATATCGCCGCGCGTAACGGCTGGCAACCAGCGTGTCCGGTGGTGACCAGGGTGCTGCGGGTCGATCAGTTCAACGAATCGGACTTCAACTTCATCACGCGTTTGGCCAAACAGTACGACTGCACGGCCAAGGTCGGCGACGGCATCCTGCTGGTGCTACCGCGTCAGGGCGGTCAGAGCGCTAGTGGCAAGGCGCTTGGCGTTGTCGGCGTGCGTCGGGCGGATGTCACGCGTTGGCAGTTTCGCCTGGCCGACAAGGGGACCTACAAGGCGGTCCAGACCCGTCATCAGGACAAGCGTAGTGGCCAGCTCATGGTGGTCGACCTGGCGAACGCCGAGACACCGCAGGGGGTGGCGCCGGTTCACACCGACCGCCACCTTTACCCCGACAAGGCCTGCGCCGAGCAGGTGGCCAAAGCCAAGCTGGCGGCGCTCAACCGCAGTACCGCCAGTGTCCGACTGGATATGCCCGGGCGTACAGATCTGTTCACCGAACGGAGCGTGGAGTTGAAGGGCTTCAAGATCGGGCTCGATGGTGAGTACCTGGTGGAGTCGGTGGAGCAGGTGTTCACGGCGTCCGGCTGGACGACCACGGTCGAATGCAATGCTGGCAAGCAGGGCAAGGCTCGGGCCAAGGGCGCCAGGCCGCGCAAAGGCGGTGTCTCTCGTTGAATGGACTAAGCAATACGTATGAGGTATCAATGGCGCTAACTGAAAAAACGCTGCAGTTGATGTTCCCCAACGCCCGCCAGCAAGCGGGCGTTTTTGTTTCTGCGATAAATGCCGCCATGGTCCGTTGGGAAATCGATACCCCGCGGCGTCAAGCGGCCTTCCTCGCCCAGGTCGGCCATGAGTCCGGCCAGTTACGCTACGTCAAGGAACTGGGCAATGACCGCTACCTGGCGCGCTACGACACCGGCACCCTGGCCCTGCGCCTGGGCAATACCCCCGAGGCTGACGGCGACGGTCAGCTGTACTGCGGCCGCGGCCTGATTCAGGTCACCGGGCGCAACAACTACCGGGCCTGCAGCATGGCCCTGTTTGGCGACGAGCGCCTGCTCAAGCAGCCGCAATTGCTCGAACAACCGCAATGGGCAGCCGAGTCTGCGGCCTGGTTCTGGCACTCGCGCGGCCTCAATCAACTGGCTGACCGCAGCGAGTTCAACCGTATCACCCGGCATATCAACGGCGGGCTCAATGGCCTGGAGGACCGCCTGAAACTGTGGGCCCGGGCCCGTGAGGTGCTGTGTTGAGCCGCGTGCAGTCGGGGGCATGCCTGCTGCTGACGCTGCTGGCCTGTGCGCTGACCTGGCAGGTCCAGGGCTGGCGCATGGGCCGGCAACTGGCGGAGCAAGCCGAACAGCATGGACGGGAGTGGCAAGCCCAGGCTGAATCCGCGGCCGCGCAACTGGTCGCCGAACGCCTGCAACGCCAGGGGCTGGCGCAACGGCTGGAAGTCAGTGAGCAGCAACATTATCAGGAGTTATTCGATGCCCAACAGACTCAGGCACGCCTGCGTGATCGCCTGGCTACTGCTGACCTGCGGCTGTCGGTCCTGGTCGAGCGCGACGCCGCCGGTTGCGCCGGCGTGCCTGCCGCCGCCGGCGCCGGCAGCCTGGATCATGACCCCGTACGCGCCCGACTTGACCCGGCGCATGCTCGACGAATTGTCGCCATCACCGACGACGGTGACCGCGGACTGATCGCCTTGCGCGCTTGCCAGGCTTACGTGCGGGCGCTGGCGCAATGAGACTGTGTAGCTGATCGCGGCTGGTGTAGGGTAAGCGGCAGACTTTCAAGGAGCCTGCCATGGACCCGATCACTGCGCTTTCCGCCCGCCTGGGGGAACATTTGCGCCGCTTCAATGCCCAAGTGAGCACTGCCGAATCCTGCACCGGAGGCGGCATCGCCGAGGCCATCACCCGCACTTCGGGCAGCTCGGCGTGGTTCGAAGCCGGTTACGTGACCTACTCCAACAGCCAGAAGACTCGCCAACTGGCGGTGCCCGAGGCGTTGTTCGGCGAGGTCGGGGCGGTCAGCCAGGAAGTGGTCGAGGCCATGGTCCGCGGCGCCCAAGCGGCCAGCGGCGCGCGCTTTGCCGTGGCGGTCAGCGGCGTGGCCGGGCCCGATGGCGGCTCGCCGGCAAAACCGGTGGGTACCGTATGGCTGGCCTGGGCCGACGGCAGCCATGTCAGCAGCGAGCGCCGGCACTTCGACGGCGACCGTGATGCGGTGCGCCGACAAACGGTAATCGCCGCGCTAGAGGGCTTGTTACAGCTTGGTGCAGAGTAAATGCACATCGGGGGTAGGCGGGAAGAAAACCCTGTGGAATAATACTGGCTACTTATACAGGTGTTCTGGCCGTCAGGCCCTATCGATTACGTGAGGACTTCAATGGACGACAACAAGAAGCGCGCCTTGGCTGCGGCCCTGGGGCAAATCGAGCGTCAATTCGGTAAAGGCGCGGTCATGCGCATGGGCGACCACGAGCGCCAGGCGATTCCGGCCATTTCCACCGGCTCCCTGGGCCTGGACATTGCCCTGGGCATTGGCGGTCTGCCTAAAGGCCGTATCGTCGAAATCTACGGCCCTGAGTCGTCCGGTAAAACCACCCTGACCCTGTCGGTGATCGCCCAGGCGCAGAAGATGGGCGCTACCTGTGCCTTCGTTGACGCCGAGCACGCCCTGGACCCGGAATACGCCGGCAAGCTGGGCGTCAACGTCGACGACCTGCTGGTCTCGCAGCCGGATACCGGCGAACAGGCTCTGGAAATCACCGACATGCTGGTGCGTTCCAACGCCGTTGACGTGATCATCGTCGACTCCGTGGCGGCCCTGGTACCCAAGGCCGAAATCGAAGGCGAAATGGGCGACATGCACGTGGGCCTGCAGGCTCGTCTGATGTCCCAGGCGCTGCGTAAAATCACCGGTAACATCAAGAACGCCAACTGCCTGGTAATCTTCATCAACCAGATCCGCATGAAGATCGGCGTGATGTTCGGCAGCCCGGAAACCACCACCGGTGGTAACGCGCTGAAGTTCTATGCTTCGGTCCGTCTCGACATCCGCCGTACCGGCGCGGTGAAGGAAGGCGACGAAGTGGTCGGCAGCGAAACCCGGGTCAAGATCGTCAAAAACAAGGTTGCGCCACCATTCCGTCAGGCTGAATTCCAGATCCTTTACGGCAAGGGCATCTACCGCAATGGCGAGATCATCGACCTCGGCGTGCTGCACGGCTTCCTGGAAAAATCCGGTGCCTGGTACAGCTACCAGGGCAGCAAGATCGGTCAGGGCAAGGCCAACTCGGCCAAGTTCCTCCAGGAGAACCCGGAAATCGCTGCCACCCTTGAGAAGCAGATCCGCGACAAGCTGCTCAACGCCGGTGCTGTCGAAGCAGCTGGTAAAGCTGCAGTAGCCGAGGCTGAGCCGGAAGACCTGGCTGACGCTAACGCTGATTATTGATCGCACCCATGTCCGCCGTACTCGATACTCCCGTCGCCGTAAGGCGGACAGCCATGGACCTGCTCGCACGTCGCGAGCACGGTCGAGTCGAGCTGACGCGCAAGTTGCGTCAGCGCGGCGCTCCCCCCGAATTGATTGACCAGGAGCTCGACCGTCTGACGGAAGAGGGCCTGCTCAGCGAAGCCCGTTACCTGGAAAGCTTCATCAGCTACCGTTCACGTTCGGGCTATGGCCCGGCGCGTATTCGTGAAGAGCTGGGCCAGCGCGGGCTGCACCGTAGCGATATCGATCAGGCCCTGCGTGAATGTGGGGTGGACTGGTTGGCGCGGTTGCTGGACGTCTGGCAACGCAAGTTCGCTGGTCAGTTGCCGACCGATCAGCGCAGCCGCGCACAGCAAACCCGTTTTCTGGTCTACCGTGGTTTTTCCATGGAAGCTGTCGGCCGCTTGTTAAGCGGCCGAGGGCTGGATGACTGACCCTAGGTAACTTTCAGCGCTTCACGAGCCCGCTGGGTGGTATGCATGGGTTCAGGCTTGGCCCAGTTTTCCGACAGGTTGATGTAATCCACCAATTCACGCAGGCGGCCCTGGTCGCGACCGTTGAAGGCAAACGCCAGACGCGTCAGGTGGCTGAAGCGCGCTTCGTCATGGTGTTCGCCGCCATAAGCGTGCTGATGGAAGTGGCCACTCAGGCGCAAGTCCGCAAAGCCTTCCTGCAAATCAAACAGCGCTGCTTCGCTGAGCGGATGCTGCATGCGGATCACGAACTGGTTCTTCAGCCAACGGCTGGAGTGATAGTTGCTGTAGAACTGGTTGATTTCCTCCACGGCCTCGTCGGCGCTGTACACCAGGCGTAGCAGCTTCATGTCGCTGGGCAGGATGTAGCGATTCTCTTCCAACTGGCGGGTGATGAAATTCAAGGCATCCTGCCAGAAGGTGCCGCCTGGTGAGTCCAGCAGCACCACTGGCACCAGCGGACTTTTGCCGGTCTGGATCAGGGTGAGGACTTCCAGCGCTTCATCCAGCGTGCCGAACCCACCCGGGCACAGCACCAGGGCATCGGCTTCCTTGACGAAGAACAGCTTGCGAATGAAGAAAAAGTGGAACGGCAGCAACTTGTCGGTGCCATCCACGGTGGGATTGGCATGTTGCTCGAACGGCAGGGTGATATTGAAGCCCAGGCTGTGCTCCACGCCTGCGCCTTCATGGGCGGCGGCCATGATGCCGCCACCGGCGCCGGTGATAACCATCAGGTCGGAGCGCGCCAGGGTGGCGCCCAGTTCGCGGGCCAGGGCATACATCGGGTGCTCGATTGGGGTGCGGGCCGAGCCAAACACCGTGACCTTGCGTCGACCCTTGTACTGTTCCAGGGTGCGAAAGGCGTGATCAAGCTCGCGCAGGGCCTGCAGGGTAATCTTGGCGTTCCAGCGGTTGCGGTCATCGTGGGCCATGCGCAGGACCGTCAGCATCATATCGCGGTACAGCGGCAGGTTAGGGCTGTTGGGCGCAACCAGGTTCAGTTGTTCTTCAATCTTGCTCAGGTCGATTCCGTTGTCCTTGAAGTGGTTCGAAAGCAGTTCGTTCGGTTGGTAAGGCATTCAAGCGTCTCCTTCTGCAGCAAAACCTCTGACCGGGCTGCAATGGGCTGCCCGGCCGCGACACTGCATGTGTCGCTGGCTGCCGTGGCTCGAGTGTGACCCCCGAGCAGTGCAGTAGACCTGCAAGGTCTCAGTGCAGTGGTAATGGGTCTATACAACTTATTGTTCTTCATGTGCGCAAAGCGTCGCTGGGCAACCCCCTTTGCTTGCCCGAAAAATGAAGGGTGGTTGCTATCAATCTAGACCCTGACACGCGTTTATGCCGAATGATACGAGCGAGACACGCCACCAGGCGGCGCTTGAGCACAGACCGCTCGTCAGCTGGGATCCAATCATTGCGCGAGGGTGGTTAACTGAAGTTCAGAGCGACAGTCGCGGTGCAGGGAGGCTGCAACATGCAACGGCTTGATCTAGAGCTCGACGAGCAGCTATACCAGTTGCTGGAGCGTGCAGCCCAGGCCAATAACCTGAGCCTTGAACAGGAGTGCCTGCGGCGGCTGGGGGGAGGGGAGCGGCACTCGCGGTACATCCAGGCCCTGGTGGCCGAACTGCGCGCCGATGAAAAACAACGGCGCGACAGGGAGCGGGTTGCCTAAGGCGGTTACTTCTTGACGGTCAGGCCACAACTGGCGGCATTGAACGCTTGTTCACCCACCATGCGGTTGCTCTTGTACTCGGTGAAGCGATAGGTCAACACCGCGCCTTTGGCCAGCAACTGGCGAAAACCGCTGTTCTTGCACACGCTGGCGCCCAACTGGTCGCGAACCTTGTCCGGGTTGGCCTGCATTTGCTGGGCGTGGCTGGCGCGTACGCTCAGGTGGTTGATCAGTTGTTTGCCTTCAACGGTATAGCCTTGGTCGAGGATGTCTTCGTTGATCGCCCGCGGCGTGCCCACGCTGCTCTGCGTGGCAACTTTTTGCAGCATCTGGCTCAGCTCGTATTCCTGCTTGGACGCGGCATTGGCCGCCAGGGGCAGGGCGAGCAACAGGCTCAGGGACGGGACGATGAAACGCAGCATGTATCTCTCCTGGTTCGGTAACTGGCAATTGGACCAACAACGGCGCACGGTGTTCCGTCACGGCGCAACGGCAATGCCAGCGGGTAGCGACAGGTTGAAGATTATAGGGAGTCGCCGCTATAGCTGCACGGCAATTCCCCTCAACCCGTAAGCAGGCTCTGATAAACTGCGTGGGTTTCCCGTCTTGCCGAGTCCGTGCAGTGCCATCCCTTTCTTGCTTACGTTGCGCCCAGTCATGAGCCATGCCGTATCGCGCCTGCGCGCCGAACGCTTGGCACGCAGTGTCAAACCCTTCGTTGCCCGCGGCTCTCGGGCGCCACGCTGCCCGCAGTGCCGGGTCATTTTCAGCTATTGCCTATGCGCCTGGCGCCCGCAAGTGCCGGCCGACTCGGGCATTTGCCTGTTGATGCATGACACCGAGCCACTCAAGCCGACCAACACCGGTTGGCTGATCGCCGACCTGATTGCCGACACCTCGGCATTCGGCTGGCAGCGAACGGCCGTCGACGAGTCGCTGCTGGCCTTGCTCGATCAACCGCACTGGCAGCCTTACATCGTCTTCCCCGGCGAGTTCGTCGAGCCTGGGCGGGTGGTCAACGAGGTGGTACGTACGCCGGGCAAGCGTCCGCTGTTCATTCTGCTGGACGCCACCTGGACCGAAGCACGCAAGATGTTTCGCAAGAGCCCGTACCTCAACCGCTTCCCGGTGCTGAGCCTGCAACCTGAGCAGATATCGCGCTATCGCCTGCGCCGCTCCAAGCGTGACGATCACTTCTGCACCGCCGAAGTGGCGGCCATGTGCCTGGAGCTGGCTGGTGATCAACGCGCAGCACAAGCGCTGGACGCCTACCTGGATGTGTTTACCACCCATTACCTGAGCGCCAAGCATCAATTGCCGCTGGATGAGCAGGATACCGTGCACCAGCGTTTGCATACCTTCCTATAGTACAAGGGGCAGGCGCGGGACTTTGTTGCATAATGGGCAGATTGGTGGCCAGGGTCGGCGAGCGCGGCGGGTATTGAACTTGACCACCCGGTCCGGGCTCGGCATCCTTGGCGCCGATTCGGGCACGACGAAGGCTTGAAACGCTGTTTTTCCTGGCCTCGATGTGCCTGTTGGGCATACGGCGTCGCCGTAGCCCCGAGTTGCCCGCCAGGCGCCTATTCTTCCTTCCTGCGCCTGCACAGAACAGGATCATTAGATCGATGGCCACATACGAAATCCTGATTGCCGATGACCACCCGCTGTTTCGCAGCGCGCTGCGCCAGGCCGTTACCCTGGGCCTGGGCCCGGATGTACGTCTGGTTGAAGTGGCAAGCATCGCCGAACTGGAAACCCGCCTGACTGAAAAGGCCGACTGGGACTTGGTGCTGCTGGACCTGAACATGCCTGGAGCCTACGGGTTCTCCGGCCTGGTCCTGCTGCGCGGTCAGTATCCGCAGATTCCAGTGGTGATGGTTTCGGCTCAGGAAGAAGCCGCGGTCGTGGTGAAGTCTCGTGAATTCGGCGCCAGTGGCTTCATTCCCAAGTCCAGCCCCCTGGAAGTGATTCAGGACGCCGTGCAGAAGGTCCTCGACGGTGAAGTCTGGTGGCCGCCGCAGGCTTTCGAGAAAGTCGATGTGTCTGCTGAGGCCAAGGCCGCCAGTGAAGGTCTTGCGAGCCTGACGCCGCAACAGTTCCGGGTGCTGACCATGGTCTGTGAAGGTTTGTTGAACAAGCAGATTGCCTACGAGCTGAGCGTCTCGGAAGCCACCATCAAGGCCCACGTCACGGCGATCTTCCGTAAGCTCGGCGTACGTACCCGGACCCAGGCCGCCTTGCTGCTGCAACAACTGGAATCGGTTTCAGCCGGTTAAGGCCTTTGGCCTTCACGCTTTTTTAACCCCGCCTACACTAGGCTGCAGCGTTTTCAGTGGATGAAGTGACCTTCTATGTCGTCGCCTTTCAAGGGCCAGACCGGCCTTAAACGTATTTTCAATGCCGCCGGCTATTCGTTCGATGGCCTGCGCGCCGCGTTCACCGGCGAGGCAGCGTTCCGCCAGCTGGTGCTGCTCAACGTCTTGTTGATCCCGATGGCGTTCTGGCTGGATGTCAGCCGCGCCGAGCGGGCGATCCTGATCGCCGTGTGCTTGCTGGGGCTGATTGTCGAATTGCTCAATTCAGCGGTAGAGGCAGCGATCGACCGTATTTCCCTCGATCGCCACCCCTTGTCGAAGAACGCCAAGGACATGGGCAGTGCCGCCCAGCTCGTCGCCCTGAGCATGGTCGGCCTGGTCTGGGCGGTGATCCTGCTTTAAGCGATGGTCGGCAGGACGATCTCGTCGCTGCGGCTGACGCCGGCAGTAAAGCTTCTGCACAGTTCGAGAAACTCGCGCATGGCGGACGTCTGGTACTTCTGCTTGTGCCAAATGAAGAAGAACTGTCGGGCCAGGTCCAGTTCCGGGGTTTCCACCGGCACCAGGCTGCCGCGACGAAAGGCATCGCGCAGGGCCAGGCGCGAAATGCAGCCAATGCCCAGGCCCGACTCGACCGCGCGCTTGATCGCCTCGGTGTGCTCCAGTTCCAGGCGAATGTTGAGGTTGGAGCGGTGGTGACGCATGGCCTGGTCAAAGGTCAGGCGGGTGCCCGAGCCCTGTTCACGCAGGATCCAGGCCTCATGGGTGAGCTCCTCCATGCTCGCCTGGCCGCGTTTGGCCAAGGGGTGCTGAGGCGCACAGAACACCACCAGCTCATCTTCGACCCAGGGCTGGACCTCCAGGTCGGGGTGGTTGCAGTCGCCTTCGATTAGACCCAGATCAATTTCGTAGTGAGCAACCTGTTGCACGATATGCGCAGTGTTCTGTACATGCAGCTTGACCTGGCTTTCCGGGTGGATCTGCATGAAGCTGCCGATCAACAGGGTGGCCAGGTAATTGCCGATAGTGAGCGTTGCACCCACCGCCAGCGAGCCGAAACCGGACTTGCCATTGAGCAGGTCCTCGATTTCCTTGGCCTGGTCGAGCAGGGCCACCGCTTGGGGCAGCAGTTGATGGCCCAGGGCGTTGAGGCTCAGGCGTTTACCGGCGCGGTCGAACAGCTGGCAACTGGACTGGCGCTCAAGTTCGGTGATCGATGTACTGGCGGCCGATTGCGATAACGCCAGTATCCCGGCGGCCCGCGAGACGCTTTGGTACTGGGCCACGGCAACGAACACCTGGAGCTGACGAAGGGTAAATCGCATATCTATATAACCGATAAGACATATCTTGATAATTCATTTAACAGATATTGTCGCTGGCACTAAACTATTGCGCAATCGCGCTCTCGCTTAGCGCCGCGTTTTTCTTCAGGAGCCCGTACATGAGCAACATGAACCACGAACGTGTCCTCAGTGTTCACCACTGGAACGACACCCTGTTCAGCTTCAAGTGCACCCGCGATCCGGGCCTGCGCTTCGAGAACGGTCAGTTCGTGATGATCGGCCTGCAACAGCCAAACGGCCGCCCGCTCATGCGCGCCTATTCGATTGCCAGCCCTAACTGGGAAGAGCATCTGGAGTTCTTCAGCATCAAGGTGCCGGATGGCCCGCTGACCTCCCAGCTGCAGCACCTGAAGGAAGGCGATGAAATCATCATCAGCAAGAAGCCTACCGGCACCCTGGTGCTCGACGACCTGAACCCGGGCAAGCACCTGTATCTGCTGAGCACCGGCACTGGCCTGGCGCCGTTCATGAGCGTCATCCAGGACCCGGAAACCTACGAGCGCTTCGAAAAAGTCATCCTGGTCCACGGCGTGCGCTACGTCAACGAAGTCGCCTACCGCGAATTCATCACCGAGCACCTGCCGCAGAACGAGTTCTTCGGTGAGGCCCTGCGTGACAAGCTGATCTACTACCCGACCGTGACCCGCGAGCCGTTCGAGAACCAGGGCCGTCTGACCGACCTGATGCGCAGCGGCAAGCTGTTCAGCGACATCGGCCTGCCACCGATCAACCCGCAGGACGACCGCGCGATGATCTGCGGTAGCCCGAGCATGCTCGACGAGACCAGTGAAGTGCTCGATAGCTTCGGCCTGAAGATCTCGGCACGTATGCGCGAGCCAGGCGATTACCTGATCGAGCGTGCATTCGTCGAGAAGTAAGCGGCGCTGAAAACAAAAAAGCAGGCTTCGGCCTGCTTTTTTTGTGCCTGAAGTAGCGGGTCTGCATGCCGCGGACTTGTGGGCGCGGGCCTTGCCCCGCGATCGAGCGCGAAGCGGTCGCAATCCAGGCGATACCTGATGTGCTGGCTGTACTGGCCTCATCGCGGGTCAAGCCCGCTCCCACTGGCTCGCCAGCCAGGCCCAATGAAGCGCAAGACGCTACCTACAGGTCCATCACCACTTCCAGCACCCGGATCTGATCCGGCTGCGGGTAGTGCCAACGCACCTGCACATCCCAGAACTTCACCCCGTACACGCGCTCGGGCGGTGGTACCTGGTAGGCGGGGCGCGGGTCCTGGGCCAGGCATTGCTCAATCAGCTCCACCAGCGGCTCGGCAAGGCGCAAGGCGTGCTCGCGGGCCTGGGGCAGGGCCGCATCACTCCAGTGTACCGCTATCGCCTCAGGCGGCGCGTCGGCCATCTGGTTGACTGCCACGGCCACGGCGTCGGCGTAGGGGACATAGGGCTTGATGTCGAGCACCGGCGTGCCATCGAGCAAGTCGATGCCAGACAGCCAAAGGCGCCCTGCCTCGACTTTCTCCAGCCTTACCACGGACTGGCCAATGCCATTGGGCCTATGCGTCGCACGGGTAGCGAACACGCCCATGGACTTGTTGCCGCCCAGCCGTGGCGGGCGCACCTTCAGCCGTGGCTTGTCTTCCAGGGCCTGGTGGAACAGGAACAGCAGCCAGACATGGCTGACCTGCTCCAGGCCGGCCACCGCCTCGCCATTGTCATAGGGCGCCAGCAGCTCCAGCACCCCACGGGCAGCCGGCGCCAGCTGTGGCTGGCGCGGAATGGCGAATTTCTCCTTGAAGCAGGAGCGGACGTAGCCGATCGGTGCGACGCTGTAGTTCATCGCCGCTTCAGCCACGAACCCGCAGGGTCAAGCCCTTGAGGAAGTTGCGCAGCAGCTGGTCGCCGCAGGGGCGGTAGTTGTTGTGCCCGACCTTGCGGAACAGCGCGCTGAGTTCCGGCTTGGACACCGGGAAGTCGGCGGCCTTGAGGATCGCGTGCAGGTCGTCTTCCTTCAGCTCGAAGGCCACGCGCAGCTTCTTCATGACGATGTTGTTGGTCACCGGCAGTTCGATCGGCAGCGGCGGGCGGCTGTCGTCCTTGCCGCGCTTGAAAATCACCAGACCGTCGAGGAAATAGGCGATGACCTCGTCCGGGCAGCGCACGAAACCTTCTTCGTCTTCCTTCTTGAGGTAGGCGGCGATATCGGCAGTGGACACCTCGAAGCCGGTCAGCTTGATGATATCGGTGAGCTTGGCGTCGTTGACGTCCAGCAGGTAGCGCAGGCTGCGCAGTACATCGTTGTGAATCATTGGGACAATCCTGTTCAGGGGCGCCGCCCGGGTGACGGCGCCGTGTTGCTTAGAATCTTTCGCTGGTTGCCAGGTAGCGCCACTGGCCGAGTGGCAGCTTGCTCATGGCGACGCCGCCCAGGCGGATCCGGCGCATGCTCACCGGGGTGACCCCGACGCTGCTGCAGAGCAGGTTGATGAGCCCGGCGGGCGGGTTCTTCAGGACCATGCGCAAGCGCGTTTCGTTCTGCCAGCTGGCCTTGATCTTTGGCAGTTCATTGCCCTTCCAGTTGAAGCCTCGATTCAGCCGTTCCAGGCCGTGGGCAATCATCTCGCCGCTGACTTCGACGATGTATTCCTGCTCGAGCTTGGCCAGGTCGGCATTGAGCTTGCGGGTCACGCGCCAGTCCTGGGTGAACACCTGCAGGCCGCTGGCGCCTTCTTGCAATGGCGCGGCGCAGCTCAGGCGGGCGAAGTGGCCCTTGAGCGGACGACGGCTGTAGCTGTGCTCTTGCGAGAGGGTGTCGGCGCTGATGCTGGCACAGGCGCTGTCGACGTCCAGTTCGGCGGGCTGGTTGAGCAGCAGGGTGACCGGCTCCAGGGCTTCGGCTTTGGCACCCTGGCGCAGTTCGACCTTGTGCTCGGTGACCTTGAACTGCGGCTCGTCGATCACGGTGCCGTTAACCGTGACCCAGCCGCCCTCGATGTACAGTTCGGCCTCCCGCCGGGAGCAACCGACCAGTTCGATGAGGCGTTTGGAAAGGCGAATGGGTTCAGACATGACGACAGCCGTAGGCACAGGGAAAGGTGCCTATTGTAACTGCCCCGGCTGGCTTGGGGCCGGGAACATTCGTCGATCCGACCATTAATCTGCTGTTTCGCGGCATTTCAGAGGAAGATTACACAAGCCTTCAGCCGGAGCGGGCAGACTGCGTACGAATTAGCCTCATATGAAGTAGGGGGTAGGGCTGGCCCATGCCGTCCGTTTCCGAGCGGCCGACCACCTCAAAGCCCTGGTGCAGGTAGAAGCCAAGGGCCTGGGCGTTCTGCTCATTGACGTCCAGTTGCTCGGCGTGCAGCTCGTCAATGGCCACCCGCAGCAGCCGTGAGCCCAGGCCCTGGCCGCGTGCCTCGGGGTCGATGAAGAGCATCTCCACCCGCCCGCAGGCGACCCCGGCAAAGCCGCGGATACGCTGCCTGGCGTCTTTGCAGCAAATCAGCATCACCGCGTCCAGGTACTGGCTCAGCAGCAGCTCGCGCAGCAGGCAGATGTAACTGTCGGGGAGAAAGTCATGGGTGGCACGCACGGAGGCTTCCCACACCCGCGCCAGCTCCGGGTAGTCGCTGAGGCTGGGCGTCTGCACGGTCATCTGCCTGCGCATGGCGGTGCTCTCCTCGGGGCAATTGAGGAAACGATAGTTGCAAAAAAAAGCCCCGCCATTGCTGGCGGGGCTTTTTTATCGGCGCCGAATCAGATCGGTTCGGCCCACATGTCGTACTCGTCGGCGTCGGTTACCCGGCAGCGAACCGTGTCGCCCGGCTTGAAGCCGTGGTTGCCGTCGATGAACACGTTGCCGTCGATTTCCGGGGCATCGAAGAAGCTGCGGCCAACCGAGCCTTCTTCTTCGACTTCATCGATCAGCACGTCGATTTCCTTGCCGATGCGCAGTTGCAGGCGTGCGGTGCTGATGGCCTGCTGATGGGCCATGAAACGGTCCCAGCGCTCCTGCTTGATGTCGTCCGGCACTTCGTCCAGGCCCAGGTCGTTGGCCGGGGCGCCTTCGACCGGCGAGTACTGGAAGCAGCCGACGCGATCGAGCTGGGCTTCGGTCAGCCAGTCGAGCAGGTACTGGAAGTCTTCTTCGGTTTCACCCGGGAAGCCGACGATGAAGGTCGAACGGATCACCAGCTCAGGGCACTGCTCGCGCCAGTTCTTGATGCGCGCCAGGGTGCGGTCTTCGAAGGCCGGGCGCTTCATCGACTTGAGCACTTTGGGGCTTGCGTGCTGGAACGGGATATCCAGGTACGGCAGGATCTTACCGGCTGCCATCAGCGGGATCACGTCATCGACGTTCGGGTACGGGTACACATAGTGCAGGCGCACCCAGGCACCCAGGCTGCTGAGGGCTTCGCACAGCTCGAGCATGCGCGTCTTGACCGGGCGACCGTTCCAGAAGTCGGTCTTGTACTTGACGTCGACGCCGTAGGCGCTGGTGTCCTGGGAGATCACCAGGATCTCCTTGACCCCGGCCTTGACCAGGCGCTCGGCCTCGCTCAGCACTTCACCGACCGGACGGCTGACCAGCTTGCCGCGCATCGACGGGATGATGCAGAAGCTGCAGCTGTGGTTGCAGCCTTCGGAAATCTTCAGGTAGGCATAGTGGCGCGGGGTCAACTTGACGCCCTGAGGCGGTACCAGGTCGATCAGCGGGTTATGGTCCTGGCGCGGCGGCACGACTTCGTGCACGGCATTGACCACCTGCTCGTACTGCTGGGGACCGGTCACCGACAACACGCTCGGGTGCACATCGCGGATGCTGCCTTCCTCGACACCCATGCAGCCGGTGACGATGACCTTGCCGTTTTCCTTGATGGCTTCGCCAATCACTTCCAGGGACTCGGCCTTGGCGCTGTCGATGAAGCCGCAGGTGTTGACCACCACCACGTCGGCGTCCTGGTAGGTGGGCACGACTTCATAACCTTCCATGCGCAGCTGGGTCAGGATGCGCTCGGAATCGACCAGGGCCTTGGGGCAACCCAGGGAAACGAAGCCGACCTTGGGCGGGGTGGGCGTAGGGGTGGTGGACATGACTAACCTCGGTGTTGAAGGGCTTGCGGGGCCGGGCAGGCGGGCAAACCTGATGGGCGCTTTGGGCGCCTCTGATCAAAAAGTGCGCAATTCTAGCGAGCGCAAAGTCACTTGACCAGCAGAAATACGACGAACGCTCAGCTATGCTTCGCGGCGATATGCCTGCGTTTGTGTCGGGTCCTGGCAGTGCCGGCGGCGCCGTAGCAGAAATCATAGCGTCTGGCGCGAATCTTACCGGCCTCAAGGGTCTTGGTTGCGGGAGTGGTGGATGGTTCAGGCAAGCAGTCAGACCGATAGCGGGCATTCATCGGCGAAACCGCTGAGCCTGCTGGTGGCGGCAGTGGGGGTGGTCTATGGCGATATTGGCACCAGCCCGTTGTACACCCTCAAGGAGGTGTTCTCTGGCGGTTACGGGGTGCCGGTCAACCATGATGGGGTGCTGGGCATCCTGGCGTTGATTCTCTGGTCGCTGATCTGGGTGGTTTCGATCAAGTATGTGTTGTTCATCCTGCGCGCCGATAACCAGGGCGAGGGCGGCATCATGGCCCTTACCGCCCTGGCCCGGCGCGCCTCGGCGCCTTATCCGAAACTCAAGGTATTGATGGTCGGCTGCGGGCTGATCGGTGCGGCGCTGTTCTATGGCGACAGCATGATCACCCCGGCGATTTCGGTATTGTCGGCGGTAGAGGGCCTGGAGCTGGCGTTTGAGGGTATCGAACACTGGGTGATTCCAGTGGCGTTGATCGTGCTGGTGGCGCTGTTCCTGATCCAGAAGCACGGCACCGCGCGCATCGGTATTCTCTTCGGGCCAGTGATGGTCACCTGGTTCGTGGTGCTGGGGGCGCTGGGCGTGCATGGCATCCTCCAGAGCCCGGAGGTGCTCAAGGCCTTCAACCCGGTCTGGGCAGTGCGCTTCTTTATCGTCCATCCGGGCATGGGCGTGGCCATTCTCGGCGCCGTGGTGCTGGCCCTGACGGGCGCTGAAGCGCTGTATGCCGACATGGGCCATTTCGGTCGCAAACCCATTGCCCGCGCCTGGTTCGCCCTGGTGCTGCCGGCGCTGGTACTCAACTACTTTGGCCAGGGCGCCTTGCTGCTACAGACCCCGGAGGCGGCGCGCAACCCGTTCTACTTGCTGGCGCCGAACTGGGCGCTGATACCGTTGGTCGGCTTGTCCACCCTGGCCACGGTAATCGCCTCCCAGGCGGTGATTTCCGGCGCCTTCTCCCTGACCCGTCAGGCCATCCAGCTCGGCTACGTGCCGCGCATGCAGATCCAGCACACCTCCAGCGACGAGCAGGGGCAGATCTACATCGGAGCGGTGAACTGGTCGCTGATGGTCGGGGTGATCCTTCTGGTGCTGGGCTTCGAGTCTTCCGGGGCGTTGGCGTCGGCCTACGGCGTGGCCGTGACCGGAACCATGCTGATGACCACCTTGCTGGTGTCCACCGTGATGCTGCTGTTGTGGAAATGGCCGCCATTGCTGGCGGTCCCGATCCTGCTGGGCTTTCTCTTTGTCGATGGCCTGTTCTTCGCCGCGAACGTGCCGAAAGTGGTGCAGGGTGGGGCTTTTCCGGTACTGGCGGGGATTGTCCTGTTCGTGCTGATGACCACCTGGAAGCGCGGCAAGCAGATCCTGGTCGAGCGCCTGGACGAAGGTAGCTTGCCGCTGCCGCTGTTCATCGGCAGCATTCGCGTGCAGCCGCCGCATCGGGTCGAAGGCACTGCGGTGTTCCTGACTGCGCGGGCGGATGCCGTGCCCCATGCCTTGCTGCACAACATGTTGCACAACCAGGTGCTGCATTCACAGGTGGTGCTGCTGACCGTGGTCAGCGAGGACACCCCACGGGTGCCGGCGCAGCAGCGCTTTGAAGTCGAGGCGTATGGGGAGGGTTTTTACCGGGTGCTGTTGCACTTTGGCTTCATGGACGAGCCGGATGTGCCCGCGGCGTTGAAGCTGTGTCATCTGGAAGGGCTGGATTTCAGCCCGATGCGTACCACCTATTTCCTCAGCCGCGAGACGGTGATTGCGTCGCGGCTGGTGGGCATGGCGCGTTGGCGGGGGCTGTTGTTTGCCTTTTTGCTGAAGAATGCCAACGGCAACTTGAGGTTCTTCAATTTGCCGTTGAACCGGGTGATCGAACTGGGGACTCAGGTCGAAATCTGAGTTGCCAGTGGTCGGGGCTGCTGTGCAGCCCATCGCTGGCAAGACCAGCTCCCACAGGTTCGGTGCACACAGGGCCACTGTAGGAGCGGGTTTGACCCGCGATGGGGCGTTCAGTTCTGCTCGGCGACGCTGGTCTTGCCCTGGCGGTTCTCGATGTCACCAATCAAGCGCTTGGCCAGCGCCGGGTAGTTTTCGTCAAAGTGATGCCCGCCGGGCAGCTTCAGGCGCTCGCCGACGGCGGTATGGTCGGTACAGCCGCTCTCGTCCGCCTCTTCCTCGCCATACACGCAGACCACCTTGGCGGCCGGCAATTTGGCCATCTCCGGCCCGGTCGGTGCTTCCTTGCCGGCATTGCCCAGCCAGCCTTCGACTTCGATTTCGAAGCTGCCACTGCGGGCAAAGGCCAGCAGGATCACCGCATCGATGCGCTTCTGGTCTTCGGCTGGCAAGCGGTTGTAGATCGCCGGCAACACGTCGGCACCGAAGGAGTAGCCGGTCAGCACGAAACGTTTGGTGCCCCACTTCTGCCGGTAGTGCTGCATCAGTTCGGAGAGGTCGATGGCACTCTGTTCCGGGGTCTTGTGTTGCCAGTAGTAGCGCAGGGTGTCGATGCCGACCACCGGGTAGCCGAGCTTGGCCATCTCACCGGCCACGTCGCGGTCCAGGTCACGCCAGCCGCCATCGCCAGAAAGAAACAGGGTCACGGTATCGGTGGTCTGCCCGGCAGGCACCTCGACCACCGGGATGCTCATGGCGTTGCCATCCTCCCCCACCAGCGCCTGGGTCAGTTGGGCCTTGAGCACTTGCGGCAGATGGATGTCATAGTCGCTGATGCTGGTCTCGGCATTCGGCTGATCGCGGACGAAGGCCGCGCTGGCGTCATCCGGGTTGTCGTTCCAGGCCACGCTCCAGTGGCCGTGGGCGGCAGACTTGGGCAGCGGCGTGGCGCAGCCGGGTTGTTCGAGCGTGAAGTCCACCGAGATTGCCTGGGCCTTGTCATCGGTCTGATTGGCAAGCCAGTTCCAGGCCTGGGCCGCTCCAGGCCCGATCCCGGCCACCAGGGTCGGGGTGCCCTGGAGTTGTTGCAGTGCCTGCTGAAGGGCTTGCTGCTGCTTGCTGCAATCGGCAGGTGGAAGGATCACCTGGACCATCTGCGCTTCACCGCTCTGGCTCAGGTCGAGCAGTTGCTTCTCGCTCAGGGCCTGGTCCTGGGGTACGGCGATGGCCACTCGCGCCCTGGCGCGGGTGCCCGGGTTGACCCGGATCAGGCTGCTGCCATCGCTCAGGCTCAGGTGTTCCAGGCTCGCCTCGGGAGCCGGGCGGGTCCACAGCCAGAAGCCCAGGGCGGCAGCCAGCAAGGCCAACAGCAGGGGTACCAGTAGATACAGCCAGTAACGTCGAATCATCAGCGTTTCACCAATCCAGTCAGGCCGCCCGCGATCAGGGCGGCGGTGTCGGCCAGTGCCACCAGCGGATCGAGTCCGGCCGGCACGGCCATGTAGCGAGGTTCCCAGTCCGGCTGGAACTTGTCCTTGAAGCGGCGCAGCCCCTGGAAGTTGTAGAGTTGCTCGCCGCGCTGGAACACCATCGAGCCCAGGCGCTGGGTCAGTGGCGCGCCGCGCCGTGGTTGCAGCCCGGAAAGGGGCACCATACCCAGGCTGAAGCGCCCATAGCCGTGCTGCTTATAGTGCTGGATCAAGCCGATCATCATGTATTCCATGGTCAGCTTCGGCGCTTCGGGATGGGCGCGCATCAGGTCGAGGCTGGCCAGTTCCAGGCTGCGGGTTTCCAGCAGGTTGGCAAACGCTACCGGGCGCCCTTCGAAGCGGATCAGGGCAATGCGAAAGTGTTGCAGGTACTCAGGGCTGAAGCGGCCAAGGGAGAAGCCTTTCTCGCGCACGTTCTTGCCGCTGAGCCAGGCATCGGAGATGGCCTTGAGTTCTGCCAGCGGGGCTTGCCCCGGCTCGTGCACTTCGAGGCTGAGACCGTCGCGGCCGCCGCGGTTCCAGGTGTAGCGCAGGTCTTTCATCTCCTTGCCTTTGGCGTCGAGGTCAAAGCGCTTGAGGTCGACCCGGGCCTCTTCGCCCAGTTTGATTGCGGTCAGGCCGATGTCCATATAGAAGGGCAGGTTCTCCGCGCGCACCTGGTAGAACACCGGGCGGGCGTGATGCACGTCGCACAGGTCGCGGAACTGCCAGATCATCTCGGCGCGCTCATGAGCCGGGCCGATCGGGTCATACAGCGCCACCAGGCTGCGACCACGGCGGGCATACATGAGGAAGGCATCGTCATTGGGGTGGAACAGCAAGGCCTTGTCGCCGGTCAGTGCCAGGCCGCCGTCGGGTTGATCGGAGGCTTGCAGGATAGCGTTGGCGCGTTGCAGCTCTTCGCTCGTGGGCAGGTGGATGACTGGCCGTGCGGTGCGCAGCAACCAGGTCAGGGCGACGATCACCAGCAGCACCGCGCTGCCCAGTGCCGAGCGCAAGCCGCGTGGGGCATCGGCGTCGAGGGTGAACTGCCACCAGAGTTGATGGCTGTACGGCACATCCTGATAGGCAAACAGCAGCAGCCATACCGACGCGCCCAGTACGCAGGCGCTCGCGGCAAGATAAACCGGCGAGAACGGCAGTTCCAGCAGGCGGCTGGGGCGGTAGAAGGAGCGCCGGAAGACGGCCAGCAGGCAGGCGGTAAAGGTCAGGATGCTGGCCTCTTCCCAGTCGAAGCCCTTGAGCAGCGAGAGCAGGGCGCCGACCAGCAAGAGGATGGTGGTCAGTATCCAGGCGGCCGACAGGCGCCGCCGCAGGCCCTGGGCCAGCAGCAGGCACAGTACGCCAATCAGGCTGGCGCCGAAGTGCGAGGCGTCGATCAAGCGGTGCGGCACCAGGAACCCCAGGTGTTTCAGGCGCTCATCAATTTCCGGCGTGGCGCCTGAGAACAGCAGCACCACGCCGGAGAGAAACACCAGCACCGCCAGCACCGGGGCTGCCAGCCCGGACGCCGCCCTGATCGCCTGCTGGGCAAACAGCAGGCGCCTGGCTTCGCTGGCAAGCAACAGGACGCAGGCCAGCAGCAGTGGCAATACCACGTAGATCAGGCGATACAGCAGCAGGGCGGCGGCCAGCGGTGCAGCCCCCAGCTGGTCGGCAAAGGCCGCCAGCAGGATCGCCTCGAAGACCCCGACGCCGCCGGGCACATGGCTGAGTACCCCGGCCGCCAACGCCAGCAGATACACCAGCAGGAAGGCGCCAAATGGCGGCGTCTCCGGCAACAGCAGGTAAAGCACCGTGGCGGCAGCGGCAACGTCCAGGGCGGTAATCAGCAGTTGCAGCAGGCTCAGGCGCGCGCCGGGCAGGCGCAAGGTGCGCCGGCCTGCTTGCACCAGCAGGTTGTCAGCCAATGGTTGTTCGGGCAGTCGTCGACGGTAAAGGCCATAGACCAGCGCCGCGCTCAGACCAAGTACTGCCAGGGCGATCGCTGCCAGCAGCGCAGGCGAAAGGTGCAAGGCTGAAGCGGTGGCAGGCAGGTTGCTCAAGGTTGCCAATGCCGCCAGGGGCGGCAAGGCGCAGCCGAGGGACAGGCTGGCGAACAGGGTCATCCGTGCCACTTCTGCGGCCCCGATGCCATGGCGGGCGTACAGGCGATAGCGCACCGAACCACCGGACAGCAGCGACAGGCCGATGGCGTTGCCGATGGCAAAGGCACTGAAACCGCCCATGACCAGGGTGCGCGTCGGCAACTGAACGCCGGCGTAGCGGCTGGCCGACCACTCATAACCGAGCAGTATGACAAAGCCTGCAACCGTGGCCAGCAACGCGCCGGCCAATGCTGCTGGCGGCACGCTGAGCAGCGAATCGTGCAGGGCATAGATGTCCAGCTCGCTGAGCAGATGACGGCAGGCGATCAGTGCGACAGCGAACAGCAGCAAGGTCACGCCCAGGCCGATGGGCTGGCGATACTTGCTCAGGCGTTCGAGCCAGCGCAGGCGATGCTCGGCATTGGGCAGTGCGGCAGTAACAGGAGCTTGTGTTTCGGGTGTCTGGGTGCGCATCAACCACCTCGTGGCTTGCGCGCGACAAGCAGGGTGTATCCGGTCAAAGTACCAATCCCTATGGAGATGTAATGGCCGGTATGATCGGGCCGCTGAGCACCTTGAGGATAGTTAAAGAAGTTTCATATTGCCTGAACGGCAGGGGGAGGGCGCGGTAAGGGGAATTGCTTGAGGTACAGACGCAAAAAAGGCCACTTTTTTCAAAGTGGCCTTTTCTGTTGTTTGGTTGCGGGAGCCGGATTTGAACCGACGACCTTCGGGTTATGAGCCCGACGAGCTACCAGACTGCTCCATCCCGCGTCTGTGGGGCGGATTCTACAGCGTTGGGCTTGGCTGTCAACGCTTAATTGTTGATTTACAATAAAAAATTGCCTGGAGCTTTATTTCGGGCAAAGAAAAAGGCCACTCGTGAGAGTGGCCTTTCCTGAATCTGGTTGCGGGAGCCGGATTTGAACCGACGACCTTCGGGTTATGAGCCCGACGAGCTACCAGGCTGCTCCATCCCGCGCCTGTGGAATGAGATTCTACAGTTTTGCCCGTGGCTGTCAATAGCTCATTTACAGAAATCCTTTTCCCTTCAATCGCTTAGGGCGCCCGAAAAGGGCTGCAGGCTAGCTGGGGCGGGCCTTGCAGGGTATCTGCCGGAGAATAAATTAGTTGTGATGCATGGGCCGCTATCGGGTGAGATACTGCTTACATCACTTTAAACCTGTTCTTACGCTACCTATGTCTCAACGCAAGATCATCCATATCGACTGCGATTGTTTCTACGCCGCCATCGAAATGCGCGACGACCCGCGTCTGGTCGGGCGGCCGTTGGCGGTGGGCGGTTCGGCGGAGCGGCGTGGGGTGATCGCCACCTGCAACTATGAGGCGCGGGCGTTCGGGGTGCGTTCGGCGATGTCCTCGCGGCATGCCCTCAAGCTGTGCCCGGACCTGCTGATCGTCAAGCCGCGCATGGATGCCTATAAGGAAGCCTCGCGAGAAATTCACAGCATCTTTCGCGAATACACCGATCTGATCGAGCCCTTGTCACTGGATGAGGCTTACCTGGATGTGTCGGACAGTTCCTGGTTCGCCGGCAGCGCCACCCGCATTGCAGCGGATATTCGCCGTCGGGTTGCCCAGCAGTTGCACATCACCGTGTCAGCCGGCGTCGCGCCGAACAAGTTCCTGGCCAAGATCGCCAGCGACTGGCGCAAACCCAATGGGCTGTTTGTGGTCACCCCCAATGAGGTCGAGGACTTTGTTGCCGCCTTGCCGGTCAGCAAGCTGCACGGGGTAGGCAAGGTCACCGCCGATAAGATGGGCCGCCTGGGCATCAGCAATTGCCTGGAGCTGCGTGACTGGAGCCGTCTGGCCCTGGCCCGTGAATTCGGCAGTTTTGGTGAGCGGCTGTGGGGGTTGGCGCGAGGGATCGATGACCGACCGGTACAGAACGACAGCCGTCGTCAGTCGGTCAGCGTGGAAAACACCTACGATGCCGATCTGCCGGACCTGGCCAGCTGCCTGGAGAAACTCCCGGAGCTGATGGAAACCCTCGCCGGGCGTATGGCCCGTATCGACGACAGTTATCGCCCGGGCAAGCCGTTCGTTAAAGTGAAGTTCCATGATTTCAGCCAGACCACGCTTGAACAGTCAGGGGCGGGGCGTGACCTTGGCAGCTATCAGCAATTGCTCAGCCAGGCCTTTGCCCGTGGTGGCAAGCCGGTGAGGCTGTTGGGGATCGGCGTGCGCTTGCAGGATTTGCGCGGCGCCCATGAACAGCTGGAACTGTTCACTCAGGACTGAGGAGGGCAGCGCCAGCAGGCTGGCGCTATCCGGGTAACGCGCAGGTCAGTGTACGCCGGGGTCGGCAACCAGGCGGCCAGCGTCCTTGGTCAGCGACTTGAGGAATTCCTGTTGCAGCTCCGGATCGTTGCGGGTCAGCTCGATCAGGCTTTGCTCCAGTTCACTGGCTTCTTCTTCCAGGCCCAGCTCCGACAGACGCTTGACCCGATGCACCCACTGGCTGACTTCATCGTCTTCCAGGTCATCGAAAATCAGTTCGTGGGCTTCCACCAGTTTGCCGCGCAAGTTGCTGCTGATCAGCAGGCTGGCATCGCCACGCACATTGTTGTCTTCATCCGCCACCTGCAGGTGCAGGGTGCCGATATGGGTCAGGTTCTGCTCGCTGAACGGGCTGTCGAGCAGGTTCAGCTGCAGTACGCCATTACGGTCGGTGGTCAGCTCGTGATTCACCTTGCCAGCCTTGACCGTTACCGGCCGCTCGCTCCACGGCACGCTGGCGTACTCCTGACGCTTGTCCTTCTGCACCTCGGTGATGCCTGCCAGGTTCTGCTGCGCACGACCGTTGGACTGGGCGTTCATGAACGGGTTGAGGCCGTCGAAGCCATAGCTCAACCAGTCACGGGTAACGCTGTCGGGCAGGTTGCCCAGGGCAAAGACGTTGACCACGTTGGCGCCGACACCGGCAACCACCGCCACCGCGCCCAGCGGAATCTCGTAGACTTCGCGCCAGGGCTGGTAAGGCGTGTAGCGATCGTAGCGACGAGTCACTTCGAACTCGGTGACTTCGAAGTTCTTCTGCTCATGGATGCGCACACGCCGCTGCGGCAGTTCGAGTACCTTGGGGTCTCCGACATCGATCTGCAGGCTGTGTTCGAGCAGCTTGCGCTCGATGCGCTCCTCATGTTCGCTGCGCTGGGACATCTGGTTGGCGCAACCGCTGAGGAGCAGGGCGCCGCACAGTGCGGCACCCCCCAGGTTGATGGTACTTCGCTTGAACATGATTACTCTTGCGTTGGCTTAGCGACGAATGCGGGCTTGCAGGAACGACAGCACCTCGGCCACTGGCAGCGGCTGTGCGTCACGCTCGGTACGGTGCTTGTATTCCAGGTTGCCGTCAGCCAGGCCGCGGTCGCTGACCACGATGCGGTGTGGAATGCCGATCAGTTCCATGTCGGCGAACTTGATCCCCGGGCTGGTTTTCTTGTCGCGGTCATCCAGCAGCACTTCGAAACCGGCGGCGGTCAGTTCGGCATACAACTTGTCGGTGGCTTCGCGAACCTGTTCGGTTTCGTAGCGCAGCGGCACCAGGGCGATCTGGAACGGTGCCAGGGTATCGCTCCAGATGATGCCGTTCTCGTCGTAGTTCTGCTCGATGGCTGCGGCAACCACGCGCGATACGCCGATACCGTAGCAACCCATGCTCAGGGTCACCGGCTTGCCGTTCTCGCCCAGCACCTGGCACTTGAGTGCTTCGCTGTACTTGGTGCCGAGCTGGAAGATGTGCCCGACTTCGATGCCGCGCTTGATCACCAGGGTGCCCTGGCCATCCGGGCTTGGGTCGCCTTCGACGACGTTGCGCAGGTCGGCCACTTGCGGAACCGGCAGATCACGCTCCCAGTTGACGCCGAAGTAGTGCTTGTCGTCGATGTTGGCGCCAATGCCGAAGTCGCTCATCAGGGCGACCGAACGGTCGATGATGCATGGCAGCGGCAGGTTCAGCGGGCCGAGGGAACCGGCGCCGGCGCCAATGGCGTTGCGCAGTTCTTCATCGCTGGCCATGACCAACGGGCTGGCAACCTCTGGCAGGTTGGCGGCCTTGATTTCGTTGAGTTCGTGGTCGCCACGGACGATCAGGGCAATCAGCTTGCCTTCTTCGGCGGCGTGGACGATCAGGGTCTTGACGGTCTTTTCGATCGCCAGCGCATAGTTTTCGACCAGTTGGGTGATGGTCTTGGCGTCCGGAGTGTCGACCAGGCGCAGCGCTTCGGTCGGCGCAGGGCGCTCGGTTTCCCGTGGGATGGCCTCGGCCTTCTCGATGTTGGCGGCGTAGTCGGAGCTGTCGCTGAAGATCACATCGTCTTCACCGGACTCGGCCAGCACGTGGAACTCGTGGGAGTAGCTGCCACCGATCGAGCCGGTGTCAGCCTGCACTGGGCGGAAGTCCAGGCCCAGGCGGGTAAAGATGTTGCTGTACGCCTGGTGCATGCGATCGTAGGTTTCCTGCAGGGAAGCCGGATCGGCATGGAAGGAGTAGGCGTCCTTCATGATGAACTCGCGACCCCGCATCAGGCCGAAGCGCGGACGGATCTCGTCACGGAACTTGGTCTGGATCTGGTACATGTTCAGCGGCAGCTGTTTGTAGCTGTTGAGTTCGTTACGGGCAAGGTCGGTGATGACCTCTTCATGGGTCGGGCCCACGCAGAACTCGCGACCGTGGCGGTCCTTGAGGCGCAGCAGCTCGGGGCCGTACTGTTCCCAGCGGCCGGACTCTTGCCACAGCTCGGCAGGCTGGATGGCCGGCATCAGCACTTCAAGGGCGCCAGCGGCGTTCATTTCCTCGCGGACCACGGCTTCGACCTTGCGCATTACCCGCAGGCCCATCGGCAGCCAGGTATAAAGGCCGGATGCGAGCTTGCGGATCATGCCGGCACGCAGCATCAGCTGATGGCTGATGACGACCGCGTCGGAAGGAGTTTCTTTCTGGGTAGCGAGCAAATATTGACTGGTGCGCATGGTAGGCCGTTGTCGGTTGCTTAAGACTTTAAATGACCCCGCATTGTACGGGGGCGATTCGGTGACGTACAGGATGCCGGAGCGCGAAGGCGTTGTCAGCCCGAATCGAGACAAGAAAAAGCCCGGCAGTGCCGGGCTTCTTCGTACTGGGGATACTGAAAGCCTAAGGCTTACAGGATGCTCAGCGGGTACTCGACGATCAGGCGCAGTTCGTCGATCGATGGCGAACCGTAGTAAACGCCGTCGCCGGAACGGTAGGTGGCTTGACGAATGCGGAAGCTCAGGTCTTTGGCCGGACCTTCCTGCAGGACGTACTTGGCCTCGATGTCGCGTTCCCATTCCTTGCCGTTGTCGGTGCCTTCGACGTTGGCGCCGGTACCTTTGACATAACGGGTCATGAAGCTCAGGCCTGGCACACCGTAGCTGGCCATGTTCAGGTCGTAGCGAGCCTGGAAGGATTTCTCGTCTTCGGCGTTGAAGTCGGAACGGGCGATGGAGTTAGCCAGGAAAATGGTACCGCCGCCATCTACACCGTAGGCATAGTCGCCGTCACCGGTAACTTTCTGGTAGGCCAGGGTGAAGGTGTGCGCGCCAATGTTGTAGGCGCCCGACAGGCTGAACGCCCGGTTGTCCAGCTTGGTTTCGCCGTCGAAGGTACGAACCTTGCCTTCGCCGTCGCTCTTGGTGTCATAGATGTTGAAGTCGAACACCAGGCCTTGCTCGTCATTGATCGGCAGCGCCCAGTTGACGTTGGCGTAGTATTTGCGCCAGTAGTCTTCGACCTTGGAGTAGTAGAGACTGGTGCTCAGGGTGTCGGTGAAGGCATAGGTGCCGCCGAATACGTCGGCCTTGGTCAGGTGCAGGCTGTCGCGGTTGGTTTGTTCTTGCGCGGTGAGGCTGGTGAAGCGGCCAGCGTGCAGGGTCAGGCCCTTGATGTCGTTGCTGGTGATCAGTGCGCCCTGAGCGATTTCCGGCAGCAGGCGGCTGTCGTCGGTCGCGAATACTGGCAGTGCGGTGAATTGGTCACCCACTTTCAGTACGGTGTCGGAGATACGGAACTTGGCGGCTGCACCACCTTTGGAGTAGTCGTCCTGCGAACGACCATCCTCGCCCTGCGGGAACAGGCCGGTGCCGGCGCGGCCCTTGCCGCTGTCCAGTTTCAGGCCGAGCATGCCGATGGCGTCAACACCGAAGCCCACGGTGCCTTGGGTGAAGCCCGACTCGTAGGTGCCGAGGAAGCCCAGGCCGGTTTCTTCACGGCGGCTTTGTTCGTCGCTGGCGTTGTTGCGGAAGTCGCGGCTGAAATACAGCATGCGGGTCTTGACGCTAAGTTTGCTATCTTCAACGAAGCCCTTGGACTCATCCTGAGAAGAGGCCACTGCCATCTGCGAGGTGCCGGCTGCAACAGCCAGGGCGATTATGCTCCACTTCATCACGCGCATCGTGATTTGCTCCTTTGGTTTTTAGGAAGAGTACTGCCGTCGCTGTTTGATTTTTTTATACAGCGCGGCTCTTTCTTTTTGTGTCGGCGGAAATGTATATCACGCTGACCATCGTTGGCGATATGGGGGCAAAGAACCTTTCGGTAACTTTACGGTCATGTCGCTAACCGTTATGTCCTTGTCGCAAATCACGCCCCGTTTTTCGCGGGCCGTACAACTCCAGCGCTGTTTCAGGCGGTTTAAGGATAGGTAAAAAACGCTAGCCCGCACCTTCTGAAACTCCCTGGTTACCCCATGCAGCTGTTGTTATTTGTCGCCGCTCACCGCTTCAATGCAGATGGCGTGCCGACTGTGGTGGATGACAATGCAACAAGCGTGCACAAAATCGAACAGGGTTCACGAAATTTTCACTTTTCTGCAGTGCAGGGCGGCCAGGTGCCGAGAAACCGGGGGTCAAAGAACCTTTGGTTAGCCGTCGGCGCTTGCCATGGAATAACTGAAAAAGTTGCCCGTAAAGTCAAAGCGTTACCGCTGAAGGCTAAAGCTGAGTAGTTTGTGGATGTTCGGTGGGCGAGGAGGGGATGGGTGGCTTCATTTTGGTGCGAAAAGTAGCGTTTTATCGATCGGGCACCGTAACACCCGTTCGTCTGCAGGCCTTTTTTCAGCCGGTATGGGGCCAAAACAGTGCGTCTCTTCATTTATACGGCAGCAGGCAATGCCCCGGCAGCCGATCAGGAGTATCCTGCTGGCTGTGGCTCGCGGTGCTTGCGTGGGCGAGGTATTGTGCTGTTGTAGGAGATTTCGCTGTGTTTGTTCTGGATCAACGTCTTCAACAAGACACCTTGTGCCTGGGGGACTTTCCACTATGTCGCCTGCTGCTGAGCAAGGATGCCAACTATCCCTGGTTTATCCTGGTGCCGCGCCGTGCGGATATCAGCGAATTATTTCAACTTGATGACAAAGATCAGCAGCAACTCTGGAAAGAAACTACAGCCTTGGCGCAGGTGCTCAAGGATACCTTTGCCGCCGACAAGATGAATGTGGCGACCCTCGGCAATGTAGTTAGCCAGCTACATATGCACGTCATTGTTCGTCGTCGCACTGATCCGGCCTGGCCGGCGCCTGTTTGGGGCAATAAGCCTGCGATTGAATATTCGCCACAACAGTTGGCCGATGTTCGTTTGCGCCTTGCCGAGGTATTGGTTGACGATTTTCAGTTCATGGAGGCTTGAATCATGACCCTTGAAGCGCGGGTGACCGAGTTGGAAAGTCGGCTGGCCTTTCAGGACGATACCTTGCTGGCCTTGAACGATGTGCTGGTCGAGCAGCAGCGCGTGGTTGAACGCCTGCAGTTGCAAATGGCGGCGCTGCTCAAGCGCTACGAAGAAATGGTCGGCCAGTACCAGGCCAGTGAAGAAGAAGCACCGCCCCCCCATTACTGATTCTGGGGTGTAAAAAAACCGCGATGGGCAGTGATGCCGTCGCGGTTTTTTTGTTGCTGGCGATCAGCGTCGTGGCGCGGCAATCACATCTTCGGCCTGCAGGCCCTTGTCACGGTTCATGACCGAGAACTCGACGCGTTGACCTTCTACCAGGACGCGATGGCCCTCGCCGCGAATGGCGCGAAAGTGAACGAAGATGTCATCGCCCGAGTCGCGGGAGATAAAGCCGAAACCCTTGGACGTGTTGAACCACTTCACGGTACCGGTATCGCGATTGGACATGTCGTACTGGGTGTTCTGGCTGCGTGAGGCCGTGTTTTTGGCAAAGCCGGCAATCAGGTGCAGGGCGCTGGCCAGCAGGGCGCAGGCCAGCGCTGGCAGGTTGCCGAGCTCTGGACGGGCCAGCAGGGTCACGGTCTGCAGGATCACGGCAAGCACCAGCAAGGCGCTGGCAGCACGCTGCAGATGTTGCCGTGCGCCCCGGTAATGCTGGGGAAGCACGGGAGCAATGACCAGGTTGAGCAGGCCGAAGAGTGCCAGATAAACGGCCTCCGGTTGCTGCAGGAAGGGAATGGCTTCGGTTCTGAGGCTGGGTATGAAGGACAGCAGCAAAGCTGCAACGCCCGTCAACAGGTGGACGATCTTGAACATGTTGGTTGGCTCACATTGATAAGGCGGATCACAGGAAGAGCTGACTTCACGGCGCGCACGGGTCAAAAAGCGCAAAAACGTGAAAAAGGTCAGCCTATGCGCCCGCGCAATGACAATCGGCGCGGGCGGCACGCTGCCTATTTAACAGCAAAGCCCCGGGCTTCTCAAATCAGTGGCCCACCGTGTGTCGCGCGGCCTGCAGCCCTGTGTCGCAGGCACGAGGCTGCAGGGGCTGAAAACTCTTGGTACAGTGGTTTGTACCCGCTTGATCAGCAAGCACTAAGCAAAGGGGAACTGCATGGCAATCGATATCGGTATCAGCGAAGAAGATCGCAAGTCCATCGTCGAGGGTTTGTCGCGCCTGTTGTCGGATACTTATGTACTTTATCTGAAGACCCACAACTTCCACTGGAATGTCACCGGCCCGGCGTTCCGTACCTTGCACCTGATGTTTGAAGAGCAGTACAACGAACTGGCCCTGGCCGTCGATTCAATTGCCGAGCGTATTCGTGCCCTCGGCTTCCCGGCGCCCGGCGCTTATTCGATCTATGCGCGGCTTTCCTCAATCAAGGAGGAGGAGGGCGTGCCGGCCGCCGACGAAATGATCAAGCAGCTGGTAGAAGGCCAGGAGGCAGTCACCCGCACGGCGCGCAGCATCTTCCCGGTGCTCGACAAGGTCAGCGACGAGCCGACCGCCGACCTGCTCACCCAGCGCATGCAGGTGCATGAAAAGACCGCCTGGATGCTGCGCTCTCTGCTCGAAGGAAAGTGATCTTCGCGTTTCTCGAGCCCACTGCAAACGCCCGAACTTGTTGTTGAGTTCGGGCGTTTTAGTTCGTGTGGAAGTAGTTTCCGGTGTTTCAAGTACCGGGTTTATTACCGAGTCTTCCTACAGGCAGAGTGAGTGAGTCTGCTGGCACCGACCGACGGCACGGCGCTTTATTAAGGGCATGTTCCGGCGTGCACAGCGCACGCGGGTTTGTTTCCCGGTTAAACAGTGGCGTGGTACGACTATGTCGGCATGGATGAACCATACAGGGCGCACAGGTGGTGCGCACAAGGAAGGCGTCGATCCGTTCGAGGCAGATTTCAATATGGGCCTGGCCCAGCCGTTATCGCGTTCGGTGCGCCTGAACGGCTTTGCCACCTGCCTGCGCCTGGAGGAGATCTACTGGACCATTCTCGAGCGCATCGCCGAGGCCAACCAGTGCACGGTCAACGCGGTGCTGTCGTATGTAGACCGTGAGGTTCACCTGCGTCATGGCGGGGTTAAAAATTTCAGTGGGCTGATCCGCGTGGTCTGCGTGGTCTATCTGTTGGGGGCGAAGGTGACACGCTAGTCGGTTGCCGGGCTGCACAGCACTCCTTAACCATATATAATCCCGCGCTTTACTGCCTGAACCAGCCTGCGCTGTGGTTAACGAGACACGCCTATGCCCATGTACGACTATCAATGTGCTTCCTGCAACCACCAGATGGAAGCCCTCCAGAAGCTCAGTGCCGCACCGCTGACCGATTGTCCGGCGTGTGAGCAGCCTGCGTTGAAGAAGCTGATCTCGGCCCCGGGGTTCCGCCTGGGCGGTACGGGCTGGTACGAAACCGACTTCAAGACCGGTGCGAAAAAGAACCTGGCAGGCGGCGACAAGGCCGACTGAGTTGATTGCCCCGGCAGGGTCTTGCACTATTAGCCCTTTGGGGCTGCAGGGCCTCCACTGAACATACGAATGACGAGAAGCGAAACCACCATCATGATGCGCAGCCATTATTGCGGCCAACTGAACGAGAGCCTGGAAGGTCAGGAAATTACCCTTTGCGGATGGGTCCATCGTCGCCGCGACCACGGCGGGGTGATTTTCCTCGATATCCGTGATCGCGAAGGCATGGCCCAGGTCGTCTTCGACCCGGATCGCGCAGCAAGCTTCGCCGCCGCCGACCGCGTGCGCAGCGAATACGTGGTGCAGATCACCGGCAAGGTGCGTCCGCGTCCGGCGGGTGCGGTCAACGCCAACATGGCGTCTGGCGCCATCGAAGTGCTGGGTTACGAGCTGACCGTACTGAACGAAGCAGAAACGCCGCCGTTCCCGCTCAACGAATACTCCGACGTTGGCGAAGAAACCCGCCTGCGCTATCGCTTCATCGACCTGCGTCGCCCGGAAATGGCCGAGAAGCTGCGCCTGCGCTCGCGGATCACTACCAGCATCCGCCGCTTCCTCGATGAAAACGGCTTCCTCGACGTCGAAACGCCGATCCTCACCCGTGCCACCCCCGAGGGCGCGCGTGACTACCTGGTGCCAAGCCGTACCCACGCCGGCAGCTTCTTCGCCTTGCCGCAATCGCCTCAGCTGTTCAAGCAACTGCTGATGGTGGCCGGCTTCGACCGCTACTACCAGATCGCCAAGTGCTTCCGTGACGAAGACCTGCGCGCCGACCGTCAGCCGGAATTCACCCAGATCGACATCGAGACCAGCTTCCTCGATGAGTCCGAGATCATGGGCCTGACCGAAAGCATGATCCGCAAGCTGTTCAAGGAAGTCCTGGACCTGGAATTCGGCGAATTCCCGCACATGACCTTTGAAGAAGCCATGCGCCGCTACGGTTCCGACAAGCCGGACCTGCGTATCCCGCTGGAACTGGTCGACGTTGCCGACCAGCTCAAGGAAGTCGAATTCAAGGTCTTCAGCGGCCCGGCCAACGATCCGAAGAGCCGCGTTGCGGCCCTGCGCGTGCCGGGTGGCGCGAGCATGCCGCGCAGCCGCATCGACGAGTACACCAAGTTCGTGGGCATCTACGGTGCCAAGGGCCTGGCGTACATCAAGGTCAACGAGCGCGCCAAGGGTGTCGACGGCCTGCAGTCGCCGATCGTCAAGAACATCCCTGAGGCCAACCTCAACGTGATCCTTGATCGCGTGGGTGCGGTCGATGGCGACATCGTGTTCTTCGGCGCCGACAAGGCCAAGATCGTCAGCGAGGCGCTGGGCGCCCTGCGCATCAAGGTCGGTAACGATTTCAACCTGCACACCTGCGAGTGGGCCCCGATGTGGGTGGTTGACTTCCCGATGTTCGAAGAGAACGACGACGGCAGCTTCACCGCCCTGCATCACCCGTTCACCGCGCCAAAATGCAGCCCCGAAGAGCTGGAGGCCAACCCGGCCACCGCGCTGTCGCGTGCCTACGACATGGTCCTCAACGGTACCGAGCTGGGTGGCGGTTCGATCCGTATTCACCGCAAAGAGATGCAACAGGCGGTCTTCCGTCTGCTGGGTATCGAAGCGGCTGAACAGGAAGAGAAGTTCGGCTTCCTGCTCGACGCCCTGAAGTTCGGCGCACCGCCGCACGGCGGCCTGGCCTTCGGCCTGGACCGTCTGGTGATGCTGATGACCGGCGCCCAGTCGATTCGCGAAGTGATTGCCTTCCCGAAAACCCAGAGCGCTGCGTGCGTCATGACCCAGGCCCCGGGCCTGGTCGATGCCAAGGCCCTGCGTGAGCTGCATATCCGCCTGCGCGAACAGCCCAAGGCTGAGTAAGCGGACCCCGGGCGCATCCACATGGATGCGCCTTTGCGTTAAGGCGCATGTATTCAAGGTCTCGGCCGGGTGTGAGCGCGGCCGCGGCGTGACATTGTTTCAAAGGATTCGGAGTGCGTTATGGCTGGTCATTCCAAGTGGGCAAACATCAAGCACCGCAAAGAGCGCCAGGATGCCAAGCGAGGCAAGATCTTCACCAAGTGGATTCGTGAGCTGACCGTTGCCGCCAAGCAGGGCGGTGGCGACCCGGCCTCCAACCCGCGCTTGCGCCTGGCCCTGGACAAGGCGCTGGGGGCGAACATGAGCCGCGACATCATCGACCGGGCGGTTGCCCGCGGTGCTGGCACGGCCGAAGCCGACAACGTCGAAGAGCTCAGCTACGAAGGTTACGGCCCGGGTGGCGTGGCGGTGATGGTCGAAGCCATGACCGACAACCGCAACCGGACCGCAGCGGCTGTGCGCCATGCGTTCAGCAAGTGCGGCGGCAACCTGGGGACTGACGGCTCGGTGGCCTATCTGTTCGAGCGCAAGGGCCAGATCAGCTTTGCCGCCGGCGTCGACGAAGACGCGCTGATGGAAGCGGCGATGGAGGCCGATGCCGACGACGTGGTCAGCAACGAAGATGGCTCGTTCGAGGTCTTCACCTCGTTCAACAGCTTCTATGCCGTGCGCAACGCCCTGGAAGAGGCCGGTTTCAAGGCTGCCGACGCGGAAATCGTCATGCAGCCGACCACCAGTGCCGAACTCGACCTGGACGGCGCGCAGAAGGTACTCAAGCTGATCGACATGCTTGAAGACCTGGACGACGTGCAGAACGTCTACTCCAATGCCGAAATTCCTGACGAAGTCATGGAGCAGCTCGGCTAGTCTCAAGTCGTTCATTTAGGTGGGAGCGAGCTTGCCTCGCGATGCGATTGGGTGGTAGTGCGCAATCGCGGGGCAAGCCCGCTCCTACCGGCCCGAGGCCGGATCTGCCTGCAGTTGCATTGCACCTGCAAGCCGGTCCGGCTTCTGTTTTTACTATGGCGCAAAGACGTATGACTCTGATTCTTGGCATCGACCCTGGCTCGCGCATCACCGGCTATGGCGTGGTGCGCCATACTGGGCGCGGCTGCGAGTATGTGGCGTCCGGATGTATCCGTACCGGCGCGGGCGAGCTGCCGGAGCGACTGCAGATCGTGTTTCGTGGCGTGCGCGAGATCATTCGCCAGCACGGCCCGGTGACCATGGGCATCGAGCGGGTGTTCATGGCACGCAACGCCGATTCGGCGCTCAAGCTCGGCCAGGCCCGTGGTGCGGCCATCGTCGCCGCCATCGAAGAAGGCCTGGAGATTGCCGAGTACAGCGCCACCCAGGTCAAGCAGGCGGTTGCCGGCACGGGTGGCGCCAACAAGGAGCAGGTGCAGATGATGGTCATGCACCTGCTCAAGCTGACGCAGAAACCGCAGATCGACGCCTCCGACGCCCTGGCCATCGCCTTGTGCCACGCCCATACCCGCTCAAGCCTGGTGCCCCATGGCCTGGGGGCGGCGCGCAGTCGCAGCGGGCGTTTGCGGCTCTGATAGCATCATCTGCTGAAACACATTTTGCCCGGGCAATGCCATCGGCCATTGCATTTGCTGTTAGGGTTGACCGGTCGTTTGCCGGTGCCCATGAGGAAGGATCGGAACGTGATTGGACGTTTGCGCGGAACCCTGGCTGAAAAGCAGCCGCCGCACCTGATTGTCGATGTCAACGGCCTGGGCTACGAGCTCGAAGTGCCGATGACCACCCTGTACCGCCTGCCCAAGGTCGGTGAAGTGGTGACCTTGCACACCCACCTGGTAGTACGCGAGGACGCCCATCTGTTGTATGGCTTTCATGAAAAGCGCGAGCGCGAGCTGTTTCGCGAGCTGATCCGTCTCAATGGCGTGGGTCCCAAACTGGCCCTGGCATTGATGTCGGGCCTGGAGGTCGACGAACTGGTACGCTGTGTCCAGGCCCAGGATGCTTCGGCCCTGGTCAAGGTCCCGGGGGTCGGTAAAAAGACCGCTGAGCGCCTGCTGGTTGAGCTCAAGGATCGTTTCAAGGCCTGGGAAACCTCTCCGGCCATGTTTGCCCTTGTGCCCAATGGTCCACTACCGATTGCCAGCGTCTCCAGCGCCGAAGCGGATGCCGTCAGCGCGCTGATTTCCCTGGGCTACAAACCTCAGGAAGCCAGCAAGGCCGTGGCCGCGGTGGATGCCAAGGGTCTGAGCAGCGAAGAGCTGATTCGTCGCAGTCTGAAGGGAATGATCTAAGTGATTGAAGCCGACCGCCTGATAGCCGCCACCGGACGTGACCGTGAAGAGGTCCAGGACCGGGCGATCCGCCCCTTGCGCCTGGCCGAATACATTGGCCAGCCGGTGGTGCGTGAGCAGATGGCCTTGTTCATCGAGGCTGCCCGTGGGCGCAACGAGTCCCTCGACCACACCCTGATCTTCGGTCCGCCGGGGCTGGGCAAGACCACCCTGGCCAACATCATTGCCCAGGAAATGGGCGTGTCGATCAAGAGCACGTCAGGGCCGATCCTCGAGCGTCCGGGTGACCTGGCCGCCTTGCTGACCAACCTCGAGCCTCACGATGTGCTGTTCATCGACGAAATCCATCGCCTGTCGCCCATCGTCGAAGAAGTGCTGTACCCGGCCATGGAAGACTTCCAGCTCGATATCATGATTGGTGAGGGGCCGGCGGCGCGCTCGATCAAGCTCGACCTGCCACCCTTTACCCTGGTCGGCGCCACCACGCGGGCCGGCATGCTGACCAACCCGCTACGCGACCGTTTCGGCATCGTCCAGCGTCTTGAGTTCTACAACACCGAGGACCTGGCGACCATCGTCAGCCGTTCCGGTGGCATTCTCGGCTTGCCGATCGAAGACGAAGGCGCCTTCGAGATCGCCCGCCGGGCCCGTGGCACGCCGCGGATCGCCAATCGCCTGCTGCGGCGGGTGCGCGACTACGCCGAGGTGCGCGGCAAGGGCCATATCACCAAGCCGGTCGCCGACATGGCGCTGAACCTGCTGGATGTCGACGAGCGCGGCTTCGATCACCAGGACCGGCGCCTGCTGCTGACCATGATCGAGAAGTTCGATGGCGGCCCGGTCGGGGTCGACAGCTTGGCTGCGGCCATCAGTGAAGAGCGCCACACCATCGAGGATGTGCTCGAACCCTACCTGATCCAGCAGGGCTACATCATGCGCACCCCACGGGGGCGGGTGGTTACCCGTCACGCCTATCTGCATTTCGGCCTGAACATCCCCAACCGCCTGGGCGAATCGATCAGTGGCGAGGGTTTTTCTGCCCAGACCGATGAATGACAGATTTATCCAGCGTTTCTGTGGTCCTAACCGCGGGCATGCCTCAGTCGCGCTGGCAATACGACATAATCGATGAAAAACAGTTGCCGGGGCGGATTGGCAAGCTGAGGAGTTAGCACTAGAGTATGCGCGCGCAAAATGAGCTAGAGCCGTTCGCACATCGTTGTCGTGTCTATTACGAAGATACCGATGCCGGCGGCGTGGTGTATTACGTCAATTACCTGAAATTCATGGAACGTGCCCGCACCGAGCGGTTGCGTGACCTGGGCTTTGCCCAGTCGGCACTGGCGCAGGACAACCTGCTGTTCGTGGTCCACTCCAGCGAGGCGCGCTATCACGCGCCAGCGCGGTTGGACGACGAATTGCGGGTTACCGCGCAAGTGCTTGAATTGAACCGCGCCAGCCTGCGCTTCGTGCAGCAGGTATGGCGCGAAAAAGATGCAACGCTGCTCTGTGAGGGGCAGTTCCTGGTGGCCTGTGTGCGCGCCGATACTTTCAAACCCCGGGCCATCCCCCAAGCGCTGCGCGCGGCCTTTGCCGAGGCGGGCGATCCGGGTACTCATTCAAATGCAGGAGATTAAGCGTGGAAGCTAACGTCGTCGACCATACCTCCATGTGGAGCCTGGTCAGCAATGCCAGCATCGTGGTACAGCTGGTCATGCTGATTCTGGTGGCCGCATCGGTAACGTCATGGATCATGATTTTTCAGCGCAGCACCATGCTGCGCGCCGGTCGTCGTGCGCTGGAAAGCTTTGAAGAGCGCTTCTGGTCGGGTATCGACCTGTCCAAGCTGTACCGTCAGGCTGGCAGCAACCCGGACCCGGATTCGGGCGTAGAGCAGGTGTTCCGCGCCGGCTTCAAGGAATTCTCGCGTCTGCGCCAGCAGCCGGGCGTCGACCCTGATGCGGTCATGGAAGGCGTTGGCCGGGCCATGCGCGTAGCCATCTCCCGCGAGGAAGAGAAGCTCGAGCAGAGCCTGCCGTTCCTCGCCACCGTCGGTTCGACCAGCCCGTACATCGGCCTGTTCGGTACTGTCTGGGGCATCATGAACTCGTTCCGCGGCCTGGCCTCGGCGCAGCAAGCGACTCTGGCCACCGTGGCCCCGGGTATCGCCGAAGCCCTGATCGCCACCGCGATCGGCCTGTTCGCCGCGATCCCTGCGGTTATTGCCTACAACCGTTTCGCTGCCCGCAGTGAAGTCTTGATCGGCCGCTACTACACGTTCGCCGACGAGTTCCAGGCCATCCTGCACCGTAAAGTGCACACCAGCGAAGAGTGATCAGGTAAAAGCCCATGGCCCGAGTTCGCCACAAACGCAAGCCGGTCGCCGAAATGAACGTGGTGCCATACATCGACGTGATGCTGGTACTGCTGGTGATTTTCATGGTGACCGCACCGATGCTCAACCAGGGCGTGAAGGTCGACCTGCCCAAGGTTTCCAGCGAAGCCTTGCCGCAGGACAACAACACCCAGGTCCTGACCATTTCGATCAAGGCTGACAAGACCTACTACTGGAACCTTGGCAGCGAAGTCGACACCGACAAGCAGATGGACAAGGCCATGACCTTGCCGCAAATGACCGACGCCGTGACCAAGATCATCGGCGCCGGCCGTGACCAGGGCAAGCAGACCCAGGTCTTCATCCGTGGCGACAAGTCCGTCGACTACGGCGCGGTCATGGGTGCCATGGGCGGGTTGCAGAAGGCAGGTGTCGGTAACGTTGGCCTGATTACCGAGGCGCCCTGATGCAACAGCGAGAGCCATCCGCCTCGGAAAGCTATTTCTGGCCCAGCGTCTGGGCCATTGCGCTGCACGTTCTGGTGTTCGGCATGCTGTTCGTCAGTTTTGCCATGACCCCGGAACTGCCGCCGGCCAAGCCTATTGTCCAGGCAACCCTGTACCAGCTCAAATCCAAGAGTCAGGCCACCACCCAGACCAATCAGAAGATTGCCGGTGAAGCCAAGAAGACTGCTTCGCGTCAAACCGAAGAAGAGCAGATGGAGCAGAAGAAGGTCGAGCAGCAGGCAGTGAAGGCTGCGGAACAAAAGAAAGAAGAAGCGGCTCAAAAGGCCGAAGAGGCGCGAGCCGAAGCCGAAGCGAAGAAAGCCGAACAAGCCGAGAAGGCTGAAGAAGCGAAGAAAACCGCCGAAGCCAAGAAAGCCGAAGAGGCGAAAAAGGCCGCCGAGAAGCAACAGGCCGACATCGCCAAGAAGAAGGCCGAAGAGGAAGCCAAGAAAAAGGCTGACGAAGAGGCCAAGAAGCAGGCAGCTGAAGACGCCAAGAAAAAAGCAGCCGAGGACGCCAAGAAGAAGGCGGCCGAGGATGCCAAGAAGAAAGCAGTGGCCGAGGAAGCGAAGAAGAAGGCCGCTGAAGACGCCAAGAAGAAAGCTGCAGCCGATGCGGCCAAGAAGAAGGCACAGGATGCAGCCCGCAAGGCGGCGGAAGACAAGAAAGCCCAGGCCCTGGCCGAGCTTCTGTCCGACACCACCGAACGGCAGCAAGCCCTGGCTGACGAGCAGGGTGATCAGGTAGCCGGCGACTTCGACGATCTGATTCGTGCACGTGCGGCCGAGGGTTGGGCACGTCCACCTTCTGCGCGCAAGAACATGACGGTGGTCCTGCAGATCGGCATGTTGCCGGATGGCACCATTACCTCGGTGAGCGTAGCCCGCTCCAGTGGTGACGGTCCGTTTGACAGCTCGGCTGTGGCAGCGGTCAAGAACATTGGTCGTTTAACCGAAATGCAGGGCTTGAAACCGAGCGAATTCAATCCCTATCGTTCATTCAAGATGACATTCACACCTGAGGATCTAGCCTTGTGATTAACCTTCTTCGAGGACTGCTGGTCGTTCTCTGCTGCGCAGCAGGGTTGGCCGTAGCAGATGAAAAGAACATTCTGGTCACCAGCGGCAGCGATCGCGCCACGCCGATCGCCGTCGTGCCGTTCGGTCTGCAGGGCGGCAGCGTGCTGCCTGAAGACATGGCTGACATCATTGGTAATGACCTGCGCAACTCCGGTTATTACTCGCCGATCCCTCGGCAGAACATGATCAGCCAGCCGAGCCAGGCCAGCGAAGTGATCTTCCGTGACTGGAAAGCCCTGGGCGCCCAGTACGTGATGGTCGGCAGCATCGTGCCAGCGGGCGGTCGCCTGCAGGTGCAGTACACCCTGTTCAACGTCGCCACCGAGCAGCAAGTGCTGACCGGCAGCGTCTCGGGCGGCGTCGATCAACTGCGCGACATGTCGCACTACATCGCCGACCAGTCGTTCGAAAAGCTCACCGGCATCAAGGGTGCGTTCTCCACCCGCATGCTCTACGTGACCGCCGAGCGCTTCTCGACCAACAACACCCGTTACACCCTGCAGCGTTCGGACTACGACGGTGCGCGGGCGGTAACCCTGCTGCAATCGCGTGAGCCGATCCTGTCGCCGCGCTTTGCACCAGACGGCAAGCGTATTGCCTACGTGTCGTTCGAGCAGAAGCGTCCGCGCATCTTCGTTCAGCACATCGACACCGGCCGCCGTGAGCAGATCACCAACTTCGAAGGCCTCAACGGTGCGCCAGCCTGGTCGCCGGATGGTTCGCGCCTGGCGTTCGTGCTGTCCAAGGACGGTAACCCGGACATCTACGTGATGAACATGGGCTCGCGCCAGCTGTCGCGCGTGACTGCAGGGCCTGGTATCAATACCGAACCGTTCTGGGGTAAAGATGGCTCGACTATCTACTTCACCTCCGACCGTGGCGGTAAACCACAAATCTACAAAACCAATGTTTCCGGCGGTGGTGCAGAGCGGGTAACTTTTGTGGGTAACTACAACGCCAACCCTAAACTGTCGGCGGATGAAAAGACCCTGGTGATGATTCATCGCCAACAAGGTTTCACCAACTTCAAAGTGGCTGCACAAGATTTGCAACGCGGTAGTGTAAAGATTCTCTCCGAGACCAGTCTTGATGAGTCACCCACTGTTGCGCCCAACGGCACCATGCTAATCTACGCCACCCGCCAGCAGGGCCGGGGAGTCTTGATGCTCGTCTCTCTCAATGGACGCGTGAGGCTCCCGCTTCCTACCGCTCAAGGCGAAGTCAGAGAACCGTCCTGGTCCCCTTACCTGAACTGACGCGGCGCTTTACGTTTTACTTAACACACTGGGGTTCATTAGGAGTTTCACGATGGAAATGCTGAAGTTTGGTAAGTTTGCTGCGCTGGCTCTGGCCATGGCCGTAGCTGTAGGTTGCTCCTCCAAGGGCGGTGATGACGCTGGCCAAGGCCAAGTCGATCCTAACGCTGGCTACGGTGCCAACACTGGCGCTGTTGACGGCAGCCTGAGCGAAGAAGCTGCTCTGCGCGCAATCACCACCTTCTACTTCGAATACGACAGCTCGGACCTGAAGCCAGAAGCCATGCGCGCTCTGGACGTTCATGCCAAGGACCTGAAAGGCAACGGCGCTCGCGTCGTGCTGGAAGGTAACACCGACGAGCGTGGTACTCGCGAATACAACATGGCTCTGGGCGAGCGTCGTGCGAAAGCCGTTCAACGCTACCTGGTTCTGCAAGGCGTTTCTCCTGCCCAGCTGGAACTGGTTTCCTACGGCGAAGAGCGTCCAGTTGCTACCGGCAACGACGAGCAGTCCTGGGCTCAGAACCGTCGCGTCGAACTGCGTAAGTAATTCGATATGCGAACGTGCCGTCGTGCTGTAACCGTCCTGGCTCTCACCCTGCCTCTCATGGCCTGGGCTGAGGTTCCTGTTGTTGATGACAACGCAGGCTATAGTGGCGCAAGCAGCTATCCACCTGCGGGTTATGGTACGAACGGCGCCTATGCCGGGGGAGGGGTTACGGCCCCTGCCTCGGCACAGGGCCAGCTGTTCATGCAACTGCAGCAAATGCAGGAGCAGATTGCGCGTCAACAAGGCATCATTGAAGAGCTGCAAAATGATGTATCACGCATGAAACAGGAGAGCCTGGAGCGTTACCAGGACCTGGATCGGCGTATCGGAAGCGGTGTAGCACCTGCCGCGACTCCGACCAATTCCCCAACCGGTGGCGAAGCCGCTGCCGGTGCTGCTGCAGGCGCCGCCGCCGGTGCTACCGCCGGCCAACCGCCTGCCGCCAGCAGCGAACCTGGTGATCCGGCGAAAGAGAAGCTCTACTACGATGCTGCTTTCGACCTGATCAAAGCCAAGGATTTCGACAAGGCCAGCCAGGCGTTCAACGCCTTCCTGCGCAAGTACCCGAACAGTCAGTACGCCGGCAATGCCCAGTACTGGCTCGGCGAAGTAAACCTGGCCAAGGGCGACCTGCAAGCTGCAGGGCAGGCCTTCGCCAAGGTCAGCCAGCTGTATCCCAAGCACAACAAGGTGCCGGACTCGCTGTACAAACTGGCCGATGTAGAACGCCGCCTGGGTCACACCGACCGGGTCAAGGGCATTCTCCAGCAGGTGGTTACCCAGTACCCGGGGACCTCGGCTGCACAACTGGCCCAGCGCGACCTGCAAAAGCTCTGACCCAGCCGTTTTAGAAGAAACCCGCGCTAGTCGCGGGTTTTTTCGTTAGAATCATTGCCCTTTTATGAAACACGCTGCTGCGAACTACGCGATGACGGGTTCTCAGCGGTGCCTGACGGAGGCGGACAGCCTGTTTAGCTGTTACGCCCGTGGCGACTATGCAAGACACATTACGTATCACCGAAGTTTTTTACTCTTTGCAGGGTGAAACGCGTACCGCTGGGCTGCCCACGGTATTCGTCCGCCTCACCGGCTGCCCGTTGCGTTGCCAGTATTGCGACAGCGAATACGCCTTCAGCGGCGGCAGCATCCGCACCCTTGATTCGATCCTCGACCAGGTCGCCGGTTACAAGCCGCGCTACGTGTGCGTCACCGGTGGTGAGCCGCTGGCCCAGCCCAATGCCATTCCTTTGCTCAAGCAGTTGTGTGACGCCGGTTACGACGTTTCGCTGGAGACCAGTGGCGCCCTGGATATTTCCAAGGTCGACACCCGGGTCAGCCGCGTCGTCGACCTCAAGACCCCAGGCTCGGAAGAAGTGCACCGCAACCGTTACGAGAACATCGAACTGCTGACCCCCAACGATCAGGTCAAGTTCGTTATCTGTTCCCGCGAAGACTATGACTGGGCGGTGTCCAAACTCATTCAGTACGGCCTGGAAAAACGCGCCGGCGAAGTGCTGTTCTCGCCAAGCCACCATCAGGTGAGCGCCACTGACCTGGCCGACTGGATCGTGGCCGATAATTTACCGGTTCGCTTTCAGATGCAGCTGCACAAGCTGCTGTGGAACGACGAACCGGGACGCTGACAGGAGCGATGCTATGACTGAGAAACGTGCGGTAATTCTGCTTTCCGGCGGCCTGGACTCGGCCACCGTGGTTGCCATGGCCAAGGCCGAAGGCTATAGCTGCTACACCATGAGCTTCGACTACGGCCAGCGCCATCGCGCTGAGCTGAACGCCGCCGCGCGGGTTGCCCGTGACCTGGGCGTGGTCGAGCACAAGGTCATTGGCCTGAGCCTGGACGGTATTGGCGGTTCGGCCCTGACCGATAGCAGCATCGATGTACCCGAGGCGCCGAGCGAAGGCATTCCGGTCACCTACGTGCCTGCGCGCAATACGGTGTTCCTGTCCTTGGCCCTGGGCTGGGCAGAGGTGCTTGAGGCCCGCGATATCTTCATCGGCGTCAACGCCGTGGATTATTCCGGCTACCCGGATTGCCGTCCGGAGTTCGTCGAGGCTTTCGAGCGCATGGCAAATCTTGCCACCAAAGCCGGTGTCGAAGGGCGGGGCTTTCGCATCCAGGCACCGCTGCAGAACCTCAGCAAGGCGCAGATCGTCCAGGCCGGCATGGCCCGTGGGGTCGATTACAGCCTGACCGTTTCTTGCTATCAGGCCGATGATGAAGGCCGTGCCTGCGGTAAATGCGACAGCTGCCGCCTGCGCGCCGAAGGCTTCAAAGCCGCCGGTGTAGAGGACCCGACCCGATATTTTTAAATTATTTTGCGATGGGGTGTTGATTTCCTGTTAGAAATCAGTATTATACGCGCCATCCAACGGGTCGTTAGCTCAGTTGGTAGAGCAGTTGGCTTTTAACCAATTGGTCGTAGGTTCGAATCCTACACGACCCACCATACGCTGTAAGAGAAAGCCCGCGACCTGCAAAGGTCGCGGGCTTTTTCGTTTCTGTGGGAGCGGGCTTGCCCCGCGATTGCGATATGAAGGACATACGCAATCGCGAGGCAGGTTGCATCCTCGCTCCTACCAATCAGAACGCGTAGGTCGCCGAGAGAATCGCCGAACGCGCATCGCCATACTCGATTGCCGAAGAACGTGCCCCGGTACCGTTTTGCTGGCGGACACGTTCGACATAGTCCTTGTCGAACAGGTTGTTGACGTTCAGCTGCAGATCCAGGTCCTCGTTGACCCGGTACGCCACCATCGCATTGTGCAGCCAATAGGCGTCAAGCTTGGCGCTGGTGCTGGAGGTCACGTTGCGTTCGCTGACGTAACGCGCGCCATAGCCCAGGGTCCAGCCAGCAGGCAGCTCGTAGGTGGTCCACAGGTTGAGCGAGCGTGGCGGGGTGTTGCCCAGCGCCTGGCCTTCACGGGCAATACCGGCTGCGGTGTCGGCGGCCTTGAGGGTTTCACTGTCGAGGAAGGTGTAGTTGGCGAACACATCCCACTGTTCAGTGATGTGCCCGGTCACGCCGACCTCCACGCCCTGTACGCGCTGCTTGCCGGCCAGCTGGGTCGAGCCGTCGGCCATGGTTTCGCGCGCGTTGGTCTTCTCGACGCGAAACAGGGCGGCATCCAGCTCCAGGCGTTTGTCGAGCAACTCCCATTTGGTGCCCAGTTCCCAGGTCTGGTTTTTCTCCGGGGCGAGGTTTTCAGTGGTAGCACTCAGGCCGCCACCGGTGGAGGCCAGGCTTTCGGCGGAGGGGTTGAAGGAGTTGCCCCAGGCCAGGTAGATGCGCCCATTCTCTGTGGGCTTGTAGACCAGCCCGGCGCGGCCACTGAGTTTCTCGTCGGTCGATTCGAAGTCGGAGGTGCGCACACGGGCGGCGTCGTAACCCTGGGCCTCGCCTTTGAACATGTCGTAGCGCAGCCCCAGGTTCAGGTCCCATTGCTCATGCAGGGCAATCGTGTCGAACAGGTACAGCGCCTGGTTGTTCAGCTCGGTCTCGGTGTAGCCGCTGGTGGCCTTGTTGGCAGGTCCCGACCAGTACCCCGGCGGGTTGCTCAGGTCGTAGCCGTTGGCAGGGTACAGGGCGTTGCTCAGCCCATAGCCGTAGGTTTTCAGGTCCAGGGTTTCACGTGACACTTCAATGCCGCTGACCAGGTCGTGACGCATGCCCAGCACATTGAAGTTGCTGATCAGGTTGGTCTGGTTGATCCACATTTCGGTGGTCGCGTCGCGGCCATAGCCTTGCGGGCCTGCGGGGCGGTAACGGCCCGGGGGGACGCCGGTGGTATTGACGTGGGAAGCGGATACCGTGGTATCGCGGGCGATATGGCTGTAGCGCGTGAGGTTCTGCAGGCGCAGGTTGTCGTTGAAGTCATGCTCGAAGTTGGCGGTCAGCGAGCTCTGCTCGATCTCTTCCTTGTCGAGGTTCTTCCAGCCGAAATAGTCGTCGCGGTTAACCCCTGCCAGGCGTTTGCCGTCCAGGGCCGGTACGCCGTAGTCAGGCAGGTTGTCATCGACCTGGTGGAAGGCGCTCAGGGTCAGGCGCGTGGACTCGCTCAGGCCCAGGCGCAGGGACGGCGCGACACCCCAACGTTCCCGGTCGATCTGCTCGCGACCGGCGACATCGTTCTGGTGGCCCATGAGGTTGATGCGAAATGCGCTGTCTTGCCCCACGCCTTCCAGCGGCTGGTTGCTGTCCAGGGTCATGCGGTAGTAGTTGTCGGTACCGACGCTGCCGCCCAGGCGGGTAAATGCCTGGTTCTGGGGCTGCTTGCTGATGATGTTGATGGTACCGCCGGTAGTGCCGGCACCGCCGAACACCGAGTTGGGGCCCTTGATGACTTCGACCTGCTCGATGTTGAAGGTGTCGGTGCGGTTGGTCTGCGCACTGTCGCGCAGGCCGTCGATCTGGATGTTGCTGTTGGCCGAGAAGCCGCGGATGTTGATGCTGTCGCCCGAACCACCGCCGCCTTCGCCAGCGTTGAAGGTGATGCCGGAGACGTTGGACAGCACCTGGCGCAGGCTCAGGGCCTGTTGCTCCTTGATGACCTGGGAAGGCACCACGGTGATGGTTTGTGGCGTGTCGAGCAGTGATGTGGCGTACTTGCTCGAGGCCGAACGTTCGGTCTTGTAGTCACCGCCAGCCTGGGCGTCGACGTTGATGTTGTCCAGCTGTAGCGGGGAGGACGGTGCTTTGTCGGCGACGGCATAGCTTGAGGCCGAGGCGACAGCCAGGCCGATGGCCGAAGCCATGAAGGGGCGGGAGGAACGACCGGGGGTGAGTTCGCGTGTCATGAGCGGAGCTACCTGCACAAATAAAAACGCTGTTGTTTATGAGAATTATTAACAGATGCGTTTTTATGATAAGCGCCCCTGAAGCTTCAGCTTCACGCTCAGTTGTATCTGATTATTTCAAAGAACGGCTGCCCACGACGTTCAGCTGTCGCGGGCCCGTTCAAGGCCTCAGTGCACGTGCTGGCGCAGAAATGTTTCCATGCGTTCAGCTTCGGCCAGGTACTGCTCGAAACCGAGATTGCTGTACAGCTTGCCAGCCTTGATCCGCTTGGCGTCGCGACGCTGCTGCTCGGCGCGCTCGACCAGCGCTTTGCGCAACGCGTCGGCACTGGCCTGCGATGCTTCAAGCAGCGGGCGGGCCATGACTTCGGCGCTTTCCATGTGGCCCTGGGCAACGGCGCTCAGCACGGCGTTGGGGTCGCTCAAGGCACCCATGTCCAGCAAGCGGCAGGCCAATGCCGGAGTCACCTGGGCAGCAGCCACCAAGAGCGTGTCGGCTTGCACCGGGATGCCCTGGTCGAGCAACCAGTTGGCCGCTGCCAGGTGCCCATGCTGCAGGCAGCACTCCAGGCTGGCGGCGTGCCCGCGCAGCGCCTCGCTCAGGTCGCAGCCGGCTTTGCGCAGGGCGTCCAGACGCTCGATGTCGCCGTGTTCGGCGGCATCGAGCATTGCCAGTTGGCGCAAGCGGGGCTGGTTGGCGAGGCTGCCGTCAGCCAGTGCCGGGCGCCAGTCCAGTACCCGTTGACGCAGCAATGCCGCCAGTCGGGCTTTGAGCGCCATGCCCGCTTCGCCGTCATTGTCCAGTTCATCCAGTGCTTCAAGCAGTTCGCTGGCGCTGCTGTATTCAGTCTCTGGGGCGAAGGGATCTGCTTCGTAGGCCAGCAGGCGCAACAGCGCGCCGACGTCATCGGCGATGCGGGCAAGGCTGTCCTGGTGCAGGCTGCCGGCCCAGGCTGGCGGCAGTCCACGGCTCCAGGCAATCACCGCGCCGTACTCGGGCCCCGGAGTGACGCACACGTACAGGCGTTCCAGGTACTCGAAACCACCGAACGGCAGGTAGTCCAACTTGCCGCTCCACGGGTGTCCTGCTGCGCGGGCGGCTTCTTCGGCCTGCTCCAGTTCGTGCTCGATCCAGCCCCAAAGGTCGCGATAACCGTCGCTGTCCGGATAGAACAGCTCGCTGAAGGAAAACGGATGACGGTGGCCGTCGTAGACCACCTCCAGGTCATAGCCAACGCGACCGCCGAAGCAGGTTTGCCACAACCGCAGCAGTTGCTCGGGCACCGGGCCGCTCAGGTGAGTTTCGAGGCGGGCCAGGTTGGCTGCGTCAATGGGCGGTTGGCTGTCGAAGATCACGCAACCCTCGAACAGGGCCAGGCGGTGGTCCTGCAGCAGCTGACATTCGGCGGGGGAGAGGTCCATTCAGGGTCCACCTTCAGATTGGGCCGCAGACTCTAGCACGCTATCAAACCGTCATTGTATTGCCCGCGCCCCTCACGCCGAATCGATCTAAACGTCAGGAATGAGCGGGGTAAAATGGTATCGACGCTGTAGCGCAGGAGTCATGGCAATGAAGTCCTTCAGCACACTTGCGTTAATCACCGCACTGGCCGCGGCCCAGTTGGGCTTGCCAGCCCAGTACTTGCAGGCTGCGCAGTACCAGGAGCCGATCGACATGTCCGGGGTCAACTTGCAGCCCCAGGAGCAGAATGGCGTGAGCTACGTCATTGGCGGTATTGGCCTTGATGAGTCACGGGCTATTCAGCAAGTTCAGGGTTACAACCTGCATCTGACGTTCTCGACCGGCCCGCAGAACGAGTATGTGCCGGACGTCGACCTGACGATTCAAGGGGGGCAGGGGCAAGCCCTGCTGCAACTGAATCAGGTCGGGCCGATGGTCTACGTGAAGCTGCCGCCGGGCCGATACAATCTGCTCGCCTCGCGTAACGGCGAGCAGCAGATGAGCGCAGTCACCCTTGTTCCGGGTCAGACTGGCACGGTGAACCTGCACTGGAAGCAGGACAACTGAGCGGCGTCGGCACCCGGTTGGCCAGCAGTATGCCAAGGATCACCAGGGTGCCGCCGGCCAGCATGGCACCAGTCAGTTGCTCGCCCAGCAGCAGGGCGCCGGCTACCACGGCGGTCAGCGGGTTGAGGGCGATGAAGCTGCCGGCCCGGGTCGGACCGATTTTAGCGATGGCGTCGTAGTACATCACGTATGCCAGCGCGGAACCCACAGCCCCGAGATAGGCCAGGCTGAGGAGGTCGCGCGCCGTCAGCGCGCGCAGCGATGCGAGGCTCATGCTGCCGTTGAGCGTAGCGTGCAAACCGAGCATCAGCGCCCCGGCGAACACCGCATAGGTCACGGTGTGCAGCGCACCGATCTGCTTCACTACGCGGGTGCAGAACACACTGAAGATCACCCAGCTCAGTACACAGCCGAAAATCAACCCGTCGCCGATCCCGTGGCCCTGGCCGAGCGCCCCGGGGGCTCGGGCCAGCACCACCCAGCCGGCGCCCAGCAGGCACAGGGCGACGCCCAGCAGTTGGGCCCTGCCCAGGCGTTGCCTGAAGCACAGGTAGGCGACGATCGCCATGACGGCAGGATTGGTCGCAACGATCAGTGAGGCTCTGGAGGCGTCCGTGTACTGCAAGCCGTGGAAGAAGAACAGGGTATAGGCATAGATCCCGAAAAAGCCCAGCCCCACGATTTGCACGAGCTGCGTTGTGTTGACCCGCACCAAGCCTTGTTTCGAAACCATCAGGATGATCACCAGCACCGCACTAGCGAGGATGAAGCGCAGGCTGCCGAGAAACAGCGGATCGATACCGCTGGCAAGGGCGCGTCCGGCGACGAAGGTGCCGCCCCAGATCATCGCGACCAGTGCGAGTTTCAGAAAGGTGCAAGCGTGAGTTGGCATAGGTAGGCCCTGGCTGACGATGTGGCGTCGATACGCCATACTTGTTCGAATGCAAACTCATAGGGAAATGAGCAAATGCTCATGGGGCTGCTGCCGATGACCTTGACCCAGCTGGAAATTTTCGCCGTGGTGGCGGCGCGCAGAGGCTTTACCCTCGCGGCGGCGCAACTGAACATCTCGCAATCCGGTGTTTCCCACGCTATTCGCGCCCTGGAGCAGGCGCTGGGCGTGGCCTTGTTCGAACGCCAGCAGGGCCGGATCGAACTGACGGATATTGGCAGCCGCTTGCTGCAACGGGCGCAAACGATGCTTGGCCTGGCCGAAACCATGCGCCAGGAGGCCCTGGATGCGCGAGGGATGAAGCAGGGCACGCTGCGCATCGGTTCGTTCGGGCCGACGGCGTCGGTGCGTTTGTTGCCGGCGATACTCAAGGCTTACCGTCAGGCCTACCCCGGCATCGAAGTGCATGTCGACGAGGGCCCGGATCGCCAGGTGTTGCAATGGTTGCAGGAGCGGCGCATCGATATCGGTTTCGTGGTGCTGCCTGAAGAGCAGCTCGACACCTATCCGTTGCTGGAAGACCAGATGGTCGCGCTGCTGCCTGTTGATCATGCGCTGGCGCAGCAACCGGCGGTGACCCTCCAGCAGCTTTGCCGCGATCCCTTCGTGCTGACCGAGGCCGGGTCCGCCGAGATCGTCTCGCGCCTGTTTCTCAGCGCCAGGCTGCAACCACGCATTCGCTACCGCACCTCACAACTGCTCAGCACCCTGGAGATGGTCGCCAGCGGTGAAGGCTTGAGCATCGTTGCCCAGGCGTCCCTGCCGCTGAGCACGACCCTGGAGTACGTGCAGCGCCCGCTCGATCCGCAGGTCAAGCGTACGGTGGGGCTGGCGGTGGTCGATGAGCGAATCATCTCGCCAGCGACCCGCGCCTTTATCGAACTTGCACGGACTTTGCCGCGTAATGTCGCCGACTGATTTATAGTAGCGCCCTCGTCAATGGCGTCTCCGGGAAAAGGAAGTGGTGTGTTTTTCAGGTTTGTTCTGATCGCCGTAATGCTGGCGATGTCCGCATGCAGTTCGCATTCCCCAAGCCCCGGTACCTCTGCCAACAAAGTCGTGGCCGGCACCTACAAGGTCAAGCGCGGCGATACCCTGTATTCGATCGCCTCGCGTCATGGCTGGAGCTTCAAGGAGCTGGCGCGTTACAACGGCATCAGCGCGCCCTATGCGGTGAATGTCGGCCAGACCATTCGTTTTGGCGGCGTAAAAACCACCACACGGACCACCACGAGCACCGCTAGCGCCAGCAAGGCAAGACCCGTGACGCCCGCCACCAAGGTCACCTTGCGCGGTTGGGCATGGCCGCTGCAGGGCACGGTGATCCGCCGCTACTCGTCCGCCGACAAGCTCAACAAGGGCATCCGCATCGCCGCCACACCGGGCCAGCCGGTGTACGCCAGCCTCGGCGGCAAGGTAGCGTTCGCGACGAACATCCGTGGTTACGGCAACCTGATCATCCTCCAGCACGGCACCTCCCATGCCAGCGTCTACGGTCACAACAGCAAGTTGCTGGTCAAGGAAGGCCAGACCGTCAGCAAGGGCCAGAAGATCGCCGAAGCCGGCGACCTGGATACCGACCGGGTGCAGCTGTATTTCGAGATCCGCCAGAACGGCAAGCCGATCGATCCGCTGAGCGTGTTGCCGGCGGCAGGCTGACTCAGCCAAGCACCTCACGCAGGCGATACCAGAACATCCCCAGGGCCAGCAGTGGCGAGCGCAGGGCCTTGCCACCCGGGAAGGTCAGGTGCGGCACGGCGCTGAACACATCCAGGCCCTGGCTGTGCCCGGCATGAATGGCCTCGGCCAATAGCCGCGCGGTCCAGTGGCTGACGTTCAGGCCATGGCCGCTGTAGCCCTGGGCGTAGAACACGTTCGGGTGCTGTTGCAGGCGGCCGACCTGGGGGAAGCGATTGGCGGTGATGCCGATCTTGCCACCCCATTGATAGTCGATGCGGGTGTGCGCCAGTTGCGGGAATACCTTGAGCATCTTCGGCTTCATGTAGGCGGCGATATCCACAGGGTCGCGCCCGGAATAGTGACAGGCGCCACCGAACAGCAGGCGCCGGTCGGCAGACAGCCGATAGTAGTCCAGGCCGACCTTCTGGTCGCACAGTGACAGGTTCTGCGGGATCAGTTGCTCAGCCTGCGCCTGTGACAACGGCTCGGTGGCGATGATGTAGCTGCCGGCGGGCAGCACCTTGCCGCTCAGGCGTGTCTCCAGTTCATCCAGGTGGGCGTTGCAGGCCAGCACCAGGCTGCCGGCGCGCACCGTACCGTGGGTGGTTTTTACCTGCACGGTGGCGCCATGGCTGATTTCCAGCACCGGGCTCTGTTCGAAGAGGCGCACGCCGAGGGACGCGGCCACGCGCGCCTCGCCCAGCACCAGGTTGAGGGGGTGCAGGTGGCCCGAACCGCGGTCGATCAGGCCGCCGGCATAGACGTCGGCGGCGACCACCTGATGCATCTGCTGGGGGCCGACCAATTGTGTTTCATGGCGATAGTTCAGCTCGGCCAGGTGTTCTTGTTCTGCGCGAAAGGCGGCGAACTGCGCCGGGGTGTTGGCCAGTTCGCAAAAGCCCCAGCGCAGGTCGCAATCGATGCCGTGCGCCTGAATGCGCTCGGCTACCACCTCGACCGATTCGATGCCGGCGCGTTGCAGGTACTTCACCCCGTCCTCGCCGACGTAACGGGCAAAACCTGCGACTTCATGGCCGATGCCACGAATCAGTTGGCCGCCGTTGCGACCGCTGGCGCCCCAGCCGATGCGCCGGGCTTCGAGGAGGATCACCGAGAGCCCGCGCTGGGCCAGTTCGATGGCGCTGTTGACGCCGGTAAAGCCGCCGCCGATCACGCAGACATCGGCCTGCAGTTCGGCGCCCAGGGCAGGGTAAGCCGCCAGGTTGTGGGCCGTGGCGCTGTAGTAGGAGCGGGCGTGTTCAGAGGTGTGCTGGTTCATTTGTTCGACTTCACTTTGCTCCAGGAGCGGGTCATCAGGCGCATGATCGCCGGCGTCGGGGTGGTGGAGACATACAGCTTGTCCAGCACCTCTTGGGGCGGGTACACCTCGGGGTTGTTGACCAGTTGCGCATCCATGTACTGCTTGGCCGGCGGGTTGGCGTTGGCGTAGCCGACCACGCCGCTGACCTTGGCGATCACTTGCGGGTCGAGCAGGTAATTGATGAAGGCATAGGCCTCTTTGCGGTTGCTGGCGTCGGAGGGGATGGCCAGCAGGTCGAACCACAGGTTGCTGCCTTCCTTGGGAATGGCGTAGGCGATGTTGACGCCGTTCTTGGCTTCCTTGGCGCGATTGGCGGCCTGGAACACATCGCCTGAGTAACCGAAGGCCACGCAGATATCGCCGTTGGCCAGGTCCGAGACGTATTTGGAGGAGTGGAAATAGGTGATGTAGGGGCGCAGGGTCAGCAGTTTCGCCTCCGCCTTCTTGTAGTCTTCAGGGTTATTGCTGCGTGGGTCCATGCCCATGTAGTTGAGGATGGCCGGGAACAGCTCGTCGGCCGAATCCATGAACGACACGCCACACTGGCTGAGTTTTTTCAGGTTCTCGGGCTCGAACATCACTGCCCAGGAGTCGATGTGATCGACGCCCAGCACCTGCTTGACCTTGTCGACGTTGTAGCCGATGCCGTTGGTGCCCCACAGGTAGGGCACCGAATGCTGGTTGTCGGCGTCGTTCTCCTGCAGGGCCTTGAGCAGTAACGGGTCGAGGTTCTTCCAGTTCGGCAACTGCTCGCGGTCCAGTTTCACAAAGGCCCCGGCTTTGACCTGGCGGGCCAGAAAGTGGTTGGACGGCACCACCACGTCGTAGCCGGTGCGACCGGCCAGCAACTTGCCTTCCAGGGTTTCGTTGGAGTCGAACACGTCGTAGATGACCTTGATACCGGTGCTGCCCTGAAAGTCCGCCAGGGTGGTTTCACCGATGTAGTCGGTCCAGTTGTACACGCTGACACTGGGCTGGGCCTGGGCCGCGGCGCTGACCAGCAGCGCCAGGGTTGCAGTAACGACTGTTTTCATGGGACGCATATCGACACCTTTTCGAATTGTTGTTTTCGATACTTGTTACAAGGTCGAGCTCAAACGCTGAGCAGCAGGAACTCGCGCTCCCAGGAACTGATCACCCGCTTGAAGTTCTCGTGCTCGGCACGCTTGACCGCCACATAGCCACGCACGAACTTGCTGCCCAGGTACTGCTCGATGGTCGGGCAGTCCTCCATGTGCGCCAGGGCGTCTTCGATGGTGATCGGCAGGCGCAGGTTGCGCCGTTCATAAGCGCGGCCCTGCACCGGCGCGCTGGGGTTGATCTTTTCGACCATGCCCAGGTAACCGCACAGCAGGCTGGCGGCAATCGCCAGGTAGGGGTTGGCGTCGGCGCCTGGCAGGCGGTTTTCCACGCGCATGGCCTCGGGGCTCGAGGTCGGTACGCGCAGGCCCACGGTGCGGTTCTCTTCGCCCCATTCGACGTTGACCGGCGCCGAGGTGTCGGGCAGGAAGCGGCGGAACGAGTTGACGTTGGGGGCGAACATCGGCAGCACTTTGGGGATGTACTTCTGCAGGCCACCGATGTGGTGCAGAAACAGCTCGCTCATCTCCCCGTCGGCGTCGACGAAGATCGGCTTGCCGGTGGCGATATCGACCACGCTCTGGTGCAGGTGCATGGCGCTGCCCGGTTCGTCGCCCACAGGCTTGGCCATGAAGGTGGCGGTGACGTTGTGCTTGAGCGCCGCCTCGCGCATGGTGCGCTTGAACACGGTGATCTGGTCGGCCAGGTCCAGGGCGTCGCCGTGACGGAAGTTGATCTCCATCTGCGCCGGGCCGTCTTCGTGGATCAGCGTGTCGAGGTCCAGGCCCTGGGCTTCGCACCAGTCGTAGACGTCTTCGAACAGCGGGTCGAATTCGTTGGCGGCATCGATCGAGAACGACTGCCGACCGCTTTCCGCCCGGCCCGAGCGGCCCAGCGGTGCTTGCAGCGGCAAGTCCGGGTCTTCGCAGCGCTGGGTCAGGTAGAACTCCATCTCCGGGGCGACGATCGGCTGCCAGCCCTTGTCGGTGTAGAGCTTGAGGACTTTCTTGAGCACGTTGCGCGGCGACAGTTCGATCGGCTTGCCCTGCTTGTCGAAGGTGTCGTGGATGACCACGGCGGTCGGCTCGATGGCCCACGGCACCACATACACCGCGGCCGAATCCGGGCGGCAGATCATGTCGATGTCGGCGGGATCAAGCAGGTCGTAGTAGATATCGTCGTCGACAAAGTCCCCGGTTACCGTTTGCAGAAGCACACTTTCCGGCAGGCGCATGCCTCGTTCATGCAGGAACTTGTTGGTCGGTGCGATCTTGCCGCGGGCGATACCGGTCAGGTCACTGACCACGCACTCGACTTCGGTAATCTTGTGTTCTTTCAGCCACGCAGACAGCTGATCGAAAGGGGCATTCATAAAGACCTCGTTGTTGGTTTTATCCACGCCAGGACCGGCAGTTGCGACCGGCTTGCCACCCGAGCGGCTTCCCCTGTAGCGCGTTGAGGTCTATCTTGGGTGACGCGTGCGCATTCGATCTATCCACTTTCAGCAAGACTAAAATGCACCAAAAGAGTGCATAAAGAGCAGCTCATGACAGCGTCAACGCCTTTGCGGGTCCAGGCTTTCAACACCGCCGATGTCACCGAACAGGTCCGCGCCACCCCAGGCTGGACCCAGCATTACCAACAGATGTCTCCCGGGCATTTCGCCGGCCAGTTGCGCTGCCTTGACCTGCAGGGCGTGGAGATCTACGAAGAGTGCATGAACACCCGGATCGAGCAGAATTTCAGTGCGCCGGCCGGCTCCCTGGCGTTTTGCTTCGACCGCAGCGACCACAGCCTTTACGTGCTCAATGGCGAAAGCCGCAACATCTGGATCACCCCGGAGAACTACCAGGAAGTAGCGGTGGTGTTCGGCCCGGAATTCGTCCAGCGCCACGGTCTGGACATCGCCCGCCTCGACGGGCTGTTCATGGCGCCGCTGAATTCGATGCAGAACGACCTGTTCAGCCGCTGGCTGAGCGGGACCCTCACGCGCATCTCGCAGACCCTCGACCCGCCAAGCCAGGATGCGCTGGCCGGGCAACTGCTCGAAGACTGTCTGTTCATTCTCGATAACGCGTGCATCTGCCTCGATCGCGGGGCGTTGTGGCGGCGTACCGAAGAGCGCGCGATCATGCGAAAGGTCGGCGAATGGGCGGCCGATTGCCCGGAAGAAACGCTCAATCTGCTGGAGCTGTCGCAGGTCGCCGGGGTGTCCTTGCGCCAGTTGCAGCACGCCTTCAAGGCCTTCACCGGCATGGCCCCGGCACAGTGGCTACGCCTGCGCCGGCTCAACAGTGCCCGGCGTGAACTGCTCAGTAGCGGGCCCAGCGACACCACCGTGGCCGAGGTGGCCATGCACTGGTCGTTCTGGCACCTGGGACGGTTTTCCGACAGCTACCGCAAGCTGTTCAGGGAGCTGCCCAGCGAGACCCTCAAACGCGCGGCGCTGTCAGTCAGATAGCCAGCAGTGGTAATGTTCGACCTACTAAAATGAAGTCGATAGCCTGGAAAGACCATGCCAAGAGCCTCCCACCAAGACCTGCGTCGCGCGTTCCGCCAACTGCTTGCCTCACCTGCCTGCTACCACACCGCCTCCGTATTCGACCCGATGTCGGCGCGCATTGCCGCCGATTTGGGCTTTGAGGTGGGTATCCTGGGGGGCTCGGTGGCATCCTTGCAGGTGCTGGCCGCACCTGACTTTGCCCTGATCACCCTCAGCGAATTCGCCGAGCAGGCAACGCGGATCGGCCGGGTGGCCCAGTTGCCGGTGATTGCCGACGCCGACCATGGTTATGGCAATGCGCTCAACGTGATGCGCACGGTGACCGAGCTTGAGCGTGCCGGGATTGCCGCGCTGACCATCGAGGACACCTTGCTGCCCGCCCAGTTCGGGCGCAAGTCCACCGACCTGGTCAGCATCGCCGAAGGCGTCGGCAAGATCCGCGCGGCACTGGAGGCGCGGGTCGACCCGGAGCTGTCGATCATTGCCCGCACCAACGCGGCGCTGATTCCTACCGAAGAAGTCATCGCCCGCAGCGTGGCCTACCAGAACGCCGGCGCCGACGCGCTGTGCATGGTCGGTATCCGCGACTTCAACCACCTTGAACAGATCGCCGCGCACCTGAGCGTGCCGCTGATGCTGGTGACCTACGGCAACCCGCAGTTGCACGACGATGCGCGCCTGGCCGAGCTTGGCGTGCGTATCGCCGTCGATGGTCATGGCGCCTACTTTGCCGCGATCAAGGCCACCTACGACTGCCTGCGCGAACAGCGCCGGATCACCGGCAGCGCTTCGGACCTGAGCGCCACCGAACTCACCCATACTTACACCGTACCGGGCGACTACATCGTCTGGGCCCGTGAGTACATGGATGTCAACGAATAAGCCACAAGGCTTAGCCAAAGCAACAACTCTCTACAAATGGAAGCGAAACAATTCATGAAGAAATCTACAGGCGTACTCGGGCTGGTGGTGGCAGTGGCAGCGGTGTGCACCGCAGGTGCCTGGTACACCGGCAAGCAACTGCCAGGCGTGCTGGAAACCACCATCGCCGAGTCCAATGCACAGACCAAGCAGGCGCTGCTGGGCATGGACACGACTATGGAGCTGCAACTGGTATCGCTGGACAGCCGTCTGTTCAGCAGTACCGCCAAATACCGCCTCAAGGTGCAGAACCTGCAGGTTGGCGAAGAAAGCAAAAGTTTCGAGCTGAATTTTGTCGACCAGATCGAACACGGGCCGTTGCCGCTGTCGCGGGTCAAGGCACTGAAACTGATGCCGGTCATGGCTGCCAGCCATTACTCCCTGGAAAAAGATGCCACCACCGCCAACTGGTTCGCCCTGGCCAAGGACGTTTCGCCGCTGCAGGGCCAGGTCGCCTATGGCTATGACCGCTCGATGGACAGTGCTTTCCAGGTGGCGCCGCTGGAGTGGAACAAGGACGGCTCGTCGCTGAAGTTCTCCGGGCTTGAGATCACCGGCCACGGCAACGAAGGTGCCGAGCGGGTGCAGCTCACCGGCCAATCTGCCAGTCTGAGCCTCAACCTGGTCGCCCCGGACCGCGCGCCGCTGAAAGTCGAGATCAAGGGCCTGAGCCTGACCGGCGACATGACCAAGACGCCGTTCGGCTTCTATGTCGGCCAGATGGACATGGCCGTGGCGGACAGCGTCGCGACTTTCGGCGATCAGCAGAAGGTCCTGGTACTCAAGGGCCTGGCGCAGAACAACGAATACAAGAACGACGGTGACAAGCTCTCGGCACGCATGGAATACAAAGTTGCCGACATCAACTACGACGGCAAGGCCATCGGTGCCGGCGAGATGATCTGGAGCCTCAAGCGTTTCGACATCCCGGCCATGCAGGCGTTGATTACCTGGTACCAGAGCCGCCTGCCGGAGTTCCAGCAAGCCGCTGCCGTGGGTGAAGGCATGCCGGACCTGGCGATGACCGACGCAGAAAAAGCCCAGGTGCGCAGCGATGTCCAGCGTCTGCTGGCAGCCAAGCCGCAGATCGCCCTGGAAAACCTGTCGTTCAAGACCGCCAATGGCGAAAGCCGTTTCAACTTCAGTGTTGACCTGGCCAACCCGACCTCCCTGGAGTTGCCACCGCAGGAGCTGTACAAGCAGTTGATCACCCAGGTGCAGAGCAAGCTGTCGCTGTCCAAGCCGATGATCGGTGACTTGGCCACCCTGCAAGCACAGTTCGAAGGCCAGACCGATGCCAACATCGTTTCCCAGCAAGCGGCCCAGGCCGGGGAAATGGTCAGCATGATGGCGGTGCAAAGCCAGATGGCCAAGGTCGAGGGCAACGACATTGTCAGCACGCTGCACTATGCCGATGGCATGGTCGACTTCAACGGCCAGAAGATGACCGTTGAGCAGTTCGCCAGCGTGATCATGGCCAACGCCAGCGCAATGCAGGCGACAGGCGGTTGATGTTCAGGCCCGGGGCGCCCGCCCCGGGCTTGTTTCACTAAAAAAACCTTTTGAATTCATCCGATTATCTGTAGCCTTCGGCATCCTATAAAAACCCGAGGCCGCAGCTGGTCCGTGGTTCTGTGTGCAAGGCTGAGTTGCCCTGCCTGCGGAGCCTGTAGCCGATTTGCCAGGGCTCGGTGATACACTCGACTTACGCGCTCAAGCGCCTGCAGGTCCAGCGATCATGACCCAGATTTCCGAACGCCTTCTCGTCCAGGCCCACCTCGATGCCAAGCAGCCCAAGCCGCTGACGCCCGAGCAAGAGGCCGACTACCGCGCCGCCATTGCCGCCGAGCTCAAGGCGCAAAATGCGGTGCTGGTTGCCCATTACTATTGCGACCCGGTGATCCAGGCCCTGGCCGAGGAAACCGGCGGCTGCGTGTCCGACTCGCTGGAAATGGCCCGCTTTGGCAAGAACCACGCGGCCACGACCGTGGTGGTGGCCGGTGTGCGCTTCATGGGCGAGACGGCCAAGATCCTCACTCCGGAAAAGCGCGTGCTGATGCCGACCCTCGAGGCGACTTGCTCGCTCGATCTCGGCTGCCCGGTTGAAGAGTTCTCGGCCTTCTGCGACAAGCACCCCGAGCGCACCGTGGTGGTGTATGCCAACACCTCGGCGGCAGTCAAGGCCCGGGCTGACTGGGTGGTGACCTCCAGTTGCGCGCTGGAAATCGTCGAAAGCCTGATGGACAACGGCGAGACCATCATCTGGGGGCCGGACCAGCACCTGGGTCGCTACATCCAGAAGCAGACCGGTGCCGACATGCTGCTGTGGGACGGTGCCTGCATCGTTCACGAAGAGTTCAAGTCGCGTCAGCTCGCCGACATGAAGGCGCTGTACCCGGATGCGGCGATCCTGGTGCACCCCGAGTCGCCTGAGGCAGTGATTGACCTGGCCGATGCGGTGGGTTCCACCAGCCAGCTGATTGCTGCGGCGCAAACCCTGCCGAACAAGACCTTTATCGTCGCCACCGACCGCGGCATCTTCTACAAGATGCAGCAGTTGTGCCCGGACAAGATCTTCATCGAAGCCCCCACCGCCGGTAACGGCGCGGCCTGCCGCAGTTGCGCGCATTGCCCATGGATGGCGATGAATACCCTGGAGCGCACCTTGCAGTGTCTGCGTGAGGGCAGCAACGAGATCTTCGTCGAGCCAGCGCTGATCCCCCAGGCGATCAAGCCGCTCAAGCGCATGCTCGACTTTACCCAGGCGGCGCGGTTGAAGCTGTCCGGTAACGCCTGACGGCCCCATCGCTGGCAAGCCAGCTCCCACAGGTTTGGTGCATGCAAATCTACTGTGGGAGCCGGCGTTGCCGGCGATAGGCTGCGAAGCAGCCTCTTGCGGTCTTAGCGCATCATGTCCTTGACCATCCGCTGCTGCTCCATCAGCTCGCGCTGACGCGCATCGATCTTCGACGCCAGGACAAAGTTGTTGCCGGCCCGCTGTTTAGCGTAATCGAGCTGTTGCAAGGCCTGGTCGAAGTCGCCCACCAGGGCGAAGTACTCGGCGCGGGCCTGGTGCAGGCCGATGGTGTTGCCAGACAACCCGCGTACTTCCGCCACGTCATACCAGACATCCGGGTCTTGCGGGCGATTCTTGAGCAAGGCATCCAGCGCCTTCTCCGCCTCGGCGGGGCGGTTCTGCTTGAGCAGCAGGTCGATGCGCGCCTGTTGCAGCGGGTAGTTGCCCGGGTACAGGCCACGCATCCGCTCGACCCGTTGCTGGGCATCGGGCAAGCGGTTGTTGGTGATATCGAGGTCGATCTGCGCCAGGTTGTAGGTGATGTCGTTGGGCGCCTTGGCCAGCAGCGGCTTGAGGTTCTCGCGCGCCTCGTTCAGGCGCCCGCCCTTGATCTGGGCCAGCGCCAGGCCGTAACGGGCAGCGTCCTGCTGCGGGTTTTCATCGAGCTGCGCCTGGAAGCGCTTGGCCGCAAGGCCGGGGGTGCCTTCGTAGATCAACGCCACCCGGGCGCGAATCAGTTGATAACGCTTGCTGTCTTCAGTGCCGCCCTTGGGCGCCTGTTCGGCGCGGTTACGGGTGTCGGCGATCCGCGATTCGGTGACCGGGTGGGTCAGGAGGAATTCCGGCGGCTTGGCGTCATAACGGTACTGGCGCATCAGGCGCTCGAACATGGTCGGCATGTTGCGCGGATCGTAGCCGGCCTTCTCGAGGTTGAGGATACCGATGCGGTCGGCTTCCTGTTCGTTTTGCCGGGAGAAGCGCCGCTGTTCCTGGATGGCTGCGGCCTGGGTGCCGGCGATCGCGGCAATACCGGCATCACCGGCCCCTGCTGCTGCGGCGACGATACCGATCAGCAGCGCGCCCATCATCGGCAGTTGCATGCGTTGCTGGGCCTCGACGCCCCGGGCGAAGTGGCGCTGGGACAAGTGCGCCAGTTCGTGGGCCAATACCGAGACGTACTCGCCCTCGGTCTGGGCATTGAGGAACAGCCCGCCGTTGACCCCGACGATCCCGCCGGGAGCGGCGAAGGCGTTGAGTTCGCGGCTGTCGATGAGGATGAACTCCAGGCGCCGGTCCTGTAGCTGGCTGGTCTCGGCCAGGCGGTAGACGCTGGTTTCGACGTAATCCTTGAGCTGGGGATCGTTCAGTTGGTTGACATTGCCCCGCAGCAGGCTGAGCCAGGCGCGGCCCAGCTGGTGTTCCTGTTGCGGGGAGACAATGGCAGAACTGGCGTCGCCGAGTGACGGCAGGTCGTCGGCATGGCTGGGGAGCGCCATCAAACAGGCCAGCGTCAGCAGGGTAGGGCGCAGAAAATTCATGCACGAAGCTCTGGTCGACAAAGAACCTTACTGTAGCCCGCTCACACGTTGGCGACCAGTGGCGGTATCCTACCGGGCTTGTTCAAAATGCTACCTGTGCCCGCATTCCTGCCTGGAGAACCCCATGAGCGCTACCCCGACCCATGACGCCGAACTCGACGCCAGCGGGCTGAACTGCCCGCTGCCGCTGCTCAAGGCGAAGATGGAGCTCAACCGCCTGGACAGTGGCGCAGTGCTCAAGGTGATTGCCACCGACGCCGGTTCCCAGCGCGATTTTCGCACTTTTGCCAAGTTGGCCGGTCATACGCTGCTGCTCGAAGAGGCCGAGGCCGGTGTGTACACCTACTGGTTGAAGAAAGCCTGAGTTTTCTCTGTTAAAGGATCGTCAATGTTCAAGGTGCTTCGCGACTGGATGCAGCGCTACTTCTCCGATGAAGAAGCGGTGGTATTGGCGGTCTTGCTGTTTCTGGCGTTCACCGCCGTCCTGACCCTGGGCGGCATGCTTGCCCCGGTGCTGGCGGGGATGGTCCTGGCGTTCTTGATGCAGGGCCTGGTCAATGCCCTGGAGCGCCTGCGGGTGCCGACCCGATACGCGGTGGCGCTGGTGTTCACGTTGTTCATGGGCGCCCTGGCGGTGTTCCTGCTGGTGCTGGTGCCGCTGCTCTGGCACCAGTTGATCACCCTGTTCAACGAGCTGCCGGGCATGCTTGGCAAGTGGCAGTCGCTGTTGTTGCTGTTGCCCGAGCGCTACCCGCACCTGGTCTCTGACGAGCAGGTGCTGCAGGCCATCGAGGTGATGCGCGGTGAGATCGGCAAGTTCGGCCAGTGGGCGCTGACCTTCTCGTTGTCGAGCCTGCCGCTGCTGGTCAACATCATGATCTACCTGGTGCTGGTGCCGATCCTGGTGTTCTTCTTCCTCAAGGACCGCGAGCAGATCGCCCACTGGGTCAGCGGTTACCTGCCCAAGGAGCGGGCGCTGATGACCCGGGTGGCCGAAGAGATGAACCGGCAGATTGCCAATTACATCCGCGGCAAGGGCATCGAGATCCTGATCTGTGGTGTGGCCACCTACATCGCCTTCATCAGCCTGGGGCTCAACTATGCGGCGTTGCTGGCCCTGCTGGTCGGCCTGTCGGTGGTGGTGCCCTATGTCGGCGCGGTGGTGGTGACCGTGCCGGTGACCTTGATCGCGCTGTTCCAGTGGGGCTGGGGCGATCAGTTCATCTACCTGATGGCGGTGTACGCGATCATTCAGGCCCTGGATGGCAACGTGCTGGTGCCGTTGCTGTTCTCCGAGGCGGTGAGCCTGCACCCGGTGGCAATCATCTGCGCGGTGCTGCTGTTTGGCGGGTTGTGGGGGTTCTGGGGGATCTTCTTTGCGATCCCGCTGGCGACCTTGTTCAAGGCCGTGCTGGATGCCTGGCCGCGGCGCGAGCCGATGGTGGCGCCGCTGCTTTGATGTAGGGCTGCTTTGCAGCCATCGCTGGCAAGGCCAGCTCCCACAGGGGTTGCATGCGCCGCCAACCTGTGGGAGCCGGCCTTGCCAGCGATGGCATCGCCGCGATTCAGGCCTTGTTCAGCGCCTGCGCTTGCGCCAAAACGGCATCGACATGCCCAGGCACCTTCACCCCGCGCCAGGCCTTGCGCAGCACGCCGTCCTTGTCGATCAGGAAGGTGCTGCGGTCCACACCCAGGTATTCCTTGCCATAGAGCTTCTTCAGCTTGATCACGTCGAACAGCTGGCACAGGGCCTCGTCCTTGTCGCTGATCAGCTCGAAGGGGAAGGCCTGCTTGGCCTTGAAGTTCTCGTGGGACTTGATGCCATCGCGCGAAACGCCAAACACCAGGGTGTTGGCCGCGTCGAAGGCCGCATGCTGGTCACGGAAACCCTGGCCTTCGGTGGTGCAGCCCGGGGTGCTGTCCTTGGGGTAGAAGTACAGCACCACCTGCTTGCCCTTGAGCTCAGCCAGGCTGATGCTCTGGCCGCTGGTGGCCAGGGCCTGGAAATCGGCGACGGGTTGGTCGAGTTCAACGGCCATGAAAGCTTCCTTACATCGGGTTCTGTGGGCGCCACGGTTCGATCAGCGCATCCAGGTTCAGCGCATCGGAGAAGTCCAGGAACTGGTCACGCAGCCAGCTGATCTGGGTACCGGCCGGCAAGGTCACGGTAAAGGTGGCGTTGAGCATGGTGCCGCCGGTCTGCGGCGCCTGGTAGGTGTCGCAGGTCAGGTTCTCCAGCTCCACGTGGTGGTCGATGAAGAACTGGCACAGCTCGTTGATGATGTCCGGGCGATAGGCGGCGCTGACATAGGCCACGTACGGCAGCGACAGCGGGCGTACCTCCAGCTCGGCGCTGCGCACCACGTTGACGGTGAAGGTGTGCTTCTTGGCCAGGCCCGGCAGGGCGGCTTCGAAGCGCGCCAGGGCGTCCCAGCTGCCGGTGACCTGCAGCACCAGGGCGCTGCACTCGCCGTGGCGGGTCAGGCGCGAGGTGACGACCGAGCAGCGATTGTCGTTGCTGGCCCGGCACAGGATGTTGGTCAGCTCCATGGGATTGGCACCCAGGGCGCTGATGACAAGGAATTGTTCGCGAACGGTGGGGGTGGACATGCAGCATTCCTAAAGCGATGAGCGGTCGGTACCTGACGTGGCAAAAAGGCCGGCAGGCAAGAGCCCGGGGCTCAGGATCGAGGCTTCGGGCGCTGGCTACGCGCGTTGTCGGCAGCCCGGCGGGCCACTATGTACCGATCAAAGACAGAAGGGTAGCGAAAATGGCCGCCGAGGGGAATGCTCCGCCCGCCTGCTTCGCTTGTGCAAGGCCGATGGCGCCAGTACCATTACCGCTCTCTTTTTCCGGCAGGAGCAGATTCATGATTGCGGGCAGTATGGTGGCATTGGTCACACCCATGGATGCACAAGGGCGTCTTGATTGGGACAGCCTCGGCAAACTCGTGGACTTCCACCTGGAGAAGGGCACCCATGCCATCGTCGCCGTCGGTACCACCGGCGAGTCCGCCACCCTGGACGTCGATGAACACATCAAGGTCATCGAGTTCGTGGTCAAGCGCGTTGCCGGCCGCATCCCGGTGATCGCCGGTACCGGCGCCAACTCCACCAGCGAAGCGGTGCACCTGACCCGCAACGCCCAAAAAGCCGGCGCCGATGCCTGCCTGCTGGTGGTGCCGTACTACAACAAGCCGACCCAGGAAGGCCTGTACCAGCACTTCAAGCACATTGCCGAAGCCGTCGACATCCCGCAGATCCTCTACAACGTACCCGGCCGCACCGCCTGCGACATGCAGGCCGAGACCGTGATCCGCCTGTCGACCGTGGCGAACATCATCGGCATCAAGGAAGCCACCGGCGACCTTACGCGCGCCAAGGCCATCCTCGATGGCGTCAGCAAGGACTTCATCGTCCTGTCCGGCGACGATCCGACCGCCGTTGAGCTGATCCTGATGGGCGGTAAAGGCAACATCTCCGTGACCGCCAACGTCGCGCCGCGGGAAATGGCCGATCTGTGCGAAGCCGCCCTTGAGGGCAATGCCGAGAAGGCTCGCGCGATCAACGAAAAACTCATGCCGCTGCACAAGAACCTGTTCATCGAAGCCAACCCGATTCCGGTGAAGTGGGCTTTGGTCGAAATGGGCCTGATGCAGCAAGGCATCCGCCTGCCACTGACCTGGCTGAGCGAATCCTGTCACGATACGGTACGCCAGGCGATGCGCCAGTGCGGCCTGCAGTTTTAATTGAGGACGTACACCGCATGAAGCGATTGGCTGGTCTTTCCGCCCTTGCCTTGATCATCTCCAGTACCAGCGGTTGTGGCTGGCTCTGGGGTGAAGAGGGTTACTTCCGTGACCGCGGCAGCGATTATCTGGAGGCCACCCAGAAGCCGCCGATGCAGCTGCCGCCGGACGTCAGCAGCGCCAAGCGGCTCGATCCGCTGCTGCCGATCCCGCGCAACGTCGCCGACGACAACGTCAAGGGCGAGTTCGAAGTGCCACGTCCGCAGCCGCTGAACGCGGGCGCCGACATCAGCGATTTCAGCCTGCAGAAGAGCGGCAGCGCGCGTTGGGTCCTGGCCCAGCGTTCGCCGGCTGAAGTCTGGCCGGTTGCCCGTCAGTTCTTCGAAGACAATGGCTTCCGGATTGCCGAAGAGCGTCCGCAAACCGGCGAATTCAACACCACCTGGCAGCGTTTCGACGAGCTCTCGGCGTCCATGGCCAAGCGTCTGGGCAGTGCTTCGAGCAGCAGCGACAACGAAGTCCGTGCACGCATCCGCATCGAACCGGGCGTGCAGCGCAACACCAGTGAGGTCTACATCGTCACCGTCGAGCGTCCGGCCGGCAGCACGGCCGAGCAGGACTTCCCGGCGCGTTCGGCCAACACCGGTGTCGACGCCATCCTGGTCGACGAAATGCTCGCCAGCATGACCCGCAGCGCCGAGAAGGGCGGTTCGGTATCGTTGCTCGCCGCTCGCGACTTCGACGCCCCGAGCCGCGTCAGCCTCAGCGAAGACGGCAGCGGCAACCCGGTGCTGAACCTGGGCGCCGACCTCGATCGCGCCTGGTCCAGCGTCGGCCGTGCCCTGGAACAGGGGGATTGGCGCGTCGAGGACATCAACCGCAGCCTGGGCCTGTACTACATCAACCTCGCCGAGAAGGCCGAGACCAAGGAGCAGCCAGGCTTCTTCAGCCGCCTGTTCGGCAGCGCACCGAGCAAGGAAGAGCGTGAAGCCCGTGCCGAGCGCTATCAAGTTCGCCTGAGCAAGGTGGGCGAAAGCGTCCAGGTGACCGTCGAGAAGAACATCAACACCGTGGCCCCGGCAGACGTCGCCCGCCGCGTGCTGAGCGTGATTCAGGACAACCTGGGTTAAGTGCGCTTCGCCGTACTTGGAAGTGGAAGCCAGGGAAATGGCACGTTGATCGCCAGTGGCAACACCTTGCTCCTGGTCGATTGCGGCTTTTCCCTGCGTGAAACCGAGCGGCGCCTGGCGCTGCTCGGCGTTTCTGCGGCGCAATTGAGCGCGGTGCTGGTCACCCACGAACATGCCGACCACGTGCATGGGGTCGGGTTGCTGTCGCGGCGCTACAATGTACCGGTCTACCTCAGCCGCGGCACTTTGCGCGGCATGCGCAAGCCGGTCGAGGCCGCAGGCTTTCTGGCCGCCAATGACACGTTGCAGCTGGGCGACTTGAGCGTTACTGCCGTCGGCGTCACCCACGACGCGCTGGAGCCGCTGCAGTACGTATTTGGTGATGGTCGCCGGCGCTTTGGTGTGCTGACCGACCTGGGCTCGTATGATGCGGCCCTGCTCAGCAGCTACCAGGGCCTGGATGCCCTGCTGATCGAGGCCAACCACTGTCGCGACCTGCTCGGACGCGGGCCTTACCCGATGTTTTTAAAGCAGCGGGTGGGCGGCGACTACGGACATTTGAACAACCATCAGGCCGCGCGCCTGGTGTCGGAGCTGGACTGGCAGAACCTGCAACACCTGGTGCTGGCCCATCTCAGCAGCAAGAACAACCAGCCACAGCTGGCCCGGCAATGCTTCGTCGATACCCTCGGCTGCGACCCGGACTGGCTACAAGTGGCCAATCAGGATTCCGGGCTCGACTGGCGTGAAATCGCCTAGCCCATCTCATTTAGCAAGCGGAGCCCATCATGGAAAAACGTGAAGAACTCTACCGCGGCAAAGCCAAGTCGGTTTACAAGACCGACGACGCTGACCGCTTGATCCTGCTGTTTCGCAACGACACCTCGGCGTTCGACGGCAAGCGCATCGAGCAGCTCGACCGCAAGGGCATGGTGAACAACAAGTTCAACGCCTTCATCATGCAAAAGCTTGAAGAAGCCGGCATCCCGACCCAGTTCGACAAGCTGCTGGGTGACAACGAGTGCCTGGTCAAGAAGCTCGACATGATCCCGGTCGAATGCGTCGTGCGTAACTACGCTGCCGGCAGCCTGGTCAAGCGCCTGGGCGTCGAAGAAGGCATCAAGCTCGAGCCTTCGACCTTCGAACTGTTCCTCAAGAACGACGAGAAGGGCGACCCGTTCATCAACGAATCCCACGTGGTTGCCTTCGGCTGGGGTACCGCCGAGCAGTTGGTGAAGATGAAAGCCCTGTCGCTCAAGGTCAACGAAGTGCTGAGCAAGCTGTTCGACGACGCCGGCCTGCTGCTGGTCGACTTCAAGCTTGAGTTCGGCGTATTCCACGGTGAGATCGTCCTGGGCGACGAGTTCAGCCCGGACGGCTGCCGCCTGTGGGACAAAGAGACCCGCAAGAAGATGGACAAGGACCGCTTCCGCCAGGGTCTGGGCGACGTTATCGAAGCCTACGAAGAAGTTGCCAAACGCCTGGGCGTGCCGCTGTAAGCGACAAGTTCACGCAAGCGCCTGATACCACGCGAATTTTTTTCGAAAACAGGCTTTGCCTTTCGGCAAACAGCTGGTATCATGCGCGCCACTGGAGAGATGCCGGAGTGGCCGAACGGGACGGATTCGAAATCCGTTGTACTGGCAACAGTACCTAGGGTTCAAATCCCTATCTCTCCGCCATACATACGAAAGCCCCTGAAACCAATGGTTTCAGGGGCTTTTTGTTTATGGATTGTACGTAGCCGTTGTACCTAGATTTCTACAACTTCAGTGGCTGCGAAGGTCGAAATCGTCGGACATTTCTTGATCAGTAGCTATCTACCAGTTGATTTGCACCCACTTTTGGACTGCGAGACCAGTGCTAATGCCTCCTAGGCACTGTATGAAAAAAGGTGTCGCAGACAACGCATCGCACAAGCCAACGAGATCATCGCTGCAAAACTTTTCGCGAGCTTATCGAAACGAGTAGCGATACGTCGGTGCTCTTTCAGCCATACGAACATCCGTTCGATGATGTTGCGTTGACGATACTTTGGACAGTCGAACAGCCTGGGTAGCCCTGGCTTAGGCTTCCGTTTCATGGTTCGCAGAGGGATTACAGGTTGCATTCTGTAGCGGTCACAGTACCGCCGCAGAGCTTCGGCATCGTAGCCCTTGTCAGCCGGTAGCCATCGGCAGCGCTTGCGCGGCCGACCGCGAGTATTGGGAATGCTCTCGTCATCGAGCAGCGGCTGAGCATAGTTGATATCGCTGGTTTGTCCGCCAGAGAGCAGGAAGCGCAACGGTACCCCGTAGGCATCGAAAAGCATGTGGATCTTGGTGGTCAAACCACCACGGCTGCGACCTAATGCGTGGTCGGCGGATTCGTCAGGCCCCCTTTTTACCCGCGCCTGATGACGCTCGGGTAACGCGAATTGCGGCTGAATCGATTATCCAGGTTTGCAGATCGATCTGACCCTGCTCGTTGAGCCTGATATGAAGACGCTTGAGCATCTGGTCGAACGTGCCGCGGTCTCTCCAGTTACGAAAGCGCTGATAGACCGTGGACCAGGGGCCGAAATACTCTGGCATGTCGCGCCACTTGGCGCCCGAGCACAGGATCCACAGCACGCCGTTGACCATCAGCCGTTCATCAACGCGGGGACGGCCTCTACGGCGGTTTTCAGTGAAGAGATCGGCCACCACATCCCACACAGCATCAGAGAGTTCATAACGCATTGCCATCACAGGATTCCTTTCCTTGGATAGCCAGAGACTCTACAAAATCTCAACGCGTAGCGGGCTGCTGTTGATTTGCCTCGAATTTCGTACAGACCCTAATGCTGTGCACTTAAAATTCAATGTTATCCAGCAGCTCTTGAAGCTTGACCGGATCCGCAATTCTGCCAAAGTAATATTCATTGCCACCAGTTGCCACCAGTTGCCACCAGTTGCCACCAGTTCTTCAGGAGTGGCCTTCCAGTAAAGCACATGGTATTGCTCATCAAAAACATCCTCTAACGCACCACCATCTTCATAGCTTGAAATTCTAATATATGGTCCATATTCAGAGTGGATATGAACAATTACGCGTTGACCAGTTGTCAGGTCTTTCATGGGGGCACCTCACCAGCTAATAATATTAAACCAATCCAACTCTTCCTTGGTAGGTGCACGCTTCGTCCCTTTATTATCCACTTGAGGTAATGATGTAACCAGACATCACACCTTCGTTGACACCCTTCCTCTTTTGCTCATCAACGAGCTGACTGATTTCCGGCTTTTCAGATATCAAGCGTTTGGCAATAACTTCACACTGCGCCAAAGATTTTTGACATAAAGCTCCACTTTCGTCGCTTCTACGAGCGTCAAGCTCAGCATAGCGCTCTTGCACCTCCAACCGCCAAGCCTCAGTCTTCTGTGCATCGATTACTCGCTGTATCTCGAGGATTTCTCGGTGGTAAAGGTAGTTGTAGATCGTCCTGCTTTGCGCAATTTCTGACCCGACGCCTAGATCACCATCAACCGCAGTTTCCGCAACAACCCCGGTCAACTGCGAAAGCATCACGTGAACGTTGTCATTACCCCGAGCAACCGCTGCCAGCCTATTGCTCATTGCTTCGTTCAAACCAGCAGCCATGGCCCCGGTCTTGAAGTCGCTGCCGGTTGCCTCCGCGAGCAATCCGCCCATGAGCGCGTGAGCAAAGATCTTCGGCACGCTGCCATTATCGAACTTGATGGTGCGGTTGCCGACAAAGTTGAAGCCGGTGGCCATCGCAATGGTGCTCGCCTCGCCAACCAACGCCGAGCCGAGGTTGTCACCAAAACTACCGCCATTGACCGCCGTCGAAATGCCGCTGGAAATAACCGCATGGGTTCCTGCGCGAATTTGGTGTTCGCTGAAGGAGAACGCGGACCGTCCGACGATTTACGCCTGCGCTTCGAGGCCGTCGCCATATGCCCGAAGCCGAGAAGTCGGTTATCAAGGCACTACTTGATGGGATGATTCTCAAGTACCAGGCATCGCGAATCATAGGGACGGACAGCGGTAATAGAGCCAGCAGCTAAAGAAAAAACGCAGCTACAGCCACCGTATACAAGCTATAGTCGTTCAAGCGCAGGAATGTCGCAGCTTACAGACGAAGCTGTAGTCGCCTGCCACTACAAGTGAAAGATTCAGAATCAGGACTAAACCCATATAGATCAGTGCATTACGTTCACCCGTAGGGTGCGTATGGTGTATCGCAAAAATGCTGGGATTTAAGGGTGGAATACAGTCGTAAACACACAGCGAATTTAAGGACAGGCGCCGACCAGAGGGTCAAACCCTTCGCCAGCGGCTTGGCCGATGGAAAAAGTAGCCAGAAAGTAGCGCAAAGATAGCAATTAAGAGCAGATAAGTAGCAGCTCGATAGCCGCCGGAGAGCAGAAAAGAAACAACAGTTTGACGGATAACACAACACCGGCGAAAGGCCGGTGTCGAGAGTGTCAGATCAAGTTGAAACCTCTACAACTCGCCAGACCTCATGAGTCTCAGCTCTGTAATTTTTTTCAATGCGCTCAACAAGCAATGGCGCACTGATAATTCCTCTTATGGAATGCTTCAGCTCTTCCGAGCTGATCTCTCTCTCCAGTCGAAGTGCTTCGCTTCCGTTCCACAGCCAAATAGAGCCTCCCGGTCCGCCATTTCTGGAGCGGAACGTAGGAAACACTTGTAACCTTTCGGGGACCGGAACAGTTGCCACAACGGATAGGAGGCCTTGATTTACAGCACTTTGAACAACAAAGAATGCAGAAAACTGTGGCTCGCCCTGAACCACCGCTGAAAAATCTTTTGGCTGTTCATTATGAAATTCGGGGAAAACACGAATTAAAAAACCGAACTCCGGGTGCTTATGAGTAACTTGAGCATATGCGACACCCTGCGAGGTTAACACCTGCAAAATGTCGCCAAGCTTTACTTTCTTAGCCATTTAAAATCCTTCATATCCAGCTTTTTTCAGCAGCTCGGCCCCGCGAATCAAACCCTGTTCATACTTGGTCGGGTTTTTGACAGACGATATAGAGTTGATCTTATTGATTAATTTAACACCACCATCACGTGGTCAACTTTAAACTAGAACCCTAGAATCAATTTTCAGCCCGCCAATCAACCACCCCTTCAAGATACTTCAGTTTTTCCAATATAAACTCTGAAAAACTCGTCGCCACAACTTCGAGCTCGTCTGATTCAGCGCTCAACTCTACTATCGCCCAATGATTTCGCGAGTCAAATGCATATAATGTTTCACCTGAGTTACCGGCAAATACATACATGCTCTCAAACCCATTAATCTCTCTCCCGTAGATGGATGAATATATAACCGGCCCATCCTCAATGCAAAAGGCTGGATCTAGCTCACCAAATCCAAAAAATGCTAGGAAATCTAGGTAGTCCTTTGGAACTTCCTTCCGGGCTGCCTCGTCAACACCACTCAGGACACTGTCTGCACTATCAATGCAGTCTCCATAGTTGCCTTCATAATATTCGCTAGAGGTGATCTTTTTTATAATTCTCTGTATTTCGACTTTATCAAGCATGATTATCTACCAAATAATTTTTCTGCGGGACCTTCAGCCCTATGAATACCACCCTGATGCTCTACACCTCTCATTGCCGGCGTAATATTCCACCACTCGGCCTTACCTCCAAACTTATTCTCTACTACATGATGAGCGTCATAATTTCTCACTTTAGCATTACCATTTTTATCAATGTAATTTTCTTTTGGCCAGCTTTGGCCGGTGTTTTTCTCCCACTCTTTCCTAAGGCGTGGCAATTTCCTTTCGAATTCGATTCTGTTTAACTCGACAACTTCCTTAGACAACCGCGCATACGTACTCTCCCGAAGGTCCGCCTTCAGAATTTCCAGCTGTTGAGGTGTAAACTTCCTACCTGTTAAATCCTGAATATCAGTGAGATAAGCCTTAATGTCTTTTGACAGCTGGGTATTCAAAAGCCCTTTTGCACCCTGCCCAGCTAATGCCTCTCCAAACTTCTTCTCAACCGCTACCAACGCATCCTTGCCGAAGGTATTCGCAATCTTGACAACCACCTTCCCCTTGCCGACCGGCGATGCCGATGGGAAAAACAGGTCAATGGCTATCCCTATACGATCTTCGGTAACCGTCGGCTCAAACAACGCCTCACGTAGAACCCCTGGGGGGAACTGATTGAGAAATGCCACGGTTGCAGGGTTCAGCTTACGCGGATCGCGCTCCCCATCAACAATTCTCTGCAGATCCGTCATGACCTCTTCCGGCTGGAGGTCAAGGAACTGGCCCTGCGCATGCAGTGTGGCAATGCCCTTTTTCAGGCGCGACTCAGCATCCCGGTGTAACTGCTGGTTGTACAGTGTCCCGCTCTGCGCAACCTCCGCTCCTTTCGCCAGGTCACCACCCACCGCAGCTGCCGCCACCAATCCGGTCAACTGCGAAAGCATCACGTGAACGTTGTCATTACCCCGAGCAATCGCCGCCAGCTCATTGCTCATCGCCTCGTTCAAACCAGCAGCCATGGCCCCGGTCTTGAAGTCGCTGCCGGTTGCCTCCGCGAGCAATCCGCCCATGATCGCGTGAGCAAAGATCTTCGGCACGCTGCCATTATCGAACTTGATGGTGCGGTCGCCGACAAAGTTGAAGCCGGTGGCCATCGCAATGGTGCTCGCCTCGCCAACCAACGCCGAGCCGAGGTTGTCACCAAAACTACCGCCATTGACCGCCGTCGAAATGCCGCTGGAAATAACCGCATGGGTTCCTGCGCGAGTGAGCGTATCCGAGGCATTTGCCCAGGTCATGACGTTCTTCGGCGTACTGGTGGCAGGTACAGCCGAACCGTCGGTGACTTTGATAGCGCCCGTCTGGCTACCTTCGGCACCCTTGAACCAAGTGGTGTCGGCATACTGAAGTGCTCCTGCCGTCAGCATTGCCACACCCGCGCGGCCTTCGATGCGGGTAACGCTGTGTTCGTGGTCAGCGTGGTCAGGCTGACCTCGCGCCCGCTGATGATGCCGCCCTGGGCATTGCGATCGCGTCGGTCGCCAGCAGGTCCAGGCGCCCGCCGGCCTCCATCAGGCCGCTGTTGCTGATGTTCTTGGCCGCGGCGGAGAGGTTGTTGGTAGCGCGCAAGGAGTCCGGCAAGCGGCGGATTCAGGTAGCGGCGTTGCCAGAGCTGGCCCGGCTGCTTTCGACCACACTCGAAGAGCTGTTTGGTCAGCAGCAGGAAACCACTGTGCGTAAGCGTGGCCCGGCTCCGAAATGGCAACAGCAACTAGAAACTATCGACCAGCTACCTAAGAGCCAGCAGAAATTTGTTGCGCAGATGCTCGATGCCCTGATCGCTCAGGCCACGACTAAAGCAAGCAGTGAAGGACGGGGGGGTTGCAGTAAGCAGATAAAACAACACCGGCGCGAGGCCGGTGCAATTCCAATCACATTTACAGAAAACACCAGTGCGAGTTCTGCTATCGGGACCAAGCAAAATATCTACATATCAGGTTATGGATATATGCCGACCCGCTCAAGCTCAGAGAAAAAGAATTCCATACCTTCCCGTATGCTATCTGTATCTTTTCTTATTGCAACATCGTTACTTGTCGACATATTTAAAATAAAAGTATAAATATTGCGCTCTCTTTCACCATCCACCTTAAATATGAAAAACCCTTATTTTTCATCGTCACCAATTCTAATATTTGAATAAATTCCTCTAGCCCAACGCTATCCATACTTGGCGAGCCGAAACGGGCTGCATACTTTTCAGAAAGCTCATTGAAAGACATTAATCCAGCCTTCTTAATGCTTTTGAAATGTCTTGGATATTAGTTAGCTTTCCCGTCGCAACCTTATCCATAACATTCCAAATAATTTGTTTTGGCGGGCCATTCACGCTGTTTTTTATAATCAACCGTTCAAGCACTTCAACAGCAGTCCGTTTATTTCCATTATCAAACAGATGCCCGCCAGCAATATCCCTGATCATTGAGCCAGCCTTATTATAAAAACCATCATAATTGGCAGCATTTGCAATAGCCGTATCAATCTCTCTGAATGAAACCGAACCGCCAAACTGTGAATTTATAGAAGTGATGTCGTCTGCACTTAAGCCGACCTTGAAACCACCAAGACCTGTTCCACTTGGCAGGTTTGACGCTGAACTTAAGCCACTAGTAGCTAGATCATCTACCTTTCCGGCAGCGCCACCAGTTGCTTTTGCACCAACAGTATCACCCGACGCGATTTTCGTTGTCTATACGCACAACGCTAGACGCGGCGCGGCCTGCGCGCTGGTCTGCCCAGGTGATGAGCTGTTATAGTATAAAACCACCCGATACGGGTTTTGAACCCGTCACTGCATGCCCAGGACGACCCAAACCAACCAACGACAAAAAAGCCTGGCTGTTCGGTGGCGAAGCCATCGGACAGCCTTCCGCAATGTCTTCCAGATCAGCCGCGCGCTGTTGTTGCTGGTCTCCGATGCGCAGTCGTTGTACCAGGCCGATCACGAGCAGAGACGGGGCGGTAGTAAATCGCAGGCAACAAAAAACCAGTTCGTGGGCTGGGGCTTTTCGTTTGGAAAAATTTATTCCACTACATAAGTAGTGAATTTATTCGGCTCCTCTTCCAAGTGCAGCCTTCTACACTTTGGGCACCTATATGCCGTAATTGCCTTCTCATCGAGAGCTTCATATAGCTGATCAGAAGAAAACCTATCCTCACTGTCCAGCCTATCCCCCAGCACTTCTATTGTTGATTCAGGAATAAGAGTCAACTCGTAGTCGGACCACCCTTGAGAAAGGTTCATAACGTAGCCACAGGTGCATGAATACTTCGGCATAACTAACCTCCCGCCGCTGGTCGATCAAATCTAACCAATGATCCGTCAGGCTTCTGGAAAAAGATAGTCTTTATACGCTGTGCGTTAGTTTTTCCCCACATACGGGCGGCGATGGAAGACATATCAGTACTTGGCAAATCCGCCTGTACCAGAACTCCACCGGCTTGGTTTGACTTTTTCTCTATTGCTCGAGCTATCTTGGTCGGATCAAGATTTTGCGGCGTATACACATCAATAGTGCCAAGCCCATCAACATGTAAATCCGCAGTGCGCTGCCCTTGAACACCTTTGGCTGACGCGGTGGTCTGGTGAGTAACGTCGTAACCGAGGCCAGATAGTCCTTGCCCTGCACGGATTTCGTTTGAGTCAGGTATTGCACCGGACTCAACCTTTATTTTCCCTGCCGTCGCAGCTCCTTTTGCACCCTGCCCAGCTAATGCCTCACCAAACTTCTTCTCAACCGCTACCAACGCATCCTTGCCGAAGGTATTCGCAATCTTGACAACCACCTTCCCCTTGCCGACCGGCGATGGAGATGGGAAAAACAGGTCAATGGCTATCCCTATACGATCTTCGGTAACCGTCGGCTCAAACAACGCCTCACGTAGAACCCCTGGGGGGAACTGATTGAGAAATGCCACGGTTGCAGGGTTCAGCTTACGCGGATCGCGCTCCCCATCAACAATTCTCTGCAGATCCGTCATGACCTCTTCCGGCTGGAGGTCAAGGAACTGGCCCTGCGCATGCAGTGTGGCAATGCCCTTTTTCAGGCGCGACTCAGCATCCCGGTGTAACTGCTGGTTGTACAGTGTCCCGCTCTGCGCAACCTCCGCTCCTTTCGCCAGGTCACCACCCACCGCAGCTGCCGCCACCAATCCGGTCAACTGCGAAAGCACCACGTGAACGTTGTCATTACCCCGAGCAATCGCCGCCAGCTCATTGCTCATCGCCTCGTTCAAACCAGCAGCCATGGCGCCGGTCTTGAAGTCGCTGCCGGTTGCCTCCGCGAGCAATCCGCCCATGATCGCGTGAGCAAAGATCTTCGGCACGCTGCCATTATCGAACTTGATGGTGCGGTCGCCGACAAAGTTGAAGCCGGTGGCCATCGCAATGGTGCTCGCCTCGCCAACCAACGCCGAGCCGAGGTTGTCACCAAAACTACCGCCATTGACCGCCGTCGAAATGCCGCTGGAAATAACCGCATGGGTTCCTGCGCGAGTGAGCGTATCCGAGGCATTTGCCCAGGTCATGACGTTCTTCGGCGTACTGGTTGCAGGTACAGCCGAACCGTCGGTGACTTTGATCGCGCCCGTCTGGCTACCTTCGGCACCCTTGAACCAAGTGGTGTCGGCATACTGAAGTGCTCCTGCCGTCAGCATTGCCACACCCGCACTCTTCAGGCTCTCTTTACTTAGCGTGTCCTTAAGCGCGGCCCCCAGGTCCCCCTTGTTGTTAATGGTACTGACCGTAGCGGTAGTGGCGAGGCTCGCGGCACCCGCCGCCTGAACCGTGCCCAACCCCAAGCCCGCAGGCCCCATCACCGCCGCCATCAGGATCGCAATCGCCAGCTGTGCCCCAGCGCCGAGCCCGGAGTTGGCGTACTTGAAGCTGGTGTGGATTTCCTCCACCTGACGCCAGTCGATACCGCCCTTGGCTTCGACGTCCTTGAGCCAGGCCAGCTGCGGATCGGCCTTGACCATCGCATCGATGGACTGGCTGACCGTTGCCTGGTCGATATGCTTGATGTCGATTTTCAAGCCATCGACCGCCTTGATCGTCAGCTCGCCTTGTGCGACGAGCTGGCTCTGGCGCAAGGTTTCGTCGGTCTTGCCTTCACCCTTGGCACTGGTCCAGGCCAGGTCGCTCTTGGACTTCTCGTGGCTCTCCTGATGCATGTCCTTGACGGCTTCGAAGGTCACCGAACCACCGCTGTCGATGGTCAGGTCCTTGCCCGACTCCAGCGTGGCGCCCTGGTACAGCTGGTCGCCACCGCTTGCCAGCGTCAGGTTGCCGCCGCTGGTGATCTCGCTGCCGACGGCTTTCACGTCGGTCACTTCATCACGCTGGGTCTGCTTGCTGCCCCAGCCGCCTTTCTTGTTCATGTCGTACAGCGAGTACTCGCTGTCGTTGGCCGCCAGCAGCTCCAGCTTGTCGCCGGCCACCAGGTAGGCTTCGTCACCGGCGCTGGCCTTGCTGGCGATCAGGCGCAGGTCGCGACCGGCGTCGATGGCCAGGTCGCCACCGGCATGTACCTCGGCGGCCTGCTGCTTCACGTCGTCCTCTTGGCGAGTGGTCTTGGTGTCGCCTTTCTTGCCTTTGGAGTACGAATGCTCTTCGTTGGCCAGCGCGCCCAGGGTGACATCGCGTCCGGCCTCCAGGGCGATATCGCGACGGGCTTCGACTTCGCTGGCCAGCACGCTCAGGTCCTGGCCGGCGCTGGCGGTCAGGTTGCCGCCGGCTTTCACTTCACTGCCGTACTGGGTGATGGTGGTGTCGTAGCCGCTGACCCGCCGACGCTGGTACTCGTGGCTGTCGGTGCCTTCCTGGCTGATCAGGTAGAGGTCGCGCCCGGCGTCCAGGTCGATGTTGCGCCCGGCCTCCAGCACACCGCCGACGCTGCCGATGTCCCGGCCCGCGTTGATGGTCAGGTCGTTGGCCGCTTCGATCCGCGCGGCGTTGTCGACGATGTCCTTGATCACATGCTCGCCACCCGCGCGGCCTTCGATGCGGGTAACGCTGCGTTCGTTGATCACGTCGCCGGTCAGCGTGGTCAGGCTGACCTCACGCCCGCTGATGATGCCGCCCTGGGCATTGCGGATCGCGTCGGTTGCCAACAGGTCCAGGCGCCCGCCGGCCTCCATCAGGCCGCTGTTGCTGATGTTCTTGGCCGCGGCGGAGAGGTTGTTGGTAGCGCGCAAGGTGCCGACGTTGGTCAGTGCGCCGCCGCTGATCAGGTTGATGTCGCGGCCCTGGATCAGGGCACCGTTCGGCGCGACACGCCCCTTGGCCTGGGCCAGGTACAGCACCGGCGCGAGGAGTTTCTCGCCGTTGACCTCGACCTCTTCCATCCAGACGATGTCGTGGGTCAGGGCCGCCACCTGCTCGGCGCTGAGCGAGACGCCCAGGCTGAGGTTCAGTGCGCTCTTGCTGGCGATGGCGTTGTCCATCAGGTAGCGGAACAGCGTCTCGTCGCTGGCCATGCCGTCGATGTAGCGTTGCCCGGTCCGGGCGACCACCGCTTCGCGGATCAGGCGCTGCTCGTAGAGGCCGTCACCCAGGCGCTTGAGGGTGTGGTCCGGCTTGATGTTCAACTCGCCCAGCAGGTAGTCGGAGCTGAGGAATTGCTTGAGGTCGGTCAGCGCCGGGTTGGTTTCGACCAGGTACTTGTGCGAGTTGTTCGGCATGCCCTTGTCGGGCACGCCCTGGACCAGCGTCACGCCGCTCGGCAGGCTGCTCAGCGAACTGCCCTGCTGGCCTTGTGCGCTCGCGGAGGAGGGCAGGCCGCTGGTGTTCAGGGTCTGGCCCTGGCCGTTGTCGGCGCTGGCGGTCTGGGCCAGCGGCGAGACAAAGGTGCCGTTGCTGCTCAGGGTACGGTCGGCGTCGGCACCCAGTGCGCCGGCGACGCTGACGACCTGGCCGCTCTGGCCGCTGATACGGAACAGGCCGTTGTCGCCCTGCGGCAGGCTGAAGCTCGGCAGGGTCACCGGATTAACCTGGCGCTGGGCCAGGTCCGGCGGCAGTTGCGAGGTGATCGCCCGGACGCTGGTGTAGGCTTGCTTCGGATCGGCACTGGCGTCGCCGCGCGCGCCGATCCCGCCGACACCGGCGGCATTGGCCCGGACGATGCTGTTGTCCAGGCGCTGGCTGGCGTTGACGGTGACGGCACCTGCGGCCTGGACGACCGCAGGCGAGACCACGGCACCGGCAATCGGGGTGCGGTTGTCGACTACGTTGTAGATGCTGTAAGCCGGGTAGCCGGCCGCGGCCATGACCTGGTCAAGCGTCAGGGCGCCCGGGTTGTAGCTGGCGCTACCGGGGGCATGGGCCTGGTTGAACTCGTTCTTCTTCTGGATGAAGGCGTTGTATTGCCCACGGTCGCGTGTGTAGAAACTGGCCGAAAGGTTACGCTGCTCGCCGCCGGCGACACCGACGTTGTTGAATACGGCCGTATTGATCGTGATGTCGCGGGCTGCGGAGACGGTGCTGTAGCGGTTGCTGAACTCGTTGCCGCTGAAGGTCAGGTTCCCGCCGGTGGTGATGGAAGCGGCCAGGCTGTCCTCGTCAATGACGTCCTGATAGGTCTCGACGGCATAGAAGTAGAGCTCGCAACCCTTGCCTTTGCAGTGATCGTCCGAATAGACGTTGACGTTGCCGGAGGTCAGCTGGGTCTTGGCCGTCAGCTTTTCCTTGCGGTTGATCAGGGTGTTGGCCAGCAGGCTCATGTTGCTGGCGCTTTCGATGCTGCCGGAGATGTTTTCCAGCTGGTTGGCGCGGTTGCCGTTGTCGTCGGCGGCCAGGTTCAGGCTGCCCAGGCTGTACACGTCGGCGTAGTTGTTGGTGACGTTGCCCGCCCGCAGCGTCATGTCGTTGCCGCTGAAGATCAACCCGCGTTCGTTGAGCAGGTTACCGGCGTTCACCCGCAGGGCCGCCGCGCTGCCGAGGGTGCCGTAGTTGTTCAGGGTGGCGGCGCTGGCGGTGAGGTTGCCCAGGGCGGTCAGGCGGCCCTGGTTGGTCAGGACGTTGCTGGCGCTGACGACGGTATTGCCGCCACCGGCGATGCTGGCTGTGCCGCTCAGTGCGATGTTGGCCGCGCTCAGGCCCAGCTCGCCCAGGCTGCTGGCCCGGCCGTTGCCGTTGTAGGTGCCGCGCAGGTTGAGCTGGAAGCTGCCGTCACTGGCCAGCAGGCCGTCGTTGCGCCAGTTGCCGCCAAGGCCCTTGAAGTTCTGGGCCGCCAGCAGCTGGCCGTCGGCGGTTTGCACGAACTGGTCGATGTCGAGTTCCAGGCGGTTGGCCTGCAGCACGCTGCTGTTGGTCCAGCTGGCGGCGCTGATGCTCAGCAGGCCATTGGTGTAGAGCGTGCCGCCGGCTTGCATGACCTTGTCCGAGGCCAGGCCGAAGGTGCCGCTGCCGGTGTGCAGCAATTGCCCGCCGGCGTTGCTCAGGCCGCCGATCTGCAGGTCCAGCTCCTGGTTGGCGGTTTCCAGCACGCCGAAATTGTTGTTCAGGCTACCGGCGCTGATGAGCCGGGTGGTGCCGGTGCGGCCGAGGGCGCGCAGGCTGCCATGGGTGTTGTCGATCGCGCTGCTGCGCAGTTGCAGGTCGCCTTCGCTTTCCAGTTGGCCGAACGGGTTGGTCAGGGCCCCTTCGAGGCTGAAGTCGATCCGCCCGGCGCCGACCTTGCCGCCCTGGCCCGCGACAGCGCCTTCGTTGAAGAACTGCTGCCCCTGGACTGTGAGCAGCCCGGCGGCATAGAGGCCACCGCCACGGTTGTCGAAGTCGCCGGTGATGATCTGGTTGTCGCCGCCAAGGGCGGAAAGGAAGCCTTTCTGGTTGTTCACACCCTGGGTGGCTTCGATCTTCAGGGATTGCGCCTGGGTGATGCCGCCGGTGTTGTCGAACAGGCCGCTGAGCAGGCTGTCGAGCCAGCCCTTGCTGCTGTTCAGGGTGCCGCCGGCGCTGTTGTCGATGCTGCTCGCGTGCAGGTCGAGGTTACCTTGCTGGCTGTCGAGGCGACCGGCCTGGTTCTTCAGGTCGCCGCTCAGGCGCAGTTTGATGTCGCCCTGGCTTTTCAGCGCGCCGCTCTGGTTGGTGAGTTCGCCGGCTTCCCCATCGATGGCGCCGTGCTCGCTGAACAGCAGGCCGTTCTGCTCGTTGTGCAGCTCGCCTTTCAGGCGCAGCACCAGGTTCTGCTGGCTGGCGAGGGTGCCGTCGGCGCTGTTGTCCAGGCTCTGCGCGGTGAGTTTCAGCAGCCCCTGGCTGACCAGCTTGCCGCCGTTGTTGGTGACGCTGGCACTCTCCAGCAGCAGGTCGCCGCCACTGACCAGGCGCGCGCCTTTGCCGTTGACCAGCTTGCCGATGAGGGTAGCCCGGAGCAGCGCTTTGCTGGTGATCTGCCCATTGCTGTTGTCCAGGCTGTCGCCGTCGATTTCCAGGGTATTGCCGTTGATCTGCCCGCCACGGTTGTCCAGCGTGGTGCTGGTGCGGTCGAAGGCCAGTGTCTTGGCGGCCGAGATCAGGCCGCCCTCGCGGTTGTCGAGGCGCTCGGCGACGCTCAGGGTGATCGCATCGTTGCCGGAGATGATGCCCTTGCGGTTGTCCAGCTGCTTGGCGCTGAGTTGTTGCTTGCCCTCGCTGGCCAATGCGCCCTTGTCGCGGTTGTCGAGGGTGCCGGTCAGCGTGACGGTGAGTGCGCCGGTCTTGCTGGAAAGCGAACCTTGCGCACTGTTGTCGAGATCCCCGCCCTTGACCTTCAGGCCCTGCAGGCCGGACATCAGGCCCTTGCCGCTGTTGTTCAGCGTGGCGGCATCCAGGGTCAGGTTGGCGTTGCTGATGATGCGGCCTTCCTGCTGGTTGTCGATGCGCTTGGCGAGCAGGCTGAAGGATTGCTCGCTGAAGACTTCGCCTTTCGCGCTGTTGTCGAGCAGGACGAGCCGCTTGAGGGTCAGTGGGCCCTTGGCGCTGATCAGGCCACCCTGGTTGAGGAGGTCGCCCTCGTGCAGGTCGATTTCCAGCGCCTGCTCGCCGATCAGGCGGCCCTGGCGCTGGATCAGGCGGGTGACCCGCAGCAGCAGGTCGCCCTTGGCGGAAATCTCCCCGCCCAGGCTGGAATCGACCTGCCGGCCGGTCAGGGTCAGGGCGCCGTCGCTGTGGATCCGCCCGCCTGGGTGCTGGTCGTCGATGGCGCTGTTGTTCAGGTCGCCGGTGGTCAGCACCATGGCCTGTTTGCTGCTCAGGGTACCGCCGCGGTTGTCGAGGTCGCCGCTGGTGACGCTCATTTCGCCCTGGGTGATCAGCTGACCGCCCTGGCTGTTGTCGACCTTGCCGGTGCCCAGCTCCAGGCCCAGGCCCTTGTTACCGGACAGCAGGCCCTTGCCGCTGTTGTTCAGCTCGCCGCTTTCCACGGTCAGCGTGCCGACGGCGGACAGGGTGCCTTCTGCGCGGTTGTCCAGCAGGCCGTCGAGCACCGCCTTGATGTCGCCGCGGCTGGCCAGGGTGCCGCCCTGGCTGTTGTCCAGGCTGGCGGCTTCGATGTCCAGGCCCTTGGTCCCGGAGAGTACGCCCTTGAAGCTGTTGTCCAGGGCCTTGGCGATACGCAGGGTCAGGGTGTCGGCACTGACCAGGCGCCCGCCCTGGTTGTTCAGGCCGCTGGCCTTGAGGCTGAAGCCGAGGTCGCTGGAAATCTCGCCGCCGGCGCTGTTGTCGACCTCGCCGATCTGGCGCAGCAGCAGGGTGCCGGGCGTCGAGACCAGGCCATTGTCGCGGTTGACCAGCTTGCCGTTCTGCAGGTCGAGGGTGATACCGGTTTCGCTGAACAGGCGGCCCTTGTCGTGCTGGTCCAGGCCGGTCAGCGTGGCGTCGATCTGGCCCTTGGCGGTGATCCGGCCCTGGGCACTGTTGTCGAGCAGGGTGGCATTGAGCAGGATGCTCGCGCCGCCGATGTTGCCCTTGGCGCTGTTGTTCAGCGTGGTGCTGCGGATATCGGCGATGCCCTTGGCGCTGATCGCGCCGGCCTCGCTGTTGTCCAGGTGGCCGCTGCGCAGGACCAGGCCGGCATCGGTCACCAGCTTGCCACCCTGGTTGTTCAGGGTCGCCTTGCTGGTCACCTTCAGGGTGTCGATACCGGAGAGTAGGCCGCCCTGCTGGTTGTTCAGCTCGGCGGCGTTCACCGTCAACTTGCCTTCGCTGACCACTTCGCCCTTGGCGCTGTTGTCCAGCTTGCCGGTCAGGGTCACCTCCAGCTGTTTCTGGCTGCTCAGGCGTCCGACGCTGTTGAGCAGTTCGGTGCCGCTCAGGGTCAGGCCGTCACGTCCGGCGAGCAGGCCCTTGCTCTGGTTCAGCAGGCGTTGCACGGTGAGGGTCAGGCCGCTGTCGCCGATGACTTTGCCGCCCTGGTTGTCCAGTTGCCCGGTGGCGGTCAGCGTTACCTTGCCCTTGCTGGAAATCTCGCCTTTCTGGTTGAGGATCTGCGGCGCGGTAATGTCGACGCCGAAGTTGCCGCCGATCAGGCCGCCCTGCTGGTTGTCGATGTGGTCGGCCTTGAGCAGCAGGCTGCCGAGGCCGAGCAGGGTACCGCCTTGCTGGTTCAGCGTGCCGACGTCGGCATCGAGGCTGCCGTTGGCGACAATCCGGCCTTTGCCGGCGTTTTCCACTTTCTTGACGATCAGGTCCAGGCGGCCGTCGCTCTGCAGCTGGCCGGCGTTGCTGTTGTCGAGCTTCGTCACCTCGACCCGGGCGCTGCCTTTGGTCGTGGCCGAGCCCTGGTCGCGGTTGTCGAGCGTGCCGCCGGTGACGGTCAGCGACTGGTCGGCGACCAGTGTGCCGCCCCGGTTGTCCAGGGTCTCGCCGTGCAGGGTCAGGCCGGTGGTGCTGGAGAGCATGCCCTTGTCACGGTTGTCCAGCTTGCCGACGGTCACCTGCTGGCTGCCGGTGCTGACCAGGTTGCCTTCGGCGCGGTTGTCGAGCAGTTCGGTGACGTGCGCCTGCAGGCGGTCCTGGCTGACCAGGTTGCCCTTGTTGCGGTTGTCCAGGCTCAGGGCGTTGAGGTCGAGCAGGTGCCGAGCCGAGATCAGGCCCAGGCGGTTGTCGATGGCGCCGCTGGCCGTTACCCGCAGGTCGCTGCCAAGCAGCTTGCCGCCGCGGTTGTCGAGGCTGTCGGCGATGATTTCGGTGCTGGTGGCGGAGACTTCGCCGGCCTGGTTGTCCAGGTGCTGCGCGGTGACCTTGACCTTCTGCCCGCTGGCGAGCAGGCCTTTCTGGCTGTTGTCCAGGGCCTTGGCCTTGACCTCCAGCTCGCTCAGGCCGGTGATCTTCCCGCCCAGGTTGTTCAGTGCGCCGGTCGATTCGACGACGGCCTTGGTCTTGCTGTGCAGCAAGCCGCCCTGGCGGTTGTCGAGGTCGGCCACCTTGACCTGCAGCGAGGTGTCGGCCAGGACCTGGCCGTTGCGGTTGTCCAGCAGGCCTGCATCGACCGTCGTGGTCACGCCCTTGAGGCTGCCGCCCTGGTTGTCCAGCACGCCGGTGCTGTCGACCTTCAGGGTCCGGTTGGCGACCACGCTGGCGCTGTTGCGCAGCGTCTGGCTGGTGAGGGTTACGTCGCCGCGTGGGTTGCGCTGGTTGTTCGGCTCCACGCCGGCTTCGATGATGCCGCTGTTGTCGATTTGGCCAGCGTTGACAGTGATGCTTTCACGGGCCGCCAGGCTCTGGCGGTTGGCCAGTTGCTCGGTGGTGCGGATGTCGGCGCTGGCGCTGGCGTAGGTCTTGCCGGTCAGTTCGGCGCTCTGTGCGGTGATCTTCAGGTCGCGGGCGCTGACGGCCTGGGCCAGGGTCAGCTTGCCGTTGGCATCGATCTGGATGTCGCTGGTGGTGGCCGCCATGTTCCCGGCCAGTTTCACCCCGACACCTTTTTCGGTGCCCACCAGGCGGATCGCACCGGCGTACATGCCGCCCAGCGCCGTACTGTCGATCGCCAGCATTGGTTTGTCGCTGCCGTCGTCGGCACGTGCGCTGGCTTGCAGGCTGTCGGCATCGACGTCGTTGCGCCCGGTGACGATGTTCAGTTTGTTCGCGTAGAGGTTGGCGTTGAGCTTGGCGCTGCGGGTGATCAGGTCGAACTGATCGATGTTGGTGGTGTTGAGCTCGGCGCCTTCGATGGCAATGTCGCCGCCGTCCACCTGGAAACGGTCCAGGCGCTCACCGTCCATGATCGGCTTGCCGGTGGTCAGGGTCGCCCGTGGGGTGTTGATGAAGCCGCAGCCCTTGCAGGTGATGCCGTGCGGGTTGGCGACGATCACCCGGGCGGCCTGGCCAGCCACCTCGGTATAGCCTTCCAGGGTACTGCGGTTGCCACCGGTGACCTGGTTGAGGATCACCTGCGCGGCGCGCCCCTGGAGGTTGGGGTTGCCGACGATGATGCCGCCCAGTTGGGTGCTCTGGGTCTTGTCGGTGGCGTTGTTGAGGATCAGCCCGTTGCTGCCGACGTTGTAGTCGTGGAAGGTGTTGTTCGACAGCCCGCTGCCGTTGGGTGTGGCGATGTTGATGATCGGCACGCCGTTGCCGGCCGCGCCCAGGCTGGTGTTGGCCTGGGCCGCCGCATCCACCGTGACCTGCGCGGCGGTGGCGACGATGGGGTTGAGGAACATCACGCCCGCGATGATCAGCGCGATGCATTGGTTCAGGGGGCTGCGAACGTCCATGTCGAAAATCTCCGGTTACTGCACATGCCCCCTGAGGCGTTGGCTCCTGCCAACGACGAGCGGAATTGAAGGGGCTCTATCGCGGGTGTTGTCTTGATTGCGTCGAGGCGGCTTGCCGGTCAGAAAAACGCGTCTACGCGGAAGTAGATCGGGTGCTCGCGGCGCGTGATGACGTCCGGGCGTTCCAGTGAGCGGGCAAAGGTGGCGCTGGCGGCGAAGTACCGGCCGCGCACGTTGAGCTCCAGCGCATTACCGCTCAGGCGACCGTGTTCATCGCCGTTGCCGGGCTCGGCCCGGATCACGCCGGCGTCGTAGGCGAAGGCCGCGCCGTATTCCTGCAACCAGGGTTGCAGCGGCGTCCAGGTTACCGGGCGGCGCCAGCGCAGCTGGCTGCGCCAGTAGCCGCCGCTGTTGCCGGTGAGGGTCTGCTCTTTGAAACCACGTACCGAATTGAGGCCGCCAACGCTGAAACGCTGGGGGCTGTAGAGCGAGTCTTCGCTGCGTTGGCCGGTGGCCAGGCTGTCGAAGGAGAAGTTTTCGCCCCAGAGCTGGAAGGGCTGCAGGTAGCTCAGGGTCAGGCTGTATTTGTTGTAGCGGGCGACCGGCTCGTTGCCGTGCGGGTCGCCGGCGTTCTGGGCGTCGAGGGCACCGATGCCCTGCTGCCAGCCGGCATCGAGGTTGACGAAGGCGTTGCCGATGCGGCGACCATGGTTGAAGCCCAGCTGGCGCTCGGTCAGCCGGGTGCTGGAGACATCGATCAGGTTGTCGTCGAGGTAGTTGCGGGTACGCAGGTGGCTGACCCCGATGTTCATCGCGGTCTTGCTCAGGTTGTCGCGGTGCAGCACGCGTTCGGCCTGCAACTGGTGGATGCTGCTGTCGCCATCGAGCTTGAAGGGGAAGCCGCTGGACTGGTCGCGGGTGCGGTAGTAGCTATGGTTGTAGCTGTAGTTGAAGGTCCACCAGCCCCAGGGCAGGTTGTAGTTCAGGCCCCTGCTGTCGGAGTGGCGCCAGTGGTCGCTGACCGCATCGCTGCTGGTGCGCAGGCTGAGCTGGTCGGCCAGGCCCAGCGGGCTGTCCCAGTCCAGGCCCAGGCCCATTTGTTGCTCGCCGGTGGTGACGTCGCCGTTGTTGTGGCGGTTGGCCGAGACCCGCCAGGGCTTGTCGCGCTGGCCCTTGAGCTGCACGCGGCTGCCGCCCACTTCCTGGCCGGGCACCAGTTCCAGTTCGGTCTGGCGCGAGGGCAGGCGGTTGAGCTGGTCGACCAGTTGTTCCAGTTCGCGCAGGTTGAGCACTTCGCCGGTCTTGCCGGGGAAGGCCATGGCCAGCTCGCGCGGGCTGGCCAGCTCGGAGCTGTCCAGGCCTTCCAGGCGGCCTTCGACGACGATGATCTGCAAGGTCCCGGAAGACAGGTCCTGCTGCGGCAGGTAGGCGCGGGTGGTGAGGTAGCCGCGGTTGAGGTAGTGATCGGTGATCAGCTTGAGCAGTTCGTTGAGCTGGCCGACGAACAGGCACTTGCCTTCGTAGGGGGCCAACAGGTCACGCTGCTCGCGCTCGCCCAGGTGCTCGGCACCTTGCAGGGTGATGGTGCGGATCTCGAAGCAACGGCCTTCGTCGGCGGGTCCGGTCTTGGGGGTGGGCGCTTCCTTGCCGGGCAGTTGCTGCAGTTCTTCCAGGCGTTTCTGCTGTTCTTGCAGCAGGCGGTCCTGACGGTCGCGGATCAGGTCGCGGTCACCGGGGGACTGGAAGGGGGCGCAAACGGCGCACAGGGGGAGAAGCGCCAAGCCTATCGCCAGGCCGCGTGAGAAAAATGCCATCCTTGGTGTGATCCATCACTTTGAAGCAGGGCAGGAATTCGCAGGTCTGCGAAAAAAGGCTGGCAGAGTACTCGAGATGTCGGATGGCGGCAACATGCTGCTATTTGGCAATTATGCCCTGGAGTGTGCGGTCAGGCGTTGTGGCAGCCGCTAGGGCGAGAGTGCAGCGCTGCGGGGACCGGCGAACGCGCTCGTGCCAAGCCAGCGCACTCTTGCTTGCCGGGCCGCGCGTCGCGGAACCTGAAGTGGATGACCACCGGTCGGGACGGGAACTCTCGCGACTTCCTCAGGCGCACGTTGAAACCTCCGAAAGCCAACCGCCACAGGAGAACGCCATGACGATGATAGCCATCATTCAGCGCCCGCCAGTGCTGCTCGATCGCAGCGCGACGATCGTCCGGGCCGTGCAATCGGTCGCTGAGGCTGCGGCGGCGGTATCGCCTGACAATTGATCAAGGAGTCATTTCATGAGCATTGAACGGTCTTACAAGTGCAGTTGTTTTTGCGGCGCGGTCGAGTTCACCGTCAGCGGCGAGCCGGCCGCGATGGGCTATTGCCATTGCGAGTCGTGTCGGCAGGGCCGGTCAACGCCTTCACGCTGTGGAAACCCGAGGCGGTGCAAGTGACCCGGGGTGCTGACAACATCGGCACCTACAACAAGACACTGCAGAGTTTTCGCAAGTGGTGCAAGACCTGCGGCGGGCACATCTTCACCGAACATCCGGGGATGGGGCTCATCGACGTGTATGCCGCGCTCATCCCGGGTTTCGCGTACTCGCCAGGCGTTCACGTCCACTATCAGGAGAGCGTGCTGCGCATCAAGGATGGATTGCCCAAGCTGAAGGATGTCCCCAAGGCGTTGGGCGGATCGGGCATCAGCATGGACGAATAGCGCTAGCAAGGTACGTTTGCTGATCCCAACTTGTTTGATCATCAGAACATCCTTCAAATAGGCAGACGGATCATGCCCATTGACCCGCGCCAGCGCGGTTTCTGACCGTAGCCATCGTCAAACGTACTGCGCCAAAAATGTGCCAAGGTGGTTTGTTTTTCGATTGTACGTAAATTGACGATCTGCACGCTCAGCCAGCCCCGACCAAGGCAGTGATACAACCGCCGTCGCTACGTTAAGATGCGAGCGGGTCGACCAGGGAGGTACACATGACCATCAGTTGGACGTGGACAGCAAACGACAAGGCCGAGGCGGTACCGTCTATTGGTGATCAGTACATTTCCATGGACGAAAACGTTTTGTGCCTGCGCAATCCCATGCCTGCGGATTCAGCGTTCATGGCAAAGATGTTCTCTGCCACGATAGTCATTACGCTACTGCTGTGGGTATGGATGTTCTGCGCCGTGATCAATGACACGCCATCCGCTGAAGTCTGGGTGCTTTTCATTCCCCTGCTCATGCCGCTGGGCGTTTCGTTGTTCCTTTTTTACCGAATCCACTTGATCAGCAGTCAATCGAACTTCTATTTCAATCGCCGCACCCAGAAAATCTACTACCTCAAGGGCAAGACACTGCTTGTCGGTGACTGGGGGAATGTCAACGCCGGCATAATCGGGCGAACCGAGTTTTCCGGCCGGTCGTTCAGTAGTACTACTTCATTAATCCTGAATGCGTTCGATAGCCATCAAGACAGCCTGCAAGCCCGGCAGAATGCCAAATCCTGGGCACCCACCTATAGCATCTGCATAGACAGCAATGAACCCAGCGATCCACGGCCGATCTTCGTTGCTCAGGTGTGGGAATACATTCGTCAGTTCATGGCCCATGGCCCGGATACACTGCCCGTTCCTCAAGAACCCCACTGGTGGTCTGTACCGCATAACGCTATCTGCCTGACACCCCGTCAGGCATTGCGTCATTACGTGCCTTGGCGCACGGGAGAGCCGGGGGAAGAGCAGGGCAAGAAATGGTGGCTGATGCCTCTCTGGTTGGTGTTCTTCCCGTACAACGTCTTCGTTGCGCTTTGCTGGTGGATGACCTGTCGTCTGTTGCGCGTACGTCCGGCGGCGGTACCGCAACAAGCGTTTGAAGGTGAGTCCGGTACAGCAGCGGCCATGGACCTGACAGCCAGGACTCTTGGGCCCTAGCGTTTTGCCGACAGGCTGGCGTAGCGAGACGTTGCCATGCATGAGAAAGCCCTTGAATCGCAAGATTCAGGGGCTTTTCGTTTCTGCTGTTTGAGGTAGGGCAATTGTGCCACTACGCCGCGCTTTACTTTTTCTGACGCCAGAATACTATCAACCACCATTGGCCCAGGCCTGAATTCAGTGTGCTTTGCAGCGCACGTGCCTCTATTCGTTCGAAGCAATCAGAGAAAACATGATTACCATCCAAGAGCTCAACGACTTCATCAGCAATCCGGAATTGAATGACAGTATCGGGCAGGTCTGGGCCTTGATCGGCCAGCACTTCGAACAAGCGCAGGCGACCCTGCCGGCCGAGCAGGCAATGCCGCGCCGCGAATTGTCCTTTCATGATCATGTGCGCCTGCTGGGCTATCTGTCTCTGCTGATTGCCGAGGTGCCGGGTGATGTGGTGGAAATCGGCGTGTGGAAGGGCAAGTCGCTGGTGCTGATGAATGAGGTGTGCAACCGCGAGCGCCGCATCATTGGTATCGACCCGTTCGCGCTGCCAAACCAGTTCGAAGAGTTCAGCCACTACAAGCAACTGATGCTGCCTAATGCCGAAGTGATCCGCGGTTTCTCGGAGCTGTGTGCCGAGCGCTTCTACAGCCTCGCACCCAAGGTCGCGCTGTTGCATATCGACGGTGGTCATGCCGGCCGCAACGTGTTGCTGGACTTCCTGCTGTACTCACCGAGCGTGGTGCCTGGCGGCTTTATCGTGTTCGATGACTATGGTGATTTCCAGCATTCGCCCGAGGTCGGACCGGCTGTTGACCTGCTCAGGGCCACGGGCTACTTCAACGGCTTCCATGTACTGGGCTGTGTGCATGGCTTCGAGAACAGTTACGTGCTTCAACGCATGTAATCGATCCAGGCGGGTGTGCCGTGCTCAGGGCTGGCACACCAGGCGCTGTCGCTCATAGTTCAACGCCTTGTCGCGCTCAGGCAAGTTGTATGGTGCGCTGCACTGGCGCTCCCCCCATTTGATTGTCAGGCTGCCCTGGTCTTCTTCCAGTAGTACCAGCGCCTTGCCGTTGGGGTCGGAAATCGCCAGTTGTTTGCCGCTGGCATCTTCCAGTGAAGCGCCGAACGGGATCATCCCGCCCTGTTCGTCGAACAGCTCGAACTGTACCCGCCGCCCGCTCTTGCCGGTGTAGCGGGCCACCACCACGGCGCCACGGCGAGGCACCAGTTGCTGGGTGGCGTTGTCGATCTCAATGTCACCGCCCAGCTCGCGGGTGTCCAGGCTGATCCAGTTGACCCGGTAAGGTTGTGCGCTGGGGATCACCGCGTAGCCGTTGCGCCCGGTTTCGACGCCGCTGTAGCTGCTGATCTTGGCGCCTTTGACCCCCGGCACCTGGGCCAGGGCGAAGGTTTCGCCGACGGTCTGGCCCAGGTTGATGCCGCCTCCGTGGGCGACCACGGATCCGGCGACGTTGAGGTTCTGCGAGTCGTAGCCGCGGCCCTGGCTGTAGCCCAGGGTGATGTCGGCCACCGAGGTGCGGGTGTTGAGGTTGGCCGACGCGGAGTTGCCGCCGGAGCTGCTGTTGCCGCCCTGTACCGAATAGAACGTGTCGCTGGTCTCGGACAGGTAGCCGTTGACGCCGACCTGGGTGCTGTCGCCGCCTTTTTGCGTGCTGGTGGTGATGAATGCACGCGGCGCGCGGGCGCGGCTGCCCAGTGGGAAGGACACTGACAGGTTGAGCTGGGTATCGCTGCTTGAGCCGCCAAAGCCATCGCCCAGGTCTTTGCTGCGGGTGACGCCGATGTTGTAGCTGGCTTCACCCCAATTGTTGCTGTAGCCGGCCGAAAAGCTCTGCGAGCCGCCGCGGTTCCAGTAGCGCTGGTCGCTGGCATTGACGTACAGGCTGCCCAGTTCGCGGTTGCGGCCCATGCTCTGGTTGATGGTCAGGTCGGTGCGGGTCTTGGAGTTGCCCGGGCGCCGTTCGAGGTCGCTGCTCAAGTCCTGGACGTGGTCGGTCAGGGTGCGGAAACCTTCGGTGGAGTAGCGGTACGCGGCCAGCGTGAAGTTGGTGTCGGTGCCGGTGAAGGTCTTGGCGTACAGGGCGCGTACACTATTACCCTGGGTGGTTTGCCCCTGTGCGCGGCTGCTCGAGTGGGTGACGTCGAATGACACGGCGCCCAGCGCAGTGTTCTTGCCGGCGCCCAGCGACAGCGCCTTGTAGTTGTCGCTGGCCTGTACACCGATGATGCCGGTGAGGTTGCTGCTGATGCCGTAGGCCAGGGTGCTGCTGAGAATGTTCGGCGTGGCCATGCCGTCGGTGTTGCTGTTGTATTGGCCGGCCGAGACGCTGTATTTCACCTGGCCTTCACGGACCATGATCGGCAGGCTGGAGAACGCCTGGGTGGTCACCCGGCGGCGACCGTCGGTTTCGATGATGGTGATCTGCAGGTCGCCGTTGGAGCCGGACGGGTAGATATCGCTGATCTCGAACGGCCCCGGTGGCACGCTGGCGGTATACAGGATGTAATTGTTCTGGCGGATCTCGACGGTGGCGTTGGTCTGCGCCACGCCACGGATGATCGGCGCGTAGCCGCGTTCGCTGTCGGCGCGCATGCCTTCGTCGGACGCCAGCTTGACGCCACGGTAGCGCACGCTGTCGAACAGGTCGGTGTCGCTGAAGATATCACCGGCGCTGAACTGGCCCTTGATCGCCGTTACGTCATGTTGCAGGTAGCTGCGGTTGCTCTTGAAGGTGCTCGGGCGGCCGGTGCTGCTGGTGAAGTTCGACTCGTTGCGAAAACGCCAGGCACCGAGGTTGATGCCGTTACGCAGGCCCAGGTTGTTGGCGATGCGGGTGTCGGCCTCGCCGGCGCTGCGGCTGCTGTTGAACTGGTAGTTGATAAACGCCGCAGGCACGCCGTCGTCCCACAACGCGGGGTCGACATAACCGCGAATACCACGCTGCATCGCCACTTGCGGTACGCTGGCCGCCAACTGCAGGCGGGCGGCGTCATAGCGCAGGCTGGCCTGTTCGATCATGGCGGGCAGGTCGTAGCAGCTTTGCGGGGCGTTCGGGTCGAACTTGCCTTGGGCCTGCAGCTTGTTCATGTCGATGCCCAGCTGTTGCAGCAGTTCCAGGGTCAGGCAGGGCTCGACACGGCCGGTGGCCGGGTTGCGGTTGAAGTCGACGTCACGCCGGCCCACCAGCACTTCGTTGCTGTACAGGTCGACCCGGTAATTGCCCGGCAGTACGCTGTTGGCCGACAGCAACAGTTGCAGGTCAACCGACGACGGCGCGCCTTGCAAAAAGGTGGTGTTGAAGGCTTCCAGTTGTTGCGCATCGCTGGCGTGCTGTTCGGCCAGGGCCGGCAGCGCGGCAACTACCGCCAGCGACAGGGCGCTCAACTTCAACAGGCTGGCCGTTGCAGAGTGGGCGCGCAGGCGTTGGCCGGCGCAATGAGTTGGCCTGTTACCGGAAGAAAAAGACATGCAAAGGAACCTGTATCATCGTCAATGACGACTGGGCGCGGCGAGGGGCGCAATCACGCGCAGGATTAAAGCCTTGGCCTCAATCGTTATTGTTTCGTCGGCGCTTCGGCAGCAGTACTGGCGTGGCCGCTGGACAGTGTCGCGGTGTACTGACTTTGCGCACCGTAGTCATTGATGCTGGAGAACATCAGGCGCACGTTGTTGTCGGCGCTTAGCGTTTTCACCGGGAACGTTTTTACTTCACCGGGCGCCACCATGGTCGAATCCACGGCCAGTTCGCTGTGTTTGCCCGCCTCAAGTTTTATATCCGCCATCGACACGTGATACAGGCTCGGATTATTGACCTGCAACAGGGTCTTGCCGCTTTGGCGAAGCAGTTGCCATTGCAGTTCGGTCGGCGCCAGCAGGGCATTGCCTGGCAAGCCGGCGGGGCGGAAGAAAATCTTGATGCGCTGGCGCACAGCCAACTGCAAGGTGTTGGCCGCCGCCGCCGCCTGAGGGATTTCCTGCACGTTGAGCCAGACCACCGACTCTTTGTCGGCGGGCATGCCCGTGCCTTCGTACAACACCCGCAGCAATTGCTGTTCACGGGCGAACACCCGTGCCAGTGGCGGGGTGACGGCAAAGGGCACGCTGCGCTGGGTATCGTTGTCGTCGACCCAGGATTGAATCAGCACATCCTGGTTGCCATTGCGCACGGTGACGTTGGCTTCCTTGTGGTTGCCATCAAAGACAATACGCGTGGCACTCAATGAAATACTGGCCATGGCCTGGCCGGCCATGAGCATGCCGAGCAACCCCAGGCATGCGGGAATAGAACGACGCAACATGGTGTGTACCGTTTGATTCAGGGCTTTTGATTCAGCGTCAATGGCGAGGCCGGGCGGCCTCGCACATAGCAGTTCCGGCGCTACGCGTTATTCGTATTGCAGGATGAACGGCAGGGTGGCGTCACCGCGACCGGCAGTGGCGGTGCCCGCTGCGCCAGTGGTGACGTAGGCGGCGGAGAAGTTGAGGATCGCGTCGCCACCGGCAGCACTGGTACCGTGCATGTCGCTCTGGATTTTGGCAGTGGTTTTCGAGCTCAGGTCGATCAGCGCGCCGTTGCTGTCGAGCAGGGCGATACCGACGTTGGCTGCAGTGCCGGTGCCTTTGGTCAGGGCCAGGACTTTCTTGCCGGTGACCAGGCCCGAACCGCCGCTGGCAGCGTCAAAGATCATCGAGACTTTGGTGCCCAGGTTGCAGTTGACGTTGAGGTTGAAGTCTTTACCGGTCACACGGCCCGAGGATGGGCTTTCGGCGGTGCCCATGTCCTTGATCGACACAGTGCCCATATCGACGGAAATCACTCGGTCGGCGTTGGCGCCGTCAACCGAGCAGGCGTCGTTGTTGATCACGCCGGTGAAGGTGATCTTGCCACTGCCACCTTGAACAGGGGTCGGATCGGCAGCCAGGGCACTGCCGGAGGCGGCAATGACGGACAGGGTGATAAGGGCCAGTGAGAACTTCTTCATGGTGATGTCCATTTGTATTGGTTGGAAAGTGCTGCATGAAAATGCCAATACACAATAGGCCGCGGGGTGTTTGCCGAACATCAGACGATTCTTATAAGGCCGGCGCTGAAGAAGTGGCGGCTACTTGCGCAACAAAGCCATTATCGACGGATGACGTTGTTGCCATGCCGGTTAGTTGAAGATGCTGCGCTCCAAACAATAAGTCAGTAAATCCTGATCACTATTAACCTCCAGTTTGCGCATGGCCGAAATCTTTTGCGCGCTGATGGTTTTGGCACTTCGGTTCTGGCTGCGGGCAATATCGCTAACACTTTTACCGGCGACAAACAGGCGCAGTATTTCGAACTCCTTGGGTGACAGGGTGGCGAACCGATCCTCGATCGCCGCCGTGGTTTCGATGACCGAGGTTTTCGCCGGCTCCAGGCTGCGATACTGGCTCTGTTGGGCAACGGCCTTGAGTGCCAGCTGGATTTCCGTGTGCAACTGGCTCTTCTGGATTACCCCGACCACGCCCAGCTCATGCAGGCGGGTGAGAATCAGGTGGTTGGAGATCATCGTCAGAATCAGCACCTGCAACTGCGGAAAGTGCCGTTTCAGGTAATCGACCAACTTCAGGCCGTCGCCGTAAGGTGAATCGGCCGGCATGTTGTAGTCAGTGATCACCAGGTCCACCGGTTGTTGCTCAAGCCGTTCGATCAGCCCTTTCGAGCACACGGCCTCGCCGACCACGCAAAAACGTTCGTCACGTTCTACCAGTTCGCGCACGCCAAGCAGCACGATAGGGTGATCGTCCGCGATGATGACTTTGAGTTTGTCCATAAAGGCCGTCCGTAGTACCGGTATAGAGGGTTAGAGGGTGTCCATACGGCCGCAGGTAAGCCTGATTGTTGTTACTCGAGCGCATCCACAACAGCGGCAAGTCGGCTCAGTATCTGCTGCACCTTCAGGTTCAGGGGCGCATCGAGCACCCCGCCTGCCAGCTGACACTCCAGCGCCGTGCAGTGTTCGGCCAGGTTGATGGCCTGTACCGCGCCCAGGGCGCCGGCGATGCTGTGCAGCCTTTGGGCAACGATTCTACCGTCACTTTGTTCCAGCGCGCAGCGGATCAGTTGCAAGTCATCGCGCATGGTGCTGATGAACAGCGGGCGCATCTTCTCGGAAAGCTGCAGGTTATCACTGGCCTGGACGGCTGCGGGGGCGGTGAGGGTATCCGGCTCGACCCTCGCGGCGGCGCTGTGCAAGGCCGGGCGACAGAGCTTGAGCAGATGGCCGCGCAGGGTTTGCAGGCTCAGCGGTTTGACGATCCAGGCGTTCATGCCCACGGCAATGCAGCGCATGCCTTCTTCGCGCATGGCATTGGCGGTAACACCGACAATCGGCAATTGCGGGTCATGCTCGCGCAGTGTGCGGGCCAGTTCATAGCCGTTCATGACGGGCATGTTGACGTCAGTCAGCACCAGGTCAAAGACCTCGGGTTGCCACAGGTGCAGCGCCTGTTCACCGTTGCTGGCCACCACCGCGGTGCAGCCCAGGGCCTCGAGTTGCTCCTTGATGATGGCCTGGTTGATCGGGTTGTCTTCGGCCACCAGGATGCGCAGTTGCAGGTTGTCGGCCGGTTGTTCCGAGGTTTGCTGCTCAGCCAGCGGCTTGCCTTGCCGGGCCAGGGCGACCGCCGCGGCGATTGCGCGCACGCTGTGCAGGTCGACGTCCCAGCCCTGCGCGCTGTATTCAGGCGGGTTGCGCCCGCCCGCAGTGCACAGCACCCGTGGCCCGGGCCAGGCCTGCTCGGCGGCGGTCGGCAGCGCATCGACCAGAATCGCCGGCGCATGTTTGGCTTCCAGCGGCTGGGGCGCCAGCGTGGCAGGGACGCCCAGGCGGACAAGCCAGTCGAGCAATGATTGCGCCAGCTCCTGTACCGGCGCGCGCACATATACCGGTACGGTGGAGGTTACGCTTGGCGTACTGGCGGTCGCTTCGGCTGGCAGCACCGGCAAGCTCATGCGCAGGGCAAAACTGCTGCCCAACCCGGGCTCGCTGACCACTTTCAGTTGCCCGCCCATCATTTCGCTGAGCCACCAGCAGATCGGCAGGCCCAGCCCGGCACCGCCTTCGCTGCAGGCATCCTGGACCTGATAGAACAGCTCGAACAGCTTGGCCTGCTGCGCCGTGGAGATGCCGATGCCGGTGTCGGTGACCTGCCACTCCAGGCTGACACTGGCGTCTTCGTGGGCCAGCACCCGGGTGCGCAACACCACGCGCCCGGTATCGGTGAACTTGATGGCATTGCTCAACAGGTTGTTGAGGATCTGGCGAATACGCATCGGGTCGCCCAGCAGGCGCTCGGGCAGGGTGGCGTCGGTGCAGGCATAGAGCTGCAGGCCCTTGCGCTGGGCGAAGGCGGCATAGGTGTGCAGGGTGTCTTCGATCAGGTCCAGGGGGCAGAACTCGATGGCCTCGATGGCCATCTGCCCGGACTCGATCTTCGACACGTCAAGTACGTCGCTGATCAGTTGGAACAGGGTCGCCGAGGAGCGCTGGATGGTCTGCAGGTATTCCTGCTGGCGTGGCTCCAGGCGGGTCAGGCCGAGCAGTTCGAGGGTCCCGAGTACACCGTACAGCGGGGTGCGGATTTCATGGCTCATGGTCGCCAGGAACAGGGTCTTGGCTTCGTTGGCGGCATCGGCGGCGCGTCGGGCTTCTTCCAGTGCGGTGGCATCCTCGATGTGCCGAGTGACGTCGTTGAAGGCGTACAGGCGTACGTCCTGGCCCTGATAGCGGGTCGAGACAAAGCCCACCTGCAGGTGACGGCCGTCGATTTCCAGGTGGGTTTCGCCCGTTTCACCCTGGTCGTGGCGGCGTTCCAGGGCATTGATCAGCTTGGCGCTGCCCGGCGATTGCTGGGCGCGCTGGTTTTCCATCAGTACCTGGTTATCGGCGCGGCGCACCACGCATAATCCGGTGGGCGCGGTATCGATGACCACGCGGCTGAAGGCTTCGCTTTCGGCGATACTGGCATGGGCCTGGCGGGCCGGCAGGATCACTTGCCGGCGGTACCAGCGGTTGGCACCCCAGCCCATGGCGATGACCCCGAACAACAAGGCACCAAGGCTTGCCAGTGGCCACAGGGCATAGCGGAAAAAGCTGCTGTAGTTGAGGGCGTAGATGGCGGTCCAGCCCGGGCCCGCGTGGTTGACCAGCTTGAACACCAGGCCTTCGGGCTTGAAGTTGATCCCTTCATGCAGCGGCGATTGCGGCCACAGCGATCCAATCAGCACCTGGCCGGAAGGCGCCACCAGAGTGAAGTGGTCATAGATCGACCATTCCATGGTGCGTTCATAATCATTGGCCTGGGACAGGTCCAGCACGCTGGCGATCATCACCTGGGTGTCGGCGCCTTTGATGTGTATCTCGTCTGCGGCCAGCTCGATGCCGATATACGCCAGCAGGCGCTCCGGGCCAGGGCTCTCGGCGCTCGGGCCATAATGCTGCCAGCAGACCTCCCCCTCGTTGAGCAACTGATGATCGCGCGGCAGGCGATCGACCACGGTCTTGACCATGTCGATGAACGTCTCATTGAGCGGTACGGTCTTGGTCCGTGAATGGCCGGCGGCCGGCACGGTAATGTCGAAGTTGCCGTGCTGGTTGAACAGAAATACATGCGGCGACTGGTAATGTGAAGTCGACCAGAAGGCACTGTAGAACGTCGCCAGGTGCACGCCGAGGGAAAAGATCTTGGCATGTTCGCTGGCGGCGATTTTTTGCGGGTCGATTTTTGCGCTGAAGGGCATGGAGTAGGAAAACTCCTGGCCCTGATAGATATTCGGGCCTTCCTCCGGCAAGGCTTTCAACAAGCGAACTTCGGCATTCTCGCCCTTGAGCAACTCGCCCTGGTGGCTGCGTTGCGCCAGGTTGCGCAAGAACACTTCCTGCTCGCGGATGTTTTCCATCAGCCGGGCAAAATGAAAGCGCACGGTGTCGTGCTGCTCTTCGACCAGGCGCTGAAACGACCAATAGCTGGTGCCCACCAACAACAACGCCAGCCCGAGCAGCACCATCATCCCTTTGTTCAGGCGCAACGAGCTGCGGGTGAGTTTGTCCAGCAGGGCGTTGTCGTGCTTCATCAGGAACTTCCGCAATAACGGTAATGTAGGTGGCTGGATGGAGTTTACCTCTGCTGGCAATTAAAGGCTGCGCGGCACATCAATAGAAGGTTGCCGGCCCGTCATGGTTCAGCAGTTGCTGAAACTGCTCGGACGACACCGCATGTGAAATCAGAAAGCCCTGGGCCTGGGTACAGTCGATCTTGCGCAACAGGGCAAGCTCCTGGGGCGTCTCGACGCCTTCGGCGACCACGGTCAGCCCCAGCTTGCGGCCCAGGGCGACGATGCTGGTCAGCGCCGAGGTCATGCCTTCGTTTTCATGGCAGCCCTGAACCAGGGCGCGGTCGATCTTCAGTTCTGTGAAGGGTGTGGAGACCAGGTTCATGTACGAGCTGTAGCCCTTGCCGAAATCATCCTGCGACAGGCCGAAGCCCTTGATGCGCAGGCGGCAGGCACCGGCGTAGAAGTTGCTGATGTCCTGGGGCACCGAGCACTCCATCAGCTCGAAGCAGATCTTGCCCGGGATGCCCTGGTGATGCAGGACGAACTCCAGCAGGCGGTCAGCCAGGTCATGGCTGTTGAGCAGGTGGGTCGGCAGGTTGATCGATACCGGAATGTCGTAACCCTGCTGGCGCCAGCGCGCCTGGGCGTGGATGGCCTGCTTGAGCATCAGCCACAACAGGCGCTCTTCCAGCTCGAAGGTCTTGAAGGCCGGCAGGAACGAGCCAGGCAACAGCACGCCTTGCTCGGGGTGCATCCAGCGCACCAGGGCTTCGGCGGCGACGATGCGGCCATTGCTGAGGGATTTTTTCGGCTGGAACCAGGCCTGGAACTGGCCGTTGCTCAGGCCGTGAATCAGCGCCTGGTAGTCGAACTGCGCCACTGCCGGCGGTACCTGCGGCGCACTGCGGTTCTTGCCGCCGAGCTGTTCGGTGAGGTTGCGCAGGGCGGCCGGCTTGACCGGCTTGGAGATCAAACCGATCACTTCTACGCCGAGGTTCTTGGCCACCAGGCTTGCGGCCATCAGCATGCGCTTGGAGGCGGCGCTCATGATCGCCAGGTCCGGCTTGCTGCGCAGCCTGGCCAGGCCCTGGATGAATTGCACGCCGTCCATGCCCGGCATCAGCAGGTCGGTGAGCACCAGGTCGAAGTCACGCCGCTGCAGGTGTTCCAGCGCTTCCTTGCCGTCCTGGGCCGCTTCGAAATGGAAATCGCCCAATTCGCTGAACAGGTGCTGCAGGTACATGTGCTGGAACGGGTGGTCCTCGACGATCAAGATGTTATAGGGCTTCATGGGAGGTCTCTTGATAAGGCGCCAGATAGTTGAACAGGGCCCGCAACGCGAAAGGTTTGACCAGGCAATGGTTCATTCCGGCAGCAAGGCACAGTTCTGCTTCGCCGCGCATGGCATTGGCCGTCGCCCCGATGATCGGGATCGAACAGCCTTGGCGGCGCAGCTCTCTGGCCAGTTCATAGCCATTGAGTTTGGGCATGTTCACATCGGTCAGGACCACATCGAAGTGCCCGTTTTTCCACAACTGCAGGGCTTCGTTGCCGTCCCCCGCCAACTCGACGGTGCAGCCGAGCTCCTCAAGCTGATCACGCAGGATGAGTTGGTTGATGATGTTGTCTTCGGCCACCAGGATGTGCAGGTCGAGCTTCTGTATTTCGCGCTTTTGCGGGTTATCGGTGCGGGCGATCCACAGTCCCTGGGCTTGTCTGACGGCCTGGTATAAGGCGCTCAGGTGGTTGAGATTGACCTGCCAGCGACCGTCTTCGAGCTGTGGCTCGCAGCAACCGTGGGCGCTGGCCAGGATCAGCGGGCCGGGCCAGTCGGCCACCAGCGGCTGTTCGGAACTGCCGGGGTGCAGCTCCAGCAGCAGGCAGCCGCTGGCTGAGTCCGCTGGCGTCGGCCGCCCGACCTGGGCACGTGCGCCCCAGCGGCGCAGCCAGCCGCTGATCGACTGCGCCAGTTCGCGGATCGGCGAGAGCACATAGATCGTCTCGGGCAACAGGCCGCCTTGGGCGGGCAGGTTGGTGCTGGCCGAAGCTTCTTCCAGCGGCAGGGTCAGGGTGAAGCTGCTGCCCAGGCCCAATTCACTGACCATGCGCAACTGGCCGTTCATCAATTGGGTCAGGCGCTGGCAGATGGGCAGGCCCAGGCCGGTACCGGCCACCACATTGGTGTTGCCTTCGGTCTGGTAGAACGGCTCGAAAATGTACGGATGGTCTTCTTCGGCGATGCCCTTGCCGGTGTCCGACACTTGCCACATCAGGCTCGAGCGTTCGCCATCACGGTTGATCAGCTTGACCCGCAGCACCACCCGGCCACTGTCGGTGAACTTGACCGCGTTGCTCAGCAGGTTGTTGAGAATCTGCCGGATCCGCGTCACATCACCGATCAGCCGTTCCGGCAGTTGTGGATCGAAGCAGGCATACAATTGCAGGTCTTTGCCCAATGCTGCGGCGCTGTAGCCCTGGATGACTTCGTGAACCAGCTCCAGCGGCGAGAATTCGCTCAGCTCCAGCGCCAGTTGCCCGGCTTCGATCTTCGACACATCCAGCACGTCGCAGATCAACTGCAACAGGGTCGCCGAGGAGCCCTCAATGGCATGCAGATAGTCGCGCTGCTGGGCATCGAGCTGGGTTCGCGCCAACAGCTCCAGGGTGCCCAGTACGCCGTACAGCGGGGTGCGGATTTCATGGCTCATGGTCGCCAGGAACAGGGTCTTGGCCTCGTTGGCGGCATCGGCCGATTGCCGCGCCTCTTCCAGCGCCGCTTCCACCTGCTTGCGCGCACTGATGTCGCTGAAGGCGCAAAACAGCACGTCTTCACCGTTGTAGCGGGTTGGGGCGCTGCTCAGGTACAAGTGACGGCCATCGGCGGTGGCAAAGTAGTCAGTGCGTTCAGGTTGCTGGCTGTCGAAGGCCTGGTTGATCCAGCCGGCACATAGCACATCGCGCTCCAGGCCGTCCCCCAGCCATTGTTGTGCCAGGGTGTTTTCCAGCACCACCTTGCCGTCGGTACGGCGCAGTACGCACAAGGCCACGGGCGCGGTCTGGATGACATCGCGGCTGAACGCCTCGCTTTCGATCAGGGCCTGGATGCGGTTGATCGCCGGGGCAATGAAACGATGCTCGATGCGGCGCATCAACAGCAGGACCAGGGTCACGGTGAACAGGCAGAACAGCAGCGAGCCGACCAGTTGCTGCCACAGCCCGGTCATCACGGCCAGCAGGTCTATCGAGTACACCAATTGCCAGTCCGACGATTGCAGGTGTTTGCGGATCACCAGGTGGTCGGGTATCCAGCCGTCGCCGACGAAGCCGAAAAAGTTTTCGCCCTTCGAGTTGAGCAGCATCTGTCCCAATCGTGTGTCGTGGCTGTTGGTGAACACCAGCATGCCTTCGGAGTTGAGCATCATGAACTCGCCGGCGCTCTGGTCACTGAGCGCAGTGGACACTTCGCTGCTGTCCATCTCCAGGCCCAGCCAGCCCGACTCGACGTCACGTTCATCAAGCCGGATGAAGATGTACAGGTACGAACGTTGCTCGGTCTGGTCGGTCAGCCACAGCTCGGCGGCGGGTGACGGGTTGTTGTCCTTGAGCGCCTGCAACTGTTCGAGCATGCGCGGCGAGAACCCGGGCATGCCGGGGGCGGAGTTGTACAAGCGCCTGACTTGCGCGTTCGGCCCGGTGTCGACATACAGCAGGCTGACCTGCTTGTCCTTCATGTAGTCGCGCATGCGCTGAGTCAGCCAGATGCTCCAGCGGTTGTCGGTGGTGCTGCCCAGTTGCAGGTGTACTTCTTCGGTCGATGGCAGGTAGACCAGGGGCTTGGCCTGCTTCGACTTGCGCACCGCCGACAGGCTCAGGCTTTCCAGCAAGGCTTCGCGATTGGTGAAGAAGGTGTGCGCTTCGGCAATCGCGCTGCTCATGTAGCCGCGACGCTGGGAGATGTCGTTGTTGAAGGTGAACAACAGGAAGTTGTACACGCCGCTGAGAATGCCGATCAGCAACACCACGGCGAACAATCGCAGCAAGCGGCGGGCGGCTTCGGGGCTGGAAAGAAGGGGGCTGATTTGCAGCAGGTAGCTTTTTAATCTCATCCGCGGACTCTAGTGAGTCGCGTGCGGCACAGACATCAGACGATCCTTAAACATAGGCGTTGTCGACCCTGTTGGCCAGCCAGGCGCCGCTCATTTATCCGGTTCTGCGACCTGCTTGGCAAAGTGCGGCTTTGCCTATCAGACAATCCTTAAACATTGCGCCGTCTGGTCGACACTCAAGGTATCAACCGTTATCGCAGGAGTGTCAGCATGAACGGGAAGTATGTTGCTATCGCTGCAGGGTTGCTGTTCGGCCTGAACGGGGCCTGTGTGGCCGCCACGCCGGTCGCCCAAGGGGTGATCAATTTCACCGGCAGTATTGTCGAGTCGCCGTGCACGCCTTCGACCCAGGCCGGTGCCTTGAACCTCAGCGATTGCCCGGCGCAGGTGCGGGGTACCCGTATCGGCCTGCAGCGGGTTGACTCGCAAGCGTCGGTCAGTGCGCCCGATCAAACCCCGGTCAACGTCAGGCTGGTGGCCGATAGCGGCAAGGCCGGGCGCTATTACCACCAGCAGTACGCGCTGGTGGATGCTACCGGCAAGGCGGTCAGTTCCGGCGCCTACCTGATCACCCTGACCACGCCTTAAGCCTTCGGCGTAAGGGCGTTTGAGAATTGTCTTAGAGTCTGCGCCCACGACCAACGGTAACCTTGCCAGTACTTCAGCGAGTCGCAGTGTCTATAAAGACTCGCGGAGCCCATCTGTCAGGTTTACCGAATGTCAAACACAGCATTGCGCATCGTCATCGCTGATCGGCAGCAGGATCAGCGCAGCAAAATAGAGAACATGCTCAACCGCCTGGGGTATTGCCGCGTTGCCCACTTGAGTAGCTTTCAAGCGTTGCAGGCGGCTACCCGGACGCAGGGCACCCCCTTCGACCTGTTGATCGTCAACACGGTGCTGGTGCCTTCCCGGCAGTTCAACCTGTTGAAGTTCTGCCACGACAACCCGCGCATCCGCCATGCGCTTATCTATGAAGGGCAGCGCGCCGACTCTTCGCAGGTGTCGGTGCCCGTCAATGGCAGGATTCAGCTGTGCCTGTCACAGGCACCGGACTTCGATTCAATCAAACGTTGCCTGCACAGTGTCGATCCGCTTTTTGCACGTTAATCACTGATCCCGCTCCCCCGCACGCCCTTTTTTTTTCAAACGCCAACTGGTAGCGTGCAGCACCTCGCTGTATTGCCCGATCCCTTTCGCCATCGTTGCCTGTCCAGGGCAGACGTACGCGGGTATCCGTTGGCCCATCAAGGGCGCCGGCGCAGGACGCATCGGGCGATGCACAGTCATTCGCAAAGGGAGTTCACAATGACGCAAAACAGCACCGTGCTGTCCGGCATTCAGCTGGATCAATTCATGGACCGTCTTGAGGTCGAGCATCAGGAACACGGTGCCGATTACCTGCTGAGCCAGCTGCGCGGCCAGCCGCTGAAGGCTGCTTCGCTGGAATCGATCGACCGCCTGCACGTGCTGTGGGTCAATGCCGGTGACGTCGATGCCGCCAGGGCAGTACTGGCCGAAGACGGTCAGGCGCTGCTCGAGGCCTCCGCTGACGACGCGCGCAACGAACTCAAACTCAACCTGCTGGTTTACCAGCTGCGCCTGGCCAACTACCTCAAAGACGAGGAGGGCCTGCTGCAGGGGCTCGACAGCCTGCAGCAACTGAGCAACGAGCGGCTCGACTTCGACGTCGAGCAATACCGGCGCTTTCGCATCTTCGACGAGCTCGAACACACCACGCTCGACGTCGCGCTCAAGGCCATCGAGGTGCGCCACACCCTGGCGCTGATCAACCCCGGGCGCCACGCCCTGCGGGCCTGGGACGATGCCGACCAGCACCGGCGCCGGGCCCGGGTGCTGGCTGCCCACGAGCAAGACGAGCAGGCCCGCGAAGCCGCCTTGAGCGCGATTGCCGCCTTGCGCACCGCAGGCGAGGATCAGGACGTCGACGCTAACGACTGGCTGTGGCTGGGCGACGCGCTGATCGAAATCGTGCCGCTGCGCCTGGCGATGTTCGAGCAGCCTGTTGTGCAGTCGATCGCCGAGTTGTCGCTGCCCCGGCGCCGTGAGTGGGAAGTGCGCCTGGCGCGGCTGGCCGCCCGTGCATTGCAGGCCCAGGGCGACCTGCCCGGGGCCCTGAAGATCTGTGAAGTGGCGAGCCGCAGCCTGGACTCGGATGGTGGCGATAACTTCATTAATTTCGAATTGCCCTGGTTGCTCGAAAGCGGGCGGATCGAGGAGGCTGGACAACGGGCGTTCATGGATGTCTATGAAATGCTCGAGCAGATGTGGCCCGGCACGCCATTCTGGATTCACGACCGGTTGCTCGAGGCCGAGGACAACTCGGTGTGGTGGCCGCTGTGCGTGATGCGCGCCTGCGACAACGCCGCTTTGCTGGAGCGCTTTGTTGCCTGCCTGCCCGAGCGCAGCGAGGCGACACCGGCCTTGAACCCGTTGCTCGAAGCGCTGCACGCGACCCGGGAGAGCCCCGAACTGCGCGACGCGCTGTTTGTCCAGGCGCGCGAAGAAGCCCAGTGCCGTGCGCCGAATCACCCGTGGATCACCCGCCTGGTTGCGGTGCGAGAGGGCGATGCCGGGCTGATCGACGCCAAGACTGAGCTGGCCATGTTGCAGGACGCCGTAAAAGCCGGCGGCCTGCAGGATCGACGCAGTGCCTACAGTGTGTTCTGCGCGCACGTCAAAGCCTTCGGCGTCATCGATGCCCTCAAGCAGCCGATGCCGCAACTGGCCAGTGGCATGTACTGTTACGAGTACGCCGGGTATGTCGAGGACAAGGTGGAAGAGCAGGTCAAAAGCCTCGATGAAGCCACCACGAACGAAGCCTGGTCGCTGCTGCGCTTCCTGCAGCGGGCTGCCTACGAGCAGGGCCGGGTGCGCATGGAGCAGTGCTTTGCCAGTGGCAGCGGCCACCGGTATGACGGCTGCGCCCACCTGTACTCGATGCTGTGCAACAACCTGGCAATCAACTACCGCTGCTACAACGACCAGCAGATGTATGACCAGGCCCTTGAACTGCACGCTTGCGGCATCGCCGCCAGTTCGTTCGCCGAGCACTATCAGGGCGTGCTCAATGCACGTATCTGCCAGAAGGATTACGCGGCTATCGCTGAGGCGGCGGAGCAACTCTGGCACTACGCGGCGGATTACGGCTACAGCCGCCATGACCCGGATGACTACCTGCAAGACGTTACTTTTGCGCTGTATCGCCTGGATCGCGACCGGGAAATGTTGATCTGGCTGGAACGTATCTTGAAGTGGCAGGAAGAGCGCGGGGTCAGTGACAAGGACCTGGAATACTCGCCGCTGTTCTCCCGGCTGAAAGTCGCTATGTACCTGGCTCACAGCCTGCCTGAGGCGGCCACCGGCCTGTGGCAGCGTTACGCGTCGCAGGTCAACGAAAGGGATGAAAGCTCGCTGCTTGGCTGCGCTGGCGATGTGCTCAAGGACCTCGGGCGCAAGGAAGAGGCCCTGGCCTACTATCAGCGCGCCATCCTGCGCAGCGATCCGGACAACGCCGTCGACCAGAGAAACAATAAAGTTTTCAACGAGATGATCGCCGAGCTGCAGGCACCGCAAAAACCGGCAGGCAAGGCCTGGTGGCAGATATGGAAGTGACACCGGAGCTGCGACAGTCCGGTTACGCCCCGCGCAATGCGCTCAATGCCGATCAGCTCAAACGCGGTATTGCCGAGCGCAGCAAGGCCCGCAGTGATGCCCCAGAGGTGAGTAAATGGTTGCTCAACCATTTCTACCGTCATCTGGTCGGCAACTTCGAGCCGGCGCGCCGGATCCTGACCCTGGAGCAGGCCGTCGAGGTACTGGGAACGGAGCCACCGCCATGGGTGGCCAGGCACTTGAGCGACGCCGGTAAAGCGTCGCAGCAGGTGCTTGCGCCCCTGGTATGGGTCGACCCGGAGCAGGCCTCACTGCTGGCGCAGGAGGCCTTGCTGGTGGAGTTTCTCACCTCGCGCCAGGGCACTGCGCTGGCCGGCAAGCTTGATCGCATCAACTGCCCGCAGGCGCTGGCGCTGTGGGAAAAAGAACACGCGCAGATGGCCGCGCGGGTTGACCAGGGCTGGCGTCAGAGCCAGCCCGAGGCCTTGGCCACGGTCGTGACTACCGGCGAACATGTATTGCAGGAGCTGCGGCCCGACAGCCCGTTGTTGCGCGCCGAAATGGCCTTTGAAAGCTATGTGATGCGCCATTGCCTGGGCCAGTTCGCCGACCGCCGCGCCCTGAGCGGTGGCTACGGCGAGCGCTATGCCGAAGCGGTGGAACAGCGGCGCATGCGTGTGCTCAGTTTTCGCGACGCCCAGGGCCAGCCGCATATCACCATCAGCCTGATCGTCCAGGCCGACGGCACCTTGACGGTCGAGCAGGTCAAGGGCAAGCAGAACCGGCCACCGGTCGAGCGTTACTACCAGGACCTGCTGCTGTGCCTGAATGCCCTGGGCACCGACCAGCAGACCCCCGCTGACTGTATCGCCATCGGCATCGTGCGCACCGAGTCCGCCTGGCTGCGCATCGAAGAGGTCACTGATGCTACCGCCCAGACCCGTCTGGTAGCCCGCTACCCGCAACTGTACGAGCGCCTCGATGCACCGTCAGCCATGGTCGAGTGGCTGGTGGCCGGGCGTCAGCCGCAGCAGTTTTTGCAGCTTGCCCCGCAGGCGGTGTCGGTCAAGTACGCCACCCGGCATATCTTCAGCAAACGCTTAGAGCGTCTGCCCGATGATCCGTTGTACCTGACCGAAGGCGTGCCGTGGCCAGACATGGCGCCGCCTCAGGCCGAGGAGATCCAGGCCTGGCAGGCCCGGGCAAGGTAAGGAGAGCGGCATGTTTTTGCTTATCGCGGCTGTTATTTCAGCCTGGTTGTTGTGGCGTGCATTCCGCCCGCGCGGGGCCGCGCCGTTGTTCAGCCAGCGCAAGCACTGGTCGCTGCTGTTGGCCAGGCCCATGGCCGATGCGATGGAGGTCGAGGGCTTTTACTCGCCAGCGTGCGACCACTTCACCGAGCAGGCCCAGACGATCGTGCGGGCGGCGTTGCTGCACCAGGCCGGGATTCGCGGCAATACCAACGAGGACGCGGTGCGTGCGCACTTCAGTGCTACCCTCGAACAGCAATGGTACAGCCTCGACCTGCAAGGGCTGACGGCCAGCGATGAGCCGCGTGCGGCCATGGCCTTTGCCTGTGCGCGGGTGGCGTTTCTGGTCCGTTGTGGGGTACTGATGCATTGGCTCGAGCCCGAGCTCGCCTGGCGCGTGCTGTTGCTCAACGCGCAGCGGGCGCAGGATTGTTTCGACAGTTGGGAAGATTTCGGCAAGGCCTATAAGCTGGGGCGCGAGCAGTGGGTCGCGGCGTTTCGCGTCGACTCGCTGGGCGAAGTGTTCACCGAGCAGCATCTGCACCAGTTGCTGACCCCCGGCAGCGGCGCCTGGGCCGATATACCCTGGCGTACGCCGGCGGCGTTGAGCCCAGCCTTGGCGGGGTAACATCGCCGCTGTTGGTTCACGTATCCAAGAGAGGGCATTGCGATGATTGGCTTCACCTTCCGCCAGCTGGAGTATTTCGTCGCCGCCGCCGAGCAGGGCAGTGTCAGCGCTGCGGCGCGCACCAAGCACATTTCCCAGCCGTCAGTGTCGCTGGCGCTGTCGCAGCTGGAGGCGAGCCTGGGCGAAAAACTCTTTCATCGCCAGGTCAGCCGCGGTCTGGAACTGACCCCGGCAGGGCGCACCTTGCTGGAGCAGGCGCGGGAGATGCTCAACCTGGCCTCGGCAATCAGCGGCAAGGGCGAAGAGCAACAGGCAGTGCGCGGGGCCTTGAGCCTGATCTGCTTCCAGGACCTGGGGCCGTATTACGCGCCACGGCTGCTGAGCGGCTTTCGCCGGCGCCATCCGGAAGTCACCATCACCCTGTTCGAGGCTGACCTTGCCGAGGTCAATCGACGTCTGGCCGATGGCAAGGCGGAGTTGGCGCTGACCTATGACGTGGGGCTCGATGCGCCGATCGAAAAACGCGTGCTGGCGCAGTTGACGCCTTATGCCTTGCTGCCGGCCGACCATCCACTGGCGCTGCAGGAGCGGGTCTCACTGGTGGACCTGGCCAATGAATGCCTGATCCTCGAAGACATCGCCAGGACCCGCGAATACTTTCTGTCGTTGTTCTGGGCCCATGATCTGCAACCGGCAAGCCTGCAACTGACCCAGACCTTCGAGATGCAGCGCGGGCTGGTCGCCCATGGCTATGGCGTGGCATTGTCCTGTACCCGGCCGGTGGCCGATTGCAGCTACGACGGCCAACCCCTGGCTTGCAGGCCGCTGCTGGAAACGGTCAGCCCGCAGCCGGTGGTGCTGGCCCAGTCCAGCGCCATGCGCCCGTCGCCTGCGGCGCAGGCGTTCCTCGACTGGGCCGGCGAGCAGTTTCCGGCCTGATCAGCGGCTGGCCGGATCTGCCAGGGTTGCCAGCGGTTGGCGGGCGACGAACAGCCAGTAGCCCAACGACAGCAAAGCCAGCCAGCCGATGCCCACGTACAGGGCCATGCGTGTGTCCGGGAACCAGGCCAGCACGCCGAAGATGAACAGCATGAACACCACCGCACACGCCGGGCCGACCGGCCAGAACGGTACCGGGAAGTGCAGCCTGGCGACCTCGTCGGCGCTCATGCCGCGGCGCATCACGATCTGCGACAGGAGGATCATCAGCCACACCCAGACGATCGAGAAGGTCACCACGGCGGCGAGGATCAGGAACAGGTTGTCCGGCGCCAGGTAGTTGAGCACCACCCCCAGCAGCAGGGCGACGGCCATTACCACCACGGTCATCCACGGCACGCCAAAGCGCGACAGCTGGGCAAAGCTGGCGGGCGCCTGGCCGTTGTGGGCCATGCCGTACATCATCCGCCCGGCGCTGAAGATGTCACTGTTGATCGCCGACACCGCTGCCGAAATCACCACGATGTTCAGCAGCGTGGCTGCCGAGCCGATCCCCAGGCCGCTGAAGATCTGCACGAAGGGGCTGCCTTCGCTGCCGATCTTCGACCAGGGATAGATCGACATCAGCACCAACAGGGTGAACACATAAAACAGCAGGATGCGCAGCGGCACCGAGTTGATCGCCCGGGGAATCACCCGTTGCGGGTCCTTGGCTTCGCCGGCGGTGATACCGATCATCTCGACGCCGCCGAAGGCGAACATCACCACGGTGAACGAGGCGATCATGCCGCCCACGCCATTGGGGAAGAAGCCGCCATGGCTCCACAGGTTGCTCACTGCCGCCAGCGGCTCGCCGGCGCCGCCCAGCTGGATACCGAACATCAGCACGGCGGCACCTGCGAGGATCATCGAGACGATGGCGGTGACTTTCAGCAGCGACAGCCAGAACTCCAGTTCGCCAAACACTCGGACGCTGCACAGGTTCAGGGCGCCAATGAAGAAGACGATGCCCAGCACCCAGATCCAGCGCGGCGTGTCGGGGAACCAGAAGCTCATGTAGACGCCGAAGGCGGTGACATCCGCCAGGCACACCACCAGCATCGAGAAGGCATAGCTCCAGCCGGTGAGAAAGCCGGCAAAGCGCCCAAGGTACTGGCTGGCGTATTGCCCGAAGGAGCCGGACACCGGGTTGCGCACGGCCATCTCGCCGAGGGCGCGCATCATCATGTAGATGGCCGCGCCACCGATCAGGTAGGCGAGTAACACCGAAGGACCTGCCAGTTTGATAGCCGCTGCCGAACCATAGAAAAGCCCGGTGCCGATGGCAGAACCGAGCGCCATGAAGCGAATGTGGCGGGTACTCAGACCGCGCCGCATGGCGGTGCTGTTTTCGTTCATCCCAGGTAACTCCTCGTTGTTCTTATTCTTGGATAGCAAGGCGCCGTAGGACACAGGCAGGGCCATTAACCGGCCAAAGGCAGGAGGCTGACAACCCGCGCGCCATACAGATTGCCTATAGTGGCGAATAGGTAATCTGTGGTTTACCGGCTGCGCGGGGCCGCCCAATACTTTTGTTCATTACAACAAGAGAGGGTGATCGCGATGAAGGCCGATATCGAACAGTTCCAGCGTGACGGTGCCGTGGTGCTGCGTGGTGTGTTCCGTGACTGGATCGAACCCCTGCGCGAAGGCTTCGAACAGAACCTGGCGGCGCCCAGTGCCTTTGCCATCGAGAACGTCGGCAGTGGCGAAGGCGGGCGCTTTTTCGAGGATTACTGCAACTGGCAGCGCATCCCGGCGTTCAAGGATTTCGTGCTCAATTCGCCGGCGGCGGCGATTGCCGGAGCGTTGATGCAGTCACGGCAAGTGCAGGTGTTCCATGAACATATCCTGGTCAAGGAACCGGGCACCTCCAAACCCACGCCCTGGCACCAGGACCTGCCGTACTACTGCGTCGATGGCTTGCAGACTGCCAGCTACTGGATACCGCTGGACCCGGTCAGCCGCCACAATACCTTGAGCGTGGTGCTTGGCTCGCATCGCTGGCCCAAGCCGGTGCGACCCAAGAGCTGGGCCAGCAACAAGGATTTTTATGGCGCCAGCGATGCAGGGTCCGGGGAAAGCCTGTTCATGGACATGCCGGATGTAGAGAACGGCGAGTACCAGATCCTCTCGCCGGAGCTGGAGCCGGGGGACGTGGTGGTGTTCGATTTTCGTACCGTGCATGGCGCCGCCGGCAACATCGGCAGCAATCGCCGCCGAGCCTTCTCGACCCGCTTCATGGGCGATGACGTGCGCTATATCCAGCGCCCTGGGCGGACCTCGCCGCCGTTTCCGGGGATTGACCTGAAGACCGGCGATCGCATGCGCGAGGACTGGTTTCCGGTGGTGTGGGCGCAGCCATAAGGGCTGCCCGTAGGCGCGAGCTTGGCTTGCGATGCGATGTGGCAGGTAGATCGCGATCGCGGGGCAAGCCCGCTCCTACAGGGGTTACTTCAGATGGGCGACGATCTCGTCCTTGATCTTCAGGCGTTCCTTGCGCAGCCGGGTGACCGTGTCATCGGCGGCGCTACTGTTCTCGGCATTGACGACTTCGGCGTCTTTGCGGTTGTAGTCTTCATGCAGCTGGCTCAGCCTCGGGTCACTTTGTTTCTTCGCGAGAAATTGATCCTTGGTCAGATTCAGGTCTGCGAGTAAATCGTGCTTGACCGGCATTTCTTCACCTCTCCGGGGGTGTGGGGTGGAAGTCATGAACTTAGAGGATAGTCGTCTTTGCCGGGTTTCGCGGCTGGGGTAGTCTGTTGCAACATTTGCCCACCCCAGGACTTTGTGCAATGCCTCACCTTCATGTGGAATACAGCGACAACCTGAAAAACCTCGAGGTCGATCGCCTGCTGCTGCGTCTTAACCATGCCCTGGTGGGCAGCGGCCAGTTCGCTGAAGAGCTCGACATCAAGAGCCGCGCCGTGGCCCTGGCCAGTTTCCGGGTGGGTGTCGCCCCTGTGGAACGCGCGTTCGCCCACATCAAGCTGGCAATCCTCAGCGGTCGCTCCGCCGAGATCAAACGCCAACTGTCGGCCAGCTTGCTGGAGGTGCTCAAGGAGGCCGTGCCGAGCACGCCGGGGCTGGACATCCAGCTGTGCGTCGAGGTAATCGATATTGATCGCGATTCTTATTCAAAAGTGCATCTGCCGGGGTAAACAGACGCCGGGCTGAACACAGGCTGAACAGGTGTATTAAATAGACGCCAGCCGACTAATTGTTGGCGTCTTTTTCACAAAAAATTGATGACTCGCTACTTACAGTTCGGGCAGCTTCCAGGCCGTGCCGCAAGGGCACTGTTCCCGACGTTTAACTAAGCGAATTATCATGTTCAAGGTCAAACCCCTGCGGGCCGAATGGGTCACGTTGATTGCCAGCCTGTACCTGTTGATCGGCTTCAACTCATTATTGTGGCAACACCTGGCGTCGGTGCTTTCCAGCGATGGCCATGGCCTGCTGTTGCGCGTGGCGTTTGGCGTGATGATCCTCTGTGCGTTCAACCTGGTGTTGACCCTGCTGGCCTTCAGGCCCGTGCTCAAACCGCTGTTGATCAGCCTGTTCATGGTCAGCGCCGGGGTGGCTTACTTCATGAGCCAGTACGGCGTGATGGTTGATGTGGGCATGCTCCGTAATGCCATGGAGACCAATGCCACGGAAGTACGTGACCTGCTCTCGATTAAACTTTTTTTATATATCGTAGTGTTAGGTGTATTGCCTTCTTTATTGTTGTATAGCACCCCGGTGCTGTACCGTAACTGGGTGCGTGAGTTAGTCGGCAAGTTGCTCGTCAGCGTTGCCTGCATTGTCGTGTTGGCGGCGGTGGCGTTGGTGAACTATCAAGGCTTGGCTTCGCTGTTTCGCAACCACCATGAAATCCGCCTGTTGCTGGTGCCGAGCAATGTCGTCGGCGCCTCCCTGGGGTATGTGGGCGAGCGGGTCGGCAGCGCCGCCAAGCCGTTTCGCAAGATCGGCGAGGACGCGAAACTGGACGTGGCCTGGCAACAACGCACGCGCAAGTCGCTGACCGTGCTGGTGGTCGGCGAGAGCGCCCGCGCGCCGAACTTCGGGGTGCTCGGCTACGGGCGCGATACCACCCCACAGCTGAGCAAGGAAAAGGGCCTGATCGCCTTCACCGATGTGCACTCCTGTGGCACCGAAACCGCCGTGTCGGTACCGTGCATGTTCTCTGGCTTCACCCGCAAGGATTACGACGCCAGCACCGCAAAAAACCAGGAAGGCCTGCTCGATGTGCTGCAGCGGGCCGGGCTGGCGGTGCGCTGGCGCGACAATCAGTCCGGCTGCAAGGGCACTTGCGACCGGGTGGTGTTCGAGAATGTCAGCAACGTCAAGGACCCGGCACTGTGCGCCGATGACGAGTGCCGCGACGACATCCTCCTCAAGGGCCTGGACAGCTTCATCGACAACCTGCAACAGGACACCGTGCTGGTGCTGCACCAGATGGGCAGCCACGGCCCGGACTACTACAAGCGTTACCCGAAAGAATACGAGCGCTTCACCCCGGTGTGCCGCAGCAATGCCCTGAATCAGTGCAGCCAGGACAGCATCGTCAATGCCTATGACAACACCCTGGTGTACACCGACCATGTCCTGGCCTCGCTGATCGACATCCTGCGCAGCAAGCAGGACAAGGTCGACACCGCCATGCTGTACCTGTCCGACCATGGCGAATCGCTCGGTGAGTACAACCTGTACCTGCACGGCACGCCTTACATGCTGGCACCGGAACAGCAAAAGCACGTGCCGCTGCTGGCGTGGTTTTCCGACAGCTACAAGGCCAGTTTCGGCGTCGATAGCGACTGCCTGCAAAAGGCCCGCAATGCGCCATTGAGCCAGGACAACCTGTTCCACTCCATGCTCGGCCTGCTGCAGGTGCACACCGCCCTGTACAAGCCGCAGCTGGACCTGTTCGCCAGCTGTCGGCCAATGCTGGCCAGACACTGATCACAGGCGCGGTAACGGCGGCAGGGATAGCGGTCGAGTGGTTTCCCGACGATGGCCTGCGCCGTATATACTGCGCGCCATTGTTTGTGGGAGAGCCTTGTGGCCATCGATATTCACTGGATTTGTGACGACCGCAGCCTGGCAGAGCACTGCCAGCAGTGGCGCACGCTGCCCTTCGTGGCACTCGACACCGAGTTCATGCGGGTCGATACCTTCTATCCGAAAGCCGGTTTGATCCAGGTCGGTGACGGGGCGCGGGCCTACCTGATCGACCCGCTGCGGATCGGCGACTGGCAGCCGCTGGCCGGCCTGCTTGAAGATCCGCAGGTGATCAAGGTCCTGCATGCCTGCAGCGAAGACCTCGAAGTGCTGTCGCGCCTGACCGGCAGCCTGCCGGCGCCATTGTTCGACACCCAGCTGGCCGCCGGTTACCTCAACCTGGGTTTCTCCATGGGCTATTCGCGCCTGGTTCAGGAGGTGCTCGGCATCGACCTGCCCAAGGGCGAAACCCGTTCCGACTGGCTGCAACGCCCGCTGTCGGAAACCCAGGTCAGCTACGCTGCCGAAGACGCCGTGCACCTGGCCGAACTGTACGAGCGCCTGCGCCCGCAGCTGTCCGCCGACAAACACGCCTGGGTCCTCGAGGACGGTGCCGAACTGGTTGCCCAGCTGCGCCGCGAAACCGACCCGTACGAGCTGTACCGCGAGGCCAAGCTGGCCTGGAAGCTGTCGCGCGCGCAACTGGCGGTACTGCGCGAGCTGTGCGCCTGGCGCGAACGCGAAGCCCGTGCCCGCGACCTGCCGCGTAACCGCATCGTCCGCGAAAACGCCTTGTGGCCCATGGCCCGCACCCAGCCGGATTCGCTGTCGGCGCTGGCCAAGATCGAAGACATGCACCCGCGCACCATCCGTCAGGATGGCGAGTTCCTGCTCGGCCTGATCAAACAGGCTGCCAGCCTGCCGCCGGAGCAATGGCCGCCAGCGGTGCCCGAGCCGCTGCCGATCGAAGCCTCGGCGCTGCTCAAGCAACTGCGCGCCATCGGCCAGGCCGAGGCCGAACGCCTGAGCATCGCCCCCGAGCTGATGCTGCGCAAGAAACCCCTGGAACTGCTGCTCAAGAGCGGTTACCCCAACGGACCCTATCAACTCCCCGAGTCGCTGCGCGGCTGGCGCCGTGAGCGCATGGGGCAGGCGCTGCTCGATTGCCTGGCGGGCGCCGGAGACCCTTCATGAAACGTATCTGCTCGATCTACAAGAGCCCCCGCAAGAACGAAATGTACCTGTACGTGCTCAAGGCCGACGGCCTGGAGCGCGTACCCGAAGGCCTGCTGCCGTTCTTCGGCAAGCCGGTGCATGCCTTTGACCTGGTGCTGACCCCGGAGCGCCAGCTGGCCCGCGAAGATATCGCCAAGGTTTTGGAAAACCTCGAGCAGCAGGGTTATCACCTGCAGATGCCGCCCGCCGAGGACGAGTACATCGAGCACCTGCCCGAAGAGCTGCTGCGCCGCAACGATCCGGTCTGACCTCCCTATCTGATACGCCGCCAGCCCCTGGCGGCTTTCGCCGTTACCCAAGGTTGTTATGAACATGCGTGTTTTGATCGCTGAACAGGATCATGCCCTCTACGCTCGCCTGTTGCGCGAAGCGGCACCGGACCTGGAGGTCCTGAACAGTGGTGACTCGGCGGAACTTGCGCGGCTGGCCGCTGACAGCCCGGTATGGCTGGGCCAGCCGGACCTCTTGGCGACCTTGTTGCGCCAGGGCCATCAGCCCCAGTGGTTGCAATCGACCTGGGCCGGGATCACGCCGTTGCTGGCTGACGGCCTGCAGCGCAACTATCGCCTGACTCGGGCGGTGGGGATCTTTGGCCAGGTCATGGCCGAGTACGTGCTCACCTACATGCTTGGCCACGAGCGCGAGGTGCTGGCACGGCTGGTCAGCCAGGTCGAGCGCAAGTGGGATGACCGCCCCGGGCGCAGCCTGGAAGGGCGCCGGGCGCTGATTGTCGGCACCGGCGATATCGGTCAGCGGGTGGCGGAGTTCTTGCTGCCGTTTGGCGTGCAGTTGTACGGCATTGCCAGCCAAGCGCGCGAGCAGGCGCCGTTTATCGAAGTGGCGGGTCTTGAGGACCTTGGTCGTCTGGCCGGGCAGGTCGATTATGTCATCAACCTGCTGCCCGACACCCCGGCGACCCATGACTTGTATGACGCCGCGCTGTTCCAGCGCTTCAACCCCGAGGCTTTGTTCATCAATGCCGGGCGCGGCGTCGCGGTGGTCGATGCCGACCTGGTCGAAGCCTTGAAGAAGGGCCATCTGGCCGGCGCGGTGATCGATGTCTGCCGCCAGGAACCGTTGCCCCAGCGCCATCCGTTCTGGACCGCCTGGGGCTTGCTGTTGACCGGACACAGCTCGGCACCGACCTCGCCGGCGGCGATGGTGCGCGTGTTTGTCGAGAATCTGCGGGCGTATCAGGCGGGTGAAGCGTTGCGCGGGGAAGTGGACTTTCAGCGCGGCTATTAAAAGCATCGCCGGCTCCCATAGGTTTTGTAGGCACCGCTGACCCTGTGGGAGCTGGCCTTGCCAGCGATGGGCTGCAGAGCAGCCCTGAAAATCAAAGGCTGAAATCACCTTCAGCCGCCAACTCGCTCAATGGCCGCCGCGGGCTTGGCACTTCCCGCGCCTGCAGGCCTTCAGCGAGGGTCGACTTGTCGCCCAGCTTGCCGATCGCCACCGCCGCGTGCAGGGCATAGCCTTCAGGAATCTTCAGCTCCTTGCGGGTCAGTTCCTGGTCGAAACCGGCCATGCCGTGGGTGTGCCAGCCGCTCAGGCTGGCCTGCAACGCCAGGTGGCCCCAGGCCGAGCCGGTGTCGAAGGTGTGCCACAACGCCGGGGTTTCTTCGCTGGCGCCAGGCGCGGTGAAGGTGGTCTTGGAGATGATGATCACCAGCGCCGAAGCGTGCTGGGCCCAGCTGCGGTTGAATTCGTTGAGCAAGCCGAGGAAGCGTTCCCAGTTCGGCGTGTCGCGGCGGGCGTAGAGAAAGCGCCAGGGCTGCGAGTTGTAGGCCGAAGGTGCCCAGCGTGCGGCTTCAAGGAAGCTCAGCAGGGTGGCCTGGTCGATCGGCTCGCCGGTGAAGGCGCGCGGCGACCAGCGCTGGATGAACTGTTCGTTGATGGCGTGATCGGCAACGCGAGGATTTGCACTCATCTTGAGTTCCTGAGGGGTGGGGTGGTGACCGCTGGTCAAACTACTGTGTCATATGAGCGCTGACAAGCGGTCTGGCAATGGCCGGTGACAGGCCCTAGACTGGCGCCGCCGCGCCGCCGCGCACGAATTGAAACAGGACACCCGCTACATGACTGCCAACGCCGCTCCATTCTGGATGCGTAAAACCCTCGAGCAACTCGACCCGCAGGAGTGGGAGTCGCTGTGTGACGGCTGTGGCTTGTGCTGCCTGCAAAAGCTTGAAGATGAAGACGACAACAGCGTCTATTACACACGTATCGCCTGCAAACTTCTGGACATGAAGACCTGCCAGTGCAGCAACTACCCGAAGCGGATGCAGATCGTGCCTGACTGCATCCAGCTGACGCCGGGCAAGGCCGATCAGTTCAAATGGCTGCCCACCACTTGCGGTTACCGCCTGGTCAGCGAGGGCAAGGACCTGCCCGACTGGCACCACCTGGTGTGTGGTGACCGTGAGCAGGTGCACAAGCAACGGATTTCACAATCCGGGCGCATGCTCAGCGAAGACAGCGTCGATGAGGACGACTGGGAAGACTATCTGATTTTCCGCGCCGGTTGAGCTGCAGAGGCTTGTCGGGGATCGCGTTTGGGGGAACGAGGAGTTTCTGTATGCGTGTGCGTTGCCGTGGATGGCTGGTGCTGGGCCTGCTGGCCAGTTCGCCGGCCTGGGCGAAAAAAGTCGATCTGGATTACCACGTGCGCTTGCTGCCACAAAGCGAGCAGGCCGAAGTGCGCCTGACCCTGGCAGACGGCGCCAGCGTGCGCAGCCTGGACTTCGACCTGGGCAAGGACGGCGCCTACAGCGACTTCAAGGCCGACGGCCAATGGCAGCTGCAGGGCGGCGATCAGCGCGGCCACTGGCAACCGGCGCCAGGCAAGAGCCAGCTGACCTATAAGGTGCGCCTGAGCCAGCGTCTCAAGGGCGGCGCCTATGAAACCCGCATGACCCCGGGCTGGGCACTGTTTCGCGGTGACGACCTGGTGCCGCCGGCGCGCCTGGACCAGCACGACGGCACCGAACTGGTGGCGCGCCTGAGTTTCGAGCTGCCCAAGGGCTGGAAAAGCGTCGAGACGCCGTGGCCGCGCATTGGCAAGCACCGTTTTCGCATCGACAACGTCTCGCGGCTGTTCGACCGCCCGACCGGCTGGATGCTCGCCGGCACCATCGGTACCCGCCGTGCGCGCCTGGGCGAAACCGACGTCAGCGTCGCCGCGCCGCAAGGCCAGGCCATGCGCCGCCTGGACAACCTGACCTTGCTGACCTTCGTCTGGCCGCAGCTGCAGGCGGTGTTCCCGCGCAATCCGCCCAAGCTGTTGCTGGTCGGCGCCCGGGATGAGCTGTGGCGTGGCGCCCGCGCCGGGCATCACTCCATTTACCTGCACAGCAGCCGCCCGCTGGTTGGCGAGAACGGCTCAAGCCCGGTGCTGCGCGAACTGGTGCATGTGTTTGCGCAGATCAATGACCGCGAGGACAGTGATTGGATCGGCGAGAGCCTGGCCGAGTATTACGCCAGCGAACTGCTGCGCCGTGCCGGAGGCATGACCGAGGAGCGCTATCAGGCCCAGCAGGCGAGCCTTGAGCGCAGTGGCAAGAAGGTCAGCAGTTTGCGCGGCGAGCAGGTCGACAGCGCGGTGATCGCCCGTGGCGTGCTGCTGTTGCGGGCGCTGGACCAGGAAATCCGCCTGCACACCCACAACCAGCGTTCACTGGATGATGTCACCCGGGCGATGATGCGCCTGAACAGCGTTAGCACCGCGGAGTTCATCCAGCTCAGCGAAAGCGTGCTGGGCAAATCCTCCGAGGTGCTGCAGAGCCCGCTGTTGCGTTAAGGCCTGGGGTCTTCCAGGGCGTCGTTGCCGGTCACCGTGGTGCCACGGGGGGCGGCTGCGGCGTTGGCCTTGAGTGCTTGCAGCTCGGCACCGCTGCGTTCGATCTTGGCGCGGAGGTTGTCCAGATCGCTGCGGCCGCGCTCGATCAGGCTTTTCACCGAGCTGTGGCCGGTAATGCCACGGGCCAGGGCAACCCCGCCGACGGCCACCTGAATCATCCCCAGCAAACCACCACGGCGCAGGCCCTTGCCGACCATGATCACCCCGGTGGCGACGGAACCTGCGCGTTCCCAGCCGTGGACGTTATGTTCACTGGCCATCTGCGCTGAGTTGGCCGGGATAAGCGTCTGTTTCTCGGACATGGTCATTCTCCAGTAGGGGCGATGGTCTACAGCAGACCGCCGGGCAGGCCGGGCTGTTCAGTCGAGTTACTTGAATTTCGGCCCGGAGCGGGTGTTCAGGCCTTTGGCCAGGCGGTCATAGAGCACCACGTTGACGGTGGCGGCCAGGTTCATGCAACCGTTGGTCGGGATGTAGATGGTCTCTTCGCACCAGGCGCGCACGCTCGGGTCGAGGGAGCCGTCTTCAGGGCCGAAGATGTAGATCGCGCGGTCCGGGTGGGTGTACTCGGGCAGCGGCCGGGCGCCGTCGACCAGCTCCACCGCCACCGGCGTGCAGCCCAGGGGGATGATCTTCTGCAGGTCGTCGATGCCGATCAGCGGGATGTCGTAGTGCACACGCTTGGTGTCGGTGACGAAGTCGCGGGCGCGCTCATAGCGCTTGCCGGTGTAGAACACCGAGTTGACGCCGTAGCAACCCGCAGCGCGCATCACCGAACCGACGTTCTCTGCTGACTTGGGGTTGAACAGACCAATGCAGCTGTACCGTTTGTTCGCCACGTGCCGGGGCCCTTCGCAAAAAAGACGCGATTATACGGGCTTGCCGGCAACTGTGGGCGGCTTCAGTCCTTCTTCAGCATGCCGGCCAGGGCCGCGAACGGATTGTGGGTGGCCTTGGCGATGCTCGGGCTGCTGGTCGAGCCTTCGCTGAAGTACTGCTGGTCGGTATAGCGCGAGTGCTCGTTGTCGTGACAGTACAGGCACAGCAGTTCCCAGTTGGAGCCGTCCTGGGGGTTGTTGTCGTGGTTGTGGTCACGGTGGTGCACGGTCAGCTCGCTCAGGCGCTTGCCGGCGAACTCGCGGGCGCAGCGGCCACACACGTGCGGGTACATGCGCAGGGCCTTGTCGCGGTAGCCCATTTCCTTGTCGCGCTTGGCGTCGGCGAGGATGCGGTCTAGCCGTGCGGTGGCGGCGGCAGAGGATGACGAACTCATGGGATTACCTTTTCTCGGGCTTGTTACGGTTATGCCTTGAAGTTTAGCCCGATGGCGGGCAATTCGGACAGGCAAACCGTGCGCGGTGGGAGTAGCCTGTAGCCAGGACCCTCAAGGAGCCTGTGCATGCGTTACGCGATCATTGCGGTATTGATCTGTGCCAGCCTGCAACCTGCCATGGCCGCTGATTTGCAGCCACGGTTGATCACCCCGGTGCCGGGTGCGCCGGGCACGGCGACGCCAACGCCGTATCCGCAGGTGACGCCGAGTACGCCGCCGCGCGCCGGTGATGCGCAACCGGGCGCGCCATTGCTGCCGCCAATGCCGGTGCCCAACCCGCCCAAGGATCAGCCATTGCCTGGCTTGAACCCGGACAACGGCAAGGACAAGGGCAGCTAGACCTGCTGGGCCAGGCGTTGACCGTCCTGCATGCGCAAGCGCCGGGACAGGGCCACGGCCAGGGCGCGGATGATCTTGGCGGCGATCTTCGGGGCGTCGTTGAGCATCTTTTCCAGCGAGTCCTTGCCCAGGTTGAGCAACTGGCAGTCGCTGGCGGCAATGCAGCTGGCCGAGCGCCGTTCACCGTCGAGCACGGCCATCTCGCCGAACGCGCGGCCCTTGCGCAGGGTGGCGATTTCCACCTGGCGCTGCTCGGCGTCGGTCTTGCGCACTGAAACTACGCCGTGATGGATGATGCACATGAAGGTACCGGCATCGCCTTCGCGAAAAATCTGGGTGCCTTCGCTCATGTTGCTGATGCTGAAGTAGCCGGCGGCGGCCTGGAAGTCGCCGGGCAGCAACTGGTCGAACAGGCCGCAGTCCATGAGCATGTCGCGGATTTCGTTGTTGAGGTGGGTGGGTTCAGGCATTTGCGTCGTTCTTTTAGTTTTGTGGTGTCTGTTCTGGGGCTGCTGCGCAGCCCATCGCTGGCGAGGCCAGCTCCCACAAGGGCCTGCATCTACCCTTCCTGTGGGAGCCGGCCTTGCCGGCGATTTGCGTGATCAGACAACAAATTTTCCGATTTACACCACGCCCAGCACGTTAAATACGAACGCGTACTCCAGCGCCACGTCGCGCAGCCCCTGGTAGCGCCCGCTCATGCCGCCGTGGCCGGCACCCATTTCGGTCTTGAGCAGCAACAGATTGTCGTCGGTCTTGGTCACCCGCAGCCGCGCTACCCACTTGGCCGCTTCCCAATACTGCACGCGGCTGTCGTTGTAACCGGCGATCACCAGCAGGGCAGGGTAGGCCTGGGCGCGGACGTTTTCATACGGCGCATAGGCCTTGATCCGCTCGTAGACCTCGGGCTCTTGCGGGTTGCCCCACTCGTCGTATTCGGTGACGGTCAGTGGCAGCTCGGGGTCGAGCATGGTGTTGAGCACGTCGACGAACGGCACTTCGGCAATCGCTGCCTTGAACAGCTCCGGGCGTTGGTTGAGCACCGCCCCGATCAGCAGGCCACCGGCGCTGCCGCCGCTGATCGCCAACTGCTCGGCGCGGGTCACGCCCTGGGCGATCAGGTGTTCGGCACAGGCGATGAAGTCGCCGAAGGTGTTGTGCTTATGCGCCTGCTTGCCGGCGTGGTACCAGGCTTCACCCAGTTCACCGCCGCCACGCACGTGGGCAATGGCAAAGGCCACGCCGCGCTCGAGCAGGCTCAGGCGGGCGTGGGAGAACCACGGATCGAGGCTTTCGCCGTAGGCGCCGTAACCGTACAGGTACAGCGGCACCGGCTTGCCAACGTCGGCACGGCGCTGCACCAGGCTGATCGGTACCTGGGTGCCGTCGGCGGCGGTTGCCCACAGGCGCTGGCTGACATAGGCGTCCGGGTCGAACGGGCCGAGCACCGGGGTTTCCTTGAGCACTTGCTGGGCGCCGTTGGCCAGCTCCAGCTGGCGCACCTGGGCCGGGCGGTTGAGCGACTGGTAACGCAGGCGGATGCGCGGGCTGACGAACTCCAGGCTGTCCTGCACGTACAGGCTGTAGGCGGCGTCCGGCAGCTCCACGCGGTAGGCCGGCACGCCTTGCGGGTGCACCTCGATGATCGGCAGGCCGCCTTCGCGCAGGCTCAGGCTCAGGGCGCTGGCATTGAGGCTCAGGCCTTCGAGCATTACCGAGTCGCGATGGGCCACCAACCGTTGCCACTGCTCGCGGCTGGGCACTACCTCGGCCGTAGCCTGGTACAGGGCGAAGTTGATGCCGTCCTGGTTAGTGCGGATGAACCAACGCCACTGGCCTTCGAACTGACCGTGGTCGGGGTAGTACTCGTGGCCCTCGACCCGTGGCGCCATGCAGGTGAAGGCCTGCTCGGGGTGTTCGGCGTCGAGCACCCAGGCTTCGCTGGTGGTCTTGCTGTTGAGCAGCAGGATCAATTGGCGCTCGGAGCTGGCGCGGTAGCAGTGCAAGAAGAAACGACCGTCGGTTTCTTCATAGACCGCTTCGACACTGCCGCTGCCCAGGCGATGGCGCAGCAACTTGTGCGGGCGGTGGGTGTCGTCCAGTTCGGCGAAGAACAGCGTCTGGTTGTCGTTGGCCCAGGTCATGCTGCCGTCGCAGTCCTCGAACGGCAGTTGCTCGATGGCGCCGCTGGCCAGGTCCTTGACGTACAGGGTGTAGATCTCGTCGCCCGTGGTGTCCAGGCTGTAGGCCAGGCGCTGGTGGTCGGGGCTGATGCTGAAGGCCCCCATGGACAGGAAGCCGCCCTTGGCCAACGCATTGGGGTCGAGCAGCAGCTCCTCGCGCGCTTCATCGACGGTATTGGCATCATCGGCCGGGCGCGGGCAGCGGTAATGGCGGGCGTACTCGTCACCGGCGGTGGTGCGGGTGTAGTACAGGTACGGGCCCCAGGGCGAAGGCAGCGACAAGTCGGTTTCGAGGATGCGCGCCTTGATCTCTTCGAACAGCTGTTCGCGCAGCGGCGCCTGACCGGCCAGTTGCGCTTGCTGATAGGCGTTCTCGGCGTTCAGGTAAGCCAGCACCTCGGGGGTGTCGCGTTGCTGCAGCCAGGCATAGGGATCGGCACCATCGGCCTTGTGGGCAATCGGGGCACGGGGAGCGGTGGCGTCTGCGGACATGCGGGGTTCTCTTGGCTGGGGGGCGCCTGCGCGCGGAAAAGTGTTTATCATAAGCGTCTATTTGCCTAGCTTGCCACGGACACCATGACCGAGAACGACTATCTGCTCGCCTGGGGCCTCTACGCCCTTGCCGCCTTGGGATGCCTGCTGGTGGGCTTTCGCCTGACTGGCTGGATGTGGCGCTGGCTGCGTGAACCGCTGCGGGTACTGATGGCGGTACTGCTGCTGACCCCGACCATCGTCGACCCGGTCAAGGAAAAATTCGCCCCGGCCATCGCCATTGCCGCCCTCGATACCCTGTTCAAGGTCGGCAACAACGCCCTGCGCGCCGCAGCCGACCTGGCCATGTACGGCATGATCGCCTTCGCCTTGTATGCGCTGTTCGTGTTCATCCGCTGGCCGCTGGAGCGGCGCGCCAAGGCCCGCCGTGAGCAGGCCGAAGCGGCCGCCCAGCGTGAAGCCCAGGAGCCTGTGAGCGATGAGCCGTTCGCCGCCGACCGCAGCGACCGCTACCGTAACCCGCCACCTGCAGCGCCGCTGGGCGGCAGTGGCACGCGGGTCGAGCCGCGTCTGTAGGATTTGCCCGGAGCAGCCAAGCATGTGTGAACTACTGGGCATGAGCGCCAATGTGCCGACCGACATCGTTTTCAGCTTCACCGGGCTGATGCAGCGTGGCGGGCGCACCGGCCCGCACCGTGACGGCTGGGGCATCGCCTTCTACGAAGGCCGTGGCCTGCGCCTGTTCCAGGACCCGGCGGCGAGCTGCGAGTCGGAAGTTGCCAACCTGGTGCAACGCTACCCGATCAAGAGCGAGGTGGTGATCGGCCACATTCGCCAGGCCAATGTCGGCAAGGTCAGCCTGTCCAACACCCATCCGTTCGTACGCGAGCTGTGGGGCCGCAACTGGTGCTTTGCGCACAACGGCCAGCTCGGTGAGTTCAAGGGCCAGGCGACCTTCTACCGACCGATTGGCGACACTGACAGCGAAGCGGCGTTCTGCGACCTGCTCAACCGTGTGCGCGAAGCCTTCCCCGAGCCGGTCGAGGTCGAGCAACTGCTGCCGGTGCTGGTCGAGGCCTGCGCCGAATACCGTGGCAAGGGCGTGTTCAACTGCCTGTTCAGCGATGGCGACTGGCTGTTCTGCTTCTGCTCGACCAAGCTGGTGCACATTACCCGTCGTGCGCCGTTCGGCCCGGCACGGCTGAAGGACGTCGACATGATCGTCGACTTCCAGGCTGAAACCACCCCTAACGATGTGGTCACGGTGATCGCTACCGAGGCCCTCACCGAGAACGAAACCTGGCACCGCTACGCGCCTGGCCAGTGGGCCTTGTGGCGCCGTGGCGAGTGCATCGCCGAAGGTCAGGCCAGCTAAGGATCAGCCCCATGTTCAGAAGTTACCTGCGCTTGCTGTTGTTTACCTGCGGTTTGCTGGTTGGCCTGCAGGTGCCGGGCTATATCGTCGATTATGGCCAGCGGGTCGAGGCGCACCTGCTCGAATCGCGCGAAGGCCTCAAGGGCTTTGAAGACACCGCCAAACGCTTTTTCAACGGCGACCTGCAGGCGCTGCTGGGCCATTACCGCAGCAGCGACGACCCGGTGTTCACCAGCGATGCCAACAGCATCGAAAGCCTGTTGATCCGCAACCGCCAGTTCGAGCAGGAATGGCAGATTCTGCAAGGCCCGTGGCTGGCGAAAACCTGGCATGTGCTGGTCACCGCCAACCCGCAACTGCGCGAAGAAACCCTCAACGGCTACCGCTACCAGATCCTCCTCAACCCCGAGGCCCTGGCTTGGGGCCTGAGCTGCGCGCTGGCGCTGGCGCTGGTGGTCGAAAGCCTGCTGCTGTTGCTTGGCTGGGTAGCACTCGGCGGGCGGCGCAAGGCGGTGCAGGAGAGCTGGCGCTAAACCAGCACGATGCGCTGCGGCCCGGCATCGCGGGCGTAGCGCTCCAGCACGTTGCGGCACAGTTGCACCACCTCATCGACCAGCTCGACACCGGTCTGCCAGGCCACCACCAGCTCCAGGCTCGGTGGTTGCTGGGCCAGCGGCAACAGGATCAGTTCGCCACGGGCCAGTTCTTCGCTGACCAGCGCTGGCGGCAGGGCGCCGATGCCAAAGCCATCACGCAACAAGCGGGTAATCGCCGCCACCGAATTCACGCAGTTCAGCCGTGGCGCGCCGACGCCTTCGGCCTGTAGCAGGCTGAGCACTTCCTGGTGCGGACGCGAGTTCTTCGAGAAAGTGACGATGCGCTCGCGGGCCAGGTCCGCCAGCGAGGCGTAGTCGCGGTTGTAGATCGACTGGCGGGCGACGATCCAGCCCATGGGATAGCGTGCCAGGTCCAGGCTGCGGATCGATTCCTGGCGCAACAGGTCGGTTTGCAGAATCACATCGAGAAAGCCTTTTTGCAGCTGTTCGCGCAAATTAAGCGCGGTATCGGCGACCAGTTCGATTTCCACCTGCGGGTAGCGCTCCATCAGCTCCGACACCAGCGGGCTCATCCAGGTGTGGATCACCGTGTCCATCACGCCGATGCGAATGCGCCCGACCTTGGCCCGGTCGCTGTCCAGCGATTGCTTGAGGGCCTTGGCGGTGTCGAGCATCTGTTCGGCGTATTCCAGCACCTTGCTGCCTTCCGGGGTCAGGCTCACGCCGCGTGAGTCGCGCAACAGCAACCTGACCCCGAGGTCGGCCTCCAGCGCCGCGATACGGCTGGAGATCGACGCCTGGGTGGTGAAGAGCTTTTCGGCGGTCAGGCGAAAGCTCTTGAGCCGGGCCACCCAGACGAAGGTTTCGAGGAATTTGAGGTTCATGGCGCGCTCACTGATCAAGTTTTTCTTATGCCAGACAGCTGGTTTTTCTCGTTGGACGACAACCCGCGCCCGTCGAAAAATGATCCTCAGGCCGCGACATATGCTGTCGTCGTTAAAACAATACCAACAAGCTGAGGCAACCATGAACCCATCGGGCGTGCAGCAACAGGTCAAACCCAGGTCAGTGGCGGGGCCATTCGACTGGTACCGCAACATCAACAAGCAGGAACGCCGGACCTTCTGGAGCTGCAAGATCGGCTACGGCCTGGATGGCATGGACACGCAGATGCTCAGCTTCGTCATCCCCACCCTGATCGCCCTGTGGGGCATCACCACCGCCGAGGCCGGGCTGATTCACACCAGCACCCTGATCGCCTCGGCCCTGGGCGGCTGGATCGCCGGTATCCTCTCCGACCGCATCGGCCGCGTGCGCACCCTGCAACTGACGGTGTTGTGGTTTGCATTTTTTACCTTCCTCTGCGGCTTTGCCCAGAACTACGAACAACTGCTGATTGCCCGCACCCTGATGGGCTTTGGCTTTGGCGGTGAGTGGACGGCCGGCGCAGTGCTGATCGGCGAGGTGATCCGCGCCCAGGACCGTGGCAAGGCGGTCGGCATGGTGCAGTCCGGTTGGGCCATTGGTTGGGGGCTGACGGCGATCCTGTATGCCGTGCTGTTCTCGCTGTTGCCGCCGGAAGACGCCTGGCGCGCGCTGTTCCTGCTGGGCATTGTGCCGGCGGTGTTCGTGATTTTCGTCCGTCGCCTGGTCAAGGACCCGGAAATCTACCAGCAGGCCAAGGCCGCGGAAAAAACCGAAGCGCCGTCGCACTTCTATGAAATCTTCGCTCCGGGCATGCTCTTTACCACCCTGCGCGCCTCGTTGCTGACCACCGGCGCCCTGGGCGGCTACTACGCCATCACTTCGTGGCTGCCGACCTTCCTCAAAAACGAACGGGGCCTGAGCGTGCTGGGTACCGGCGGCTACCTGGCGATGGTGATCTTCGGCTCTTACATCGGCTACGTGATCAGTGCCTACCTGACCGACCTGTTGGGCCGGAAAAAGAACTTCATCCTGTTCGCCGTCGGTTCGTTCATCATTGTCCTGCTGTACACCCAGATGCCGGTCAGTGACGGCGTGATGCTCTGGCTGGGCTTCCCCCTGGGGTTCTTCGCCTCGGGGATTTTCAGCGGCATGGGCGCGTTTCTCACCGAACTGTTCCCCACCCGCATCCGCGGCTCGGGCCAGGGCTTTTGCTACAACATCGGCCGCGCCCTGGCGGCGTTCTTCCCGCTGCTGATCGGCCTGCTCAGCCAGAAGATCCCCCTGGGCCTGGGCATCGGCGGATTTGCCGCGGTGTCCTACGGAGTGGTAATTCTGGCAGCACTGAGCCTGCCGGAAACCCGCGGCAAACAACTAGAAGCCCAATGAGGCCGAGCCTGAAGGAGTGTCAGTCGTGAGCCGCCTGTTACTGAATTGCGATATGGGTGAAAGTTTTGGCAGCTGGACCATGGGCCTGGACGCCCAGGTCATGCCCTATGTTGATTGCGCCAACATCGCCTGCGGCTTCCACGCCGGCGACCCCGGCATCATGCGCAAGACCGTGGCTCTGGCCGTGGCCAACCAGGTGCGCATCGGCGCCCACCCCGCCTACCAGGACCTGGCTGGCTTCGGCCGTCGCTCCATGGCCTGCAGCGCCGAAGAGATTCGCGACCTGCTGCATTACCAGATCGGCGCCCTGGACGGCATTTGCCGCACCCAGGGGACGCAGGTTGCCTATGTCAAACCCCACGGCGCGCTGTACAACGACATGATGGCCGACCCGCTCAAGCTGCGCGCTGTGCTGGAAGCGGTGGCCGCCTATGACCGGCAACTGCCGCTGATGCTGATGGCCACCGCCGACAACAGCGCGGCCCAGGCCCTGGGTGATGAGTACGGCGTGACCCTGTGGTTCGAGGCGTTTGCCGACCGCGCCTATGACGCCAGCGGCCATCTGGTGTCGCGGCGCTTGCCGGGGGCGGTGCATCACGATCCGGCGGTGATCGTCGAACAGGCTTTGCGCCTGGCCCGGGGCGAGCCGCTGATTGCCAGCGATGGCAGCGCGCTGCTGTTGCAGGCCCATACCTTGTGCGTGCATGGTGACAACGACAGCTCGATTGCCGCCGTCCGGCAGATCCGTCAGGCCCTCGATGCCCAGGCGGTGCCATGAACTACCGTATTGAAGTGGTGGCCATCGACTGCCTGATGGTGCGCCTGTTCGATCGCATCGACGAAAGCAACATGCCGTGGATGCTCGCCGCCAGCCAGCGCTTGCGCAGCGCGTTTGCCGAATATCTGGTTGATCTGGTGCCGTCCTATACCACGCTGATGGTGCAGTTCGACTTGCTCCAGATGTCGCCAGCCGAGGCTCAGGCCTGTATCCGCGAAGCGCTCAGCGACCTGCAAGCGGACGCTGGCAGCGGCGGCCGTGAGCATGAGATCCCGGTGTGGTACGACCTGAGCGTCGGCCCGGAACTGAAATTATTGGCCGAGCGTTGCCAGACCTCGCTGGCAGACATCATTCGCCGTCACAGCGAGCGTGAGTACCAGGTCTTCGCCCTTGGCTTTGCCCCCGGCTTCGCCTTCATGGGCCTGGTCGAAGAGGCACTGGCCGCGCCGCGCCTGGCCACCCCGCGCAAACGCGTGGCGGCCGGCAGCGTGGGGATTGCCGAGCGGCAGACCGCCGCTTATCCAGCGGTTTCTCCTGGCGGCTGGAACCTGATCGGGCGCACCCCGAGCAAACTCTTTGACCGTCAGCGCGAGGGCTACAGCCTGCTGCAGCCGGGTGACCGGGTGCGCTTCGTGGCGGTTGAGCGTGCGACCTTCATCAACCTGGGCGGCGACGATACGCCGCTGGAGGCACAGGCATGAGCCGGTTGTCGATCGAGGCCAGCACGCCGCTGTGCCTGTTGCAGGACGCCGGGCGTTTTGGCGTGCGCCACCTGGGTGTGACCCAGGGCGGGGCGCTGGACTGGGTGTCGATGCGCTGGGCCAACTGGCTGCTGGGCAATGTGCCTGAGGCGGCGGTGGTTGAGGTCACTCTTGGAGGCTTGAGCCTGATTGCCGAGCAGGATTGCTGCCTGGCCCTGGCCGGTGCCGACCTGGATGCCCGGCTCGATGGCCAGCCGCTAAAGCCCTGGCGCAGTTTCAGCATGAGCAAGGGCCAGCGCCTGCGTTTGAATTCGCCGTTGCACGGGGCCCGTGGGTACATCGCCGCGCCGGGCGGCTTTAAGGCGCCGCAGGTGCTGGGCAGTTGTGCCAGCGTGGTACGCGAGGCGCTGGGCGGGCTGGATGGCCTCGGTTCGCCGCTGGCCAAGGGGCAGCCGTTGGAATATGCCGGTGCGGCACCGGCGCATAAAGAAGTGCCGGAGGCGTTCTGGCCGGACTTTACCGACAAGTCGCCGCTTGATCTGTTGCTGGGCGCGCAGATCGGCGATTTTAGCGGCCTGAGCCTGTTCGAGGTCTTCAACCGCGACTGGACCCTCGACAGCCGCGCTGATCGCATGGGCATCCGCCTGTTGGGGCCGGCCTTGCAGTACCAGGGCCCGGCGATGATCTCCGAGGGTATCCCGTTGGGCGCGGTGCAGGTGCCGCCGGATGGCCAGCCAATCGTGCTGCTCAATGACCGGCAGACCATTGGTGGTTATCCGCGCTTGGGGGCGTTGACGCCGCTGGCGCTGGCGAGAATGGCGCAGATGCTGCCGGGGCACGTGGTACGGTTCCGGCCGGTGGTGCAGGAGATGGCGTGGCTTGAGCAGCGGGCATTTCTTGAGAGGTTTGTTGGCTGAGAGGGCCTCATCGCTGGCAAGCCAGCTCCCACAGGTGAATGCAAACCTCTGTGGGAGCCGGCCTTGCCGGCGATGGGGCGCGTAGCGGCCCCGTGTCTACTTGGACAAAAACCGCATCCCTTCCTCCAGCCCGCGCAAGGTCAACGGGAACATCCGCTCCTCGACCAGATCGCGAACGATGTTGGTCGATGCCGTATAGCCCCAGGTGTCCTTCGGGTAGGGGTTGATCCAGATGAGCTTCTTGTACTTCTCCATGAAGCGCTGCATCCACACGTAACCGGCTTCCTCGTTCCAGTGCTCGACGCTGCCACCCGGCTGGGTGATCTCGTAGGGCGCCATGGCCGCGTCACCGACGAACACCACCTTGTAGTCGGCGCCGTACTTGTGCAGCAGGTCCAGGGTCGAGGTGCGCTCGGAGGTACGGCGCAGGTTGTTCTTCCACACCGACTCGTAGACGAAGTTGTGGAAGTAGTAATACTCCAGGTGCTTGAACTCGGTCTTGCAGGCCGAGAATAGCTCTTCGCAGATCTTCACGTGGGCGTCCATCGAGCCGCCGATGTCGAACAGCAGCAGCAACTTGACGCTGTTGCGCCGCTCCGGGCGCATCTGGATGTTGAGCAGGCCGGCATCGCGGGCGGTGTGGTCGATGGTGCCGTCGATATCCAGCTCTTCGGCCGCCCCCTGGCGGGCGAACTTGCGCAGCCGGCGCAGGGCCAGCTTGATGTTGCGCGTGCCCAGTTCGACCTGATCGTCGAGGTTTTTGTACTCGCGCTGATCCCAGACCTTGACCGCCTTGCCCTGGCGCTTGCCGGCATCGCCGACGCGGATGCCCTCGGGGTTGAAACCGCCCGAGCCGAACGGGCTGGTGCCGCCGGTGCCGATCCACTTGTTGCCTCCGGCGTGGCGTTCCTTTTGCTCTTCCAGGCGCTTTTTGAACTCTTCGATCAGCTTGTCCAGCCCACCCAGGGACTGGATCTGCGCGCGCTCCTCGTCAGTCAGCGAGCGCTCGAACTCCTTGCGCAGCCAGTCTTCGGGAATCAGCGCTTCCAGGTGCCGGTCGAGGTTTTCCAGGCCTTTGAAGTAGGCCGAAAACGCCCGGTCGAACTTGTCGAAATGGCGCTCGTCCTTGACCAGGATGGCCCGCGACAAGTAGTAGAATTCGTCCATGTCGGCGAAGCTCACGCGCTGCTTGAGGGCATTGAGCAAGTCGAGCAGTTCGCGCACCGAAACCGGCACCTTGGCCGCGCGCATTTCATTGAACAGATTGAGCAGCATGGCTATTGCTCCCGGCTCAGCGGTTACCGCGACGGCTCATGAAGGCCAGGCGCTCGAGCAACTGCACGTCCTGCTCGTTCTTGACCAGGGCCCCGGCCAGCGGCGGGATGGCCTTGGTCGGGTCGCGTTCGCGCAGCACCGCTTCGCCGATGTTGTCGGCCATCAGCAGCTTGAGCCAGTCGACCAGTTCGGAGGTGGACGGCTTTTTCTTCAGGCCCGGCACCTTGCGCACGTCGAAGAACACGTCCAGCGCTTCGCTGACCAGGTCCTTCTTGATGTTCGGGTAGTGCACATCGACGATCTGCTGCAGGGTGTCGCGGTCGGGGAAGGCGATGTAGTGGAAGAAGCAGCGGCGCAGGAAGGCGTCCGGCAGCTCTTTTTCGTTGTTCGAGGTAATGATGATGATCGGGCGCTGCTTGGCCTTGATCGTCTCGTTGGTTTCGTAAACGTAGAACTCCATCCTGTCCAGTTCCTGCAACAGGTCGTTGGGGAACTCGATGTCGGCCTTGTCGATTTCGTCGATCAGCAGAATGACCCGCTCTTCGGACTCGAAGGCCTCCCAGAGCTTGCCTTTTTTCAGGTAATTGCGCACGTCGTGCACCTTGTCGACGCCCAGTTGCGAGTCGCGCAAGCGGCTGACCGCGTCGTACTCGTAGAGACCCTGGTGGGCCTTGGTGGTCGACTTGATGTGCCAGGTGATCAGCTTGGCGCCAAAGGATTCGGCCAACTGCTCGGCAAGCATGGTCTTGCCGGTGCCCGGTTCACCCTTGACCAGCAGCGGCCGCTCCAGGGTGATCGCTGCGTTGACCGCCAGTTTCAGGTCGTCTGTAGCGACATAAGCGCTGGTGCCTTCGAACTTCATGAACCGATCCTCTAACGTAGCGCCGGGGGTACATGGCCCCAGGCGGAAAAATTGTCATGCACGACTATAACGCGGGCTTCGGGCGACTGGGAACGCAGACGGCCCATTCAGTCTCTGAATGGACCGTCACTCGGTGACTCAGTCAACCTTGGGTGGCGTTTGTTCATAGTTGGCGTTGAAGGCCTGGACAAAGCCATTGCGCAGGATCTGCAAAAACGCCTCGAAGGCGCTGATATCGCGCTTATGCACGCTGCCTCTGAGCGCTACGCGGGTGGCGAACTGGTTCTTGCGCTGGTTCTTGAGCGCGGTTTCGCTGCCGCCGACCAGGGCTTCCCAGATCGAGCGGAAAAAGCCCTTGTCCTTGCTCTGAACGTCCTGTTGCCAGTTGAACACATCGACGTCGCGCAGCAACGGCTTGATGTAGCCGTTGAGCTGGCCGTTGCTGGCTTCGGCCTCGATCACCAGGTCGCCATGGCCGGCATTGAAGTCGAACTTGCCATAGGCACTGGCAAAATCGTTCAGCCGGCGCAACTCGATGTCGGTGGCGCGCAAGCGAAACTTGAAGTCTTGGAAATCGCTGAAGGGGTCGAAGGTGGCGCTGCTTTCGACGCTGGCATCGCCGAGCAGGCGGGCCTTGCCGTCGAACGTGGCGTCGCGCCGGCCCTTGCGGTCCTCGACGTTGGTCAGGTTGCGGATGCTGGCATCGAGCTGGGTGGCCTTGAGGTTGACCTGCGGCGTGGAATTGAAGTTGCGAAAGCTCAGGGTACCGTCGTCGATGCGGACTTCGTTGAGGGTGATGGGCAGCAGTTTTTCCAGTTGCTGACGCCAGTCGGTGCCCTGGCCGGTCTGCGAGGTCTGTTTGCTGGCGCCGTCGACGAAGTTCAGTTGCGGCTTGAGGAAGGTTACTTGCGCCACTACCGCCTGGTTGTGCCACAGCGAATGCCAGCTGACCGACAGGTCGATCAAGGGTGCTTCGAGAAACGGCACCGGAACCTTGCCGCTGGTCTTGACGATGTTCAGGCCGTTGATCTTGTAGGCGCCGCGCCACAGCGCCAGGTCGACGTCGGCGATCTGCCCGCGGTATTCACCCATGTCGGCGAGCCTGTCGTTGAGGTAGTTGCGTACCAGCAGCGGCAGGGTCAGGTGCAGGGCCAGCAGTACCAGGGCGATGCTCAACAGCCCCCACAGGGGCCAGCGGTAGCGACGTTTCATCGGCGACGGTTTCCGGCAGGGTAGTGATCGGTTGACCCCCGTCAGCTTCAGGGGTTCGCCGGTTGTGGACGCACTGGCGCTGCAGGCTTACCCTTGAAGTTTTCCGCCCGGTGCATAAAAGGACCCCGCCATGAGCCGTATCTTTGCTGACAACGCGCATTCCATCGGCAATACGCCGCTGGTGCAGATCAACCGCATCGCCCCCCGCGGCGTCACCGTGCTGGCCAAGATCGAGGGCCGTAACCCCGGTTATTCGGTCAAGTGCCGGATCGGTGCGAACATGATCTGGGACGCTGAAAGCAGCGGCAAACTCAAGCCGGGCATGACCATCGTCGAACCGACCTCGGGCAACACCGGCATCGGCCTGGCCTTTGTTGCCGCCGCCCGGGGTTACAAGCTGCTGCTGACCATGCCGGCGTCGATGAGCATCGAGCGGCGCAAGGTACTCAAGGCCCTGGGTGCGGAGCTGGTGCTCACGGAGCCGGCCAAGGGCATGAAAGGCGCGATCGAAAAAGCCAATGAAATCGTCGCCGGCGATCCATCGGCGCACTTCCTGCCTGGCCAGTTCGAGAACCCGGCCAACCCGGCGATCCATGAGAAGACCACCGGCCCGGAAATCTGGAACGATACCGACGGCGCGGTCGATGTGCTGGTCGCCGGTGTCGGCACCGGCGGCACCATTACCGGGGTGTCGCGCTACATCAAGCAGACCCAGGGCAAGGCGATTCTCTCGGTAGCGGTCGAGCCGATCGTCTCGCCGGTGATCACCCAGGCCCGTGCCGGTGAAGAGATCAAGCCCAACCCGCACAAGATCCAGGGCATCGGTGCCGGTTTTGTGCCAAAGAACCTCGACTTGAGCATGGTCGATCAGGTCGAGCTGGTCAGTGACGAGGAGTCCAAGGCCATGGCCCTGCGCCTGATGCAGGAAGAGGGCATCCTCTGCGGTATTTCCTCCGGAGCGGCCATGGCTGCGGCGGTGCGCCTGGCGGAAAAGCCGGAGATGCAGGGCAAGACCATCGTCGTGATTCTGCCGGATTCTGGTGAGCGTTACCTGTCGAGCATGCTGTTTTCCGACCTGTTCACCGAACAGGAAAACCAGCAGTAAGTCGCGGCGGCGCTGATCCCGGGCAATAACCGGCGCCGCTGTTTGTTGCACAATCCTTAACACTGATTCCCGGTCCCGCAGGTTTTCACCGGGACCGGATCGGTTAATATGTTCGATTAATTCGGCAGTGATGGCCTGATCGAAATTCCAAGGAGTGTTGCATGACTTTTTCCTTTGTCGCCAAGGCAGGTGTATTGCTGCTGTTTTTCGGCAGCACGTTGTATGTGCACCTGCGCGGCAAGGCGCGTTTGCCAATGTTGCGCCAGTTCGTCAACCATTCGGCGCTGTTTGCCCCTTACAACGCCCTGATGTACCTGTTTTCCGGTGTGCCGTCCAGACCTTACCTGGACCGCCAGCGCTTCCCCGAGCTCGACGTGCTCAAGGACAACTGGGAAGTGATCCGCGAAGAGGCCATGCACCTGTTCGACGAGGGTTACATCCGCGCAGCCGAGAAAGACAACGACGCCGGCTTCGGCTCGTTCTTCAAGAAGGGCTGGAAACGTTTTTACCTGAAGTGGTACGACAAGCCGCTGCCCTCGGCCGAGGCGCTGTGCCCCAAGACCGTCGAACTGGTCAACAGCATCCCCAACGTCAAGGGTGCGATGTTCGCCTTGCTGCCCGGCGGCAGCCACCTGAACCCGCACCGCGATCCGTTTGCCGGCTCCCTGCGTTATCACCTGGGCCTGTCGACACCGAACTCCGACGATTGCCGGATCTACGTCGATGGCCAGGTGTATGCCTGGCGCGACGGTGAAGACGTGATGTTCGACGAAACCTATGTGCACTGGGTCAAGAACGAAACCGAAACCACCCGGGTGATCCTGTTCTGCGACGTCGAGCGGCCGCTCAACAGCCCGCTGATGACCCGCATCAACCGCAAGGTCAGTGCGTTCCTCGGCCGCGCCACCGCGCCGCAGAACACCGATGACGAGCGCGTGGGCGGCATCAACCAGGCCTATGCCTGGAGCAAGCGCTTCAGCAACGTCATCAGCAACCGGGTCAAGCAGTTCAAGCGGGCCAACCCCAAGGCCTACCGGGTGTTGCGTCCGGTGCTGGCGGTGGTGGTTGCCTATCTGCTGTACCGCTGGTTGTTCTGATGGTTTCGGGCCGCTTTGCGGCCCATCGCCGGCAAGGCCGGCTCCCACAATGGATCTGCATTCACCACCGACTTGCCAGCCTGAAACAGGCTGGTCTATAGTCTCCCCACTTCACCTCATCGAAGACCTGCTCATGCCAGCGTCCTGCCCATCCACCGTATTCGCTACCGCGCCTGACGCGGTTGTCGTTGTGCGTGGGAATCAGCAGCCGGCCATGATCAGTCACTACCCACCACCTGTCAGTAGCGTGGTCGTGTGCGTCGTCGCACCGCCAGCGGTGGTAGTGCTGGGCTAAGCGGCCAATCGCTGCGTCCCCACACACCTGCACCCTACTGAATACGGTTGGCTGCCCCTCGCGGGTAGCACCGTTCGGCTTATCTGCCCGAATTACAGGTGGCATTCATGTCTGTTCTATCGAAACAATCCGTGGTCTCGGCGGCCACTACCAGCCTGTTCGTCCTGCTCTGGAGTAGCGGGGCGATCGTCTCCAAGCTTGGCTTGGCTCACGCCAGCCCCTTTGCCTTCCTGCTGCTGCGTTCGGCCCTGGCCCTGGCGGCCCTGCTGTTGCTCAGCCCGTTGCTCAAGTTGCACTGGCCGCGCACCCGTGCGGCGGTGTTGCAAGCCCTGGCCACCGGTTGCGTGCTGCTCGGCGCCTATCAGATTTTCTACCTGCTGGCGCTCAACACCCACGTCACTCCCGGGGTCATGGCCACGGTCATGGGCGTGCAACCGATCCTCACCGTGGTGCTGATGGAGCGCCAGCGTTCCTGGAGCCGGTTGTTCGGCCTGGGCCTGGGCTTGAGCGGCTTGATCATGGTGGTCTACCAAAGCATCAACCTCGGTGGGGTGTCGCTGGCCGGGATGCTGTTTGCCTTGCTGGCGCTGATGAGCATGACCTTTGGTTCGATCATGCAAAAGCGCATCACCAGTAACCCCATGGGCACCTTGCCACTGCAATACCTTGCCGGGCTGATGATGTGTGCAGTATTTGCGCCGTTTCAGCCGCTGCAGGTGGAACTGACCGACAGCTTCATCGGCGCCTTGTTGTGGATGGGGCTGGTGGTGTCGCTGCTGGCGACCTTGCTGTTGTACCGGTTGATCGCCAAGGGCAACCTGGTCAATGTCACCAGCCTGTTCTACCTGGTGCCGGCCGTCACTGCGGTGATGGACTACCTGATCTTCGGCAACCGCCTGGCGGCGCTCAGCGTGTTGGGCATGGGGCTGATCGTCATTGGCCTGCTGTTCGTGTTCCGCAAGCCCGCTGCCGCGCAGGCACAACTGCAAGCTGACTAGCACTGCTGACCGCCCGGCAAAGCGCCGGGCGGCAAGCCTGCGCCCTCAGGGATGCGCATTAACCTGTCAGGCGCGAACCGGCTTGCCAACCGCCGCAGGCTTGAGCACCAGCCACAACGCCACGGCAATCAACAGCCCGCCGTACAGATGCGCCAGCGACAACGGCTCATCCAGCAGCCAGGCGCCCCACAGCACACCGAAGGCCGGGATCATGAAGGTCACAGTGCTGGATTTGACCGGGCCTATCTCGCTGATCAGGCGGAAGTAAAGGATGTAGGCAAAGGCGGTACACACCAGCCCCAGGCCCAGCAACGACCCCCACACCTCCCAACCGCCCCAGCTTGCCGGTGGCTGGGTCAGCACGCTGTAGCCGAACAACGGTAACAACAGCAAGGTCGCGCCCATCATGCTGCCCAGCGCCGACAAGCGGCTGTCGAGGCCGCCCTGGTGATCGAGCCAGCGCCGGGCCAGAAAGCCGGCCAGGCCATAGCAGGCGGTTGCCGCCAGGCACGAGAGGGCGCCTTGCAGCAGTTTCGCGTCAAACGCCACCGGGCCCGCGCCACTGAGTATGCCGACACCGAACAAACCCAGGAAAATGCCGCTGAGCTTGGCCAGGGTCAGCGGTTCACGAAAGCACAGCGCGCCAATCAGCACGCCCATCAACGGCGTGGTGGCATTGAAGATCGCCGAGTAACCGGCCGGCAGCACTTGCGCCGCCACTGAATAAAGCGTGGCTGGAATCCCTGAGTTGATCATGCCCAGCACCAGGCAGGCCCTGAGCTTGCCGTTGAAGTCCCAGCGCACCCGCAGCAGGGCAAGAATCACCAGCAGGCCGAGGCAGGCGATGGAAACGCGGAAAAACGCTGTGGGCAGGGTGCCAAGCACCGGCGCGATGATGCGCATGAACAAAAAGCTCGCCCCCCAGACAGCAGCAAGTATCAACAGGCGGGTAATGGCGATGGGGCTCATGGGGCTCTCCGGATCCTTTGGGGCAGGGCGCGAGTTTACGTTACAACCCGGGCCGCGCTCTCTCCCTTTCTTGCGCTTGAATTCCGCGCTCGGCGAGTTTGGCCGATACACCCGCGCCAACAGGCTTTCCCTGCCCGTGGCGACTGGCTAAGCTCAGGCTTTGACATTCCCGCAGAGGTCTGACGTATGCCCCAGCAATGGCCGGCCGCCGATATCGCCCGGATGATCCTCGATGGCTTCGACGATTATCGTGAACATTTTCGGCAGATCACCGACGGCGCCCGCGAGCGGTTCGAACAGGCCCAGTGGCAACAGACCCAAAGCGCCTCGGCGGCGCGCATCAACCTCTATGAGGAAAAGGTCAGCGAGGTCAGTGGCTGGCTGCGTCAGGGTTTCGAGGACGAGGTGCTGCTCGACGTCTCGCTGTGGCCGCTGGTCAAGAGTGCCTATATCGGCCTGATCGACCCGCGCCTGGACGATGAACTGTCGGAGACCTGGTACAACTCGATCTTCTGCAGCCTGTTCAGCCATGACCTGATCAGCGATGGCTGCATGTTCATCCACACCACCCGGCCATCGCTGCGCAGCCACGAGCGGGCGGCTCAAACCCGAATCTATCGGCCGCAAAGCGGCCTTAGCGCGTTGCTGGCGCAGGTCTTTGCCGACTACCGCTTCGATGTGCCGTACGCGGACCTTGCCGATGACCTGGCGCGCCTTGACGCGCAGCTGCGGGAAAACCTGCCGGACTGGGTGTGCAAGGACCCGGCCCTGGCCGTCGAGCTGTTTTCCCCGGTGCTGTACCGCAACAAGGGCGCCTACCTGGTCGGGCGCCTGTACACCCAGGACGAGCAATGGCCGCTGGTGATCCCGCTGTTGCACCGCGAAGGCCACGGCATCGAGATCGACGCGCTGATCACCGACGAAGCCGAGGTGTCGATCATCTTCTCCTTCACCCGTTCCTACTTCATGGTCGATGTGCCGGTGCCGGCCGAGTTCGTCGGTTTTCTCAAGCGCATCCTGCCGGGCAAGCACATCGCCGAGCTGTATACCTCGATCGGTTTCTACAAACACGGCAAATCGGAGTTCTACCGGGCCCTGATCAACCACCTGGCCGGCACCGATGACCGTTTCATCATGGCCCCGGGCGTGCGTGGCATGGTCATGAGCGTGTTTACCCTGCCGGGCTTCAACACCGTGTTCAAGATCATCAAGGACCGCTTCTCGCCGTCCAAGAGCGTCGATCGCGCCACGGTGATCGAAAAGTACCGCCTGGTAAAAAGCGTCGACCGCGTCGGGCGCATGGCCGATACCCAGGAGTTTGCCGATTTTCGCTTCCCCCTGAGCAAGTTCGAGCCCGAGTGCCTGGCCGAACTGCTGGAAGTGGCGCCGTCCACCGTCGAAGTACACGGTGACACGGTGCTGATCCGCCACTGCTGGACCGAACGGCGCATGACCCCGCTCAACCTCTACCTGGAAAACGCCAACGACGCCCAGGTGCGCGAGGCCCTGGAGGACTACGGCCTGGCCATCAAGCAACTGGCGGCGGCGAATATCTTTCCGGGTGACATGCTGTTGAAGAACTTCGGCGTTACCCGCCACGGGCGCGTGGTGTTCTACGACTACGACGAGATCTGCTTTCTCACCGAGGTGAACTTCCGCTACATCCCGCCGCCGCGTTTCCCCGAGGATGAAATGGCCTCCGAGCCTTGGTATTCGATAGGGCCGTTGGATGTGTTTCCCGAGGAGTTCCCGCCGTTCCTGTTTGCCGATAGCGGTCAACGCCGCTTGTTCAGCCAGTTGCATGGCGAGTTGTACGATGCCGATTACTGGAAGAGCCTGCAGGCGGCGATCCGCGGCGGCAAGGTGATCGACGTGTTCCCGTATCGGCGCAAGTGCCGGGAAAGCTGAACACTGTGGGAGCTGGCTTGCCAGCGATCGAGCGCGAAGCGCTCGTAATCCAGGCGCCGCCTGCAGTGCAGGCTGTACTGGCCTCATCGCTGGCAAGCCAGCTCCCACAGGGGTTATGAGATGATTTCAAGCGTTCACCCCTCCAAGCACTTCAACTCGCTGAAACTCTGCCGCACCTGCCCAAGCTTCTGTCCCATGTACTGGCGCTGCTGCTCGCTGCTCTGCGCCATCACATCCACCAGCAACCGCCGCGCCTCCTGCTCGGTACGCTGGAAGGCTCTCCGGTACTCCGGGGTCCACAGGCTATCGCGTTTCTTCAGGAGGATTTCCAGGCGCGGCTCGAAGGTGTCGCTGTGGCGCTGGTCCATCGCCGCGCTGAACTGCGCCTGCCAATGGGCACGATTGGCAATCCACTGGCGATTCTGCTCGCCCAGGCCCTGGGACCAGGTCATGACCCGCAACTTCTGTTGCGGGCTGAGCTCGCCCAGCCAGGTGCTCAGACGCTTTTCCATGCGCTCTGCGCGGCGTTCGATCTGCCGCGCCAACGGCGTATTGACGTACTTGGCCTGACGTTCGCGGATGTCCTCGGCAAACGCCTCGCGCATTTCCCGCACCTGATCGTCGTCCATGCTGCGCAACAGCTCGGCCGCCGAGGGGGTGATCTGGTCGGCGACCTTGGCGATCGCTTGCCGGGCTTGCTGGGTGCGCACCTGCAGTTGCTGGTCGGTTACCGCATTATTGGCGACCATCGCCTGGATTTCGTCGATCCAGGTCAGGTAATCGGGCAATTGCGTACGACAATGCCAGGCCAGTTGCTGTTTGAGCCGATCGTTGAGCCAGGTCTTCTGCTGGCGGTTCATGCTCAGGTAGTCGTTCAGCGACCAGGGCACCAGCATGTCGAGGTTGCGGTAGGCCAGGTCGATTCGGTTGCAGGCGACCACCAGCAAGGCCGATATCACCAGCAACAGAACGGTGCGCAGGTACTTGGACAGGCTGGCGTACATGAGCGAATCCTTGCGAAGGCTTGCTTGTCTTTATAGAACAGGCCAGGCCCGCACGGTTCATTTTGCTGACAGGCCGTCATCGGCAACCGGGCGCAATCGCCGCGTGAGGTGTAGAATGCCCCGCTCGCAACGAGGATTTCCGGAAATGGCTTTAGTTGGGCGTTACAACACTTTGCAAGTGGTCAAGCACACAGACTTCGGTCTGTACCTGGACGGCGGGGCGGACGGCGAAATCCTGCTGCCTAACCGTTACATCCCCAAGGACACGCCCACCGAGGTCGAAGACTGGCTGAACGTCTTCGTCTACCTCGACAGCGAAGACAAGCTGATCGCCACCACGGAAAAGACCAAGTTGCAGGTGGGTGACTTCGCCAGCCTCAAGGTCAAGGAAATCAACAGCATCGGCATTTTCCTCGACTGGGGCCTGCCCAAAGACCTGCTGATGCCGTACTCCGAAGAAAAACGCCAGATGAAGGCCGGCGAGTACTGCGTGGTGCACGCTTACCTCGACAAGCGCACCCGCCGCATCACCGCCACCGCGCGTCTGGACCGTTACCTGGACAAGGTGCCGGCGAACTACAAGGTTGGCCAGGAGGTTGACTTGCTGGTGGTCGAAGAAACCCCGATGGGCTTCAAGGCGATCATCAACAACAAGCACTGGGGCCTGATTCACAAGAATGAAGTGTTCAAGTTCCTGCGTTCGGGCAAGCAGGAGAAGGGCTACATCAAGGAACTGCGCAGCGACGGCAAGATCGCCCTGAGCCTGCAGCCCATCGGCCAGGACCTGGCCAACAGCCTGCACGACAAGATCCTCGCCAAGCTCAAGGACGCCAACGGCGTGCTGCCGGTCAGCGACAAGAGCGACCCGCAGTTGATCAGCGACCTGTTCGGGGTCAGCAAGGGCAACTTCAAGAAGGCCATCGGCGCCTTGTACAAGGATGGCCGCATCGTCATCCACGCCGACCGCATCGAACTGGCCTGATCAGACCTGCTTGAAGCCTGCGAAATTCAGGTTTTCACCGCCTGGGCGCAGGTCTTTGAGCAGCGAATCGCGATCGGCACTCAGCGCCAGGCTGATGGTCGAGCGGCGCTTGCCCGGGTGGCGGATTTCCATTTTTTCCAGATGGGCCTGCAGGTAGTTCACCGGCACCTTCAAATGCTGCAACTCGTCAGTTTGCGGGGTGTGCAGCAGCAGGTTGACCCAGTCGGGCTGGCCCTTGCGCAGCAGTTTCACCGGCACATCGAACCACCACAGGCTGCGCTTGGTGTCGAGCACGGCAAACAGGGTGTTGTCGCTGTTGAGCACTGGTCGTTCCAGTTCCTGGTTGCGGCGGGCAATGGCGGTGGGTTTGTCGAGTTTCATGCAGGTTCCTACGGGTGACGCTTGAAAGGTCGCTTATTGTGCTGGCAACTCGATGAAACATAAAGCGACGTTACTCGCCGGCGTATCGATTGCCCCAAAGGCATGGCTAACGAGGCCGTTGGCAAGGTCAAGGATGCGCTGCAGAAGCCTTGAACCCTGAGAACACGGACAGGACGACGGCCATCTTCGGGTGGCCGTTGTGCTATCTGCCGTAATCAATCGCAACTTTGAGGCGATCGTCGATTAGACTTCAGGACGTACCTGCCTGATGAGTGCTGTGAGGAGCCCGCCAATGACCCTCGAGCGGCGAAAGGAGACGCTATGATTTTCCCCGACCTGCGCGGCTTGCCGTTGCACCGTGTGCTGGTGCGCACGGTCAAGGAATTTCTCGATGACGAGATGTCCACCTATGCCTCGGCGCTGGCCTACCAGATGCTGTTTTCGTTGTTTCCCTTCCTGCTGTTCCTGATCGCCCTGATCGGCTTCCTGCATTTACCGGACTTTTTCTCCTGGTTGCGCCTGCAGTCGGAACTGGTATTGCCGCCCCAGGCGCTGGAGCAGGTCAACCCGGTGATCGACCAGTTGCAGCAGTCCAAGGGCGGTTTGCTCTCGGTGGGTATCGTCATTGCCCTGTGGACCGCATCGGCCGGTGTGCGGTTGATGATGAGCGCGATGAACGCAGCTTACGACGTGGTCGAGGGGCGCCCGGTGTGGAAGCGCTTTCCGCTGTCGGTGATCTACACCGTCGGCATCGCCGGCATGCTCCTGGCTGCCGCCGCTCTGATGGTGCTGGGGCCGCAGGTGATGGAGTGGATTGCCTCGCAGATCGGCATGCAGGAGTTCATCGTCACCCTGTGGACCGTGCTGCGCTGGCCGGCGATCATCATCCTGATGATGGTTGCGGTGGCGTTGATCTATTACGTCATGCCCGATGTGAAGCAGACATTTCGCTTGATTACCCCGGGCTCGGTGCTGGCGGTGGTGGTGTGGATCATCGCTTCGCTGGGCTTTGGGTACTACGTCAAGACCTTCGCTGACTACAACGCCATGTACGGCAGTATCGGAGCGATCATTGTCCTGCTGTTGTACTTCTATATTTCCGCTGCCGTCTTGCTGTTGGGCGCGGAGATGAATGCGGTGATCGAACGCATGTCGGAGGAAAGCAAAGACCCCGGCGAAAAAGACGTTGATGGCGTCGCCCATGAGCATGAAAAAATGCATGTCTCCGGGCTTGGCCGTGATCATTCGCTTGATCATCAAACCACACCTGCCAGCGAACCCCTGAGTCGAAGCCATGATTCATGACATCCTGAAAATGGGCGATGAGCGCTTGCTGCGCATCGCCCCGCCCGTGCCGCAACACATGATCGGCAGCGTCGAGCTTGAGCGGCTGATCGCCGATATGTTCGAAACCATGGAGCATGTCGGCGGGGTGGGCCTGGCCGCGCCGCAGATCGGTGTCGACCTGCAATTGGTGATCTTCGGCTTCGAGCGCAGCGAACGCTATCCGGAGGCCGAGGCGGTGCCGCGGACCATTCTGCTCAACCCGCTGATCACGCCGTTGAGCACCGAGGTCGAGGATGGCTGGGAAGGCTGCCTGTCAGTGCCGGGGCTGCGTGGCGTGGTGCCGCGCTACCAGCGGATTCGCTACGAAGGCGTTGACCCGCAGGGGCAGCCAATTGTGCGCAACGCCGAGGGCTTTCATGCCCGGGTGGTGCAGCATGAATGCGATCACCTGATCGGCCGCCTTTACCCCTCGCGCATCCACGACTTCAGCCGCTTCGGTTATACCGAGGTGCTGTTCCCCGGGCTGGACCCGGCCAGCGACGACTGACCCCGCAGCATTGCCAACAGGGGCTTGCTGCGCTGGTAGCGGGCCAGGCGCTCGGCCAAGGACGCGGGCAGGGCGTCGGTGCTGCTGAACGCCTGGCGGGCATAGAAGCCCTCCAGGGCCGGGTGGCAGAACAGCCAGATATTCCCTGGCAACTCGGCCGCTGCCGCTTCGATCAGTTGGCGGGCGACCTGCTGGCCGCGCCAGGCGGGGGCGACGAACACGCCGGTCAGCCAATGGCCGCCGGGCACGTCACTCAGGCACAACGCCGCGACGATTTCCTCGGCCCTGGCCACCCACAGCTGGCCCTGGGCAACCGCGCGCATGGGCGAACCGTGGTTTCGGTAGAATTTATTCAGCAAGGGCCGCTCGGGCGCAAGCAGCCGGCAGTAGCGTAATCGGGTCACTGGTTTGATCTGGCAAAGGCTCTACACCGGGCTTTTACACCGGAAGGCAAAAACTGTCGAGAGCGTTGTACCGAGGCTATTGTTGCAAAAGCAGTAACAGTGAATGTCCGGCTTCGTGATTTAACCGCCCGAAGTACCTTGTAAACTAACCACATCCCACGCAGAAAGTTACAGTGGGGTCGGTACTTCGTGTTATGTCCCCTTGTTTGATATAACAACTTCTCCGCGCCGTTCAAGGTAAATGAAGTCAATCGAGTAGTTTGATTGCTTTGCAGGCCTATTATCATGAAACGCTTATTTGCACTTGCCCTGGTGGCTGTTTCTTCGTTCGCCCTGGCGGATGAAATCAATACTGCGGCTGCGCAACCTGTTGTTGAACAGTATGACTACAGCAGCAACCTGGATATTGCCAAAGTCATCAGTTTGTCGACCATTCCCAATGTTTGTGAAGTGGTACCGGCAACCATGACCTACGAAGACCACCAGGGGCAGCGCCACACCATCGAGTACCGCGCCATGGGTGACGGCTGCAGCAACGGCTGATACCGTTCGGCACCTCTGGGTTGCGCATTGCAGGGCTTGAGCTAGGGTCAATCGTGTCCAGGGTGGACAGTTTTCCTATCTCACACGGAGTGAATGCAATGAACAGCCCTGAGAAAAACTTGCGGCACGGCCGCGTTATTTCACCGGCCAGCCGTGGTTCCAAGACCGTTGAACTGGGATTGCTCGGCAACTGGCAAGTCAATGAAATGGAAGGCGGTAAAAACTTCCCAAGTTTGGTGGCCGGGCCGGTGCCTGCGCCCTTCCAGACGGATGCCCCCAGTGTCGTGCCACCCGCGGATGGATATATTCTAAGTGGTGGCAAACAGGACGCTCGCGACGTCGTCAATTACACGAACGCGGAAATGTCCGCCAAACTCGGCAAACCCTTTAACTGGCCGTTGTTGAATGTGACGCCAGGCCAGACCTTTCAGGTGAAGTGGGAATATACCGCAGCACATACCACCCGGGGCTATCGCTGGTTTATTACCAAAGATGGCTGGGATGTGAACAAGCGCGTCAGTCGCGCCCAGCTCGAGGCTGCGCCGTTTGCCGAAGACCTCTATCCCTACACGCCGTATTACGAGCATAAGGACAAGCTCAAGGCCAAGGTCGAACACGAGGTCAAGCTACCCACCAACAAGCACGGCCATCATGTGATCGTCCTGCTGTGGCTGGTCGCCGATACCGGCAACGCCTTCTACCAGGCCTTCGACGTCAACTTCCAGTAACCCGCCTCACTGGCTCTCGCGCGCCAGTAGCTCACGCTTGCGCTCCACGCCCCAGCGGTAGCCCGAGAGGTTGCCATCGCTGCGCACCACCCGGTGACACGGGATGGCCACAGCCAGGGCGTTGGCCGCGCAGGCCTGGGCCACGGCGCGTACCGCCCTGGGGGAGCCAATCCGCTGGGCGATCTCGGCATAGCTGGCAGTGCTGCCGGCCGGAATCGCCCGCAATGCCTGCCAGACCCGCTCCTGGAACGCTGTGCCGCGCAGGTCCAGTGGCAAATCCAGGCCGATGCCCGGCACTTCGATAAAGCCCACGACCCTGGCCACCAGGGTTTCGAACCCGGCGTCGCCACCGATCAGGTTGGCCTTGGGAAACTTGTCTTGCAGGTCATTGAGCAGCGCCTGCGGGTCGTCACCGAGCAGGATTGCGCAGATCCCCCGTTCGCTCTGCGCCACCAGAATCGCCCCCAACGAACACTGGCCGATGGCAAAGCGGATGTCGGTGTTGGCGCCACCGTCACGATAGGTGCCCGGGGTCATGCCCAGGCGGGCATTGCTCGATTCGTAGAAGCGGCTGTTGGAGTTGAACCCGGCCTCGTACAAGGCGTCGGTGACCGTTGCCGACTGCTGCAATTGAGCGCGTACCTTGCGCGCACGGTGGGCCGAGGCGTAAGCCTTGGGCGTCAGCCCGGTCACCGCCTTGAACACCCGGTGAAAGTGGAACGGACTCATCTTCAGCTGTTCGGCCAGCTGGTTCAGGCTCGGCGCCGGGTCGGCGCTTTCAATCAAGGCACAGGCGCGGGTGACCTGGGCCCGGTGCTGTTCGGCGACATGGGTCTGGTCGGCGCCGCGGCGTTTGCTCGGCCGGTAGCCGGCGGCTTCGGCCTGTTCGGCGCTGTCGAAGAACTCGACATTGTCGATGCGCGGCAGGCGCGAGGTGCTGCTCGGCCGGCAGTACACACCGGTGGTGCGCACGGCGTAGACAAAGGCCTGGTCAGCGGCCGGGTCGCGGGCCAGGATGGCCTGCCAGCGCGGGTCGGACTCGCTGATCCGTGGTTTGCCGGTACTCATGACGGGGTGCTCCTGGCGTTGATCGATGGGTTCAGGCTACGGCTGCGGCTCACGGGAAAAACTCCGGGTCTTGCGTTCAAACTCGCTTGGCCGGTACCCGCCACAGGTACCAGGCGGCCACGGTCCGGTAAGGGCTCCAGCGCTTGCCCAGATCGATCATCTGCCGGCGCGTCGGTTGCTGCTCCAGGCTCTGCAAGCGGCGATAGCCCTCGCGTACGCCGAAGTCGTCGGCCGGCAGGATGTCCATGCGCTCCAGGGTATAGATCAGCAGCATCTCGACAGTCCAGCGACCGACCCCACGCAGGTTGACCAGGCGCTCGATCAGCGCTTCATCCGCCAGTGCCGAGGCCTGTTGATAGTCCGGCACCAGCCCTTCGACCCGTGCCCGGGCGATGCCCTGGATGGTCGCCAGTTTGTTCGCCGAGAAGCCGCAACCGCGCAATTGCTCAGGGGGGGTTGCCAGCACCTGCTCGGGGCTGGGAAACCCGGTGTCTGGGTAAAGCGCCAGAAAGCGCCCGAGAATCGCATCGCCGGCCTTGGCGTGCAGTTGCTGGTAGGCGATGGCCCGCACCAGTGCCTGATACGGGTCGCGGGTGGGTTTGGGTTGATGCAGGCAAGGACCGACCGCCTCGATGTGCGCGGCCCATCGTCGGTCCAGTGCGGCGAGGTAGGTTTGCGCCTCGGCATACAAAGCGTGCTTGCTCATCAGGCCTCCAGCGCCTTTGCCACGTGCTCCAGTGCCTGTTTGAGTTCGGCCCGGCTACCGGCCGCCGACAGGCTGATGCGGATCGCCGCCAGGTCATGCTGTTTTACCGCAAACACGTCGCCTGGCACCACCGCCACGCCGCTGGCCCGGCAGGCCTCGGTCAAGCGTGCGGCGCTGTGCCCGGCCTTGACCCAGATGTGCGGGGAAGGCTGCTGGCTATTGACCAGGTGGCTACCCAGAATTCTGCAGGCCAGGCGCCAGCGCTGGCGGACTTCCTCGCGTTGCCAGGCCAGGCGCCTATGCGCCGTACCGTCGGCAATCCAGCGACAGGCGATCTGCAGGTTCAGCGGCGACACCTGCCAATGGGTGGCCTGGGCATGCGGGTCGACCTGCTCCAGCAATGCCGGATCAGCCACGATCCAGCCCAGGCGCAGGCCGGCGCCAACGGTTTTCGACAGGCTGCTGATCAACACGCCGCGGTGCCCGAGCAACCGCCACAGCGGTGGCTGGTCGGTCAGCGCACCGTAGACATCGTCTTCGATCACCAGCAGGTCATACCGCTCGACCACCTCGGCAATCGCCTGTTGGCGTGCGCTGCTCATGCACGCACCGGTAGGGTTGTGCAGGCTCGGGGTCAGCACCATGACGCGCGCGCCGGTAGCACGGGCGACCCGATCGAGGTCGTCCGGCACAATGCCCTGATCGTCCAGGGCGATACCATGCAGCGGCAGGCGCAATTGCCGGCAGGCGGCCTTGATGCCGGGTGCGGTGAGGGCTTCGACCAACACCGCTTCACCCGGCTGGCACAGTGACAGCAAGGTCGTGAACAACCCCTGTTGGGCGCCGCCGCACAGCAGCAGTTGCCGGTCGTTCAGTTGCAGGCCGCGATTGGCCAACCAGGCGGCGCCGTGCACACGGCCGCGCAGCAACGCTTCGGCGCTCAGGTAATGGTCCAGGCAGTCCGCCTGACCGTCCTGCAACAACGCCTGCAAGGTCGTTTCGCTGTCGCGGTTGGCCGGGTCGATCACGGGCACATTGGTCGACAGGTCGATCAGGCTTGATTGCACGTCGCGCTGCTTGAGGCGAAACAGCGTAGCCTCCTTGCTGCCGGCCAGCACATAGGTGCCACGCCCGACTTCGCCCGAGACCAAATGCCGGGCTGCAGCTTCGCGGTAGGCCTGCTGGGTGGTGCTGGGGTTGAGCCCCAGGTTCCAGGCCAGGCGTCGTTGTGGCGGCAGACGTTCACCGACTTTCAGTTCGCCGCGCTCGATGGCGGCGGCAATAGCGTCGACCAGGGCCAGGTAGCGCGGCTGGGCATCCTCGCTGAGGGTAGGGGTCCACATTTATTGTTGGCCATGCAATATAAGAATTTACCCATACAATGCGCGGCGACTAGGATCAGGTCAAATCCGATCCTGTCGAGGTGCTTCATGTTCGATCTGCCTGCCCTGCGCGATGCTGCCCGCCTGGTTCATGCCAGCGTACCCGCCACCCCGCAATATGCCTGGCCGCGCCTGGCGCAACGGCTGGGCTGCGAGGTCTGGGTCAAACATGAAAACCATGCACCGACCGGCGCCTTCAAGGTGCGCGGCGGGCTGATGTATGTGCAGTGGTTGCTGGCGCAAAAGCCGACGGTTCGCGGCCTGGTCACCGCGACCCGTGGCAACCACGGCCAGAGCATGGCGCTGGCAGCGCGCAATGCCGGGCTGCCGATCATCATCGTGGTTCCCGAGGGCAACTCGCGGGAGAAGAATGCGGCGATGCGCGCCCTTGGCGCCCAACTGGTCGAGCACGGCGCCGACTTTGACCAGGCCCGCGAAGAGGCCGCGCGCCTAGCCGAGTTGCACGGCTTTGAGAGCGTGCCGCCGTTTCACCCCGAGTTGATTCGCGGTGTCTCCACCTATGCCCTGGAGTTACTGGAGGCGGTGCACGCGCTCGATTGCGTGTACGTGCCGATCGGCATGGGCTCGGGCATCTGCGGGCTGATCCAGGCGCGCAACCTGCTTGGCCTGCGCACAGAAATCGTCGGCGTGGTGTCCAGTGCTGCGGACGCATTTGCCCAGAGCCTGGAGCAGGGCCGCATCGTCACCACCGCCACGGCCAACACCTTCGCCGACGGCATGGCCTGCCGCATGCCGTTGCCCGAAGCGTTCGAAATCATCCGCCAGCATGCCGCGCGCATCGTGCGCGTCAGCGATGAGGAAGTGGCCCAGGCCATGCGCATCTACCACGAAGACACCCACAACACCGCCGAAGGTGCAGGGGCCGCCGGGCTTGCCGCGCTGATCCAGGAGCGCGAGCGCCAGCAGGGGCGCAAGGTGGCGGTGATTCTCAGCGGGGCGAATATTGATCGGCAGCGGTATGCGCAGGTATTGGCGGGTGATTGAAAAATCCTGAATTGAAGCATTGGAAAAAGTGCTATCTTATTTTGATAGCATTTTCCGATGAACAATCGATATCGAAAGATCCTCGACAGCATCTTCCGCACACCGACCAGCGCCAGCCTGGTGTTTACCGACATCGAGGCGCTAGTGCTGTACCTGGGCGGGCAAGTGCAGGAACGTGAGGGCTCCAGGGTCAAGTTGATCCTGGGTGATCAGCTTTGGCGCTGTCACCGGCCGCACCCGGGCAAAGAGGCCAAGCGATATCAGGTGGAAGAAGCCCGCGAGTTTCTTCTACGGGCAGGAGTTCAACCATGAACACTATGAGCTACAAGGGCTACACCGCCCGAGTCGAATACGACCCACGGGACGATATTTTCGTCGGTCGTGTCCTGGGTGTGCGTGACATCATCAGCTTCCACGCCAGCGCCGTCAGGCAGTTGCACGAGGCGTTTCACCTGGCGCTGGATGACTACCTGGCCGATTGCGCCGAGCGTGGGGTCAAGCCGGAAAAACCCGCTTCCGGCAAAGTCATGCTGCGTATCAGGCCAGAAGTCCATGCCGCGGCGACCATCGCAGCTCAATCGGCAGGCAAGAGCCTCAACCAATGGGCCGATGAAGTGTTTGAGCGTGCAGCACAAGCCTGAGCAAAGGCAATTTCTTCCAATACAGCCCGGCGAAAAACCGTTTAAATAGCGCCTGCCCTCAACAGCGGTTACGGAACGTCGATGCCTTTTTCAAATGGATTTTTGCTGAGTTTGTCGTTGTGCCTGGATATCGGCATTGCCAATATCGCCATGATCACCCTGGCCATGCAGCGAGGCTTCCTGCAGGGCTTCTGGCTGGGGCTGGGCACCTGTGTCGGTGACCTGCTGTATGCCATTGCGGCATTGGCCGGAATGACCGTGCTGCTGCAATTTGAAACGGTACGCTGGGTGCTGTGGCTGGGCGGGTCGGTGTTGCTGGTGTGGTTTGCCATCAAGATGCTGCTGGCGGCGCTGCGCGGCAACGCCCACCTGGAGACCCGTGGCGAGGTGGTCGTGGAATCGGGCTGGCGCGAGTTCATGCGCGGGATCTTCCTGGCCATGTCGTCGCCCAGCGCCATCCTTTGGTTTGCCGCGGTCGGCGGGGTGCTGATTTCCCGTTCCGGTGGCGGCAGCCTGTTCGAAGCCGGGCTGTTTCTCTCCGGCTTCTTTGCCGCCGGGCTGATCTGGTGCCTGTCGTTGTGCGGCATTGCCAGCCATGGCGGGCGGTTGTTGGGTGACCGCTTGCTGACCTGGTCGTACCTGCTGTCGGCGGGCATTTTCTGTTATTTCGCCGGCTACGTGATTCTTTCCGGTTACCGCGAGTTCATCCTCGCCGTGCCTGCGGCCACCCCGGGTCTATAATGATTCGAGACACCGGTGCGCAGGTGCCGTCAGGCAGGAGGATCTTCGATGAAAGGTCTTGATGCGAAAAAGATGACGAAGAAAAAACCACTGAAAACCGCCAAAGAAAAACACGCCGCCAAACGCGCCAAACGCTCCGGCGGCAGTTTTCTTCCGCAATAAGGCCAAGAGCTCCGCAAGGGGCTCTTTTCGTCCGGGGCAGGCCCTCAAGCAGATTACGAGAATGGGTAATTGCCGCTACTCTAGCGGTGGGTACGGATGCGCTGTGCCCATTACCCTGGCGAACGAGGCAAAGGACATGACTCTGCAGACTCCCCCGATCAAACCCGCGCGTTTCGAAGACGGTCGTACCTTCACGGTTGCCGGACTTGGTGAGCGCTATGGCCAGGCCACCCTCCAGCAAATCCCCACTCTGTGGCAACGCTTCGAGCAGCACATTGGCCGGGTACCCGGGCAGGTGGGCGGGGAAACCTACGGGGTGTGCTGCAACGGTGACGGCAAAGGCAATTTCGACTATATCGCCGGGGTCCGGGTGCAGGACATCGACCTGCTGCCTGCAGAGTTTCAGCATGTCGAGCTCAAGGCCCGGCGTTATGCGGTGTTTGAGCACCATGGCAGCCTCGACAACCTCAAGGCCACCTTTCAGGCGATCTGGCAGGACTGGGTGCCGGTGTCTGGCGAAACTGTGGCCAACGCGCCTGAGTTCGAGCGCTATGGCAAGGACTTCGACCCCAACGACAGCCACAGCGTGATGGAAATCTGGTTACCTTTGGAAGACAAATGATCGAACGCTGTAGCGATGCACAATAAGCCGATTGGCTTGAACTGCGCCAGGCGTTTTGGCCCGATTGCCCGCGGGAGGACCACCGTCGGTCTTTTCTGGTTCTTCGCGGATGTGATCCTTGGGTTGGGTTTTTGGGGCTCGCAATCAGTTTCCCCAGTCTGTCGATTTCAACCACTGCCATTCGACCATCTGTGAACGCGCCGAGTTGTTCGGCGTCTGATCGCGCAGAGGACACGACCATGAACAGTGCCGCCGAGAACGAAATCCGCCAACTCATCGAACAGTGGATTCCGGCTGTTCGCGCCCGTGATATCGAGGCCATCACCGCCCCTTACGCCGATGACATCCGCGCCTTCGATGCGGTCAAGGAACTGCAGTTCAAGGGCAAGGCTGCCTACCGCGCCCACTGGCAGGCCTGTATGGAGCATTGCCCGGGCGAGATGGTCTTCGAGGTCGAGCAATTGCAGATCCAGGCCACCCCGGAGCTGGCGCTGGCGCATTGGCTCAACCGTTGTGGCCCGGCCAGCAGCGAAGGCGGTGAGGATCAAAGCTGCTACATGCGGGTTACCGTCGGCTACCAGCGCATCGGCGGGCAATGGAAGGTCATTCATGAGCACTGGTCGGCACCGTTCGACATGGAGTCCGGTGCCGCGCTGTTCTCGCTCAAGCCTTGAGCTGAAAAACCCGAGAGTTATGCCGAATCGCGCTTTCTAAGGCGGTGCGATCTGCCGCCATAGTATCCCCAGCTGTGGAGACGACGATGAAATACCTGTGCCTGGTCTACTGTGATGAAAGTCTGCTGCACAGCCTGCCCGACAGCCCGGCCGACGCCGAGTGCATGGCCTACGCCGAATCGATCCAGGGCAGTGGTCGCATGCTTGCCGCCGAGGCGCTCAAGCCGGTGCAGACCGCGACTACCGTGCGCGTGCGCGGCGGGCAGATGAGCCTGACCGACGGCCCCTTCGCCGAAACCAAGGAGCAGTTGGCCGGCTTCTATCTGGTCGATGCGCGAGACTTGAACGAGGCCTTGAACATTGCCAAGGGCATTCCCGCTGCGCGGGTCGGCAGTGTCGAGGTGCGGCCGATCCGAGAGTTGCAACCCTGAAGCGAAGGAGAACAACACCATGAGCCTTCTACCCCCCGAGCAGCCCAAGGCGCAGCATGAGTTGTCGTTGACACGCCTGATCGACGCGCCGCGGAGCAAGGTGTTTCGGGCCTGGACCGAGCCGCGACTGCTTGCCCAATGGTGGGGCCCCAACGGCATGACCACACCGGAATGTGAGATGCAGCTGTGGGTGGGCGGCTTGTTTCGTACGGTGATGCGTGCCCCCGACGGCAGCGAGTACCCGAATCAGGGGGTGTTTCTGGAGATCGTGCCGCCAGCGCGGATCGTTTTCACCGATGCCTTCGGCCCGGGCTGGGTGCCTTCGAACAAAGCCTTCATGACGGCGGTGGTGACCTTCGACGACGTCCATGGCAAGACCCAATACACCGCCCGCGCCTGGCACTGGAGTGCTGCCGATTGCCAGGCCCATGAAGAGATGGGCTTTCACCGTGGCTGGGGTGAGAGCCTGGATCGCCTGGTGGCGGTGGTGACCACGCAGATGCCCGACTGATGGCCGCCCTGGCCCAGGTACGGGTGCAACTGGAGGCCGTTTACCGGCAGGAGTCGCGGCGCATCCTGGCGACGCTGATTCGCCTGCTCGGCGACTTCGACCTCGCCGAAGAGGCCATGCATGAGGCGTTCTTCATCGCTGTCGAGCGTTGGCAGCGCGACGGCATTCCGACAAGTCCCAGGGCCTGGCTGGTGTCCACCGGGCGCTTCAAGGCAATCGATAGCCTGCGCCGGCGGGCGCGTTTCGACCGTTCTCAGGCGCAGTTGATGCAGGCGCTGGCGTCGCTCGAGGAGGTTCAGGTGAATGACCAAGAGCTGGAGGATGACCGTCTGCGCCTGATCTTCACCTGTTGCCACCCGGCGCTGGCCGCCGATGCCCAGGTGCCGCTGACCCTGCGCGAAGTCTGCGACCTGACCACCGAAGAAATCGCCCGCGCGTTTTTGCAGAGCCCGGCGACCATCGCCCAGCGTATTGTCCGCGCCAAGGCCAAGATCCGCGATGCGCGGATTCCCTATCAGGTGCCGTCGCTGGCCGAACTGCCGGAGCGGCTTGATAGCGTGCTGCGGGTGATCTACCTGGTGTTCAACGAAGGCTATTCGGCGTCTTCGGGGGAGAGCCTGATGCGCCATGACTTGAGCGATGAAGCCATCCGCCTGGGGCGTTTGCTCCAGCAATTGCTGCCCGATCCGGAGGTGCTCGGCCTGCTGGCGCTGATGCTGTTGCAGGCCTCGCGGCAGCAAGCGCGCAGCGATGCCCAGGGCGAGCTTGTTGTGCTCGATGAACAGGACCGCAGCCTGTGGAACCGCGAGCTGATTGCCGAAGGCTGCCAACTGGTGCAGCAGGCCCTGCGCAGTCAGCAGTTCGGCGTCTATAGCTTGCAGGCAGCGATTGCCGCCGTGCATGCGCAGGCGGCCAGTGCCGAGCAAACCGACTGGCATGAGATCGTCGGCCTGTACGATGTGCTGTTGCAGCACTGGCCGTCGCCGGTGGTCGAGCTCAACCGCGCGGCCGCCCTGGCCCGGCGCGATGGTGCCCAGGCGGGATTGGCGGCGGTGGAGGCGATTCTGGCTCGTGGGCAGTTGCAGGACTATCACCTGGCCCATTCGGCCCGCGCCGAACTGTGCCGCCAGCTAGGCCGGCTGGAGCAAGCCCGCGAGGCCTATCGCAGCGCCCTTGAACTGACCCGCCAGGGCCCTGAGCGGCGCTTTATCGAGCGCCGCCTGCGCGAGCTGTGAGGCTCAGCCGATGGTGATGGGTGGCGGGCTGACCAGGTCGACGGTCTGCTGCTTGCGCGGGGCGAGAATCTCGGCCTCGCCGTCGACCACCAGCTCGTCGTTCTGATTGAACACGCGCGTGGCGATGCGCACCTTGAACTTCGGCAGTTTCTCGAGGATTTCCAGGCGCACGGTCAGGGTGTCACCGAACTTGACCGGCTTCTGGAAGCTCATGGTCTGGCCCAGGTAGATGGTGCCAGGGCCAGGCAACTCGCAGGCCACCGCGGCGCTGATCAGCGCGCCACTGAACATGCCGTGGGCGATACGCTCCTTGAACATGCTCTTGGCGGCGAACTCGGCATCCAGGTGCACCGGGTTGTGGTCACCGGACATCGCAGCAAACAGCTGAATGTCACGTTCTTCGACAGTCTTGCTGAAGCTGGCGGTCTGGCCGACTTCAAGGGCTTCGTACGGCGTGTTGGTGACCTGGGTCATCACTTGTTTTTCCTTCTGTCGTGGCGGCCGGCCGGTCATTCGCTGCGGGCGGGGCGACCAATGGTCAGCGCCTGCTGCAGCCAGTCGATGATCGCGGCCGTGACCTCGTCACGGTTGGTTTCGTTGAGCAGCTCATGCCGCGCCTGGGGGTAGAGCTGCAACTGTACGTGCTGATTGCCGGCCAGGCGCAAGGCACCGGCCAGATCCTTGAGACGCTTGCCGGCACTGACCGGATCACATTCGCCGCCCATTACCAGGATCGGCAGGTTCGGATCGATCTGCGCCAGGTTGCGGGGCTGGCTGATTTGCTCAAGGCCCATCAGCAGGTCGATCCACAAACGGTTGCTGCAGCGAAAGCCGCACAACGGGTCGGCAGCATACTTGTCGACTTCGGCGTTGTCGCGGCTGAGCCAGTCGAAGGCCGTGCGGTTAGGTTTGAAGGCTTTGTTGAACGAGCCGAACGACAGCCATTCGATCAGCGCGCTGTGCCCCAGCGGGCCCTGGCGCCAGGCTTCGAAGCGGGCGATCAGGCACGCGGTGCGGTACAGGGCCGGGGGCTGGAAGTTCGAGCCGCTGAGAATTGCGCCCTGCAGGCTGGCGCCATGGTGCATCAGGTAGGCCTGGGCGATATAGCTGCCCATGCTGTGGCCGAACAGGAACACCGGCGTGCCCGGGAACTGCTGACCGATGTGCTGGCTGAGCAGGCCCAGGTCATTGATCACGCTGTTCCAGCCATTGTGCCGGGCGAACAGGCCTAAAGTGCCAAGTTCGGCGGTGCGTCCGTGGCCACGCTGGTCGTGGGCGAGCAGGGCATAGCCGGCGTTGGTCAGGGCTTCGCCCAGGCGTTGATAGCGCCCGGCATGCTCGGCCATGCCATGGGCGAGCAACACCACCGCTTTGATCGGCGTGTCCGGCAGCCATTGGTAAACGTAGAGGCTGCAGTGATCGCTGGCCGCAAGCCAGAACGCGTCGTGGTGCATGGCGAGTCCTTGTGCACACAAGTCGGAGAATCAGCTCAGTGTATAACCCAGGCGAACAATCGCAGGGTCCTCAGCAATAAGATTCACAATGTTAATGACAGCGCTTGGCGTATTTGCCACCTGCGACATACCTGCTAACGTCGGCAGAGCACCTTCTTCGCCAAGCAGGCAAGGGGGCCGGAACGGCTCAGGTATGAGGACAAGAATAAATGCAAGCTGATTTCTGGAATGACAAGCGCCCGGCAGGCGTTCCTTCGCAAATTGACGTAAATGCTTACAAGTCCGTGGTCGAAGTATTCGAACGCTCCTGCAAGAAGTTCGCTGACCGCCCGGCGTTCAGCAACCTCGGGGTAACCCTGAGCTACGCTGAGCTCGAACGCTATTCTGCGGCCTTTGCCGCTTACCTGCAGCAGCACACCGACCTGGTGCCGGGCGACCGCATCGCGGTACAGATGCCCAACGTGCTGCAGTACCCCATCGCCGTGTTCGGCGCCTTGCGCGCCGGGCTGATCGTGGTCAATACCAACCCGCTGTATACCGCCCGCGAAATGCGCCACCAGTTCAAGGATTCCGGCGCGCGGGCCCTGGTGTACCTGAACATGTTCGGCAAGCTGGTGCAGGAAGTGCTGCCCGACACCGGCATCGAGTTTCTCATCGAAGCGAAGATGGGCGACATGCTGCCGACGGCCAAGGGCTGGTTGGTCAATACCATCGTCAGCAAGGTCAAGAAGATGGTCCCTGACTACCGTCTGCCCCAGGCGGTGCCGTTCAAGAGCGCCCTGGCCCGGGGCCAGGGCCAGTCGCTCAAGCCGGTGGCGCAGAGCCTGGACGACATCGCCGTGCTGCAGTACACCGGTGGCACCACGGGCCTGGCCAAGGGCGCGATGCTGAGCCACGGCAACCTGGTGGCCAACATGCTCCAGGTGCTGGCGTGTTTCTCCCAGCATGGGCCCGATGGCCAGCGCCTGATCAAGGAAGGGCAGGAGGTGATGATTGCACCGCTGCCGCTCTACCATATCTATGCCTTCACCGCGAACTGCATGTGCATGATGGTTACCGGTAACCACAACGTGCTGATTACCAATCCGCGGGACATTCCTGGTTTTATCAAGGAACTGAAGAAGTGGAAGTTTTCTGCGCTGCTGGGGCTCAACACCCTGTTCGTGGCACTGATGAACCACCCCGAGTTCAAGAACCTCGACTTCTCGGCGCTGAAAGTCACCAACTCCGGTGGTACCGCACTGGTCACGGCCACCGCTGAGCGCTGGGAAAGCCTCACGGGCTGCCGCATTGTCGAAGGCTACGGCCTGACCGAAACCTCGCCGGTCGCCAGCACCAACCCCTATGGCCAGCTGGCGCGCCTGGGCACCGTGGGCATCCCGGTGCCGGGCACGGCGTTCAAGGTCATTGACGACGAGGGCGTCGAGCAACCCTTTGGCGAGCGTGGCGAGTTGTGCATCAAGGGCCCGCAAGTCATGAAAGGCTACTGGCAGCACCCCGAGGCGACCGCCGAGGCGCTGGACAGCGAAGGCTGGTTCAAGACCGGCGACATTGCGGTGATCGACCCGGATGGTTTTACCCGCATCGTTGACCGCAAGAAGGACATGATCATCGTCTCGGGCTTCAACGTGTACCCCAACGAGATCGAAGAGGTGGTGATGGGCCATCCGCAGGTGGCCAGTTGCGCGGTGATCGGCATCCCCGACGAGCGCTCGGGCGAGGCGGTCAAGCTGTTCGTGGTGCCGCGTGAGGGCGGGGTGAGCCTTGAAGAGCTGAAAGCCTACTGCAAGGCCAATTTCACGGGCTACAAGGTGCCCAAGCACATTGTGCTGAGGGAGTCGTTGCCGATGACGGCGGTGGGCAAGATTCTGCGCAGGGAGTTGCGCGATATAGCCTGACGGCAAGCCGCAAGCACGCCTCCAGCTTGCGGCTTGTTTCTTGAAACTCAATACTTTAGAATTTTTACTCTAAAAATGACTACGTGATAATCAAGAGTCATTTACGTGACTGTTTGGGCTACTTTAGCTCTAGGCGGCCCTTGGCAAAGCTGCTACTCTCGGCCCGCTTCGGATTATCTGGTTTGCAATAAACCGTAATCTTATATCAATAATAATCGCATCGACTGCGGTGAAGAATTCGCTGTTGCTGGAGGAGTGGGCTTCCATGATCGAAAATTTTTGGAAGGATAAGTACCCAGCCGGGATTGCCTCGCAAATCAATCCTGATGAGTATCCGAATATTCAGGCGGTATTGAAGCAGTCTTGCCAACGCTTTGCCGATAAACCGGCCTTTAGCAACCTGGGCAAAACCATTACATACGGCGAGTTGTATGAGTTGTCGGGGGCCTTTGCCGCCTACCTGCAACAGCATACCGACCTGCAGCCGGGTGATCGTATTGCCGTGCAGCTGCCCAACGTCCTGCAATACCCTGTTGCCGTGTTCGGTGCCCTGCGGGCGGGCCTGATCGTGGTCAACACCAACCCGCTGTATACCGCGCGGGAAATGGAGCACCAGTTCAATGACTCCGGCGCCAAGGCGCTGGTCTGCCTGGCGAACATGGCGCACCTGGCCGAGAAGGTGGTGCCCAAGACCCAGGTCAAACACGTTATTGTCACCGAAGTGGCCGACCTGTTGCCACCGGTTAAACGCCTGTTGATCAACAGCGTGATCAAGTACGTGAAGAAAATGGTCCCGGCCTATCACCTGCCCAAAGCGGTGAAGTTCAACGATGTCTTGAGCAAAGGCCGCGGCAAGACTGTTCAGGAAGCCAATCCGGACAGTAATGATGTGGCCGTGTTGCAATACACCGGCGGCACTACCGGGGTGGCCAAGGGCGCGATGCTGACCCACCGCAACCTGGTGGCCAACATGCTGCAATGCCGGGCGCTGATGGGCTCGAACCTCAACGAAGGTTGCGAGATCCTGATCACGCCGCTGCCGCTGTACCACATCTACGCCTTCACCTTCCATTGCATGGCGATGATGCTGATCGGCAGCCACAACATCCTGATCAGCAACCCGCGCGACTTGCCGGCGATGGTCAAGGAACTGGGCAAGTGGAAGTTCAGCGGCTTTGTCGGCCTCAATACCTTGTTCGTCGCCCTGTGCAACAACGAGAGTTTCCGCAAGCTGGATTTCTCCGGCCTGAAGATCACCCTGTCGGGCGGCATGGCGCTGCAGATGAGTGTCGCCGAGCGCTGGAAGGCAGTGACCGGATGCGCCATCTGCGAAGGTTACGGCATGACCGAGACCAGCCCGGTGGCAGCGGTCAACCCGGCCGAGCAGAACCAGATCGGCACCATCGGTATTCCGATGCCCTCGACCCTGTGCAAGATCATCGACGACGCCGGCCAGGAACTGGCCCTGGGCGAAGTCGGCGAGCTGTGCGTGAAAGGGCCGCAGGTGATGAAGGGCTACTGGCAGCGTGAAGATGCCACCCACGAGATCCTCGACAGCGAAGGCTGGCTGAAGACCGGTGACATCGCCCTGATCCAGCCGGACGGCTACATGCGTATCGTCGACCGCAAGAAAGACATGATCCTGGTCTCCGGTTTCAACGTCTATCCGAACGAGCTCGAAGATGTGCTGGCGGCCTTGCCGGGCGTGCTGCAGTGTGCAGCCATCGGCGTGCCGGACGAGAAGTCCGGTGAGGTGATCAAGATCTTCATCGTGGTCAAGCCGGGCATGACCGTGACCAAGGAACAGGTGATGGAGCATATGCGCGCTAATGTCACCGGCTACAAAGTGCCACGCTTTGTCGAGTTCCGTGATGCGTTGCCGACGACCAACGTTGGCAAGATCCTGCGCCGTGAACTGCGTGATGAAGAGCTGAAGAAGCTGGGCCTTAAGAAGATCGCCTGAGTTTCAGGCGAGCGCTTCGCGCTCGATCGCTGGCAAGCCAGCTCCCACAGGTACGGTGTAATTGGCCCTTGTGGGAGCTGTCTTGCCAGCGATGGTTTCAGCGCAATTTTTCGAGCATCTGGTAGTACCACATCCCCGCCGCCAGCAACGGATTGCCCAGCACATCGCCCATCGGCACCTTGATGTGTTTGCAGCCGGCAAAGGTATCGAATTTCTCCAGTGTCCCGGTCAGTGCTTCGGCCATGATTTCGCCCATGATATGGCTGGTGGCGATGCCGTGCCCGGAATAACCCTGGCAGTACCAGACGTTATCCGAAAGCTTGCCCAGCTGCGGAATGCGGTTGACCACAATCCCCATCGCACAACTCCACTGGAACTCGATCGGCACGCCCTTGAGCGCCGGAAAGGTGCGCTCGATGCACGGGCGCAGTTCACCGGCGATATCCCGTGAGTCGCGCCCGGAATAGTTGGCGCCACCGCCGAACAGCAGGCGGCCATCGGCGGTCAGCCGGTAGTAGTCGAGGACGAAGCGGCAGTCGTACACCGCCAGGTCCTGCGGGTTGATCTGCGCGGCCAGCTCACCCAGCGGCGCGGTGGTGACGATGCCGCCCATGGCCGGGAAGATCTTGCCCTTGAGCTGGCGCTTTTCCAGTTTGTGATAGACGTCGCCGGCCAACAAAACCTGCTTGGCTTCGACCCGGCCGTGGGCCGTCACCACGGCTGGTTGGTCGCCGTGAATGATGTCCAGTACCTCGGAGTTCTCGAAGATCAACGCGCCCAGGCTATGCGCGGCACGGGCCTCGCCCAGGCACAGGTTGAGCGGGTGCAGGTGCAGGTTACGGCGGTTCTTCAAGGCGCCTAAGTACAGCGGGCTTTGCAGGTGTTCGCGCATGGCATGCTGGTCGAGCAGCTCGACCTGATCGCCCATGCCGCGGCGCTCGGCCTCGGCGGCGAAGGTGCGCAGTTCGCCCATGTGCGAATCTTTCATCGCCGCGTGCAGGTGGCCGCGCTTGAGGTCGCAGTCGATGCCGTAGCGTTCCACCCTTTGCTCGATGATCTGGTGGCCGCGCCAGCGCAGGTGCCAGATGAAGTCATCGACCTCGTCCCCGAGCTTGTCGCGCATCTGCTTGCGCATCGCTTCATCGCCCGAGAGGCTGCCGGTGACCTGGCCGCCGTTGCGCCCGCTGGCGCCCCAGCCGATGCGATTGGTTTCGACAATGGCGACCTTCAGGCCGCGTTCGGCCAGCTCCACGGCGCTGGCGACACCGGTAAAGCCACCGCCGATGATTGCCACATCGACCTTCACCGTGCCCTTGAGCGTCGGGTACTGCGTGGCGTCATTGAGGCTTGCGGTGTAGTAGGAGGCACTGCGCTGGGCAGGGCCGGGATTTACGGCTGCATTCATGACAAAAATCCTTGGCGCAAAAAGAGAGAGTCAGGCCTGGGTCAGGTACCAGCGCCAGTCCTGCTCGCCGACTTCGGCCATGAACTGGCGGTACTCGGCGCGCTTGACCGCAAGGTACACGCCGAGGAACTCGGCGCCGAAGGCCTCCCGTGCCCAGCTCGAACGCTCCAGCGCAGTCAGTGATGTCAGCCAGTCGGTGGGCAGCAGTTCGGTGGCCTGGGCATAGCCATTGCCCTCGACCGGTGCGCCCGGGTCGAGTTGTTGGCGGATGCCGTGATGCAGGCTGGCAAGGATCGCCGCCGCGGCCAGGTAAGGGTTGGCATCGGCGCCGCAGATGCGGTGCTCGATATGCCGGCTATTGGCCGGGCCGCCTGGCACGCGCAGGCTGACGGTGCGGTTATCCACCCCCCAGGTCGGCGCCAGCGGCGCATAGCTGTTGGCTTGGAAGCGTCGATAGGAGTTGGCGTTGGGGCAAAACAGCAGCAGTGAGTCGAGCAGCAGCTCGAGCATGCCGGCCACCGACTGGCGCAGCAGTGGCGTGCCAGCCTTGTCTTCGCTGGCATAGAGGTTGTGGCCCTGGGCGTCGGCCAGGCTCACGTGCATGTGCATGCCGGTGCCGGCCAGGTGATCGAACGGCTTGGCCATGAAGCAGGCCTGCATCCCGTGCTTGTGCGCCACGCCCTTGACCAGGCGTTTGTAGCGCACCGCCTGGTCCATGGCGAGCAGCGCATCGCCATGTTCCAGGGTGATTTCCACCTGGCCCGGGGCGTACTCGGAAATCGCCGTGCGCGCCGGAATGCCCTGGGCTTTGCAGGCAGCATAGAGGTCGGCGAGAAACGGCTCGATCTGTTCCAGTTCGCGCAGGCCGTAGACCTGGGTGCCACGCGGGCGGCCGCCGTCGCTGTCCAGCGCCGGTTGCGGCCGGCCCTGGCTGTCGCGCTTCTGGTCAAGCAGGTAGAACTCCAGCTCGCAGGCCATCACCGGGTAGTAACCGTCGGCCTTGAGCGCATCGATGACCTTGATCAGCAGATGGCGCGGGTCGGCAATGCTCGCCGGCAGGCCTTCGCTGGGGTGCATGCTGACCTGCAGCGCTGCCGTGGGAATCTGCCGCCACGGCAGACGCACCAGGCTGTTTTCCAGTGGATAGGCGCGACAATCAATGTCGCCGACATCCCAGACCAGCCCGGAGTTTTCCACATCGTCGCCGTTCAGGGTCAGGCCGAGGATGGTGCTGGGCAATGGCCGACCGCTTTCGTACACCGCCAGCAGCTCTTCGCGGTGCAGCAGCTTGCCGCGCGGCACGCCATTGGCGTCGAGGATGAACAGCTCGATCATCTCGATATCGGGGTTGGCGGCCAGGAACGTTCGGGCCTGCTCGATGGGGGCAAATTGCATGGTGCTCTCGCTCGCGCCGTCAGGCGCACAGGACTGCCTTGCCGGTCAGGCGGCAGTCATCGACAAGGAAGGTCGGCCAGAAGCTGGCCGCACGGTTCAGTGCAGAGCGAGGCGGGCGTCCGGTGGGCGGGCATGGCGGCAGTGCCACAAGGCCCAGAAGGCGAGAATGATGTGCACCAGCGGATTTTCCCCAGAGCGTGCCCGCACCTTCGGGAACGAAGGACGCAGCAGCGGGCGGGGCAAACCGGGAGACGAAGTCATGCCTGGATACTCCCATGCCGGGGAAGGTTCATTAAATAAGCCTTTATGCAACTTCAGGTAAGTCTTGACTAAACAATGTCCGGGCCGCCTGCAACCGTGCCGAGCGTCGGCAAATCTGCGACAATCGCAGCCCTTGAAAAAGCCGATCATGCAAAAGCAGGCTCACCTGCACGACTAAAAAGCCCCCATGACTGACCACGCGATTGATCAACTGCTGAAAAACCTCGACCACGCCATGATTGCCGAACGTCACCGCCTGCGCCGGCAGCTGCACGAGCTGCGCAAGCGCCCGGACGAGGCCAAGCTTGCGCAATGGGTCGACAAGGTTCAGGCCTCCTGCGCCCAGGTCTCTGCGCGCCAGGCCAGCGTGCCGAGCATCCGTTACGACGACAGCCTGCCGATTGCGGCCAAGCGTGACGAGATCAAAAAGGTGCTGGCCGAGCACCAGGTGCTGATCATCGCCGGTGAAACCGGCTCGGGCAAAACCACCCAGTTGCCGAAGATCTGCCTGGAGCTTGGCCGCGGCCAGCATGGCCTGATCGCCCATACCCAGCCACGGCGGATTGCTGCGCGCAGTGTCGCTACCCGGGTCGCCGAAGAGCTGGGCACGCCACTGGGGGCGCTGGTTGGCTACCAGGTGCGCTTTGAAGACCAGAGCGACGCCAACACCCTGGTCAAGCTGATGACCGACGGCATCCTCCTGGCCGAAACCCAGCACGACCGTTTTCTTGAGCGCTACGACACCATCATTGTCGACGAAGCCCACGAGCGCAGCCTGAACATCGACTTTCTGCTCGGCTACCTCAAGACCCTGCTGCCACGCCGTCCCGATCTCAAGGTCATCATCACCTCGGCGACCATTGACCTTGAGCGCTTCTCCAAGCACTTCAACGATGCGCCGATTATCGAAGTGTCGGGCCGCACCTACCCGGTGGAAACCTGGTACCGGCCATTGACCAGTGAGCAGGACGAGGAGGGCAACCGCGTCGAGGACGACCTCACCGTTGACCAGGCGATCCTCGCCACCCTTGATGAGATCGCCGCCCACGAGCGCAGCCTGGGCAAAGGCCCGGGCGATGTGCTGGTGTTCCTGCCGGGCGAGCGCGAAATTCGCGACGCCGCCGAGATGTTGCGCAAGGCCCAGTTGCGCCACACCGAAATCCTGCCGTTGTACGCGCGCCTGTCACCGGCCGAGCAGCAGAAGATTTTCCAGTCCCATCCGGGGCGGCGCGTGGTGCTGGCCACCAACGTCGCCGAAACCTCGCTGACAGTGCCGGGCATTCGCTATGTGATCGACAGCGGCACCGCGCGGATCAGCCGCTACAGCTACCGGGCCAAGGTCCAGCGCCTGCCGATCGAAGCCGTGTCCCAGGCCAGTGCCAACCAGCGCAAGGGCCGTTGCGGCCGGGTCGAGCCGGGCATCTGCGTGCGCCTGTACAGCGAAGAAGACTTCAACGCGCGGCCGGCCTTTACCGACCCGGAAATCCTGCGCACCAACCTCGCTGCGGTCATCCTGCAGATGCTGCACCTGCGCCTGGGCGAGATCGACGCGTTCCCGTTCATCGAACCACCGGATGGCAAGGCCATCAGCGACGGCTTCAACCTGTTGCAGGAGCTCTCGGCGGTCAACCGCGAGAACCAGCTGACGCCACTGGGCCGGCAACTGGCGCGCCTGCCGGTGGACCCGCGGCTGGGCCGCATGCTGCTCGAAGGCGCCAAGCAAGGCAGCCTTAACGAGCTGTTGATCGTCGCCAGTGCGCTGTCGGTGCAAGACCCGCGCGAGCGTCCACCGGAGCGCCAGCAAGCGGCGGACCAGGCCCATGCCCAATGGAAGGATGCCGACTCCGACTTCGCCGCGCTGGTCAACCTGTGGCGCGGCTTCGAGGAGCAGCGCCAGGCCCTGACCGCCAGCCCGCTACGCAATTGGTGTCGGAAGAACTTCCTCAACTACCTGCGCCTGCGCGAATGGCGCGATGCTCACCGGCAGCTGAGCCTGATCTGCCGCGACCTGCAGTTGAGCATCAATAAAGAGCCTGCTGACTACCCGCGCCTGCACAAGGCGATTCTCTCCGGCCTGCTCAGCCAGATCGGCCAGAAGACCGAAGACGGTGATTACCTCGGTGCCCGTCAGCGGCGCTTCTGGGTGCACCCGTCGTCCGGTTTGGGCAAGAAGCGCCCGCAGTGGCTGATGACCGCCGAGCTGGTGGAAACCACCAAACTCTATGCGCGCATGGTGGCCAAGATCGATTCGGACTGGATCGAGCCGCTGGCCGGGCACCTGATCAAGAAAAACCACTTCGAACCGCACTGGGAGAAGAAGCGCGGCCAGGTGGTGGCCTTCGAGCAGGTCACCCTCTATGGCTTGATCGTGGTCGGCCGTCGGCCAGTGCATTACGGCCCGGTCGACCCGGTGATGTCCCGCGAGCTGTTTATCCGCGAGGCGCTGGTCGGTGGCGAGATCCAGTCCAAGGCCAAATGCCTGAGCGCCAACCGGCGCTTGCTTGAGCAGCTCGACGAGCTGGAGGCCAAGGCCCGTCGGCGCGACATCCTCGCCGATGAAGAAACCTTGTACGGTTTCTATGAAGCGCGCCTGCCGGCGGAGATCCACCAGACCGCAACGTTCGACAGCTGGTACCGGGTCAACAGCCAGAAAGACCCGCAGCTGTTGATCATGCGCGAGGAAGACGTGCTGGCCCGCGAGGCCAGTGAAGTCACCGCCGCGCAGTACCCGGACACCTTGCGCCTGGGCGACCTGAGCCTGGCCCTGAGCTACCACTTCGAGCCGAACCATCCGCGAGACGGCGTCACCGTGCGGGTGCCTGCGCCCCTGTTGCCGAGCCTACCGGGCGAGCGCCTGGAGTGGCTGGTGCCGGGCCTGCTGGAAGCCAAGTGTATTGGCCTGGTGCGCAACCTGCCCAAGGCGCTGCGCAAGAACTTCGTGCCAGTGCCGGACTTCGTCAAGGCCGCGTTGCAGCGCATGAGCTTTGGCGAAGGCTCGTTGCCCCAGGCGCTGGGCCGCGAGCTGCTGCGCATGACCGGTGCGCGGGTCAGCGATGAAGCCTGGGCCGAAGCCGCTTCGCAGGTCGACAGCCATCTGAAGATGAACCTGGAAGTGGTCGATGGCCAGGGCAAGTTCCTTGGTGAAGGCCGCGACCTGGCTGAACTGACTGCACGCTTCGCCGCTGCCAGTCAGGCGGCATTGGCGGTGCCGCAGACTGCGCAAAGCCAGCAGCCGGTGCAGGCCAAGGCCTTTACCCAGGTGGCCGAGACCGCGCAACAGAAGTTTGCCGGGCTGTCGATGACGGTGTATCCGGCGCTGGTGGAAGACAACGGCACGGTCAAGGAGGGGCGTTTCTCGACCCAGGCCGAAGCCGAATTCCAGCACCGCCGTGCCTTGCAGCGCTTGTTGCTGCAGCAACTGGCGGAGCCGGCCAAGTTCCTGCGCGGCAAGCTGCCGGGGCTGACCGAGCTTGGCTTGTTGTACCGTGAACTGGGCCGGGTCGAGGCGCTGGTCGAAGATATCCTGCTGGCCAGCCTCGACAGCTGCATCCTTGAAGGTGAAAGCACCCTGCCGCGCGATGGCGCAGGCCTGGCCTCGCTGGCCGAGCGCAAGCGCGGAAGCTGGGCCGAGCACGCCGAACGCCTGGCGCGCCTGACCCTGGACATCCTCAAACTCTGGCACGGCCTGCAAAAGCGCTTCAAGGGCAAGATCGACCTGGCTCAGGCCGTGGCCCTCAACGACATCAAGCAGCAATTGGCTAACCTGGTCTACCCGGGCTTTGTCCGCGAAACCCCGGGGCTGTGGCTCAAGGAACTGCCACGCTACCTCAGGGCCATCGAATTGCGCCTGGAGAAACTCGGTTCCCAGGTGCAGAAGGACCGGGTCTGGAGTGGTGAGCTGGGCAACCTCTGGAGCCAGTACCAGACCCGTCTCGACAAGCATGCCCAGGAAGGCAAGCGCGATGAGCAGCTGCAGCTGTACCGCTGGTGGCTGGAGGAATACCGGGTGTCGCTGTTCGCCCAGCAGTTGGGTACCAAGGTGCCGGTTTCCGACAAACGACTGAGCAAGCAGTGGAGTCAGGTGGAAGCCTAAACCCCTGCAGTTGTGGCACACTTGGCTGATATTCGCCGCGTACCCCGGAATTACCTGCCGGGCGTGCGCGGCTCTCGAATGCAGCACTGCGCAGGGGCCCTGCACGTCAGGGTCATTGCCAGTCAAAGTTGGTACTTTGGTGCCAACTAAAACCGACCGAACAGGCCGTTGCCGGGCTGGCAATGGCCACGAACAGAGGAACGACCGTGCATAACGTCGTCATCAGCGGCACCGGCCTGTACACCCCGGCCAACAGCATCTCCAACGAAGAGCTGGTGGAGTCCTTCAACGCCTACGTGCAGCAGTTCAACCGCGACAACGCTGGCGCCATCGAGCGCGGTGAGGTCCAGGCCCTGGCCGAGTCCAGCGCCGCCTTCATTGAAAAAGCCTCGGGGATCAAAAGCCGCTTCGTCATGGACAAGGACGGCATCCTCGATCCGCAGCGCATGAAGCCGCGCCTGCCGGAGCGCGCCAACGACGAACCGTCGATCCTCTGCCAGATGGCCGTGGCCGCCGCCGAGCAGGCCCTGCAACGCGCAGGCCGCACGGCTGCGGACGTCGATGCGGTCATCGTTGCCTGTTCCAACCTGCAGCGCCCGTACCCGGCCATTGCCATCGAAGTGCAACAGGCCCTGGGCATCAACGGCTTTGGTTTCGACATGAACGTGGCCTGCTCGTCGGCCACCTTCGGCATCCAGACCGCCTGCAACAGCGTGCAACTGGGCCAGGCCCGCGCGGTGCTGGTGATCAGCCCGGAAATCTGCACCGGTCATCTGAACTTTCGTGACCGCGACAGCCATTTCATCTTTGGTGATGCAGCCACCGCCGTATTGGTCGAGCGCGCCGACCTGGCGACCTCCAAGCATCAGTTCGACATTGTCAGCACCAAGCTGCTGACCCAGTTCTCGAACAACATCCGCAACAACTTCGGCTTCCTCAACCGCGCGGGCGAAGAGGGCATCGGCGCCCCCGACAAGCTGTTCGTCCAGGAAGGCCGCAAGGTGTTCCGCGAGGTCTGCCCGATGGTTGCCGAGCTGATCGGCCAGCACCTGACCGATAACAGCCTCAACGTCAGCGACGTCAAGCGCTTCTGGCTGCACCAGGCCAACCTGAGCATGAACCACCTGATCGTCAAGAAACTGCTCGGCCGTGATGCCCTGGAAGAAGAGGCACCGGTGATCCTCGACAGCTATGCCAACACCAGTTCGGCAGGCTCGGTGATCGCCTTGCACAAGCATCAGGATGACCTGCCACAGGGCGCGCTGGGCGTGCTCAGCTCGTTCGGCGCCGGTTATTCGATCGGTAGCGTGATCCTGCGCAAGCGCTGAGCTTCAGTTAAGGGCGAAGTGTCCCACCGTGCTGGTGCACTTCGCTGATGGCGTTGGCTGTAACAAATCCGCCTAATCGGACTCTACCCGCAGAACGATGGATGGATGGCGATGACTGGCGAACAACAAGCCCGCTTGCTGGAGCGGCTGCTCAAGGGTGAGCAACAAGCGTTCAAGGAACTGGTCGACACCTATCAGGGCGCCATGCGCGCAGTCGCCTACGCGATTGTCGGCCGCCGGCACGCCGATGAGGCGGTACAGGATGCCTGGCTGGCGGTGGTGCGTAACCTCAAGGGCTTCGAGCAGCGTTCGAGCCTCAAGACCTGGCTGCTCACCATTACCGCCAACGCGGCCAAGACCCGCTACAAACAGAACCGTCGCGAAGTGCTGCTCGATGACCTGCCTGGCCCTCATGGCACGGTCGGCGACGAGCGCTTCGCCACTGACGGGCACTGGCTGCACGGGCCCTCGGCCTGGCACGAAGACACGCCAGAGGCCATGCTCAGCCGTGAGCAGTTGCGCGAATGCCTTGAACATACTTTGCTGAGCCTGTCGGAACTGCAACGCAGTGTGCTGGTGTTGCGCGAGCGGCAGGGCCTGGAGCTTGAGCAGATCTGTAATCTTCTCGAGATTTCCCTCTCCAATGTCCGCGTGCTGCTGCACCGGGCGCGCCTGAAGGTCTTCGCGACCCTGGAACATTTCGAGGAAACCGGCCAATGCTGAGCTGCAAGCAACTCGTCGCCCGCTCAAGCGACTACCTGGATGAACAACTGACCCTGGGCGAGCGCCTGATGGTGCGTCAGCACCTGTTGTTCTGTCGTCACTGCCGGCGCTTTCTCAAGCAGATGCGCGTGGCCCAGGCGACGGTGCGGGCCTTGCCGGAGGCGCCGGTGGTCGACAGCGATGCCCTGGCCGAGCGTCTGGCCCGGGCGCTGAAAAACTCCTGAATCACGCTTGGAAGGCTCTGCAACGGAGCTTTCCGGCTTATTTCATTTCGAAGTAAAAAAGTTCCCTTGTCACAAAACATTTATCTAAAAGCCACTGATCTGACATAAGCCCCCGCCAAGATTCCTCCCCAGCACAAGTGGCTTGAGCCGCGTGTTTTTCCAACATTATCAAGACCATAAAGTAGGGGAGCTTCTTCGATGATCCGTAAGCACTTCGCAGGTTTCGCAGCCAGCGCCTTGGCCATGGCCGTTACCGCCCAGGCTTTCGCGGGTACCGTGACCACCGACGGCGCCGATATCGTAGTCAAGACCAAGGGTGGCCTCGAGGTCGCTACCACCGACAAAGAGTTCAGCTTCAAGCTGGGCGGTCGGATTCAGGCCGACTACAGCCGTTTTGACGGTTTCTACACCAACAACGGCAACACCGCTGACGCCGGTTACTTCCGCCGCGCCTACCTGGAGCTGGGCGGCGTGATGTACAAGGACTGGGCCTACCAGATCGCTTACGACTTCTCGCACAACTCCGGCGGTGACAATCGCTCCGAAGACGGTTACTTCGATGAAGCCTCGCTGGCCTACAACGGCTTCAGCCCGGTATCGATCAAGTTCGGTCGTTTCGACCCTGAGTTCGGCCTGGAAAAAGCCACCAGCTCCAAGTGGGTAACCGCTCAGGAACGCACCGCGGCCTACGACCTGGTCGACTGGACCAACGCCCACAACGGCGGCCTGGGCCTGCAGGTTTCGGGCAACGCCGGTGACTCGCTGTATGGCTCGGTCGGTGCCTTCGCCAAGGACGCCACCAACCAGGACAAGGACGGCGACAGCACCAAGCAGTTCAACCTGCGCGGCGTCTTCGCACCGATGCACGAAGCCGGCAACGTCCTGCACTTCGGTATCAACTATGCACAGCGCGACCTCTCCGACACCGCGTTCGACGGCCGTATCCGCAGCCGCCTGGGCATGCGCGGCGTCAGCACCGACGGCGGCCAGGATGCCGGTACCAACGGCAACCGCCTGACCCTGGGCGGCCGCAACAACACCCCGGCCGGTGCCTATGACACCGACAAGGCCTGGGGTCTGGAAGCGGCCTGGGCCATGGGCCCGTTCTCGGCTCAGGGCGAATACGTCAAGCGTGACGTCCAGGCCGACAGCGCCGCGTTCTCCGACATCAAGGCTGACGGCTACTACGGCCAGCTGGCCTACACCATCACCGGTGAGGCCCGTGGCTACAAGCTCGGCAAGTTCGACAGCATCAAACCGTCGAACAAACAGATCGGTGCCTGGGAAGTGTTCTACCGCTATGACCACCTGAGCGTCGATGACGACAACGGCGCGTTTGCCAACGTCAGCGATATCGAAGGCAAGGTGCATAACGTTGGTCTGAACTGGTACGCCAACGAGTCGATCAAGCTCAGCGGCGTGTACGTCAAAGCCAAGGTCGACAATGCCGAGAACGCTGCCGGCGACGACAGCGGCGACGGTTTCGTCATGCGCGCGCAGTACGTGTTCTAAGCAATACCGCTCCTCATCCGTTAGATCTTCAGCCCCGCTTGTGCGGGGCTTTTTTTCGTCTGCGCGACGAGGCAGACTGCGTCAATGCCCAAGCTCATCCTGCAACACCTTGCCGAACTCACGCCTGCCACCTGGGATGCCCTGGTGCCGCAGGAGCAGCCGTTTTTGCGCCACGCGTTTCTGTCCAGCCTGGAGGACAGCGGCAGCGTCAGCCGCCACACCGGTTGGAGCCCGGCGCATCAGTTGCTCACCGACAGTGCCGGCCAGCTGCGCGCGGCCTTGCCGGCCTATGTGAAGACCCACTCATTCGGCGAGTACGTGTTCGACCACGGTTGGGCCGATGCCTGTGAGCGGGCGGGGATTGCCTATTATCCCAAGCTGCTCTGCGCCGTGCCGTTCTCGCCGGTGACCGGCCCGCGCTTGCTTGGCGACCCGCATGCGGCGGCCGAGCTGGTCGATCAACTGACGGAGGAACTGTTTGCACAGGGGATGTCCGGCGCGCATATCAACTTCACCGATGAGCGTGCCGATGCGCTGATGCGCGAGCGTGAAGGCTGGATGGAACGCCTGGGTTGCCAGTTTCATTGGCGTAACCAGGGCTACCGCGACTTCCAGGATTTTCTCGACACCTTGAGTTCACGCAAGCGCAAACAGATGCGCAAGGAGCGTGAGCAGGTCGTGGGGCACGGCATCGAGTTTCATTGGTTTCGCGGTGATGAACTGAGCGAGGCCCAGTGGGATTTCGTTTTTGCCTGTTATGCCAACACCTATGCCGTACGCCGTCGTGCGCCTTATCTGACCCGAGCGTTTTTCAGTCTGCTGGCTGAGCGCATGCCCGCAGCGATTCGTGTGGTCATGGCCCGTCAGGGCGGCCGCGATGTCGCCATGGCCTTCAGCCTGGTCGGTGGCGACAGCCTGTATGGTCGTTATTGGGGCTGCCTGGACGCGTTCGACCGGCTGCACTTCGAGACCTGTTTCTACCAGGGCATGGACCTGGCGATTGCCGAAGGTCTGCAGCGTTTCGATGCCGGGGCGCAAGGTGAGCACAAGCTGATTCGCGGTTTTGAGCCGGTGATCACCCGCTCCTGGCATTACCTGCTGCACCCGGGCTTGCGCCGGGCGGTGGAGGAGTTCCTGCAGCAGGAGCGGGCGGGGGTGTTGGCCTATGCCGAGGAGGCGCGTTCGGCGTTGCCTTATCGGCAAGGCTGAGGGCCTCATCGCGGGTCAAGCCCGCTCCCACTGTGGGAGCGGGCTTGACCCGCGATGAGGTTACTGTCAGTCGATCCCGACAAACCCCCCGGTCTGGTGATGCCACAACCGTGCATACAACCCTTGATGCGCCAGCAACTCCGCGTGGCTACCCATCTCGGCGATCCGGCCTTTCTCCAGGACCACCAGACGATCCATGCGGGCGATGGTCGACAGCCGGTGGGCAATGGCGATCACGGTCTTGCCCTGCATCAGGGTTTCCAGGCTCTCCTGGATTGCTGCTTCAACTTCCGAGTCCAGTGCTGAAGTCGCCTCGTCCATGATCAGGATCGGCGCATTCTTGAGCAGCACCCGGGCAATGGCGATGCGCTGGCGCTGGCCGCCGGAGAGCTTGACCCCACGCTCACCCACATGCGCATCGAAGCCGGTGCGGCCCTGGGCATCGGACAGTTGCGGAATGAACTCGTCGGCCCGGGCCCGGCGTACCGCTTCCCACAGCTCTTCTTCGGTGGCGTCGGGGCGGCCATACAGCAGGTTTTCGCGAATCGAGCGGTGCAACAGCGAGGTGTCCTGGGTGATCATGCCGATCTGCGCACGCAGGCTGGCCTGGGTCACCTGGGCGATGTCCTGGCCATCGATGAGGATGCGCCCGCTTTCCAGGTCGTACAGGCGTAGCAGCAGGTTGACCAGGGTTGACTTGCCCGCGCCGGACGGGCCGATCAGGCCGATCTTCTCGCCTGGGCGGATGTCCAGGTTCAGGCCGTCGATGATGCGGCTGCCCTTGCCGTAGTGAAAACTGACGTTGTCGAACTTCACCCCGCCGCGATCGACCTTGAGCGCAGGTGCGCTCGGCGAGTCGGTGACGCTCACCGGCTGGGCGATAGTCTGCAGGCCATCCTGGACCATGCCGATGTTTTCGAAGATGCCATTGACCACCCACATGATCCAGCCGGACATGTTGACGATGCGGATCACCAGGCCGGTGGCCAGGGCGATGGCACCGACCGTGATCAGCGACTGGGTCCACAGCCACAGCGCCAGGCCCGTGGTGCTGACGATCAACAGGCCGTTGAGGCTGGTGATGACCACGTCCATGCTGGTGACCACGCGGGCGGCCAGCTGGGTTTTTTCGGTCTGCTCGCTGATCGCTTCGCGAGCGTATTGCTGCTCGAAGTCGGTGTGGGCGAAGAGTTTCAGGGTAGCGATGTTGGTGTAGCCATCGACGATGCGGCCCATGAGCTTGGAGCGGGCATCGGAGGAGATCACGGCCCGGGCCTTGACCCGTGGCACGAAGTAGCAGAGTGCGCCGATGTAGCAGGCGATCCAGGTGATCAGCGGCAACATCAGCCGCCAGTCGGCCTCGGCAAACAGCACCAGCGAGCTGATCGCATAGATCAGTACGTGCCACAGCGCGTCCACCGCCTGCACCGCCGAGTCGCGCAGCGAGTTGCCGGTCTGCATGATGCGCTGGGCGATGCGTCCGGCAAAATCGCTCTGGAAGAAGTTCAGGCTCTGCTTGAGCACGAAGGTATGGTTCTGCCAGCGGATCATGCTGGTCATCCCCGGGCTGATGGTCTGGTGTACGAGAAGGTCGTGCAGGCCGAGAAACACCGGGCGCAGAATCAGCGCCACTACCAGCATCCACAGCAGTTCGGCAGCGTGATCGCTGAAGAAATCAAGCGAAGGGGTGCCTTGAGCCAGGTCGATGATCCGGCTCAAGTAACTGAAAAGGGCCACTTCGATCAATGCGCCGATGAATCCGATCACCAGCAGCGCGGCAAAACTTGGCCACACCTGGCGCAGGTAGTACACATAGAACGGCCATACCGTGGTGGGCGGCGCCGCAGTAGGCGCCTCACGGAAGATGTCGATGAGCTTTTCGAAGCGGCGAAACAGCATGAAAACGGTAACTCCTGTTCAGTTCGACCCGCAGGCCTGGTTCACGTCCCTGTGAAGCCCGAGGTCAGTCGATACGCTTGGCCGACTTGATGAACACCGGGTCGACCGGTACATCGCGCATGCCTTTCTTGACGGTGGTCGGCGAGTTGACGATCTGGTCGACCACATCCATCCCTTTGACGACCTTGCCGAACACCGCGTAACCGGCGTCACGGCCCGGGTCGAGGAAGGCGTTGTCGGCAACGTTGATGAAGAACTGGCTGGTGGCCGAGTTGGGGTTGGAGGTGCGTGCCATCGACAACGTGCCACGGACGTTTTGCAGGCCATTGCTGGCTTCGTTGCGAATCGGCTGCTTGGTGTCTTTTTGCACCATCTGCTCAGTGAAACCACCACCCTGGACCATGAAACCCGGGATCACCCGGTGGAAGATGGTGTTGTTGTAGAAACCGCTGTCCACATATTGCAGGAAGTTCTTGCTGCTGATCGGCGCCTTGGTTTCGTTCAGTTCGATTTCGATCTGACCGAAGCTGGTTTCCAGCATTACATGAGGCGCTTTTTCAGCGGCCATCAGGCTGGTGGCGAAGACGACCGAGCAGGTGGCGAGCAGGAGTTTTTTCAGCATGGGCTCAATGATCCTTGAGAGGTGGTGGACGCCGCCAGGAACTGCAGCAGCGTCTGATTGAAGAGGTCAGGTTGGTCCAGGGGCGTAGCGTGCCGGGAATCTTCGATCACCGCCAGCCGTGCGTGTGGAATCAGGGCCACGTAGCGCTCTTTAAGTTGTACCGGGGTGTAATCCTGGTCGGCGCTGATGACCAGGGTAGGACAGCGAATCTGCCCCAGGCGTTCCGCCACTCCCCAGCCGACAATGGCGTCGAAACTGGCCAGGTACGCGCGTTTGTCGTTCTTTGCCCAGCGCTCGGCCATCTTGCGCCGCAAATCGGCCTGCTGCGGTTTGGGGAACAGCCGCTCGGCCAGGCCCTTGCCGATGGTTTCAAGGCTCAGCAGCCGCGCCAGGGCCCAGCGCTTGGCCCACCAGATCCAGTCGCTGCGGCTGCGGCGCTTGACCTCCGGAGCACTGTTGACGATGCACAGGCTGCGCAGCCATTCGGGGTGATCGACGGCAAACTGGAAACCGATCATGCCGCCCATGGACAGGCCGACCAGATGCACCGGGCCGGTCTGCAACTGCTCGAGCAGGGCTAGAAGGTCGGCGCTGAAGCTGGCGATGCTGTAGCGCTCGCGGGGCTTGTCGGAGCGGCCGTGGCCGCGGATGTCCATGAGGATCACCCGGTACTGGCGGGCAAGCGTCGGCACCTGCATTTCCCAGTCCTGGCAACTGGAACCCAGGCCGTGCAGCAGCACCAGTGGCTCGCCCTGGCCGTATTCCTCGTAGTGCAGCGAGCAACCTTCATGTTCGAAGTAGGCCATCGGCGTGATTCCTGTCAGGCTTGGGCGGGCGCGGCGAAGGGCACATCCAGCGGTGCGGTGTCGAAGTTGCGCAGCAATTCGACGAGGATCTGCGTCGCCGGGCCCAGGGGTTTGTCCTTGTTCGAGTAAAGGTAGAACAGTGGGTGGCGACTGCCACCCTGATCCAGTGGCAAAGGCTTGAGCAGGCCTTCACGCAGCTCGCGTTCGATCAGGTGGCGGGGCAACCAGGCAAAGCCCAGGCCGCTGCTGACGAAGGTCGCGGCGGTGGCCAGGCTGCCGACCGTCCAGCGCTGTTCGGCGCCCAGCCAGCCGACATCGCGGGGCTGCGCGCGGCCGGAGTCGCGGATCACCACCTGCAGCTGGCTTTCCAGGTCCTGGAAGCTCAGTTCCCGACCCAGGCGGTGCAGGCTGTGTTCGGGGTGGGCAACGGCAACGAACTCGACCGAACTGAGCTCCGTGCCCAGGTAGCCGGAAATGTTGAAGCCGCTGATGGCAAGGTCGGCGACGCCTTCGTGCAGGACTTCCTCGACCCCGGACAGCACCTCTTCACGCAGGCGCACCCGGCAGCCACGGCTTTGCGGCATGAACGCACTCAAGGCGCGGACCAGGCGGGCGTTGGGGTAGGCGGCATCGACCACCAGGCGCACTTCGGCTTCCCAGCCCTGTTCCATATGGTGGGCCAGGTCTTCGAGCTGGCTGGCCTGCTTGACCAGTTGCCGCGAGCGGCGCAGCAGCACGTTGCCGGCCTCGGTCAGCACCGCCTTGCGCCCGTCGATGCGCAGCAGCGGCACGCCGAGCTGGTCCTGCATGCGCGCCACGGTGTAGCTCACCGAGGATTGCGAGCGGTGCAGGGCCTCGGCGGCTTGGGCAAAGCCACCATGATCGACCACCGCCTGCAGGGTCCGCCACTGGTCCAGGGTTACGCGCGGCGCTTTCATCTTCGGCTCCTGTTGTCCTAAGCTGGCGCTCTTTCATGGAGAGCGTCGTATGAAGAAATATTGTGCTGTATTGCTGGCCCTGCTTCCGCTCACGGCCCTGGCCTATCCCATCGACGTGGAAAAGGATATCGACGGCGTCAAGGTCGACTACACCACCTACGACACCGACCGTGACATTGGCTCGATCACCCTGAACAACTATGGCGACGTTGCCGCGCAGTGCAAGGTGTCCTTTCGCAACGGCCCGGAAGCGCCGCGGGTGCGCCGCGTACTGGTGCCGGCGAAAAAAAGCGTCGATGCCACGGCCAAGTTCAACCGGGAAATCATCAAGCTGCGCATCGCCTTGAGCTGCAAACCGGAATAAAACAATTTAACTGATAGGTTGGACCCAGTTTTTACGCTTTTTTATCGATAGGTCAATCATTAATCTTGCCTCCATCGACTTACCGAACTCGCCGATGGAGGCAAGCCCCATGTCCCGTGTACTCGTCATCGAAAGCAGCGCCCGCCAGCAGGACTCGATCTCCCGGCAACTGACCCGTGACTTCGTCAGCCAGTGGCAGGCTGCCCACCCGGCCGACCAGGTGACCCTGCGCGACCTGGCCGTCAACCCGGTGCCGCACCTGGATGGCAACCTGCTCGGTGGCTGGATGAAGCCCGAAGCCCAGCGCAATGCCGATGAGCTGCAGGCCCTGGCCCGCTCCAACGAGTTGACCGATGAAGTGCTGGCGGCCGACGTGCTGGTCCTGGCCGCACCGATGTACAACTTCACCATTCCCAGCACCCTTAAAGCCTGGCTGGACCATGTACTGCGTGCCGGCATCACCTTCAAGTACACCGAAACCGGGCCGCAGGGCCTGCTGACCGGCAAGCGCGCCTACATCCTCACCGCCCGTGGTGGTATCCATGCCGGTGCCAGCAGCGATCATCAAGAACCTTACCTGCGCCAGGTCATGGCCTTTATCGGTATCCATGACGTGACCTTCATCCACGCCGAAGGCCTGAACATGGGCGGCGATTTCCACGAGAAGGGCCTGAACCAGGCCAAGGCGCAGCTCGCTGCGGTGGCATGAGCCGGCAATGAATTTTCCCGCCTGACACCTGTTGCTCCTTTGGGTGTGCCTGCCCGGTCACTGCCTTGTGCAGGACCGGGCTTTTTTATTTCGCGATTGCATGCAAGCACTGTGGGAGCTGGCCCTGCCAGCGATACGGCCCGCAGGGCCTTCGACTATTGCCGGGTTTGCCGCTAACCGCTAAGGTCGCCGCCTCTACAGCAAGGGGCACACATGGGCTATTTATTGATTGTCGCGTTGATCCAGGCGTTTTCCTTCAGCCTGATCGGCGAGTACCTGGCCGGCCATGTCGACAGCTACTTCGCCGTGCTGGCGCGGGTGCTGCTGGCCGGGCTGGTGTTCCTGCCGCTGACTCGCTGGCGCCAGGTCGAATCGCGCTTCATGCGTTCGATGCTGCTGATCGGTGCGCTGCAATACGGCATCACCTATGTCTGCCTGTACCTGAGCTTTCGCGTGCTGACGGTGCCGGAGGTGCTGCTGTTCACCATTCTCACGCCCTTGCACGTGACCCTGATCGAAGATGCCCTGAACCGGCGCTTCAACCCCTGGGCGCTGGTGGCGGCGCTGGTGGCGGTTGCCGGCGCGGCGGTGATTCGCTTTGACCGCATCAGCCCGGACTTCTTCATGGGCTTTTTGCTCCTGCAACTGGCCAACTTCACCTATGCCGCCGGGCAGGTGCTGTACCGCCACCTGATCGCGCGCAACCCCAGCGAGCTGCCGCATTACCGGCGTTTCGGCTATTTCTACCTGGGCGCCTTGCTGGTGGTGCTGCCGGCGTTCCTGCTGTTCGGCAACACCCAGCACCTGCCGAGCACCGACGTGCAATGGCTGGTGCTGCTGTTCCTGGGGCTGTGCCCGACGGCGCTGGGGTTGTACTGGTGGAACAAGGGCGCCTGCCTGGTTTCAGGCGGCACCCTGGCGGTGATGAACAACCTGCACGTGCCGGTCGGCTTGCTGCTCAACCTGCTGATCTGGAACCAGCACGAGCCGCTGGGCCGGCTGTTCATCGGCGGGGCGGTGATCCTGGCGTCGCTATGGCTCAGTCGTCTCGGCGCTCAGCGCCCGCTGCTGGCTGGGCAAGGACGAGGGTAACAGGCCGGCGCGCAGGTCGTTGCCACTCGGCTGCTGGTACAGGCTCAGGCCGAACTCCGGCAGCACTGCCAGCAGGTAGTCGAAGATGTCGCCCTGGATACGCTCGTACTCGGCCCACACCGTGGTGCGGGTGAAGCAGTAGATTTCCAGCGGCACGCCCTGGGCGGTGGTCTGCATCTGGCGGACCATGCAGGTCATGTTCGGCTGGATGTCCGGGTGGCTTTTCAGATAAGCCAGGGCGTAGGCGCGGAAGGTGCCGACGTTGGTCAGCTTGCGGCGGTTGGCCGACAGCTCTGCCACCGGCCCCTGGGCCTCGTTCCAGCTGTGCAGTTCATTGCGCTTGCGGGCGATGTAGTCGGTCAGCAGGCGCACCTCGGACAGGCGCTGCTCTTCGGCGCTGGTCAGAAAACGCACGCCGCCGGCATCGATGAACAGGCTGCGCTTGATCCGCCGCCCGCCCGATTGCTGCATGACTGCTTCCTGAATGGTTGGTACGTGTCCATTCAAGTTCAGCTCACAGGTTATGTCAAACGGGCGGAGCTCACGGGTGGTTCTGCACCTTGACCGTGTGCAGGGTGATGTCCACCACATCGCCGTCGGCGCCCACCTGGGGCATCTCGATCCAGTCGCCGACCCGCAACATGTCGTTGCTGGTCAGTTGCACGCTGGCGACGAATGACAGCAGGGTGTCCTTGTAGACCAACAGGATGACTGCCGACATGGCACCGAGACCTGAGAGCAGCAACAGCGGCGAGCGGTCGATCAGGGTGGCGACGATGACGATGGCGCCGAACACGAACAGGACCATCTTGGCCAACTGCACATAGCCCTTGATCGAGCGGGTGCGGGCATGTTCGGTGCGTGCGTAGATGTCCAGCAGGGCGTCGAGCAGGGCGCTCAGGGCCAGGGTCAGGAACAGGATGGTGAAGGCCAGGGCAACGTTGCCGAGGAAATGCTGGCTGGTGGCGCTCAGCTCCGGCACCAGCTTGAGGCCAAACTGCACCACCAGCGACGGGGTGGTCTGGGCCAGGCGCTGGAATACCTTGTTCTCGCGCAGGTCATTGACCCAGTGCAGGGCTGGCTGGCGGCCGAGCAGGCGGGCGGCGTGCAGCACCAGAAAGCGCGCCACGCGGCCGAGCAGGCGGGCGGCGTGCAGCACCAGAAAGCGCGCCACGCGGCCGAGCAGCAGGGCGATCACCAGCAATACGCCCAGGCCGATACCGGCGTGCAGCACCGGGTGTTGATCGAGGGTGCCCCAGAGGTCCAGGGTGTTTTGCCACAGCTGTTGAATGTCCATAACGGTGTCGTAGAGGGTCCGCAAGTCGAAAACAAGGCCATTAGAGCGCGGATTGGCAAGAAGTTGCCAAAAGAAATTCGGCTCCGACGCCGGAAAACGTTACCCTATGCAACTGAATTTTTTGCACATGCCCGAGGTACACCCGTGTTTTCCCAATTCGCCCTGCACGAACGCCTGCTCAAAGCCGTGGCCGAGCTGAAATTTGTCGAGCCGACGCCGGTGCAGGCAGCGGCCATCCCTTTGGCGTTGCAAGGGCGTGACCTGCGGGTGACGGCGCAAACCGGTAGCGGCAAGACCGCAGCCTTCGTCCTGCCGATGCTCAACCGCCTGGTTGACCTCAAGCAAAAGCGTGTCGAAATTCGTGCCCTGGTGCTGCTGCCAACCCGCGAGCTGGCGCAGCAGACCCTCAAGGAAGTCGAGCGTTTCTCCCAGTTCACCTTCATCAAGGCCGGCCTGATCACCGGCGGTGAAGACTTCAAGGAACAGGCGGCGATGCTGCGCAAGGTGCCGGACGTGCTGATCGGCACCCCGGGTCGCCTGCTCGAGCAGCTCAATGCCGGCAACCTGCACCTGGAGCATGTCCAGGTCATCGTGCTCGATGAAGCCGACCGCATGCTCGACATGGGCTTTGCCGAAGACGTCGAGCGCCTGTGCAACGAATGCCCGAACCGTGAGCAGACCATGCTGTTCTCCGCCACCACCGGCGGTGCAGGCCTGCGCGACATGATCGGCAAAGTGCTGAAAACCCCTGAACACCTGATGCTCAACAGCGTCAGCCAGCTGGCCGAAGGCACCCGCCAGCAGATCATCACCGCCGACCATAACCAGCACAAAGAACAGATCGTGCAGTGGCTGCTGCAAAACGAGACCTACGACAAGGCGATCATCTTCACCAACACCCGGGTGATGGCCGACCGCATCTACGGGCACCTGGTGGCCAAGGACTACAAGGCGTTCGTGCTGCACGGCGACAAGGACCAGAAGGACCGCAAGCTGGCGATCGAGCGCCTGAAGCAGGGCGGCGCGAAGATCCTCGTCGCCACCGACGTCGCTGCCCGCGGCCTGGACGTCGACGGCCTGGACCTGGTGATCAACTTCGACATGCCACGCAGTGGCGACGAGTACGTGCACCGCATCGGCCGTACCGGCCGTGCCGGTAACGAAGGCCTGGCGGTATCGCTGATCTGCCACGGCGACTGGAACCTGATGTCGAGCATCGAGCGCTACCTGAAGCAGAGCTTCGAGCGTCGGGTGATCAAGGAGGTCAAAGGCACTTACACCGGGCCGAAGAAGGTCAAGGCCTCGGGCAAGGCGGCCGGTGTGAAGAAGAAAAAAGCTGACAAGAAAGGCGATAAGAAGGTCGTTGCCAAGCGCAAGCCGACCGCCAAGCCAAAGCCTAACGCCCCACTGGCCAGCGCCGATGGCCTGGCACCGCTCAAGCGCCGCAAGCCGGCGCCGGCTGCGGAGTAAGCGCCGGCCTCATCGCCGGCAAGGCCGGCTCCCACAGGTTCTTTGCCGTCCTTGTGGGAGCTGGCTTGCCAGCGATAGCTTCACCCCGATTTCAAACCTTCTTCTCCGCTGCCTTCAGCTCCTGCAACCGCTTGTCGATCAGCGGGCAGCAGGCTGGCGCACGCTAAAAATCAGTCGAACCGCAGCCCCGCGCACCGGTCACAATCTTACTTACCCCTGATTGAGGCTATGCCGATGACCACCTACGACTGGGACCTGATCGAACGGCTGTTGCATGAAGCGCAGAACAGCGCCGGGCACAGTTTCACCCCCAGGCCATACGCCGAGCAGCATGCTGCCCAGCTCGCGGTTGAGGGCGCGGCCCCTGGCGATCTCGATCATCTGAAAACGCTGGCCTGTGAGTACGAAAAGTTGCTGTTCGAGCGCGGTTACTTTGCTTCACGCCCGGAAGATGAGGGCGGCAACGGTGAGAATTTTGTCCTCACCGAGCGTGGCTCGCGGCTGCTGAGCCTGCTGGACAGCAGCATTCCGGGCAACGCTCACCCGCTTCAGGTACTGGATGAACAGGACGATCCCCTGGACGAAACGACCTTCGATCAATTGGCCTCCAAGGCGCAGATTGCCTGAAGCAGGCGACACAAGGCTGGCATTGAGCGGCCGCTGCCGCTGATAATCGGCGCTGGATCCACTTCTGCCGAGAACCTGCCATGTCGATGCCTGATTCCGGGGGCGCCCGATGAGCGTCAGCCGCCGCAATACCGATGCCTTTGCCCTGCAGGTGATGCTGGTACTGTGCCTGATCTGGGGCATCCAGCAGGTCATGATCAAGTGGGCCGCGCCGGATATCGCCCCGGTCATGCAACAGGCCATGCGCTCGGGCATGGCGGCGGTGCTGGTCGGCCTGCTGATGTGCTTTCGCGGCGGCTGGGATCAGGTAGCCAGCACCTGGCGTGGCGGTCTGCTGGCCGGTGCGCTGTTCGGCCTGGAGTTTCTGTTCATCGCCGAAGGCCTGAAGCTGACCTCGGCGGCGCACATGTCGGTATTCCTTTACACCGCACCGGTGTTCACTGCCCTGGGCCTGCATTTCATGCTGCCGAGCGAGCGCCTGCGGCCCTTGCAATGGCTGGGCATCCTGTTGGCGTTTGGCGGCATTGCCTTTGCTTTTGCAGGTGGTATCTCGTTGGCGCAGTTGGACGGGCGCATGTTGCTCGGTGATGCCTTCGGTGTGCTGGCGGGCCTGGCCTGGGGCGCAACCACCGTGGTGGTGCGTGCTTCGCGGTTGTCTGAAGCCCCGGCGACCCTGACGCTGTTCTATCAATTGGCGGTCGGTTTCGTCGGCTTGCTGCTGATAGCCGTCGCCAGTGGTCAGGTTACCCACGTGCAGTTCACCCCGCTGTCGATCGGCAGCCTGCTGTTCCAGGGCCTGATCGTGTCGTTCTTCAGCTACCTGACCTGGTTCTGGCTGCTGCGCCGCTACCTGGCCTCGAACCTGGCGGTGTTCTCCTTTATTACCCCGTTGTTCGGGGTGACCTTCGGGGTGCTGCTGCTCGGCGAGCCGCTGAGCCTGAACTTCGTCCTCGGGGCGATCATGGTGCTGCTCGGGGTGACCCTGGTCAGTGCTGAGCAGTGGGTGCGCCGACGCCTGCGCAGCCTGCTCGACTAGCCTGCGCGCGTAACAGCAGCACGCCTGCGAGTAGCAGGCCGCTGGCCGCGATGACCAGCGCGGCTTGCAGGCTGCCGGCAAACTGATTGCTCAGCGCCGCCAGCAACGGCCCGCTGAGCTGGCCGAGGGCAAAGCAGGCGGTCAGCAACCCGGCATTGCGTTGGCTGGCCTGCGGTGCCAGCTCTCGCGAGCGTTGCATCACCAGTTGCATACAGGCCAGGAACGGGCCGCCACAGAGGACCACCCCGAGCGCCAGGCCCAGGCCGTTGCCCAGCAGGCAAGCGAACACGCCGGCGGCCTGCAGCCACAGGGTTGCGATCAGCCAGTGTGAGGTACTGCCCATGCCCGGGCGGCGCAGGCTGACCAGCACCACGCCCAGCGCTGCCGCGAGGCCGAAGCCGGGCCAGAACAGATCAGCCAGCCAGTGCCCGTGAAAGCGCGCGCTGGCCATCTGCGACATGAAGGTCGCGGGAATGATGTAACCGATACCGTACAGCGCATACACCCCACCCAAGCGCCCCATCCCTTGTGCGGCGGGCTGGGCGAGCGCCGGGCTGCCAGCAGGCATTGCTGGCTGCGGACGTGGCAGCGCTGGCAGCACGACCAGCAGCATCAGCAGGGCAACCGCCGCGTAGATCAGCCACAAAGGCGCCGAACCCAGGCCCTTGAGGTTGACGACCAGCGCCAGCATGCCGGTAAGCAAAATTCCCACGCCAGGCCCGGCAAATACCAGGGCCCCCAGCCGTGGCCGGTTGCTGGCCGCCGCCACTTGCTGGCTGAGGCTGGTGAGCATGACCAGCACCCAGGCGCTGGCCACGCCGGTACCAAAGCGCAGCAGCAGGTGGGCCCAGAAGCCGCTGGCCCAGAACGACGCCAGGGTCAGCACTACACACAGCCACAGCCCTGCGTGCAGGCGCGCGCTGACCTGGCCCGGGCGGCGGGCGAACATGGCGTCCAGCGCACCGAGGAAATACCCCAGGTAGTTGGCGGCGGCGATCAGGCCGGCGGCGGTCAGGCTGATCTGGCCTTCGCTGATCAGGTGCGGCAGCTGCGGGGTCAGGGCGAAGCGGCCAATGCCCATGGCCATCATCAGGGCAACGGCACAGGCGAGAAGGCGAGCAAGTGGCGACATGGCGGCGATTCCTGCACAGGCGTGGATGACCGTCAGGCTAAAGCCGGTTGACTTTCAATAAAATTGAATAATGATGAGTAACTTGTTCTGTTTTGGAGAATGGCTCATGGAGCTCAGCCAGTTGCGGATTTTCCAGGCGGTGGCCGAGGAGGGCTCGGTGACCCGCGCTGCCGAGCGCCTGCACCGGGTACCGTCGAACCTGTCGACCCGCCTGCGCCAGCTCGAAGAGCAACTGGGCGTCGAGCTGTTCCGCCGTGAACGCCAGCGTTTGCAGCTATCACCGGCGGGCAAGGTGCTGCTCGATTACGTCGGGCGCATGCTTGCCCTGCATGATGAAGCCTTTGCCGCCGTGCAGGGCGGGCAACCCGCCGGGGAGTTCGTCCTCGGCTCGATGTACAGCACTGCGGCGATTCACCTGCCGGAGCTGCTGGCCCGGTACCACAGCGCTTATCCGGCGGTGAACCTGCAGGTGCAGGCGGCGCCCAGCGGCGAGTTGCTCGAAGGCTTGCTCAGTGGCCGCCTGGACGCGGCATTGGTTGATGGACCGCTAGCCCTGGCCGGGCTCGATGGGGTGCCGCTGTGCGATGAAACCCTGGTGCTGATCACCGAGCCCGGCCATGCGCCAGTGCGCAGTGCCCGCGATGTCGCCGGGCGGGCGGTGTTCACCTTTCGTCAGGGTTGTTCCTACCGGATGCGCCTGGAAGCCTGGTATGCCGATGATCATGCGGCCATGGGCCGGGTCATGGAGATCGAGTCATATCCAAGCATGCTCGCCTGCGTGATCGCCGGGGCAGGGGTGGCGCTGATGGCCCAGTCGATGCTCGACAGCCTGCCGGGCAGGGAGCGGGTGGCGGTGCATCGCCTGCAAGCGCCGTTCGACCAGGCCACCACCTGGCTGATGTGGCGCAAGGGCATGCGCGGGGCGAACCTGAGTGCCTGGCTCGATTTGCAACAAGGGGAAACAGTTGCACAGGCGCCGGGGCTGGCGGTCAGTGCTTGAGGGAGATCAAACTCGGCTTTGGTCGTATGTTTTCAACATGCGCAATGTAAGACATCGGGCTATGATCTGTATGAAGCATCGCAGGATTTGTTCGCCGTGCAGGCTGACCCGTAAGGGGGAGTTATGAGAAACCATCTGTTCAACTGGCTCCACGACCTGGCCGCTGCCTTGGGCCTGATCCCGCCACCGCTACAACCGGTGCCGATTCCAACCGACGAAGAACAGCGCAAGCGCCAGCCACGTCGCTAAAACACGTCGGCCGCCGCATCATTGCTGATGCGACGGCCGTGCTGCATCTGCAGGTCAGGCCAGGTTGACGGCGCCTACCGGGCGGCGCGACATCAGGCTGACGAGCACAAAACTCACCAGGCCGATCGCCAGGCTGTAGTAGATCGGCGTGTTGGCATCCATCCCGTCCTTGATCATGAACGCCAGAGCGGTGACGAAGCCCAGGCTCATACTGGTGATCGCCGCTGCGGTGGTGGCGCGTTTCCAGTAGATGGCCCCGATCAGCGGAATCAGCATGCCGCCCACCAGCAGGTTATAAGCCAGGGTCAGCGCGCTGATGACATCGGTCACCACCAGGGCGATACCCAGCACGGCAATACCGGTCAGCAGGGTGAACAGGCGGTTGATGCCCAGGCTCGACTGCTTGCCGCCACGCAGTTTCGGCAGCAAGTCTTCGGTCAGTACCGTGGAAGCTGCCAGCAGGCCGGCACTGGCGGTCGACATCATCGCCGCCAGCGCAGCAGCAATCACCAGGCCGCGGATGCCGTCGGGCAGGGCGGATTTGACGATCGCGGCAAAGGCGTTGTTGGCGTTGTCCAGATCCGGCAAGAGGATATGCGCCGCCATGCCGATCACTGCGCACACTAGGCCATAGATCACGCAATAAACCCCAGCGGTGGTGCCGGCGTACTTGGCGACCTTCTCGTCACGGGCGGTGAACACCCGTTGCCAGATGTCCTGGCCGATCAGGATGCCGAAGAAGTAGATCAGGAAGTAGGTGATGATGGTGTCCCAGCCGATGGTGGTCAGGCTGAAGTTGCTGGCGGGCAGCTTGGCCACCAGTTGATCCCAGCCACCGACCTTGTACAGGCAGATGGGCAGCAGGACGAACATCAGGCCGACGGTCTTGATCACGAACTGGACGATGTCGGTCAGGGTCAGCGACCACATGCCGCCGATGGTCGAGTACACCACTACCACGCCACCACCGAGCAGCACCGCGCCCCAGAACGGCAGGTCGAACAGCACTTGCAGGACGGTGCCGATGGCCAGGGTCGAGGTCACCGCGATCATCAGCGCGTAAGCGAGCATGATCACCGCGCTGGCCTGGCGGGCCATGGGGTTGTAGCGTTTTTCCAGCACCTGGGTGACGGTGAAGATCTTCAGGCGCAGCAGTGGTTTGGCCAGGAACAGGTTCAGGGCAATGATGCCCAGGCCCAGTGCGGCGCACAGCCAGAAGCCGGAAATCCCGTGTACATAGCCAAGGCGTACGGTACCGACGGTCGAAGCGCCGCCCAGGACCGTGGCGGCCATGGTGCCCATGTACAGGCTTGGGCCCAGGTTGCGCCCGGCCACCAGGTAATCTTCATGGGTTTTTGCCCGGCGCATGCCGAACCAGCCAAGCGCGAGCATGCCGGCCGCGTAGATCAGAACAACGAATATGTCCAAGGCCATGGGTGTCTCCAATTATCTTTATTATGGTGAGATCGACCCCGGCGCCAGGCAAGCCTGGCGCCGGGTCATTCGTCTACTCAGTGGGCCGTCGTTGCGGCCCGACTGTCATGGCTCCTGCCCTGTTGCAACTCCTGGTGTGCAACCGTTAGCGGCGAGCCACGCCCGGCAGCGCACAGAGCATTTCGTACAGCAGGTTGGCACCGAGCAACGAGGTGTTGCCGGTGGTGTCGTAAGGTGGCGAGACTTCCACCAGGTCGCAGCCGATCAGGTCCAGGCCCTGGCAACCGCGGATGATTTCCATCGCCTGGATGGTGGTCAGGCCGCCGATTTCCGGGGTGCCGGTACCGGGCGCCCAGGCCGGGTCGATACCGTCGATGTCAAAGCTCAGGTACACCGGGCCGCCGCCGACTTTCTCGCGCACTTCGGCCATCAACGGCGCCAGCGACTTGTGCCAGCACTCTTCAGCCTGAACCACCCGAAAGCCCTGTTTGCGGCTCCAGTTGAAGTCTTCGGCGGTATAGCCCTGGGCGCGCAGGCCGATCTGCACCACACGGTCGCAGTCCAGCAGGCCTTCTTCGACGGCACGGCGGAAGGTGGTGCCGTGGGCGATTTTCTCGCCGAACATGTGATCGTTGACGTCGGCGTGGGCATCGATGTGCACCAGCCCGACCTTGCCGTGCTTCTTGTGGATCGCCCGCAGGATCGGCAAGGTGATGGTGTGGTCACCGCCCATGGTCATGGGGATGACGTTGTGTTCGAGGATTTCGTCGTAGGCTTGTTCAATGATCCGCACAGCGTCGAGCAGGTTGAAGGTGTTGATCGCCACGTCACCGATATCGGCAACCGACAACGAATCGAAGGGCGCAGCGCCAGTGGCCATGTTGTACGGGCGGATCATCACCGATTCGGCGCGGATCTGCCGTGGGCCGAAGCGGGTGCCGGAGCGCAGCGAGGTGCCGATGTCCAGGGGGATGCCGATGAACGCGGCATCCAGGCCTTCGGCGCTTTGCAGGTGAGGGAGACGGAGCATGGTGGCGATGCCGCCGAAGCGCGGCATTTCGTTGCCGCCCAGTGGTTGGTGCAGAATCTTGTCCACGGTCGGGCCTCATCGATTCGATTGTTCTAGTTGTTGGAACCTGTCTGGCTGGCCCGGGGCAACCCCTGAAATGCCGGCAAGCAGGTGCATTGCGGCAGAGTCTGCAAAAGGTAGTGGATGAAAAGAATCGCTACAGGCAAATACTTAGTTCAGGTTTTTCTGAACTAATGCCGGTGTTGGGGTTAGAATCCGGCCATCTGTTACCCTGCGGACCGCGATCACATGGCCTCTGCCTTGCCTGACCTGAAACTCCTGCGCATCTTTGTCAGCGTCGTGCGTCATCAGGGTTTCGCCAATGCCCAGCGCGAGCTGAACCTGTCGACCTCGGCGATCAGTACCTACATGAGCCAGCTGGAGGCGGCGTTGGGCATCGTCCTCTGCCATCGCGGCCGCGGCGGTTTCAGCCTGACCAGCAAGGGCGAACTGTTCCACCAGGAGACTTTGCGCCTGCTGGCGGAAATGGACGGCTTTGAACAGTACGCGGCGGCGCTCAAGGGCGAATTGCGCGGCACCCTCAACCTGGGGGTGATCGACTCCACGGTGGGGGATCGGGCCTTGCCCCTGGCCGAAGCCATTGGCGCCTACAGCCAGGAACACCCGGCGGTGCACTTGCACCTCTCGGTATCGAGCCCCTACGAGCTGCAACTGGGGGTACAGGACAACCGTCTGGACCTGGCCATCGGCGCCTTTTCCACGCGCATGAGCGGCCTGGTGTATCAGCCGTTGTACCGTGAGCAGCACTGGCTGTATTGCAGCAACCGCCACCCGCTGTTCAACGAGCGGCGCATTCCCGAGCAGGTAATCACCCAGCAGCGTATGGTCGGTCGCGGCTACTGGAGCCAGGCAGAGCTTGCCCGCCACGGCTTCAAGCACAGCGCGGCGACCGTGGAAAGTATGGAAGCGCAGCTGATTCTGGTGTTGTCGGGTGCCTACATCGGCTACCTGCCGGAGCACTATGCCCAGGCCTGGGCCGACAAGGGCGATTTGCGGGTACTATCGCCGGCGACCTTCGGCTATCAGGCGCCGTTCTCCATGATCATTCGCCGTGGCCGCAGCCGCGAACCCTTGATCCAGACCTTCCGCGATCTGCTCAAGGCGCAACTCACGCCTGCCTGAACGAAACGGCCACTGAAAAATTTAGTCACTGCTGCAAAAAATCCTGAAAGTACCGGCCGCAGCCGCGTAATTGCTCTGCTAAACCTGTATTGGTTTGATGAAATTTCCCATCATTTCCTTTGCAGGGATCGCCCAGATGCGCATGAATTTGCCCGTCACTGAGCATGAAAGAACCTTTCCGAGCGAACAGCGGCTGATTTCCACCACCGACCTCAACAGCCGTATCACCTATTGCAACGATGCCTTTGTCGCCATCAGCGGTTTTACCTACGAGGAATTGCTCGGTCAGCCACACAATCTGGTGCGTCATCCGGACATGCCGCCTGCAGTGTTCGGCCACATGTGGGAAACCATCAAACAGGGCAAACCCTGGATGGGGGTGGTGAAAAATCGCTCGAAGAATGGCGATTTTTATTGGGTCAGTGCCTACGTCACGGCGATTTACGAGAACGGCCGGATCAGTGGCTACGAGTCGGTGCGTTCGGTACCGAGCCGTGAGCAGATCCGCCGCGCGACAAATCTGTATGCGCGGTTGCGCCAGGGGCGAAGCCCGGTGCCGCTGGCGGCGCGACTTGGCGCTAGCCTGGAACATGGCTGGCCACTGCTGGCGGCAGGTGTGCTTTCGGCGATCAGCTACCTGTGGCTACCGCAGTACGCTGCGCTGGGCGTATTAATGGCCAGTTTGCTCAGCGCCTGGTACCTGATCGAGGCACGGCAGAACCGGGTGATTCGCCGTACCCTGGGCGAGCACCCGAAAGCCTTCACCAGCCCTCTGGTGGCCCTGACCTATAGCGACAACAGCGGCCTGCAGGGCCAGTTGGACCTGGCAATCCTCAGTGAAGAAGCGCGCTTGCAAACGGCACTGACCCGGCTGGTGGATGCTGGCGTGGGGGTGAAGGCGCGTGCCGCGCAGTCGTCCGATTTGTCTGGCGCCCAGGCGCAGATGCTCGATCGCCAGCGCAGCGAAACCGACCAGTCGGCCACGGCCATCGCGCAAATGGCGGCGACTATCCAGGAAGTGACCCACAACGTGCAGAACACCGCTACCGCCGCTTCTGACGCCGACCACCTGGCTCAGCAGGGCAGTGACCTGGCGCAGCAGAGCCTGCGCGCCATGGGCAGCATGGCCGAGGCGGTCAGCGACATCGGTCAGGCGGTCAATGCCCTGGCCGACCAGACCCAGTCGATCGGCAGCGTGGTCGATGTCATCACCTCGATTGCCGAGCAGACCAACCTGCTGGCGCTCAATGCCGCCATTGAAGCGGCGCGGGCCGGCGAGCAGGGCAGGGGCTTCGCGGTGGTTGCCGACGAGGTGCGCTCGTTGGCTCAGCGCACCCGCACCTCGACCGAGGAGATCCACCAGATCATCGCCTCGTTGCGCGCCGGTGCCGAGCGGGCGGTCTCCAGTGCCAGCAAAGGCGAGCAGATTTCTCGCGACAGTGTGCACAGCGTCGAGGCGGTGCAGTCGGCGCTGGTGGGCATCACCCAGGCGGTCAGCCGCATCACCGGTATGAGTCAGCAGATGGCCACCGCCTCGGAACAGCAGAGCCATGTCGCCGAGGACATCAACCAACAGATCACCCGCATCGCCCAGCTCTGCGATCACAGCGCCGGGCAGGCCAAGCAGGGCGCCGAGATCAGCCAGGACCTCGAGCGCATGGCCGATTACCTGTACAGCCTGGCTGAACGTTTCAACCGCTGACGCTTTGCGTCTCTCCCACAGGGAAGTGGGCTTTTTTCGGGGCTGCTGTGGCACACTTTGCCCGCTCAGGAGAACCCGATGTCCAGAATCCACTGCGAGCGCTGTTTGCGCCCACAAGCTCATTGCCTTTGTCCGTTGATCCCGTCCCTGGACAGCCGCACCCGCGTGCTGTTGCTGCAGCATCCCAGTGAAGTGCGCCATGCCCTCAATACCGCCAAGCTGGCGGCGCTTGGCTTGCGTAATGCGCAGTTGCGGGTGGGGGAAGTGTTCGAGGACCTGCCTGAGCTGCTTGAGGCGCCGGGGTATCGCAGTGCGTTGTTGTTTCCGGGGGATGAGGCGTTGCCATTGGTGGCTTATGCCGACGGCCAGGATGATCGCCCGTGGCAGTTGGTGGTGCCGGATGGCACCTGGCGCAAGGCGAGCAAGTTGCTGCATTTGAATCCGTTGCTGGGCGCATTGCCGCGGGTGACCCTGGCGCAAGTGCTGCCGTCGCGTTATCGCCTGCGCAAGGCACCGCAGCCGGGCGCATTGTCGACCCTGGAGGCGGTGGTGCAGGCGTTGAACGTGCTGGAGGCGCCGCAGAACTTTGATGCGCTGTTAAAGCCGTTCGAGGCGCTGATCGAGGGGCAGATTGCGGCGATGGGGCGCGAGACGTACGAGCGTAATCATCTGCGCTGAGCCGCTGCGAGCGCTTCGCGCTCGATCGCTGGCAAGGCCAGCTCCCACAGGATGGACTGCCCCCAAGAAGTTGGACACCAATCCAACCCTTGGGGGCAGTCCAGGACCGGTAGACACACTCACTGTGGGAGCCGGCCTTGCCGGCGATGAGCTGCGCTCAGCAGCTCCCGAACGCCTCAGCGTTCGCGCATCGCCTCGGTCTGTGCCTTGAGCACCGGCTTGAGCAGGTAGTCGAGCACGCTCTTGTGCCCGGTGATGATGTCCACCGTGGCCGTCATGCCCGGGATGATCAGCAGCGGTTTGTTGTCACCGCCCAGATGGTTGCGGTCAGTACGCACCTGGATCAGGTAAAAGGCATTGCCCTTGTCATCGGTGACGGTGTCGGCGCTGATCAGCTCGAGCTTGGCCTTGAGGCCGCCATAAATGGTGTAGTCATAGGCGCTGAACTTGACCATCGCCGACTGCCCGGGGTGCAGGAAGGCAACATCTTGTGGGCGTACCTTGGCCTCGATCAGCAGGTTGTCTTCCAGCGGCACGATTTCCAGCAGGTCGCTGCCGGGCTGGACCACACCGCCAATGGTGTTGACCTTGAGCAGCTTGATGATCCCGTGTACCGGCGAAACCACCGTGGTGCGGGTCACCCGGTCGTCGATGGCGATGCTCGAGGCAGTGATCTTCGACAGGTCGGTGCGTTTTTCGTTGAGCTCCCTGGCGGCCTCCGAGCGAAACCCGGCTTCAGACTCTTCGATCTTGCTCTTGATCTCGGCCACTGCCGCTTCGGCGCGGGGGATCGCCAGGCTGGTGGCGTTGAGCGAGCCGCGGGCTTCCACAGCACTGCGCTTGAGGCGCAGGATCTCTACCGGCGAGATTGCCCCGGTGCCGACCAGGGGCGTGGACATGTTCAGCTCTTGCTGCAGCAGCGCCAGGGCCGAGCGGTACTGCTCGACCTTCGAGCGGAACTCGGCCAGTTCCTGGGTTTTCTGCCGCAGTTGTTCGTTGAGGGTCTGCTTCTCGCTGTTCAGGCGGCGCTGGCGCGACTGATACAGCGACAGCTCGTCTTCAGCCACCTGTGGTGCCTTGCTGCGTACCTCTTCGGAGAGCTGGAACGGCCGGCCCTCGGCTTCGGCCGAGAGGCGCTCGACCTGGGCGGTGAGGGCAAAGCGGTCGGCCTCGCTCTCGCCCTTGTTGGACAGAAAGCGCGTGTCGTCCAGGCGCAGCAGGGTATCGCCCTTGTTCACCATCTGCCCTTCGCGCACGAAGATTTCGGTGACGATGCCGCCTTCAAGGTTCTGGATCACCTGGATCTTGCTCGACGGAATGGCCTTGCCTTCGCCCATGGTCACTTCATCGAGCACGGCAAACTTGGCCCAGAGCAGCGCTACCAGCAACAACGCTGCGGCCAGCCATACGGTGATGCGTGACAGGCGCGGCGAATCCTGCAGCGTGGCGCCCGCCACGTCGGGCATGAACTCGCGTTCGGCGGTCTTGCCGAAACTCTGGAAGTAACTGCGCAGGCCTTGGCTTACGGACATGGATGGACCCCCTAGAGTGCCGCGCCAACGCGGCCTTTGCGCAGTGCATCGATGACCGCGACCTTCGGCCCGTCGGCAACGATCTTGCCGTTGTCCAGCACCAGCAGGCGGTCGACCAGGCTGAGCAGCGAGGTGCGGTGGGTGACCAGCAGCAAGGTCTTGCCCTGTACCCAGCCATGCAGGCGCTGGCGCAGTTGGTCTTCGCTGCTGTTGTCCATGTGGCTGGTGGGTTCGTCGAGGATCATGATCGGCGGTTCGAGCAGCATCGCCCGGGCCAGCAGCACGGCCTGGCGCTGGCCACCGGAGAGCAGTTGACCGCGCTCGCCCACCGGGCGGTCGAAGCCTTGCGGGTGCTGGCGGGCCAGCTCGCTGACGCCGGTCAGTTCGGCGACTTCGAGCATGCGCGCATCGCTGACATAGCGGGCGCCGAGGGTCAGGTTGTCGCGCAGGCTGCCGGCTAGCAGCGGCAAGTCATGGGCGACATAGCCCAGTTGGTGACGCAGGTCGGCGATGTCCAGTTGGCGCAGGTCAATGTTGTCGAGCAGGATTTGCCCTTCATCCGGGGCATAGAAGCCCATCAGCAGGCGTGCCAGGGTACTTTTGCCGGAGCCGCTGCGGCCGATGATGCCGATGCGCTCGCCCGGCTTGACGCTGAAGTTGATGTCGTTGAGGGCGGCGGCGTTTTGTCCGTGGTAGCGAAAGCTCACGTGGTTGACGTCGAGGGCGCCGTGCAGGTGGGTGCGTTCCAGCGGCTGCTGGCCGGCCTGGCGTTCCTGGGGCAAGGCCATCAGCGCATCGGTGCTGCGCATGGTCAGTTGTGCCTGCTGGTAGCGGGTGATCAGCCCGGCGATTTGCCCCAGCGGTGCCAGTACCCGGCTGCCGAGCATGTAGCTGGCAACCAGGGCACCGACGCTGAGGTTGCCGGCAATGATGCTGTAAACCCCGGCAACGATGGTGGCCATGCCGCAAAATTGCTGGATGAACAGGGTGCCGTTGGTGGCCATGGCCGACAGGTTGCGGGCGTGGGCGTCGAGGCGGGTGAGGGCGCCATGGGTGCTCTCCCACTGGTATTGGCGCTCGCTTTCGGCGCTGCAGGCCTTGAGGGTTTCCAGGCCGCCGAGGGTTTCGATCAGCAGCGCCTGGCGCACGGCACCCAGGGCCAGGCTTTTTTGCACGGTATCGCGTAGGTGCACCTGAATGAACAAGGCGAAGAGGATGGTCAGCGGGAAGGCGATCAGCGGGATGACCACCAGCCAGCCGCCGAGCAGGCCGATCACTGCCAGCATCAGTACCACGAAGGGCAGGTCGATGACGCTGGTCAGGGTCACGGCGGTGAGAAACTCACGCAAGCCCTGGAAGTCGTGAATGCTCTGGGCAAAGCCGCCAACGGTCGCGGGGCGGGCTTTCATCGACATGCCGGTGATGCGTTCGAACAGGGTGGCAGAGAGAATCAGGTCGGTCTTTTTCCCGGCCTGGTCGAGCAGGTGGGCGCGGACCACGCGCAGGGTCAATTCGAACAGGGTGCCGATGAGCAGGCCGGCAGTGAGCACCCAGAGGGTCGAAGTGGCCTGGTTGGGCACCACCCGATCGTAGGTCTGCATGACGAACAAGGGCACCATCAGCCCCAACAGGTTGATCAGCAAGCTGGCGAGGATGGCGTCGCTGTAGAGCCAGCGAGACAGCTTCAGGGTGTCGCGGAACCAGGCGTTGACCCGCGGCATCAACGGCGCGCGCAGGTCTTCGAGTTCGTGGCGGGGGCGGGCGAACAGCGCTTCCCCTGCGTAGGCTTCAAGCAGTTCCTGGCGGCTGACCCACTGCTCGCCACCTTCGGCTTCACACGGCAGGATCAACGCCCGGCCGTCATCGCCCCAGCGGCGCAGCACTGCGCAGCGACCGTCCTTGAGCAGTAACAGCACTGGCAGGTTGAGCGCCGAGATCGCCCCCAGCTCACGGCGCAGGACGCGCGCCTGCAGCCCGACCCGTGCCGCTGCCCGGGGCAGCAGCTCAAGGCTCAGGCGTTGCTCGGGCAGCGGCAGGCCGGCACTCAGGCCGGCGCGACTGGCGGTGCAACCATGCAGCTTGCAGAGGATCAGCAAGCCATCGAGTAACGGGTCATCGAAACTCTGGCGCGGATCTATTGCCGAGCTCGCAGGTTGCATGCTGGTCACGGTCGCTTACTCCTGCAGCGGGTGGAGGGGATTAGCGCATATCGGGCAAGCGCGCCTCGCTCTTCACTTCGCTCTTGGCGATCGCTTCGGCTGGCAGCGAGATGCGCTGCTTGCTCAACAGCTCACCCATGTTGGCCAGTACCCGGTACATGGAGAACTCTTCGGTGTAGCGCACTTCGGTGTAGCGGCGGTTGGCGTTGTACAGCTCGTTTTCACTGTCGAGCAGGTCGAGCAGGGTGCGTTGGCCGAGGCCGAACTGATCCTGGTAGGCGGCCCGCACACGGGTGGTGGTCTCGGCGTATTCGCGCGCTGCTGGCAGTTGTACGCGGGCGTTGTTCATGGCGTTCCATGACAGCGCCAGGTCTTCGTTGAGCTGGCGCAGGGCGTTATTGCGGATGTCCATGGCCTGGTTGATCTTGTGCGCATCGGACTGCAGGCGGGCCTTGTCGCTGCCGCCGCGGAACAGGTTGTAGTTGAGCTCGACACCGGCCTGCCAGTCGTTGTTGGCATGGCCTCGTTGGCCTGCAACGTTGTTGTCAGCCCCGGTGGCCAGCACCGCGTCCAGGCGCGGGTAGAACGGCGACTTGGCCACTTCGTATTGCTGCTCGGCCGCATTGACGTCGGCCTGGGCGGATTTCAGGTAGGGGTTGTTGTCGAGCATGTCCTGGCGCGCAGCCCCCAGGTCGCCAGGCACTTCGCCCTTGATGGTCACCGGGGTTTCCAGCTCATCGGCCGGGCGACCGACGACGCTATAGAACCTGGCCTCGGCATCGGCCAGGTCGACCTCGGCGGTGTACAGGTTGTTTTCCGCCAAGGCGCGACGGGCAGTGGACTGGTCGCGGTCGGCGATGCTGCCGACGCCACGCTCGCTGCGCAGGCCGATCTGGTCGTTGACCCGCAGGTGCGCTTGCAGGTTGTTCTTGGCCAGGGTTACCAGCTCTCGGCGTTTGAGCACTTCAAGATACACCTCGATGGCGCTCAGGGCGACGGACTGGGCGGTGGCCTGGGTGTAGTAGGCGCGCGAATTCACCACAGCTTCCGTACGGTTGACTTCGTTGGGGGTATTGAAGCCATCGAAGAGCATCTGCCGCAGGCGCAAGTCGGACTGGGTGTAGGTCAGTGTCTCTTTATTGTGGTTACGCGTGCCGTCGGCGTTGAAGCCACGGGTATTGGTGTTGTCGGAACGTTGCCGACCGTAGCCGGCCACCAGGTCGACTCTGGGGAAGTAACCGCCTCTGGCGAACTTCACGTCTTCATCGGCCGACAGCCGACTGTTCCTGCTGGCATTGATTTCCGGATGGTTATCCACGGCGCTTTGCACAGCTTCATTAATTGACATCGCCTGGGCACTGGAACATGCCATGGCCAACAGAATTGCGCTGGTGATGGGGGTCAAAACGCGCATGGGTTACATCTCCCTGATTTCTAGTAATGGTCCTGCGATTCGTCAAAAAAGTGACGAAAACCTGAGTTCAAACCGTATCAGGCTTGTAACAACAGAGCTAAGAACATTTACGCGTGAAGCTAAGAAGATTTCTTCATAAGGGTTATGCGAAAAAAAACTTATGCGGTCTAAGAAATCCGCGACATTGTTCATATCAGACAGCCCGTGGAATCAGCGCTAGGGTGCATTTTATCGGGCGTCGGAGGAAGTTCCCGTGTTTTGCAGCAAAGGGCATGGATGTAGCGGAGGGGATGGAGGCGGGGCGAAGTTTGGCGACAATTTATTGGCACATGTCACTTGGCCACTTCGTTCAATCACGTTCACCACGGCACTGGTAGGCGAAGTCATTGATTTCATTGAAATCATAGCGCCCGCTGGGCTGTTTCAGCGCTAGCCCGGGGTAATCCCGCCGGGGTGGTCACGCAATGTTCAGCGCACGTTTGCTGCAATCAACCGACTTGCAGTGGAGGAGTGCGCTCATGGCTAAGTTAATCGGTATCGTCAGCAAGGTGGTGGGTGAAGTCTTCGCTGTAGGCAGCGATGGCAGCCGCCGGGTGCTGGTTGAAGGCGATCGGCTGTATGCCGGTGAGCAGTTGGACACAGGCCTGGCGGGCGCTGTCGCCGTCCACCTGCAGAACGGTGCTGAACTGACCCTTGGCCGCGGTAGCAGTCTGACCCTGACCCCTGAACTACTGGCCAACCACGCGCCTCATGCCGACACACCGCAGGCGCTGACCCCCAGCCAGGCCCAGCTGACCGACGTGGAAAAACTCCAGCAAGCCATCGCCGCCGGTGCCGACCCGACCCAGGACGCCGACCCCACTGCGGCCGGCCCAGGTACTGGCGGTGCCCCGGGTGCACTGGGGGGCGGGCATACTTTTGTGATTCTTGACGAGGTGGCCGGGCGCGTTGATCCGCAAATTGGCTTTCCTACTGCGGGTTTCAATGGCTTTCCCGAGTTGCCGGAGCTGGACGTCGGTCTGATCAACACCAATAACGACGCACCGCCGCTGCCTGTGGTCGACAACCCGGTCAGCATCGAAGGGCTCGCCGTCGAGGGCGGCGAGCTGTCGTTGAACGAGGCCCATCTGCCCCAGGGTTCGGCCAGCGATCCGGCGGCGCTGACCCAGGTGGGCAGTTTCACGGTGCAGGCGCCGGATGGGGTGTTCAACCTCAATGTCGGTGGCATCAACGTTGTTACCGCGGGTGCGGTGACGGGGGTTGGCCAGTCGATCACCACCGGCCTGGGCAATGGGCTGACCATCACCGGCTATGACCCTGCGACCGGTGTGGTCAGCTACAGCTACACCCTCAACGGTGCCGAGACCCACACCAGCGGCGCTGGCGCCAACGGGCTCGGCGAAAGCATCGCGGTACTGGTCAGTGACACTGATGGCGACGTCGCCAGTGGCTCACTGGACATCGCAGTGATTGACGATGTGCCGCGGGCGCTGGCCGATACCAATGCCGTCACCGCGACCGAGAGCCAACTGACCCTGACCGGCAATGTGCTGAGCAACGACGTGCAGGGCGCAGACCGAGTACCGAGCGGGCCGATCACCGCCGGCACCTTCACCGGTACCTACGGCACTCTGCTGTTGGCGGCCGACGGTTCCTACACCTACACGCTGAACACTGCCGATCCGGACTTCTTCAATCTGCAGGGTGGTGGTAACGGCATCGAGACCTTTACCTACACCCTGACCGATGCCGATGGCGATGTGTCCAGCGCCAACCTGGTGCTGAACGTTACCAACCTCAATGATCCGGTGGAGCTCAACGGGCTGAGCATCAACGGTGGCGAGCTGGTGCTGTCCGAGAAAAACCTGGCGGCTGGCAGCAGCCCCGATGCAGTGGCGCTGACCCAGAGCGGCAGCTTTACCGTGACCGCAGCGGATGGCCTGCAATCACTGACGGTTGGTGGCATCAATGTGATCAGCGGCGGGGTGGTCAATGGCTTCCCGCAAGCGTTTACGACCGCACTGGGCAATACCCTGACCGTCAGCGGCTACAACCCGGCTACCGGTGAAGTGACCTACAGCTATACCCTGAACGGCAGTGAGGCGCATGCCACTGCCAATGGCAGCAACTCGCTTGGCGAGAGTTTCAATGTGGTTGCCACCGACACCGATGGCAGCAGTGCGAGCATGAGTATCGATGTTTCCATTGTCGATGACGTGCCGACGACAGCGAGCGATGCCAACGCTGTCAGCGCCACTGAGAACCAGTTGACCCTGACTGGCAACGTGCTGAGCAACGACGTGCAGGGCGCGGATCGCGTGCCAACCGGGCCAATTACCGCCGGCACCTTCGCCGGTAACTACGGTACCCTGGTGCTGGCTGCTGACGGCTCCTACACCTATACGCTCAATACCGCCGATCCGGACTTCTTCAACCTGCATGGCGGCGGTAATGGTGTCGAGACTTTTACCTACACCCTGACTGACGCTGACGGCGATGTGTCCACCGCCAACCTGGTGCTCAACGTCACTAACATCAACGATCCCGTTACTCTCGGTGGTTTGAACGTCGAGGGTGGCGAGCTGACCGTCTACGAGAACAACCTCAGCGATGGCAGCAGTCCAAGCAATGCGGCGCTGACTCAGAGCGGCAGCTTTACCGTGACGGCGCTGGACGGCGTGCAAACCCTGACCGTCGGCGGCATCAGCGTGGTCAGCGGCGGAGTGGCCAACGGCTTCCCGCAGTCGGCGACCACGGCGTTGGGTAATACGTTGACCATCACCGGCTACGATGCCTCGACTGGCGTGGTGACCTACAGCTACACCTTGCTCGACAATGAAGCCCACGCCACGGCCAACGGCACTAACAGCCTGGGAGAGAGCTTCACGGTCAGTGTGACCGACACTGACGGCAGCACTGCCAGTGGCGCCATCGACGTCAATATCGTCGACGATGTGCCGACGGCAGCGGGCGATGCCAACGCTGTCATCGCCACTGAGAACCAGTTGACCCTGACTGGCAACGTGCTGACCAACGACGTGCAGGGCGCGGATCGCGTGCCAACCGGGCCAATTACCGCCGGCACCTTCGCCGGTAACTACGGTACCCTGGTGCTGGCTGCTGACGGCTCCTACACCTATACGCTCAATACCGCCGATCCGGACTTCTTCAACCTGCATGGCGGCGGTAATGGTGTCGAGACTTTTACCTACACCCTGACTGACGCTGACGGCGATGTGTCCACCGCCAACCTGGTGCTCAACGTCACTAACCTCAACGATCCCGTTACTCTCGGTGGTTTGAACGTCGAGGGTAGCGAGCTGACCGTCTACGAGAAGAACCTGGGCGACGGCAGCAGCCCGGATGCGCCTGCGTTGACTCAGACGGGTAGCTTCACGGTGACGGCGCTGGACGGCGTGCAGACCTTGACCGTCGGCGGCATTAGCGTGGTCAGTGGCGGGGTGGCCAACGGCTTCCCGCAGTCGGCGACCACGGCGTTGGGTAATACGTTGACCATCACCGGCTACGATGCCTCGACTGGCGTGGTGACCTACAGCTACACCTTGCTCGACAATGAAGCCCACGCCACGGCCAACGGCACTAACAGCCTGGGAGAGAGCTTCACGGTCAGTGTGACCGACACTGACGGCAGCACTGCCAGTGGCGCCATCGACGTCAACATCGTCGATGATCTGCCGACGGCAGCCGGCGATACCAATGCTGTTATCGCCACCGAGAACCAACTGACGCTGACCGGCAATGTGCTGACCAATGATGTACAGGGTGCTGACCGTGTTCCGAGCGGGCCAATTACCGCCGGTACTTTCGTGGGTACCTACGGCACCCTGGTGCTGGCTGCTGACGGCTCCTACACCTATACGCTCAATACCGCCGATCCGGACTTCTTCAACCTGCATGGCGGCGGTAATGGTGTCGAGACTTTTACCTACACCCTGACTGACGCTGACGGCGATGTGTCCACCGCCAACCTGGTGCTCAACGTCACTAACCTCAACGATCCCGTTACTCTCGGTGGTTTGAACGTCGAGGGTGGCGAGCTGACCGTCTATGAGAAGAACCTGGGCGACGGCAGCAGCCCGGATGCGCCTGCGTTGACTCAGACGGGTAGCTTCACGGTGACGGCGCTGGACGGCGTGCAGACCTTGACCGTCGGCGGCATTAGCGTGGTCAGTGGCGGGGTGGTCAGCGGCTTCCCGCAGTCGGCGACCACGGCGTTGGGCAACACCCTGACCATCACCGACTACAACCCGGCCACCGGCGTGGTGACTTACAGCTATACCTTGCTCGACAACGAGGCGCACCCGAATGCCAACGGTGCCAACAGCCTCAGCGAAAGTTTCACCGTTACCGCCACCGATACCGACGGCAGCAGCGCCACTGGCAGTATCGACGTCAACATCGTCGATGATCTGCCGACGGCAGCCGGCGATACCAACGCCGTCATCGCTACCGAGAACCAACTGACGCTGACGGGCAATGTGCTGACCAATGATGTACAGGGTGCTGACCGTGTTCCGAGCGGGCCAATTACCGCCGACACCTTCGTCGGTACCTACGGCACCCTGGTGCTGGCTGCTGACGGTTCCTACACCTATACGCTGAACACCGCTGATCCGGACTTCTTCAACCTGCACGGTGGTGGCAACGGCATCGAGACCTTCACCTACACCCTGAAGGATGCCGACGGAGACACCAGCACCGCCAACCTGGTGCTCAACGTCGGCAACCTCAACGACCCGGTGACCCTCGACGGCCTGAACGTAAACGGTGGTGAACTGACCGTCTACGAGAACAACCTCAGCGATGGCAGCAGCCCAAGCAATGCGGCCCTGACCCAGAGTGGAAGCTTTACCGTGACGGCGCTGGACGGCGTGCAAACCCTGACCGTCGGCGGCATTACTGTAGTCAGCGGCGGGGTGGCCAGTGGCTTCCCGCAGTCGGCGACCACTGCACTGGGCAACACCCTGACCATCACCGACTACAACCCGGCCACCGGCGTGGTGACTTACAGCTATACCTTGCTCGACAACGAGGCGCACCCGAATGCCAACGGTGCCAACAGCCTCAGCGAAAGTTTCACCGTTACCGCCACCGATACCGACGGCAGCAGCGCCACTGGCAGTATCGACGTCAATATCGTCGATGATCTGCCGAGCGCAGCCGGCGATACCAATGCTGTCACCGCCACCGAGAATCAGTTGACCCTAACCGGTAACGTGTTGAGCAACGACGCGCAGGGCGCAGATCGTGTGCCGACCGGGCCGATTACCGCCGGTACCTTCGCGGGTACCTACGGTACCCTGGTGCTGGCTGCTGACGGTTCCTACACCTACACCCTCGACACCAACGACGCCGACTTCAAGAACCTGCACGGTGGCGGCAACGGCATCGAGACCTTCACCTACACCTTGACCGATGCCGATGGCGATGTGTCCAGCGCCAACCTGGTGCTCAACGTCGGCAACCTCAACGACCCGGTGACCCTCGATGGCCTGAACGTCAACGGTGGTGAACTGACCGTCTACGAGAGCAACCTCAGCGATGGCAGCAGCCCAAGCAATGCGGCCCTGACCCAGAGTGGAAGCTTTACCGTGACGGCGCTGGACGGCGTGCAAACCCTGACCGTCGGCGGCATTACTGTAGTCAGCGGCGGGGTGGCCAGTGGCTTCCCGCAATCGGCGACCACGGCGCTGGGCAACACCCTGACCATCACCGACTACAACCCGGCCACCGGCGTGGTGACTTACAGCTATACCTTGCTCGACAATGAGAATCACCCTACGGCCAACGGTGCCAACAGCCTCAGCGAAAGTTTCACCGTTACTGCCACCGATACCGACGGCAGCAGCGCCACTGGCAGTATCGACGTCAACATCGTCGATGATCTGCCGAGCGCCGTTAACGACACTAACGCGGCCACTGCCAGCGAAGTGCAGCTGACCTTGACCGGTAATGTGCTGACCAATGACGTTCAAGGTGCCGACCGCGTAACCGGACCGATTACTCCAGGCACCTTCACTGGTACCTACGGCACTCTGGTGCTGGCAGCTGATGGCTCCTACACCTACACCCTGAACCCTGGCGACCAGGACTTCATCAACCTGCATGGCGGTGGCAATAGCGTCGAGAGTTTCACCTACACCTTGCGCGATGCCGATGGCGATACCAGCACGGCGACGCTGAAACTCAATGTCAGCAACCTGGACAACCCGGTGACCCTTGACGGCCTGAACGTCAATGGTGGTGAACTGACCGTCTACGAGAAGAACCTCAGTGACGGCACCAGCCCCGACTCTCCGGCCCTGACCCAGTCCGGCAGTTTTACCGTGACGGCCCCCGATGGCCTGCAGAGCCTGACCGTCGGTGGTGTCGGCGTCGTCAGTGGCGGCGTTGTCAATGGCTTCCCGCAGACGGGGACTACACCGCTGGGTAACTCCATCACCATCACCGGCTACAACCCGGCTACCGGAGTGGTCAGTTACACCTACACCTTGCTCGACAACGAAAACCACCCGAACGCCAATGGCATCAATAATCTGAACGAGAGCATCAATGTCGTCGCTACCGACACCGATGGCAGTTCAGCCAACGCGACGATCGATGTGAAGATCGTCGACGACGTGCCGAGTGCAGTGGGGGCCGAACGCTCGGTTACCCCGGGGCAGGTGGACTCCAACCTGCTGTTGGTGATCGACGTCTCCGGCAGTATGGGTGAAGCCTCTGGCGTGCCAGGGCTGACGCGCATGCAGCTGGCCAAGCAGGCCATCAATGCCTTGCTCGACAAGTACGATGAAATGGGCGACGTGAAGGTCCAGCTGGTGACGTTTTCCACGGGGGCCAACCAGCCTTCAGCCGTATGGGTGACCGTCGACCAGGCCAAGGCTATCGTCAACGGCCTGAGTGCAGGTGGTTCGACCTATTACGACTCGGCAGTCAACTCGGCGCAGTCGGCCTACACCACGGGTGGCAAAATTACCGGTGCGCAGAACATCGTGTACTTCTTCTCCGATGGCGAACCGACCTCGGGCCATTCCATCACTGCGCCACGGGAAGAGGCTTGGGAGAGCTTCCTCGACAGCAACGGCATCAAGTCCTTTGCCATTGGTCTTGGCGGTGGCGTCAACGCCGGCAACCTCAACCCGTTGTCCTACGATGGCAGCACCCACACTGACACCAATGCCACCGTGGTCACCGACCTCAACCAGCTCAACTCGGTGCTGTCCGGCACCGTACAGGGCGCGCCGATCACCGGCAGCCTGATGAGTGGTGGCGAGTTTGGCGCTGACGGCGGCTTCATCAAGTCGTTGGTGATTGACGGCACTACCTACACCTTCGATCCCACGGGCAACAGCGGCGCAGGCTCCTATGCCACCAGCGGTGCGGCGGACCGCGGCACCTTCGATACCGGTACTAACAGCATCACCGTGAAGACCGCGATAGGTGGCAGCATCGTGGTCAACATGGACACCGGCGATTTTACCTACACGCCACCTAAAGACAGCGGCAGCAGCCAGGTCGAGCAGATCGGTTTCGTGGTCAGTGACAACGATGGCGATACCGCCAGCGCCAACCTGATGATCAATGTCTATGCCAATACCGCGCCAGTGGCCGGGGCCGACCATATCATCAGCAACATCCTTTCGAGCAGCATCACCGTGTCAGCCGAGGTGCTGTTGGCCAACGACAGCGATGCCAACCATGACCGCCTCAGCGTGCCTTCGACGACCACGTTCAATACCGGCTGGGAGGCCACGGGCACGGGCTTTACGGTGGGCAGCGGTACGCCGACGGTGAGCTTCAATGGCACCAACAGCAGCAGCGGCAACCGGCTGCGGGATCTGCCGCGCAGCTCCTTCAGCGGCCCGGCCAATAGCATGACCGCGGCTTTGATCGTCAATGGTTACCTGGGGGCAGTGAAGGCGGGCAACGCCAACGATGAGGACGTATTGACCGTCACCTTGAAAAAAGGCGAGACGCTGACTCTCGATCACGATCTGGCGGCCGGCAACATCCTGATGGAGTGGAAGGATGACAGCGGCAGCTATCAGACCATCGCTGACGGTGGCGCCTTCACCGCCAGCCATGCTGGCGTCTACAGCATCCACCTGGTCAACCTGGCCAACAGTAACGGTTCCACCGCTGCGGAAAACTACGCGTTGACCATGACGGTTGACTATTCCAATGCGCAGAACGAAACCGCCTACGGCACTTACACCGTCAGCGACGGGCATGGCGGCACCGGCACCGGCAATGTCGACATCACGTACCAGGTGGGCAACACCCTCACCGGTACCGGCGGCGACGACACCCTGCTGGCAGGTGCCGGCAACGACACCCTCAATGCCGGGGCGGGCAATGATGTGCTGGTCGGTGGGGATGGCAACGATTTCCTCTACGGTGGCGATGGCAACGACCTGTTGATCGGTGGTACCGGCAACGACCTGCTCGACGGTGGCGCGGGTATCGACACCGCCAGCTATGCCAGTGCAGGCAGTGCGGTGACGGTCAACCTGGGTACAGCCGGTGCGCAGAATACCGGTGGCGCGGGCACTGACACCCTGGCGGCGATCGAAAACCTGATCGGTTCGGACTACGACGACAGCCTGACCGGTAACGACAATGCCAACGTGCTCAATGGCGGCTTGGGTAACGACACCCTGATAGGGGGTGACGGCGACGATGTATTGATCGGCGGGCCGGGCAACAACACCCTGACGGGAGGCACGGGCAGCGATACCTTCCTGTATCAGCAGGGCAACAGCGGCCATGACGTGGTCACCGACTTTACCCCGGGCACCGATCACCTGGACCTGTCGCAACTGCTGCAGGGTGAGAATGCGACGACAGCGTCGCTGGATGATTACCTGCACTTCAAGGTCACCGGCAGTGGCGCCAGCGTTGTGTCGACCATCGAGGTCAGCTCGGTGGCGGGGGCGGCGCCAACCCAGACCATCGACCTGGAGGGCGTCAACCTGGCCCAGCACTATGGTGTGACGGCAGGGGCCGGCGGGGTGATCGCGGCAGGGCAGGACACGGCGACGATCATCAACGGCATGCTCAATGATAATTCGTTGAAGGTGGACACCGTCTGACTGTGTAGACCTGTGGGAGCTGGCTCAGGACGGACGCCGCAGGGTCTTTTGCCGCAAGATGTAAATGCTCACCAGCACCGCGCTGGTGAGCATGAACCCTCGTGCCCAGATCAGCGGTACCAGGTAGCAGGACAGGCCGATGCTCAGCCACATCAGGCCGATGGCGTAGACCTTGCCTTTGAGGGGAATGCCTTCGCCATTGAGGTAGTCACGAATCCACGGCCCCAGCCGCGGGTGGTTGACCAGCCAGTGGTGAAAGCGCGGCGAGCTGCGCGCAAAGCACGCAGCGGCCAGGAGCAGGAACGGGGTGGTGGGTAGCACCGGCAGGAAGATCCCGATCACCCCCAGCGCAACGCTGAGCCAGCCGGTGGCCAGCAGCAGGTAGCGCATTGACGCCGACTCAGTGGTGGCGAGGCTTGAGCAGTGCCGGTTTTTCGTCCGGTGCGTGCAGCAGCAGGTACAGCGCAGTCAGGGCTTCCGGGATCTGCACGATCATGTCGTCCATCAGGTTGGCGTCGCTGGCGATGTCGGCGAACTCTGGCTGTTCATCGAACAGGCCGGAACCGACCATGATCGGCAGGAGCATTTCACTGACTTCTTCTTCAGCGGTCTCGAACCAGGCTTCCTCGCGCATGAATACGCCTTCCATGAAGCCGATGCACCAGCCGCGCAGGTCGGAGTCATCCGGGTCGTCACCCAGGTCCAGGTCGCAAGGCAGCTCGAATTCCTCGTCGCTGGCCAGTTGGCGGGCAACGTGGGCTTTGAGCTGGATCAGCGTGGCTTCGATGTCCTGACGCTGGGCGTCATCCTTGTAATGCGGCTCTTCGGCGAACAGGGCATCGATCCATTCGCGCTCGGGGATTTCCTCGGCACCAATCGACAGCGCGGTCAGGAAGCCGTGAGCGGCCACGTAGTCCAGCGCCTCTTCGTGCAGCTCGTCGGCGTCGAGGAAGGCTTGCAGGCGGGTCAGTTGCTCGGCGAAGGACATTACGGGGCTACCTTGGGAATAAACGATACTGAATTCTAGCACCTTGCAGCGCAAACGATGCAAAGGAAGACGTCTATCGCAGAGCATCCTGCAAGGTCGCAGGCTCCGGTATAATGCCCGGCTTTTATCCCAGGGCCCTCGCAACTCGGGGGTCGGGTAAAAGCCGCTTACGCATTTTTGCGTGTTGCCAGCGGGTTTTTCGTCCAGCCTGTGCCCAGGATGGTTCTGCGATTTTTGGAGTTTTTATGCTCGAACAGGCTCAGCGCGTCCTCAAGGACATCTTCGGTTACGACAGCTTTCGGGGACGCCAGGGTGCGATCATCGAGTGCGTGGCCAAGGGTGGCGATGCGCTGGTACTGATGCCCACCGGTGGCGGCAAGTCGCTGTGCTTCCAGGTCCCGGCCCTGCTGCGCCCGGGCCTGGCGGTGGTGGTGTCGCCGCTGATCGCGTTGATGGATGACCAGGTGGCGACCCTCGACGAGCTGGGCGTCGCCGCCGCCTCGCTGAATTCCACCCTCAGCGCCGAGCAGCAGCGCGAGCTGGCCGGGCGTATCCGCCGGGGCGAGGTGAAGATGCTCTACCTGGCCCCCGAGCGCCTGGTGCAGCCGCGCATGCTGGAGTTTCTGCGCACCCTCGACATCGCCCTGTTCGCCATCGACGAAGCCCACTGCGTATCGCAATGGGGCCATGACTTCCGTCCCGAGTACCTGCAACTGGGGCAACTGGCCGAGCTGTTCCCGAATGTGCCGCGCATTGCCCTGACCGCCACCGCGGACATGCGCACTCGCGAAGAGATCGTCACCCGCCTGCACCTGCAGAACGCCGAGCGCTTCCTGTCGAGTTTCGATCGGCCGAACATCTTCTACCGCATCGTGCCCAAGGAGCAGCCGCGCAAGCAGTTGCTGGCGTTCCTCGGCGAGCGGCGTGGCAACGCCGGTATCGTCTACTGCCTGTCGCGCAAGAAGGTCGACGATGTGGCCGCCTACCTGTGTGAGCAGGGCTTCCCGGCCCTGCCTTACCACGCCGGCCTGCCTGCCGAGACCCGGGCCTCCAACCAGCGGCGCTTCCTCAACGAGGAAGGCCTGATCATGGTCGCCACCATCGCCTTCGGCATGGGCATCGACAAACCCAACGTACGCTTTGTCGCCCACCTGGACCTGCCCAAGTCGCTCGAGGCCTACTACCAGGAAACTGGCCGTGCCGGTCGTGACGGCCTGCCTGCCGACGCCTGGATGGCCTACGGCCTGCAGGACATGGTGATGCTCAAGCAGATGCTGCAGAACTCCGAGGGCGACGAGCGCCACAAGCGCATCGAGCAACACAAGCTCGATGCCATGCTGGCCCTGTGCGAAGAAACCCGCTGCCGCCGTCAGACCCTGCTCAACTACTTCGACGAAGAGCTGCCCCAGCCGTGCGGTCATTGCGACAACTGCATCGATGGCGTGCAGACCTGGGACGCCACCGAGCCTGCGCGCCAGGCGCTGTCGGCGGTCTATCGCACCGGTCAGCGCTATGGTGTTGGCCACCTGGTGGATGTATTGCTCGGTCGAGATAACGAAAAGATCCGCAACTTCGGCCACGAGAAGCTCGCCGTATATGGCGTCGGCAAGGACCGCTCCGAGCACGACTGGCGCTCGCTGTTCCGCCAGCTGGTGGCACGCGGCCTGGCCGACATCGACCTCGAAGGCTACGGTGGCCTGCGCCTGTCCGACAACTGCCGGCCGTTGTTGCGCGGCGAAGTCAGCCTTGAGTTGCGCAAGGACCTCAAGCCACAAACCAGCAGCAAGGGCGGCAGCAGCAGTGGCGGCAGCCCGGCCAGCCAGTTGGTGCGCGGCGACGAGCGCGAGCAGTGGGAAGCCCTGCGGGCGCTGCGGCGCAAGTTGGCAGAAGAGCACGGCGTACCGCCATATGTGATCTTCCCCGACTCGACCCTGCTGGAAATGCTGCGCAGCCAGCCCACCAGCCTCAGCGAAATGGGCCGGGTCAGCGGTGTTGGCGCGCGCAAGCTGGAGCGCTACGGCGAGGCCTTCCTCGAAGTGCTGGGCGGTGGCGTCGAGGCGCCGAAGATCGTCACCGACCTGCGCCACGAACTGGTCAGCCTGGCCCGTGCCGGCATGACCCCGATGCAGATCGCCGGGCAGTTGAACTGCAGCGAAAAGAACGTCTACAGCTTGCTCGCCGAAGCCATCGGCCGCCAGGAGCTGTCGCTGGACCAGGCCCTGGACCTGCCGGAAGAGCTGTTGGGCGAGATACAGGATGCCTTCCTCGATGGTGAAGGCGAGCTGCCGCCGGTGTCAGCCATTGCCGAACAGTTTGGCGCACGGGTGCCCGAAGGCGTGCTGTATTGCGTGCGGGCTGCGCTGGCGGCCGAATTCGAGATGTAAACCCGGCTTTGTCATCATTTATAACGATTATCGAAGCACTGCCAGCCGTATGAACCTTGCTTGCGGCTCACGGTCATGATTAGCTGACTAATAATTAGTTCTGATGATGAGTTTCTCTATGCCGTTGACCGACCAACACAAATTCGGGATGCAGCTGGCACACATGTCCCGCGGCTGGCGCGCCGAACTGGATCGCCGCCTGGCCGGGCTGAACCTGTCCCAGGCCCGTTGGCTGGTGCTGCTGCATCTGGCCCGATTTGACGAAGCACCGACCCAGCGCGAGCTGGCCCAGAGTGTCGGTGTCGAAGGCCCGACCCTGGCTCGCCTGCTCGACAGCCTGGAAACCCAGGGCCTGGTACGCCGTCAGGCGGTGCTGGAGGATCGTCGGGCGAAAAAGATCGTCCTCTGCCCGCCGGCCACGCCGCTGATCGAGCAGATCGAAACCATTGCCAACGCCCTGCGCGCCGAGCTGTTCGTCGGCGTCGACGAAGAGGAACTGCGCATCTGCATGCGCGTCCATGCACGAATCCTGGCCAACCTGGAAAAGTCCTGAGCCCACCTCAGAAGGTGTGACCCAGGTTCAGGTACATCGCCTTCTGATTCTCGCTGTTGGCCCCATAGCTGAAGTTCAGCGGCCCCAGGGGCGTTTCGAAACCGACGAAGATGCTGGCTGCATTGATGTAGCCACTGTCGAACTCGTTGTCGTTGTTCCAGGCCCGGCCGCGCTCCAGCGAACCGCCCAGGTACAGCGGGAAGTCCAGCGGCAGGTAGGCGCGCGGGGTCAGGCGGCGGTAATAGACCACGCGCATCAGGCTGACGTTCTGCCCGGACACCGAGTCCTGGCGAAAACCCGACAGTTGCCGGGCGCCGCCGAGCACGAAGCTTGAGGTGACCACCTCGGCATCATCCAGGGTCCTGCCGTAACGGCCACCCACCACCCAGGTGTTGGGGCCGCTGCTCATGGCTTTGTCCAGATTGAAATCCCACTGCCGGTAACGTTGGTCCGAGCCCAGGTTCGGGTCGTATTGGCGCAGGGTCAGGTTGATGTCTTCGCCACTATGGGGGAAGTAGACGTTGTCGAGGGTGTCGAACGAATACTTGAGCTCATAGAAGCCTTCGTTGAAGTTGACCTTGGGCAGGTCCTGGTCGCCGATGCGCACCTCGGCCTGGCCCCAGGCCTGGCCAACGCCGAAACGCACTTCACCGTTGTTGCCGATCTGGCGCCCCAGGTTGAGGCCGAAGCCGTAGCGTTCCAGGCGGTACTCGGCAATCGGGTCGTCGTCCAGGGTGGCCTCGATGTTCTGCGAGCCCAGGTCGATGTATGGGGCGATGAAGTAACGCGAACCAGCGTCCAGCGGCTGATAGAACTCGCTGTAAAGCTCCTGCTGGTCGCCGATCTGGGCGCGGGTCAGCCATTCGGCGCCGAGCGTGTTGATGCCATTGACCCGGTAGCTGGCGCCGATGTTGAAGGCGCTGTCGCCGCGCATGTCGTCCGACAGGTTCAGGCCCAGGCGCAGGTAGTCGGTGCCGCCGCGACGGCCACGGGCGTTGATCACCAGGGTGTTGTCGTTACCCTTGTGCACCACCCGGTATTGCACCCGGTCGAAATAGTCCAGGCCGTAGAGGGTGCCCATGTCGGTCTGCAGGCGGCCCAGTTCCAGCGGCTCGCCGATGGGTTGGCGAATGTAGTAGCGGATCACGTCGTCGCTGACTTTCGAATCGTTCTCGATGCGGATGGCGGTGATCACCGGGGTGCGCTGGCTCGGTGAGCGGGCGGCCAGCAGCTCACCATCGGTAGTTGGCGGGCGCTTGAGCACCGCCAGGCGCGTATCCAGGGCGCGGGCCGCGCGGTAGCCGGCGTCGATCATGTCCTGGGCGCGGCCGAAATCGGTGACGCCAAAGCTCGACAGTGGTGGCTGGATGAGGATGTCGTCGCGGTGCAGGGCCGCCAGTTGCTCCTCGGAGTTGCGCCGGGTCATCAGGGTGATCGACTGGTTGAGGACATCGACCACGGTCGCCAGTTGCTTGCGGCTGCGCAGCGGGGTACCGATATCGACGACGATGGCTACATCCACGCCCATTTCGCGGGCAACGTCCAGCGGGATGTTGTCGACCATGCCGCCATCGACCAGCAGCCGGCCATCGAGCTCGACCGGGGCGAATACCGCTGGGATCGACATGCTGGCGCGAATCACCTGGGGCAGGTGGCCACGGCGGAATACCACTTTCTCGCCGCTGGCGATGTCGGTGGCCACGGCGCGGAAGGGGATCGGTAGCTTGTCGAAGTCGCGAGTGTCGCTGGTGTGGGCGAGCATGCTTTCCAGCAGCAGCGCCAGGTTCTGGCCCTGGATCACCCCCAGTGGCAGGCCCAGACTGCCGTCGTCGCGAAAGCTCAGCTTTTGTTTGACGAGGAAGTCGCGGTCATCCTGTTTGCGCCGGAACGGCACGTCCTTACGCGGCGGAGCGTCGGACAGCGCCTGTTGCCAGTCGATGCCCAGCGCCAGTTTTTCCAGCTCCTCGACCTTGTAGCCGGAGGCGTACAGGCCGCCCACCACCGCTCCCATGCTGGTGCCGGCAATGGCATCGACCTTGATGCCCTGTTCTTCCAGGGCCTTGAGCACACCGATATGCGCCAGGCCACGGGCTGCACCGCCGGAGAGCACCAGGCCGACTTTCGGTCGGGGCGCTTCGGCTGCCAGCAGCGGGAGGGAAACGAACAACAGCAGCAGGGATAACAGCAGGCGGTGCATCATGGCTCTCGGAGCGAAGGCTAAAGACCGCTAGTATAAGCATGCCCACCTGTCAGGAGACGTTCAGTGTATGTCCACGCCTAAAGCGGAAATTGTCATTACCTACTGCACCCAATGCCAATGGCTGCTGCGCGCCGCCTGGCTGGCCCAGGAACTGTTGAGCACCTTCAGCGACGACCTGGCCCGGGTGGCCCTTGAGCCTGCCACGGGCGGCACCTTCCGGATCACCTGCGATGGTGTGCAGATCTGGGAGCGCAAGGCTGATGGCGGCTTCCCCGAAGCCAAGGTGCTCAAGCAGCGCGTGCGCGACCAGATCGATCCGCAGCGCGACCTCGGTCACAGCGACCGGCCCTGATCCTTAGCCCTCTACGGCCGCGGTTTTGGCTGGTGGGTTGCTGGCCTCCAGACGGCTGGAAATAACGATTGCGAGGATGATCAGCACGCCACCGAGCAACATGCGCAAGGTCGGGGTTTCGGCAAAGATGGCCCAGGCCATGGCGATGCCGTAGACCGGCTCCAGGGCAAACACTACGGCGGCGGTGCGCGCTTTGATCACCGCCAGGCTGGCGACGAACAGGCTGTGGGCCACGCCGGTGCAGAATACCCCGAGCAGTCCGATCCACAGCCAGTCCATGGCGCTGACGGCGCCCAGCGCGGGCGCCGCAGCCGGCAACAGGCACAAGGCGACCACGGCGTTCTGGCACAGTGCTGCCTGCACCGCCGGGATGCGCCCGGAACCGGCACGGTTGGTCAGCGACAGCAGCGCAAACAACAGGCCTGAAAGCAGGGCCCAGAGCAGACCGCCAGTGGCCTGGCTGGCCAGGTCGAAGTCCGGGGTCACCAGCACCAGGCCGATGCTCACCAGCAGCACCAGGATGATCTCGTTGCTGCGGATGCGTTCGCGAAACAGCAGCCCTTCAAGGATCACGGTAAAGGCCGGAAAGCTGGCAAAGCCCAGGGTGGCGATGGCGACACCGGCAACTTTTACTGCGATGAAAAAACTCACCCAGTGCCCGGCGAGCAAGACGCCACCCAGCGCCAGACGTTGCCAGTCCCGTGCTTGCAGGGGTTGCCAGGCCTGGCGGGCGAAGCCTGCGAACACCCCCAGGGCCAACACGGCAAAGGCGGCGCGGCCGAAGACGATGATCGCAGGCGCGGCGCTGGCCAGTTTGCCGAACACGCCGGTCAGGCCGAAGAACAATGCGCCGATGTGCAGGGCGCCGAGGGCAGTGCGGTGGTTCATGGTGGTCCTTGTGGTAGGGCAGGGCAGCGGCGTCAGTTTACGAGCCGGTCGCTGCCACTGTCTGTCGCGGTCCTCGCGTCAATTGTTTTCAGAGTCTCGCCGCAAGGCGCCGGGGGAGCGGCCAAAGGCCTTGAGCATGGCGGCGGCAAAGGCGCTTTGCGAGCTGTAGCCGACCTGGCAGGCGATCTCGCCGATCGGCAACTGGGTGTCGCGCAGCAACTGGCGGGCACGCAGCAGGCGGCGCTGGCGCACATAGTCCATGGGCGTGACCCCGCATTCGGCCATGAACCGCGCATGCAGGCGCGCGCTGGACAGCCCGGCCAGACGCGCCAGGTCGGCTACCTGCAGCGGGTAGGCGGCGTTCTGCTCGATATGGGCGTCGAAGCGGGCGTACGGCAGTGACGGTGTCGCCATCGCTGTAGCCGGTGTCGCGCTGCTGCTCAGGCTGGCCAGCAGCAATACCGCGCCCTGCTGGGCAATGAGCGGGTCGTTGATCGGGCTTGCCGCCAGCCAGTCCACCAGTTGCTGCTGGCGATGGTCCAGGTTCAATGACCTGGCGCGTTCCAGCAGGCGCTGACTGGCACCCAGGTGCGCGCCCAGGCGCTGGCTCAGCCAATCGTCGGCGGGGATATCCAGCACCAGGCAATCACTGCCGGCGGTACTGCCGCAGGTGTGGTGGCTGCCGGCCGGGACCACCATCAGGTCCTGGCGATCAAGCCGCGCACCGCGGCCTTCAACCTCGAACTCCAGGCACCCGCGCAGGCCGAACACCAATTGCGGGTGTTCGTGGCTATGGGCGATCAGGTCGTGGCGATAATGGCGCAGGGAAAGAATCGGGCCGCTGCTCATCGAAAGGTCCTCCGGCAATCGCCGCAGTGTACAGGCTGGGCGGCGGGGTGGGCATGTCATCAGATCGACACTTGATGGTCACTTTCGATTAACCACCGCTTGGCAAGCTGGCGCAAACCTTCCCGGAGCCTGCCGATGACCCGTGCCGAGCTTGCCAGACCCTCGCGCAAACAGCGCGTACGCACCTTGTGGATATCGGACGTGCACCTGGGCACCCGGGATTGCCAGGCCGAGCACCTGTCGCAGTTTCTCAAGGGCTATCAGGCCGATCGCATCTACCTGGTCGGCGACATCATCGATGGCTGGAAGCTGCGCGGCGGCATGTACTGGCCCCAGGCGCACACCAACGTGATCCGCCGCTTGCTGACCATGAGCAAGCGTGGCACCGAAGTGATCTACGTCACCGGCAACCATGACGAGTTCCTGCGCCGCTACTCCAAACTGGTGCTGGGCAATATCCAGCTGGTCGACCAGGCCGAGCACCTGACGGCCGATGGCCGGCGCCTGCTGGTGATTCATGGTGACCAGTTCGACGTGATCACCCGCTATCACCGCTGGCTGGCATTTCTGGGCGATTCGGCCTACGAGTTCACCCTGACCCTCAACCGCTGGCTCAACCACTGGCGTGCCCGCTATGGCTACGGCTACTGGTCGTTGTCGGCGTACCTGAAGCACAAGGTCAAGACCGCCGTCAGCTTCATCAGCGACTTTGAAGAGGCCATCGCTCATGAATGCGTCAAGCGCGGTTTCCACGGTGTGGTGTGCGGGCATATCCACCATGCCGAGATCCGCAAGGTCGGCGAGGTGGATTACCTCAACTGTGGCGATTGGGTCGAGTCGTGCACGGCGCTGATCGAGCACTGGGATGGCAGCATCGAGCTCTATTGCCTGGCCGATGCCCAGGCCGAAGCCGCCCGGCGCCAAGCCGGGCTTGAGGCGCTGGTTGATTCAGGCGGTGGCGGTGGCGGCGGGCTGCTGTAGCGCGGCTTTGTAGATTGACTGCCGAGGGTGGGCGAACAGGCGCTGCAGCATGGGCTCGAAAAAGCTCAAGGGCAGGTTGTCGTAGGCTGGATCGAAGGCCGCCGCATCGTAGCGGGCGCAGAACTCGATGGTTTGCTGGTACTGCGGATGGTCCTGAAATTGCTCGCGCAGGTGCCGGTCCATGCCCAGGTGATGGAAAAAGTAGTAGCCCTGAAAAATCCCGTGCTTCTCCACCATCCATAGGTTTTCCGGGCTGACGAAGGGCTTGAGGATGGCGGCGGCGATATCCGGGTGGTTGTAGCTGCCCAGGGTATCGCCGATGTCGTGCAGCAGCGCGCAGACCACGTACTCCTCGTCACGCCCGTCGCGCCAGGCGCGGGTGGCGGTCTGTAGCGAATGGCTCAGGCGGTCGATGGGAAAGCCGCCAAAGTCGCCATCGAGCAGGCGCAAGTGCGCCAGGATGCGGTTGGCCAGTTGGCTGGCATAGGCCCGAAAGTCATCGGCAATGATTGCCCAGTCCTGTTCGGTACCGTCCTGCATGTGAATGAAACGGGCCTGCTGGTTCATCGGCGCTCCGAAACGCGGTGTTTCAAGGCACTCTACCCGCACCGTTGGTCGGGACAGTGGCCGCGCGGGACGGGTTTCTGGCCTTGCGGGCCGAAATCAGAAGCTGATCTTGCCGCGCAACATGTCGCGGTACATGGCGAAATCACCGATCAGGCTGTACAGCGGGTGTGTGAAGGTGGCCGGGCGGTTTTTCTCGAAGAAGAAGTGTCCGGCCCAGGCAAAGCCGTAACCGGCAAGGGGCAAGGCCAGCAGCGACCGCCAGCTGCCGCTGCCCAGGGCAAAGGCGAGCACGGCGATGACCAGGCTGGTGCCGACGAAATGCAGGCGGCGGCACATCGGGTTGCTGTGCTCGCTCAGGTAATAGGGGTAGAACTCGGCAAAACTGCGAAATTGCTGAGGGCTGTTCACGATAGTGCTCCAGAGGCTTCTCGACCTGACAAAGATACACGGCGTGGAGCCTGATCTGAGTCTAGAGTGAGTAACACGACAGAGCAGTGACAATAGGCGCCAATTGAGTATCCTTTGAGTTCGCCGCAGGAGCGGCTTGCCGGTAAGAAAAGAAGCCAGCCATGAGCGAAAGAACCACTTCAGCAAGCTGGGCATCAGGCATCGTCAAGGCACTCGAACTGGAAGGGCTCGATTGCCGTGCCATGTTCAAGCAACTTGGCCTGGATTTCGCTGCGCTCGATGACCCCGACGCACGTTTCACCCAGGATTCCATGACCCGCCTCTGGCAACTGGCGGTTGATCTTTCCGGCAACCAGGCGATCGGCCTGAACATGGCGCGAGTGGTACGCCCGGCGTCCTTTCATGTGGTCGGTTATGCGCTGATGTCGAGCCGCACCCTGGCCGAAGGTTTCGAACGGCTGGTGCGCTATCAGCGGATCATCGCCGAAAGCTCCGACTTGAGTTTTCGTCTGCAGCCCGACGGTTATGCGCTGGTTCTTACCGTCCATGGCGATCACCTGCCGCCGACCCGGCATAGCGCCGAAGCCTCGCTGGCCTGCGCGCTGTCGCTGTGCAGCTGGCTCAGCGGGCGGGTGATCCAGCCGCGTCGGGTGCTGATCCAGGGGCTGCAGCCCAAGGACCTGACACCTTACAAGACTGCCTTCCATGCCCCGCTGGAGTTCAGCGCGCCCCACGATGCGCTGGTGTTCGAGCGCGCCGACATGGAGGCGCCGCTGCCGACCGCCAATGAAGCCATGGCTGTGTTGCACGACCGTTTTGCCGGCGAGTACCTGGCGCGCTTCTCGGAAAGCCGCGTCACCCACCGTGCACGCCAGGTGCTGTGCCGGGTGCTGCCCCAGGGTGAGCCCAAGCGCGAAACCATCGCCCAGGCCCTGCACTTGTCGCAGCGCACCTTGCAGCGGCGCTTGCAGGAAGAGGGGACGAGTTTTCAGACGCTGCTGGACGATACCCGTCGGGAGCTTGCCGAGCAGTACCTGGCGCAACCCAACATGACTTTGCTGGAAGCCGCCTACCTGTTGGGTTTTGCCGACCCGAGCAATTTCTTCAGGGCATTTCGCCGTTGGTTCAACGCCACGCCTGGCGAGTACCGGGCGCGTTTGAGCGGGGCCGCGACAGCCCCGCTGGAGAATGGGCCGGTCAGTGACGCCAGAACGCCGGCATACACAGCACCAGCACCGTAATGATTTCCAGGCGGCCAAGGAGCATGCCGAAGGCCAGGATCCACTTTGCCGCATCCGGGAGGGTGGCGAAGTTGCCCGCCGGGCCTATGGTTTCTCCCAGGCCCGGGCCAACGCCCGATACGGTGCTGGCGGCACCGGTCAGCGCCGTCATCCAATCGACGCCCAGCAGCGACAAGGCCAGGGCGATGATGCAGATGGTGATGGCGAAGAAGAACGAGAACGTCAGGATCGAACGCACGATCTCTTCATCGAGACGGTGGCCGTTGTACTTCTGCTTGATCACCGCCCGAGGGTGAATCAGCTGGTTCAAGTTGGCCTTGAGCAGGATGTAGGCGACCTGGAAGCGGAAGATCTTGATCCCGCCGGCGGTCGAGCCCGAGCAGCCACCGACAAAGCCCAGGTAGAAGAACAGCATCAGCGAGAAATTGCCCCACAGGCTGTAGTCGCCCAGGGCAAAACCGGTGGTGGTCACTACCGAGGTCACGTTCAGCGCCACGTGACGCAGGGCGTCGAGCCAGTGCAGGTCGGTGGTGGCCCAGTACCAGGTGCCCAGCACCAGCCAGGTGGCCAGCAACATGGCCAGCAGCCCCTGCACCTGTTGGTCCTTGATCAGTGCCTTGCGGTTGCCGCGAATGGTCGCCACGTACAGGGCAAACGGCAGGCTGCCAAGAATCATCACCACCACCGCGACCCAGTGCACCGCCGGCATGTCCCACTTGGCCAGGGACTGGTCGGAGGTGGAGAAACCGCCGGTGGAGATCGCCGACATGGCGTGGTTGATCGCATCGAAGGGGTTCATGCCGGCCAGCCAGAAGGCCAGGGCGCCGAGGGTGGTGATGCCGATGTACACCAGCACGATCGACTTGGCGACCATGTGCGAGCGCGGCATGACCTTTTCCGAGCGGTCCGAGGACTCGGTCTGGAACAGGCGCATGCCACCGATACGCAGCAGCGGCAGGATCGCCACGGCCATGGCGATAAAGCCGATACCGCCGAGCCAGTGCAGCAGCGAGCGCCACATCAGGATCCCCGGCGACATGCTGTCGAGGCCGCTAAGGACGGTAGCGCCGGTGGCGGTGATACCGGACATGCTTTCGAAAAAGGCATCGGTGTAGCTGATGTGCTGGGTCAGCAAGAACGGCAGGGCAGCGAAGATGCACACCACCAGCCAGCTGCTGACCGTCAGCAGGTACATGTCGCGGGGGCGCAGGTGCACGTGCTCGGGGCGGCCCGGGATGACCAGGGCAAGGCCGGCAACAAAGGTGATCATGCTGGCCCAGAGGAACGACGGCAGGTCGCCCGTGCGATCGAAGATCACCAGGGTGGCCATGGGCACGACCATGCTGATCGCCAGGGTGATCAGGAAGATGCCGATGATGAAACCAATGATCCTTAAGGTCGGCAACGCCATGTGATCTGCTCTGACTCGAAACGGAAGGGCGCCATTCTACCTATGGACCTTTTTAAGTAAACGCTAGAATAGCCCGACATTTATTTACAAGGGGTAGCCAATGGAGGCTCTCGACGCATTGCTCAACCGTGTTTCGGTTCCACGTCTGATGGACCCGGCACCCAATGCCGCACAACGTGAGGCGCTGTTTCAGGCCGCCCTGCGTGCGCCGGACCACGGCCAGTTGCGGCCCTGGCGCTTTCTGACGGTCGAGGGCGAGGCGCGCTTCAAGCTTGGCCAGTTGCTGGCCGACGCGGTGAAACTCAACGGTGACGCCAGCGAAGCGGCACTCGACAAGGCCCGGGCCATGCCCTTGCGGGCACCCTTGCTGGTGGTTGTGGTCGCGCGCCTGCAGGATCATTTCAAGGTGCCGCAGTCCGAGCAGCGCCTGGCGGCCGGTTGTGCGGCCCACGGTATTCTGCTGGCCGCCCATGCCCAGGGTATCGGTGCGGTGTGGCGCACCGGTGAGCTGTCGTACAGCAAGCATGTGGCCAAAGGGCTGGGGCTGGCGGATAGCGAAGAGATCATCGCCTTCCTGTACCTGGGTACCCCGCAGCATGAGCCGCGCACGGCGCCGGTGCTGGCGACCGCTGACTTCGTCAGTGCCTGGGGGTAAGTTTTTGTAGGGGCTGTACCGCCCCTATCGCCGGCAAGGCCGGCTCCCACAGTGGACCTGTGTGCACCGGACCTGTGGGAGCTGGCTTTGCCAGCGATGGGCTGCGCAGCAGCCCCGGCATTCTCAAGCCTTGCCCGGCCCGACTAGCGGCAATTCCAGCCTGGCCACAAACCCGCCTTCCGGGTGATTGCCCAGGCTCAGGTTGCCGCCGTGGCGCTCCGCCGCCTTGCGCGCAATGGCCAGGCCCAGGCCGTGGCCGGCGGCGCTTTGCCCGGGCGCACGGTAGAACGGCTCACCCAGTTGCGCCAAGTGCTCCGCGGCCACTCCCGGCCCGTGGTCACGCACGCTCAGCACTATCTTGTCGTTATCCCGTACCCCGGTAATTTCAATCGGTTGCCCAACCGGATTGAAACGCACGGCGTTGCGCAACAGGTTATCCAGCGCCCGTTCCAGTAGCGTCGGCCAGCCTTGCAGGTTGAGCCCGGTTTCATGCTGCAGCTGGATGTCCTGCTCCGGCGCACCCAATTGCGCGTCCTTGTGCGCGGAGGCCAATAGCGCATCGAGGTCCACCGGCTCGGCCCGCGCCTGCTCGGCATCGACCCGCGCCAGCACCAGAATCTCGCTGATCAGCGCTTCCAGACGGTCGCACTCGCGGGTCAGGCGTGGCCACAGGGCTTGGCGCTGCTCGGGTCCGGCGCGTTCGGCCAGGGCCAGGGCGATGCGCAGGCGTGCCAGGGGCGAGCGCAGTTCATGGGATACATCGCGTAACAGCTGGCGCTGGCTGCCGATCAGGCTCTGCAGCCGAGCCCCCATGCGGTTGAAGTCGTTGGCCAGCACGCCGAACTCATCACGGCGGTTGGCCAGGCGTGCCAGGCTGTTCTGCTGGTAGGCGGTTTGCCCCAGGTCATGCACGGCGCCGCGCAGGCGGCTCAGGGGGCGCGTGATCGACAGGGTCACCAGCAGGCTGAACAGGGTCAGCACCACCAAGGCAATCCCCAGCGCACTGAGCGGCCAGAGCAGGCTGTCGCGGTGCCAGGCGTCCAGCTCCGGATGCGGAATGCGGTAGATAAACAGGTAGGTTTCACCGCTGTCGGGGCTGGTGTACTCCTCGGTCAGGCGCCGCCACGGCAGGTGCCTTTCGTCATTGTGGCGGCGTGCTTCGAAAGCGGCGGCGCGGCGCGGGAAGGTTCCAGGTACCACGGCATCGCCACTGTCATTGAGTACCTGCACGTCGATGTTGTAGCGGCGCTTGCGGTGTTCCAGGTAATGCTGGGCATGTTCCGGCCCTTGCTGCTCATAGCGTTGGGTCCAGTTCTTGGCCAGGGTACTGAGGCCCGGATGGCGACTGAGAATCCAGGCGTCCTGGTTCAGCATGTGGCCGAGCAGAATCGACAACCCGGCAACCAGGGCGATGGCCAGCCAGAAACTGGCCAGGATGCGCCAGAACAATGAACGCAAAAGAGACACCTCTAACGGAACAAGCCCGGTCTGCTGGGGCAGGCCGGGCGGGCGACTGACAGCTTACTGGGCCTTTTTGGCTTTTTCAGCTTTCCAGGCTTTGAACTCGGCCCATTCGGCGCGGCGTTCATCCTGCTTCTTCTTCATTTCGTCGAACTGCTTTTGCTGTTCGGGTTTGAGCAGGGCGCGAATCTCGGCCTGGGTTTTGTCTCTCTTGGCCTTGAGCTCATCTTTCAGGGCCTGCTGGTCAGCGGCCGGGAGTTTTTCCAGGTAGCGCTGGGTGATTTCGTGGCGGCTCTTCATCTGCTCGCCCATCAGCTTGCCGATCTGCTGGCGCTGTTCGCGGCTCAGGTCCAGCTGGGCGAAAGGCGCTCCACCGCGGTGGTGCTCGCCTCCACCGCGGTGGTACTCGCCTTGGTGCTCGCTATGATGCTCCCCGTGGGGCGAGCCGCCAGCATCAGGCATGGCCATGGCGACGGTAGGCAGGGCGGCAGCGAGCATCAGGGCGATAAGGGTCTTGCGCATGGTGACTCTCCTTGTTGAGACCGGTCATTACCGGATGTACCCAGTCTAGAGAGATCAAGGTCAGCGGCGGTCAGGCAAGGGTAAAGCTTGAGTAAAGACGCCTGGTCGCTGCACTGACATTAGAGGCTGTAGTAGTAACCGCGGCTGCGCAGGGCAACGATGCGCGGGCGCCCGTCCGCGTGCGGGCCGATCTTCTTGCGCAGGTTGCTGACATGCATGTCCAGGCTGCGGTCGTACAGGGTCAACTTGCGGCCCAGGGCGAGCTGTGCCAGTTCCTGCTTGTCCAGCGGCTCGCCGGGCTGGCGCAACAGGGCTTCGAGGATGCGGCTTTCGGAGAGGGTCAGGGCCAGTTCGTGCTCATCGATGCTGACCACGCCACGGGCCGGGCTGAAGCACAGGTCGCCAATTTCCACCTGGCTGGGCGTCGCACTCGGGTGGCTGCGGCGCAGCACGGCGCGCAGACGGGCGGTGAGCTCGCGCGGATCGCAGGGTTTGGCCAGGTAATCATCGGCGCCCAGTTCCAGGCCGAGAATGCGGTCCAGCGGCTCGCCACGGGCCGAGAGCATCAGCACCGGCAATTCGGTGTACTCACTGCGCAGTTGCTTGAGCAGTTCCAGGCCGCTGCCGTCGGGCAGCATCACATCCAGCACCACGGCGGCCGGCGCTTGTTCAGCCAGGGCCTTGCGGGCACTCTGGCCATCGTGGCAGGCACGTACCACGAAACCTTCCTGGGTCAGCCAGCTGCCGAGCAGCTCGCAGAGTTCCTGGTCATCATCAATCAGTAACAGCTCGCTCATGACTCACTCAATTCAACCATTGCCGACGCTTTCTGTGTCCGCCACTGGCAAAGATACCGCAGAGTGCCGCAAACAGGGCAACTGCGCCACCAATCAAAAACCATTGTTGCTGGTCGGTGATGAGTTTCGGTGCGGCGCTGGCCTGTGATTCCTTGATCGCCAGTTTCAGGCGCTGGTTTTCCTGGCGCAGGCGAGTGAGCTGGGCGCTTTCGCGTTCACTGTCGGCGTTGTGCAGTTGCTGGACCAGGGTTTCGCGCAAGCGCTCGCTTTCCTTCAGGCGCTGTTGCAGCTCGGTGATCTGGCTACCGGCACTGAGCGACAACGGGGTGCTGGAGCCGGCGGGCTCTTCGGCCTGGGCGAAGGGGGTCAGCAGCAACAGGCACAGCAGCAGGGACAACGGACCTTGACGCATCGGAACTCCTGATTCCATTGAGTGGTTCAGGAGGTTGTCGGCCATCAGGCGAGAATAATGAGCAGTTGCGCAGCGAAAGCTGCAAAGGGCGGTGTGCCTGCTCGGCCACCGCCCCAGGGGATTACGGCAGGACTTGCTTGAACGGCTTGACGATGACGTTGGCGTAGACGCCGGCGGCAATATACGGGTCGGCATCGGCCCAGGCCTGGGCGGCGCTCAGCGAGTCGAACTCGGCGACGATCAGGCTGCCGGTGAAACCAGCGGCGCCGGGGTCGTTGCTGTCGATTGCCGGGTGCGGGCCGGCCAGGACCACACGGCCTTGTTCCTTGAGCTGCAGCAGGCGTTCGATGTGCGCCGGGCGGGCGGCCAGGCGTTTTTCCAGCGAATCGGCTACGTCTGTGGCAATGATGGCGTAAAGCATGTCATTCCTCGTGCTTAGGGGTTGAAGGCGGGGTGCTGGAGTCGGCGTCATGCAGGTGGCGGGACAGGTAGAGGCCCTGGGCCACCAGGAACAGCACGGTCATGCCCAGGCTGCCGAACACCTTGAAGTCGACCCAGAAGCTCTGGAAGGTAAAGGCGACGAACAGGTTGGCGGCACCGCAGAACAGGAAAAAGCCGATCCAGGCGATGTTCAGGCGCGTCCATACCGGCTCCGGCAGGGTCAGGGCGTGGCCCATGATGCGCTTGATCAGCACCCGGTCACCGATGAAGTGGCTGCCGGCAAAGGCCAGGGCGAACAGCCAGTTGACCACCGGCGCCTTCCATTTGAGGAAGGTTTCGCTGTGAAAGGCCAGGGTCAGGCCGCCGAATACCAGGCAAGCGACCAGGGTCAGCCACTGGCCCTTCTCCAGCTTGCGCTGGCGAATGAACAGGGCGCCGTAGACCACCAGCGAGCTGATGATCAGCATCGCCGTGGCGCTGTAGATGCCACCGAGCTCAATGCTGTGCCCGGCGAATTCGACGGCACGCGGTTCGAGCTTGTAGACGATGAAGAACAGGAGCAGCGGGATGAAATCGATGAATTGTTTCACAGTGGCAGCCAGAAGCAGGATGTGTCGGCATAATAACAAACATCAATGACAGCGAAAGCGCCACCTATGAATGTTGATCTGCACTGCCACAGTACGGCCTCCGACGGCGCCTTGTCGCCAACGGTACTGGTTGCCCGGGCCCATGAGCACGGCGTGCGGATGCTCTCGCTGACCGATCACGACACCCTCGAGGGCCAACTCGAAGCGCGCGCCGCGACCCAGGCGCTGGGTATGCAGTGGGTCAGCGGCATCGAGCTGTCGTGCACCTGGGGCGGGGCGACCATCCACGTGCTGGGCTACAACTTCCCGCTCGACGCCGCGCCTTTGCAGGCCGCGGTCGAGTCGCTGCACCGTGGTCGCTGGCTGCGTTCGGAAGAAATCGACCGACGGTTGGCGCTCAAGGGCATGAAGGGTGCGCTCGAGGGTGCCCGGGCCATTCAGCAGGAGCTGGGCGACAGCGGCAATGCCCCGGCGCGCCCGCATTTTGCCGAGTACCTGGTGCGCGCAGGCTATGTAAAAGACCGCGCCGAGGCGTTTCGCAAGTGGCTGGGGGCCGGCAAGCTGGGCGATGTGAAGCTGCATTGGCCAACCCTGGAGGAAACCGTCGAGACCCTGCGCCAGTCCGATGCCTGGGTCAGCCTGGCCCATCCGATGCACTACGATTTAACCCGCAGCAAGCGCCGCCGGCTGATTGCCGACTATATTCAAGCAGGCGGCCAGGCGCTGGAAGTGGTCAACGGCATGATGCCGGCTGAACAGGTAGGCACTCTGTCGATCCTGGCCCGTGAATTCGGTCTGCTGGCCAGTGCCGGCAGTGATTTTCATGGCCCGGGCACCTGGGGCGAGATCGGTGTCTACCGGCCGTTGCCAGAGGACCTGCCACCACTGTGGCGCCGATTCAAACATGAGCAGCCTATCGCGGCAGTCTGAACAGGAAGAGAACGTGAGTCAGTTTTTCCAGATTCATGCGGAAAACCCGCAACCGCGCTTGATCAAACAGGCCGTCGAAATCATTCGCAAGGGCGGTGTGGTGGTCTATCCCACCGATTCCTCCTACGCCATGGGCTGCCAGATCGGCGACAAGAACGCCGTTGAACGGGTTCGCCGCCTGCGCCAGCTGGACAAGAACCACAACTTCACCCTGATCTGCTGCGACCTGTCGCAGATGGGCCTGTTCGCCAAGATCGATACCGCCACCTTTCGCCTGCTCAAGGCCCATGTGCCGGGGCCGTACACCTTCATCCTCAACGCCACCCGTGAAGTGCCGCGCCTGCTGCTGCACGAAAAGCGCCGCACCATCGGCCTGCGAGTGCCGTCCAACCCGATCGCCCTGGCCCTGCTCGAAGAACTCGATGAGCCGCTGATGAGCGTGAGCCTGATCATGCCCGGCGAAGACGAGCCGATGACCGACCCCTACGAGATCCGTCAGGCCCTGGAGCATCACGTCGACCTGATCATCGATGGCGGCTTTGGCGACCTCAAGGCCTCGACCGTGATCAGCCTGGCCGGTGACGAGCCGGAAGTGATCCGCATCGGGTGTGGCGATCCTGCGCCGTTCATGGTCGAAGCGTGAGCCAGGCGACCCGCACCGAGCCGAGCATCGATCCGCAAGCAGGGGCCCAGCAGGAACTGCCGCTGGTGCTGGTGTATGGCGAAGCCATGACCGAGATGCCGGTGGACCTGTACATCCCGCCGGATGCCCTGGAAGTGTTCCTGGAGGCCTTCGAAGGCCCACTGGACCTGCTGCTGTACCTGATTCGCAAGCAGAACGTCGACATCCTCGACATTCCGGTGGCGGAAATCACCCGCCAGTACATGGGCTACGTCGAGCTGATGAAGACCGTACGCCTGGAGCTGGCCGCCGAGTACCTGGTGATGGCGGCGATGCTCGCCGAGATCAAATCGCGGATGTTGCTGCCGCGTTCCGCCGAGGTCGAGGAGGAAGAAGCCGACCCGCGCGCCGAGCTGATCCGTCGCCTGCAGGAGTACGAACGCTTCAAGGCCGCCGCCGAAGGCATCGATGGCCTCAGCCGCGTCGGCCGCGAGGTCGTCGTGCCGCGCCTGGACGCGCCACAGGCCAAGGTGCGTAAACTGTTGCCCGAGGTCAGCCTGGAAGAACTGCTGGTGTCGATGGCCGAAGTGCTGCGCCGTGGCGACCTGTTCGAAAGCCACCAGGTCAGCCGTGAGGCGCTGTCGACTCGCGAGCGCATGAGCGAAGTGCTTGAACGTCTCAAGGGCGGCGGTTTCGTGCCCTTCGTCGAGTTGTTCACGGCCGAGGAGGGCAAGCTCGGGGTGGTGGTGACCTTCATGGCGATTCTCGAATTGGTCAAGGAATCCTTGATCGAACTGGTGCAAAATGAGCCCTTTGCGCCGATCCATGTCCGCGCCCGCGCCGAGTAACAACTGAGCAAGCCCATGAACCTGAATGAACCGCGCGACCTGGCGCCCCTGCTCGAGGCCTTTTTGCTGGCCTCGGGCAAACCGCAATCCCTCGAGCGCCTGTACGAGCTGTTCGAGGAGGCTGAGCGCCCGGAGCCTGCGGTGTTCAAGAAGGCCCTGGAGGTGCTGCGCAAATCCTGCAATGGCCGCGCCTTCGAGCTCAAGGAAGTGGCCTCGGGTTTCCGCCTGCAGATTCGCGAGGACTACGCGCCCTGGGTCGGCCGGCTGTGGGAAGAGCGCCCGCAGCGCTACTCCCGGGCACTGCTGGAGACCATGGCGCTGATTGCCTACCGTCAGCCCATCACGCGCGGCGAGATCGAAGACGTGCGCGGTGTGGCGGTCAATACCAACATCATCAAGACCCTGCTCGAACGCGAATGGATTCGTATCGTCGGCTACCGTGAAGTGCCCGGCAAACCGGCGATGTTCGCCACCACCAAGGCCTTTCTCGACCACTTCAACCTGAAGAACCTCGACGAGTTGCCGCCCTTGGCCGAATTGCGCGAGATGGAGCCGGAGCCGGAACCTGTGCTGGAACTGGACGACGCGCCGGTGCCGGCGCACCTGCAGGCCCTGGCCGATGCCAGCGCCGAGCCGCAGGAGGCGCCGGAAGAAACCAGCTTCCGCAGCTTGCTGACCGAGCTGGACGCCATGGAAGAAGGGCTCAAGACCGACTTCGATGACTTGATCGACGAAACACCGGTCGACCTCGATGCCGAGCCGTTGGAAACCGAACCGCAGGCGCCGCATCAGTAACCTCGGCCTTCGGGCGGAGAGTCCCGGCAACTTTTGCAATTTCGACTAGTCTCAGGTGCGTTCACGCCGCGATCAGCGTATGATTCGCGACCCTTTTTGGCGCTTGCTCGCCATACCAGATTTTTGTCAATACACCGGGAGGTGCCCAGCATGAGTGAAAAAGACCTGCAAGAAACCCAGCCATTGCCGCCATCAGGCGAGAAACTGCAAAAAGTTCTCGCCCGTATCGGCGTGGGCTCGCGCCGTGACGTCGAGGCCTGGATCAGCCAGGGCCGGATCAAGGTCAATGGCGTCGATGCCAGCCTTGGCCAGCGTGTCGACCTGCACGATGCGATTTCGGTCGACGGCCGCCTGATCAAGCGCGAAGAAGCCGCCGAAACCGTGCGCCGGGTGATCATGTACAACAAGCCCGACGGCGAAATCTGCACCCGTGACGACCCGGAAGGCCGTCCGACCGTATTCGACCGCCTGCCACGCCCGAAAGAAGGCCGCTGGATCAACATCGGCCGCCTCGACATCAACACCACCGGCCTGCTGATGTTCACCACCGACGGTGAACTGGCCAACCGCCTGATGCACCCGTCCTATGAAATGGACCGTGAGTACGCGGTGCGTGTGCGTGGTGAAGTCGACGAAGACATGATTGCCCGCCTCAAGGCCGGTGTTGTGCTCGAAGACGGCCCGGCGCGTTTCACCGACATCCAGGAAGCGCCTGGCGGTGAAGGCTTCAACCATTGGTACCACTGCGTGGTGATGGAAGGCCGTAACCGTGAAGTACGTCGCCTGTGGGAATCCCAGGGCCTGGTGGTCAGCCGCCTGAAGCGCGTGCGTTTCGGTCCGGTGTTCCTCAACTCCGACCTGCCGATGGGCCGCTGGCGCGAAATGAGCCAGCAGGAAGTCGATATCCTCGCGGCTGAAGTGGGCCTGACTCCGGTGGCCATGCCGGCGTTGAACCACAAGTCCAAGGACAAGCTCGAGCGCCTGCAGCGCAAGTCCACCCGTCCTTTGGGCCGTGGCGAGCGCGTGCGCACCTTGCGTCCGGCTCAGGATGCAGCCACTGCTGGTGAGCGCCCTGCACGTCAGCCCCGTGGTGAAGCCGAACGTCCTGCCCGTCAGCCGCGGGGCGAGGAGCGTCCAGCCCGCCAACCGCGTGGCGAAGCCCCGCGCAAGGACAGTGGCCGTGGCAGCAGCACGGTGGCCGAGCGCCCGAGCGACATGAACAAGCGCGGCAAGCCGGCACCCAAGCGTCCGGGCAGCACCCGCAACAAACCACGCCCGTAAGGTGGGTGGGTAGGCGCGGGCTTGTCCCGCGATTGCGTTGGATCGGATAAATCGTAATCGCGGGGCAAGCCCGCTCCTACAGTGTTGAAGAAGCCAACCTTCGGGTTGGCTTTTTTTTGCTCAAAATTTCCTTGTCTTACAGATACTTCCGTAAGGTGTGGAAAGAATTTAAACCGCCTTGTAAATGTTTCGTTACAAATGCTTGCCAGTTATCGGGCCGTTCCTGCGTTTTTTTTTCTGCTGTAAACAGAACTTTCCGAGTCGCCCGGGGCGGGGCGCTTTACGTAACCGTCAACAGCTTGCCCGCAGGTCTGCGCAGCGGTGAGATAGGCGCCATTGCGATGCGTAGCCGGGCCGGAGAGCCAGGCATTGATAAGAACAAATGGAGGCGCTATGTACGCCAATTACCCCCCCAGGCTTGACCCTTTCCTCAGGAACGGTGCGTTTTGTCGTCAGACAGTCACGCAACGTGTTGACCCCTGCGCGTCTGCAGGGGTATACAATGCGCCGCGTTTTAACTGTGACCCCAATGCGTACCTCGCACTCTTGCTGACACCCGGTTGATGCGTCCAGGGCTCTTGCCCGCGACCTGAACCCTCGTCCAAGAACCTTCAAGGTAACCACCTTGTTAATTCCGCTGCGCCACGAGCGCGGTGGGTCCGATTCCGTCACAGATAAAAACAAGCAGGTGACTTCGTTCATGAGTGGACAAAACACGCATTCAGGCGAGCTGAAACGCGGCCTGAAAAATCGCCATATCCAGTTGATCGCCCTGGGCGGTGCAATTGGTACCGGGCTGTTCCTGGGATCGGCCGGGGTGATGAAATCGGCGGGCCCGTCGATGATCCTCGGCTACGCGATCTGTGGCTTCATTGCCTTTATGATCATGCGCCAGCTGGGTGAAATGATCGTTGAAGAGCCGGTAGCCGGTTCCTTCAGTCACTTCGCGCACAAGTATTGGGGTGGTTTTGCCGGCTTTCTCTCCGGTTGGAACTGCTGGATGCTGTACATCCTTGTCGGCATGTCGGAACTCACCGCGGTCGGCAAGTATGTGCACTACTGGTGGCCAGAGATTCCGACCTGGGCCTCGGCGGCAGCCTTCTTCATCCTGATCAACGCCATCAACCTGGCCAACGTCAAAGTGTTTGGCGAGGCCGAGTTCTGGTTCGCGATCATCAAGGTCCTGGCCATTGTCGGCATGATCGCCCTGGGCAGCTGGATGCTGGTCAGTGGTAGCGGCGGCCCGCAGGCTTCGGTGAGCAACCTGTGGGAACATGGCGGCTTCTTCCCCAATGGTGTCAGCGGCCTGGTGATGGCCCTGGCGATCATCATGTTCTCCTTCGGTGGCCTGGAAATGCTCGGTTTCACCGCCGCTGAAGCCGACAAGCCGAAGACCGTGATCCCCAAAGCGATCAACCAGGTGATCTACCGCATCCTGATTTTCTACATCGGTGCCCTGGTGGTGCTGCTGTCGCTGACTCCATGGGACAGCCTGGTGACCAGCCTGGACTCGGCCGGTGGCACTTATGGTGCAAGCCCGTTCGTGCAGGTGTTCTCGCTGCTCGGTAGCGATGTGGCCGCGCACATCCTCAACTTCGTGGTGCTGACTGCGGCGTTGTCGGTGTACAACAGCGGTACCTACTGCAATGCCCGCATGCTCTACGGCATGGCCGAGCAGGGCGATGCTCCGGCCAGCCTGTCGAAGATCGACAAGCGCGGTGTGCCGGTACGCTCGATCCTGGCCTCTGCTGCAGTGACCCTGGTGGCCGTACTGCTCAACTACTTCATGCCGCAGCATGCACTGGAGCTGCTGATGTCGCTGGTGGTGGCTACCCTGGTGATCAACTGGGCGATGATCAGTTACTCGCACCTGAAGTTCCGCCAGCACCTGGACAAGACTGGCCAGACGCCGCTGTTCAAAGCGCTGTGGTACCCCTATGGCAACTACATCTGCCTGGCCTTCGTGGTGCTGATCCTGGGCATCATGCTGCAGATCCCGGGCATCCAGATCTCGGTCTATGCGATTCCGGTCTGGCTGCTGGTGATGGGCGTGTGCTACAGCCTGAAAACCAACCGCAGCAAAGCGGCGGCTGCGGCTACCCCTGCCTCGCTCAAGCGCTGATTCACCCGGTTGAAAAAAACGCCCCGCTCTGCGGGGCGTTTTCGTTTACAGGTAGATGATCTCGATAGTGGCCGAGCCGTCGAGGTGGATGTCCTGGCGGTTGTCCAGCTCGTCGGTGGCAGCGATCACCGGCATGATGTTGATCGGCGTGCTCAGGTGGCGGATGGCGATCGGGCCGCTAATGTTGTTCTCGACATCGTTGAAGCCGAGCAGGGTGGTGGTGGTCAGCGGTTTGCTGGTACTGCCCGCGGTGCTCCAGCCCGTGCCGCGGGTCGACTGGGTGACGTACACCGCCGGCAACTGGTCGGCGCTGATGTGCAGCGGGTCGATCTGCACCTCGTACAGGCCGATCTTGTTCTCGCTGGCATCACGGCCCAAACCATAGAAGTTAAGGGAGTCGACCACGGCGCTGCCATCGCGGTTGTCCTGCATCAGCAGGGCATAGCGCGCCGGGCTGTCGCACTGGATCGACAGGTTCAGCTGGCGCGTGGGCAGACGCGTGCGTTTGTCGCTGTTCAGGCTCTGCATGCTGATCTTGCCGTAATCCACCACCCCGCCCTGAGACAGCATCGGCGTGCAGGCTGCTGGCTGGATCTGCCATTGCAAGGCAAGTTCTGCATGGCTGCCGGGTAGCGGAGCAACGAACTGCCCGGTTGTACGGAACGCGGTCGACTCGCGCACTTCAAAGGCCTTGGCGGACAGTTCGGCTTCGAATACCAGGTTCAGGTTCAGGCTGCGGCCTTGCACCGCCTGGCCGGCGCGGACGGGGACCATGCCGCTACGCGGTTGCCAGCCCAGCGAGCCACTGGCCGGGCCCGGTAGCGCGCCGGCCTGCTCGATCCGGGCCAGCTCGACTCGCTCGCCGTCGACAACGGCATCCTCGGCACGCATTCGATAGTACCCGCCAGCGCTCAGTTCGAAGCGCTCGGTATCCAGGGCATTGGCTGTGTAGAACAGGCTCAGGTCGGTGGGTTCGCTGCAGCTCAAGGTCAATTGGGCGGTTTTCTCCAGTAGCGCCAGGCCCGGGCTGCCGGGCTGCAGGCGGGTTCGGTCGAGGGTGCCATAGTCCAGCGGCGCCGGCGTGACCTGCAGTCGGCATTCGCCGGCAATGGCAGTCAGCGGCAGGCTGAAGAGAAGAAGCAATACAAGCTGGGAATTTTGCCGGGTGTTCATGATTTGACGCGTCCTCACCAGAGCGGTGTGTGGAAGGACGACACAACGTGTGGTTGCCGTCTGGCGTCATGTCGTCGCGAAAGGGCTTCAACTGCAGGTGCGTTGGACCTGGGTGTAGTAGCTGTCACTGACGGCGACAGTGTCCGGATCAAGGGTGACGCGGCACTCGCGGGCCTGGTGATCGCTGACGATCAGGTGACCGATGTCGGCGCTGTTGTCGATGAACACCAGTCCGCCCGGCTGCACCAGGTTGATGAAACGCCCGCGGTCGTCGAACACCGAAGCGCCACTGGCCAAGGGCTGGCCGCTGTCGTCGAGCAAGGTCAGCAGTACCCGCCGGGTACTCCAGGCCCGGAAACTCAGGCGCGGCACCGCACCGCGACTGGCGTGCAGCACACCGGCACCCTGGTCGACATTGATGTGGGTCGGCAGGCTCTGGCTGTCTACCTCGACCGGGCTTTTGCCATAGGCGGCCAGCGAGGCGATTACCGCGTTGCCGGCGTAATCGGTCCACACCGGCCCGCTTGGCGTGCTGGCCTTGACCCCGGAGGTGTCGGTGACCGAAAGGATCGCGAAGGTGTCGCGGATCGGGTAGGGCGAGGGTGTGATCCCGGCGCCATGTACCGCGATACCGCCGCGCAGGCCCAGGTTGTAGTTGGTGTTATCGCCATCACCGCTGTAGTTCAGGTCCAGTTGGGTGTAGCGCGGTAACGCGGAAAGACCGGCGCTGGCCAGGGTGCTGGAATCGCCCGAACGATGCTCGGCACCCAGGCGGTAGCCAAAGCTGTCGTTGACCTGTTCGTTGTAGGCAACGGTGCTAGTGGTGCTAGTGTCGTTATGGCGTACGCTGCTGCGCAGGCGCCGACGACCATCCAACGGGATGCTGGCGCTGAAGTACAGGGCGTCGTCGTTGTAGCCATCGTTGCTTCCGAGGGCTTTTTCCACCGTCGCCGAGAGCGTTACACCGTTGTAGCTGTTGCCCCAGGACAGGAACAGCCGCTGGCTGCTGTCGTGCTCGTAATAAGTGGTTTGCGTGTAACCCAGGTTGAGGCTGCCCAGGGTGTGGCTGGCCCAGCGCAGGCTGGTGCTGAACTGGTCGCGGTAGCTGGAGATGAACTGATCGTTGTCGCGGTAGGTGCTGTCGAGCAGTTCACGGTAGCCGCGGCTGCGGTGGTTGCCGGCCACCAGGCTGCTCCATTGCTCGTGCAGTTGCCAGTTGAGCTGGCCGCCCAGTTGCGCGCCTTGCTGGTCGAGGCTGCTGGCGTGTGTGCCGATGGCAAAGACTTCAGCGCTGACCAGTGGCGTGAGCGCCGTGCCGAGGCTGGCGCCCAAGCTGCGATAGCCCTGGGCGAGGATCAGGCCGCTGCTCAAGCTTGAGGTGTCGCCCAGCGCGCCGGTCTGGCCCAGGCTCACCACCGCCGGGTCGTCCGTGCCATGACCATGGCTGCGCACCACGCCGGCGCCGACACTGTAACCGCTTTGCGGGCGAGCGCTGGCCGCGAGGCTGGCCGGCACACGAAAGCGCCGTTGCTCGCCATTGGTCTCGATCACCGTCACTTCCAGATCAGAACGCGAGGTAATGCGCGGTATGTTAGTGAGGGTGAAGGGCCCAGGCTGCACCACGGTGCTGTACAACAAGGCGCCGTTCTGGTGCACCTCGACCCGCGCCTGACTGTTGGCGATGCCTTGTACGCTGGCGGTGTCCAACTGCGAGAGCAGGCCGTACTCGGGAGTGACCTGCGCACCGATGATCTGCGCACCGTTGAGCACCGGGTTGACGAGGCTGATCTCGCCGGCCTGGAACAGGCTGCGCTGCTGGGCGAAGCTGCGTTGCACATAAGTGTCGAGCATCTCGCTGCGCACCTTGCCGTCGAAGCGGCTGTGCACCTGGCGGCTGCGCAGGATCCAGTTGTCCAGGTTCACCCCCACTTCGGTGTTGGCTGCGGCATAACGGCTGGACTCACCGTCATAGCGGTTGAACGAGCCGAAGATGTCGTAGTTCAACAGCCCGGCGACACCGCCCTGGCTGTAGTCATCGGACCATTGTCGTTCGTCCAGTAGCGCCTGGTCCGGCACGAATAACCGCACCTGGTGCTGGCCGGGTTGCAATTCGACCTGGGCCTGGGGGAAGGCCGTGCCCAGGGCCCGGCAGTCCGGGTCGGCGGGCATGTCCTGTTCATCCAGGGTGGTGGACCATTCGGCGGGTTGGCGCAGCCCGGCGAAGGCCAGCAAGGCGTCATCGACGCACAGGCTGCCATCCTCGCCGAAACGCGCCTGGGTGGTGCCCTTGTCGCGGCCGTTGACGCTCAGGCTGACCTGCTGGCGCCCAGGCGGGAAGCGCGTTTGCCGGCCGAACAGGGCGGCAAGTTTAGGGTCGATACCGCGCTGGCGCAGTACCTCCTGGTCGAACACGCTGTGCTCGGGCGGGGTCGGTTCATTGGCCGCGCGCGCCGGCTTGAAAGTCTCCAGGCCCAGCAGGGTGAGACACAACCCCAGTATCAATTGCTCGCGCGGGCGGGGTTTGCCAATGGCATCAACGATGACCTTCACAGGATGCTTGCCTCATAGGGATCGACCGCAAAGCCATAGACCGTGGCTGGTTGAAAGCGCACGGTGTTGGCCGCGGCGGCGGCATCAGGCAAGTCGAGGGTGATGGTTTCGTTGGCCAGCACGTAGGTGCGGCCAAGGTCGAGGGCGTGCTGCCCGGGCAGCAGTTTCAGTTCCTGGGCTAGGCGCACCACGTAAGGCGTGTTGTTCTCCACCCGCAGCTGTTTGCCGTCGATGCGCCAGGCCAGGCCTTTCCAGGGTTCGCTGTTGCGTGCCAGGCCCTTGGGGTGAAGGATCACCGGCAGGTTCTGGCGCACGCCGAAGTTGACCCGCATGGCCCCGGGGTCGCCCGGCGCGGTTTCGCGGATGCCTTCGAAGATCACCCGGCGCAGGCGTTGGGTCTGCAGCGGCTCGTTACCCACGTAGTGGAAAATCACTTGCTGCTCTTTACCTGCCTCCACCCGGGCCACCGTGGGCTGCACCACCAGCAGGTTGTCGGTGTCTTCGCTCGGGTTTTCGATAAATACCGCCAGCAGGGCGGCATGGGGGTCGGTGTTGGTGACCACGAAGTCGCTGCCGTTGGCGCGGGCTTCTTCAACGATCACCACCGAGGTTCGGGGCACCATACCGTCGGCGTGTGCCTGTATCAGAGGTAGGGTGCAGATGAGAATCGCAGGCAGCAGGCTGCCGGCAAAGGATTTGCACGCAATAGTCATGGTTGTAAGGTTCTTGTGCGGTGCCGAGCGCAGCTCCCCTCGAGTTGCATCCGGCAAGCTCGAAGCGGGGGAGTGCGCTGGCCGTGGAGTAGGGCCGGGTCGCGAGAATCCTTGTTCACGACCCCTGGAGTGAGCGACTAGAGATAGACCAGCTCAACGGTCGTACTGCCGTCCAGCTCTACGCGGTCGCTGAAAGGCAGCTCCTTTTTGACATGACCATGGATGTTCATGACGACGCTCACGCTGCTCGCTGCTGAAGGCCTGGGCTCGACACCCGTGGAGAAGCCGACCCGAAAGGTAGGCATGAACCCTGCTTCTTCAATCATGGCGATCGGGACAATGGTCCAGGAGTTGCCGGCGTCCAGTGACTCCACGGTCGTGCCTTGCACGCCATCGATCAGGACATCTTCGCTATTCCATCTGAGCAGGTATCCACCAATGTTCTGGTCCTGATGCTTGCCAAGGCCGAACACTGCCCCGGAAGCGCTACCGCTGTCTCGGCGATTGTCACTGGCGATGAGGGCAAAGGTCGCCGGGGTGCTGCACTCGATGGAGAGGTTTAGCGACTTTGCAGGCAGCAGGTAGCCGTAAGAAATTTCTTCAAGCTCGGTTACCGCGAGGGAGCCATAATCAACCACACCACCGTTGGCGAATGTCGGGGCACACGCCGATGGCGTAATGTTGCCGGTTATGGTCAGGTCGGTGGTCGCGGCCATGGCCGTGGCAGACGCCAGGCTCACGAGCACAGCAAGGGACAGTGCGGACTTTTTCACAACGCTTTCCTTCTGGTGTTGGCGGTTGCTGGTGGCCCGTATCGCGAATACGGTCGTCCCCCCCCCCCCAGGTAACGGGCAGCAGGGAGGGGATGGCGTTCGGCGGGCTCTTGTGTCAGCGGCGGGTGTTAGAGGTAGATGACTTCGATGGTCGCGCTGCCGTCCAGCTCCATGGCGCCGTTCAGGGTCAGGCCTTTGTTGATGCTGCCGCGCACATCCATGGTTACGTTGACACTGGTTGCTGGCGTCGGGCCCAGGTTAGTGCCGCTGGAGAATCCTGTGAGCGTATTTGGCGCTCGCCCGGCGTCGTGAAGGGCGCCGTTGGTGACGTTGGTCCAACTGTTGCCCCCATCATTGGAAAACAGGTTGAGGCCTTGTGCGCCGTCGACCACGGTGCTTTCGTACTCCCAGACCATGCCGTATTGCCCGATCGACTGGTCCTGGTGCTTGCCAAGCCCGAACAGCCACGGGCTGGCGGGGCTGCTGTCGCGGCGGTTGTCGTTGGCGATCAAGGCGAAGGTGGTAGGCGCGCTGCATTCAATGGAAAAGTTCAAGGACTTCGCCGGTAGCTGGTACTGGCTAGGGGGCTCTTCGAGGTCGCTCAAGGCGAGGCTGCCGTATTCGACCAAGCCGCCATTGCTCAAGGTCGGCGTGCAGGCGGCCGGGGTGATGATCCCGGTCACGGTCAGGTCAGTGGTGGCGGCTATGGCGTTGGCCGTTGCCAGGGACATCAGCACAGCAAGGGACAGGACGGAGTTTTTCACAACGGTTTTCCTTTTAAGTGTTGGTGTTGGGTACTGCGAGGTGTCCCGTTTCGCGGGCGCAGTTGACCGCTCCCTGGCCAATGGCAGGGAAAAGTCGCGGGCGTTCGGCGGGCTCTTTTATGCGGTCGGTGAAGGACCGTTACGCGTTTGCGTTCTGTGACCGGCTAGAGGTACTGCAGCTCGATGACCATGTGCCCATCCAGCAGCTCTTCGTCCAGATGTGTCATGTCGTTGCGCAGCCAGCCCGTAACTTCCAGCCGCAGGTTCAACTGCTCGGCGGCTGATGGGCTGTTCTGGCCGCGCCGGGCAAAGCCCAGGCGTGAGTCGGGCTTGTCGCCCAGGTGCTCGAAGCCGCCACCGGGCATGCGCGTCCAGGTGCTGCCTTTGTCTTCGGAATAGAGGGTGTCGGCTGGCAGGCTGTCGAGGGTCGCGTCACTGTCTGCCCACACCGCGCTGTAAAAGCCCAGGGCCTCGCCGCTGGTGGTGGTGCCCAAACCGAAAGCTCTGGGCGCTGGCATCGAGGCGCTATCGCGGCGATTGCCGGTGGCTACCAGGGCGAAACGGGTTGGACGGTCGCAAACGACGGTGAAGGTCAGGTTGCGCGGCGGCAGGATCGAGTGATCGGGAATGACGGGTTGGGGGGGGAGTTCGGGCATGGAAATATTGCCGAAATCGACCTGGCCGTTTCCGGAAAGCGACGGCGTGCAGGCTGCCGGGGTGATGGTGCCGCTGATGTTGACGTCAGTAGTGCTGGCATGTGCGCCAGCACTGACAAAGGTCAGCAGTGCGGTCAGGGTGCACAAAGGTTTGGTGCTCATTGTTCGGTCCTTTGAAAATGAATGAACCTCCGTGCCGTTGTGGGTCTTATGCAGGAATCGGCAGCGGATGGTTCTTCAGGCAGCGTAAGGCAAGCTTGCTCTGCCAGTTACCAGGGACGAATCCCTGATCCTGTGTCATCCGTGACGATTTTTCACACGTTTTTGTTAGACGATAGAACGTGCGAATGTTTGGTTTTATGTGCTTTGCTTGGCCTTGCCCAGGGTAAACAGCGGGAGCATAGTGCTCGGCAAGGCCGTCTGTGTTGTTCGGATGCCGATTATGCCCAAAAAAATGTTCGTGTAAAGGGGTTTTGTTTGAAAAATTGTGCAAATACTGCACCGAAATCGGCAGAGAGCGGAGAACGATTGCGCCAGGAGCGTACCCGTCTGGGCTTGCGTCAGGATGATTTCGCCCAGCTTGGCGGGGTCAACCGCAATACCCAGGGCAGTTATGAAAAAGGCGAGCGCAACCCGGACGCCGCTTACCTGGCGGCGGTAGCAGGCGCAGGTGTCGATGTGCGATACGTGATTACGGGTGTGCGCACGATTGATGGTGGCGCTTCGTTGAACGAGCCGGAACAGCGATTGCTGGCTCAATACCGATCATTGGCTATCGCCGACCAAGAAGTTGTGCATAGAATTGTCGGGGCCATGCACGACGCGAAAGGTGGTGGCGCATAGCCATTATCTCAGGTTTCCTACGAAACGCTCGGAACAGTCCTAGTGGGTCCGCAGGGAATTGCTCGTAACGTCGATGCATTCAGTCTCGTTAGGGAAGGGTGATCATGTCGGAGCATAAAACCTGCGCATTCAACACGGAACGTGACGCTTCATCGGTGCAAGCCTTGAGCGAAGTCGAAAACGAGCTACTGATTTTGTTTCGCCAATTGTCCCCAGTTGATCAGGGCTGCGTGCACCGGGTGGCTGAGGTGCTGTGCCAGGGGGCGGAGGGGGGCGCTCGTGAACGCTGTTGAGCAACCGGCCTCATTGTTTTTAAAGGATTTACGATGTTGCAGTTATCCAACGCGGTGCAGATACCGGACGACGAGATCGAGTTGACCGCCATCCGCGCCCAGGGCGCCGGCGGCCAGAACGTCAACAAGGTCTCCAGCGCCGTGCACCTGCGTTTTGACACCCAGGCCTCATCGTTGCCGGCGTTCTACAAGGAGCGCCTGCTGGCGCTGAGTGACAGCCGCATCACCCGTGACGGGGTGATCATCATCAAAGCCCAGCAGTATCGAACCCAGGAGCAAAACCGTGCCGATGCCCTGGAGCGCCTGCGCGAACTGATCCTCTCGGCCATCAAGGTCGAGAAGGCGCGACGCCCGACCCGGCCGACCCTGGGTTCGAAGACCCGGCGCCTGGACACCAAGAGCAAGCGTGGGGCCATCAAGGCCGGGCGCGGCAAGATCGATTATTAACCCAGGTGTCGTGGTGGCTGCAGACGGGCTTGGCGATACAGATACAGGCTCAGCAGCAAACCGCAGAATGACGCGCCAGCGGCAAAGACAAAGATCGAGGCAAAGCCGAAGCCGGCAGCAATCGCCCCAGCCACTGGCCCGGTAATCCCCAGCGACAGGTCGATGAACAGCGAATAGGCGCCCACGGCTGCGCCGCGATTGGAGGCGGACACCAGATTGACTGCCTCGACCCCCAGGGCCGGGAACACCAACGAGAAGCCAAAGCCGCTCAGCGCCGCACCGGCCAGGGCCAGCTCGGCACTCGGAGCCTGCCAGAGCAGCAGCAGGCCGAGGGTTTCCACCGACAGGCAGGCGATCGCCACCCGATAACCACCGATACGGTTGATCAGGTTGCCGAACAGCAGTCGGGCACCAATGAAGCAGGCGCCGAACAGGCTCAGGCACAGCGCCGCGTTGTTCCAGTTGTGGCTGGCGTAGTACAGGGTGATGAAGGTGGCGATGGTGCCAAAGCCGATCGAGCCCAAGGCCAGCCCCGAGCCGTGGCCGAACACCCGGCCAAGCACGTGCAGAAACGGCAGGCGTTCACCGGCAACCACAGGGGCGGCGGTTTTCGGCCAGGCCAGCGCCAGGCCCAGCACGCACAGCAGCAAAATGCTGGCGCCCATGCTCCACAGACCGAACTGTTGCACCAGTACTACGCCCAGCGGCGCGCCGATGGCCAGCGCACCATAACTGGCGATGCCGTTCCAGGAGATCACCTTGGCAGTGTGTTGCGCGCCCACCCGACCAATGCCCCAGCCGATGGCGCCGGAGCCGACCAGGCTTTCGGCGCTGCCCAGCACCAGGCGCCCGACCAGCAGGCTGGCCAGGCTCAGCCAGGGCGCATGCTGCAGCCACGCCGAAATCAACATGAACACGCCGCTCAAGCCGCAGCCGGCCAGGCCGTAGAGCACTGCGCGCTTGCTGCCCTGGTTGTCGATGATGCGGCTGGCATACGGACGGCTGAGCAGGGTGGCCAGGTACTGGACGCTGATCACCAGGCCCGCAACCACGGCGCCGAAGCCCAGGTCGTTATGCACATAACCGGGCAGCACGGCCAGGGGGATGCCGATGTTCAGGTAGCCGATGAAGGTAAACAGGACGATGGAGACGACTTGCAGGGTGACCGCAAGGGGGCGCGGTGAGTCGGGCATGTGCGGGCTTTCGTAGAAGAGGAATTCTTGACGGTGTGAAAACGTGTTGACGGGGTGGTCCCTGCATCAGCCGTTTTCACACAGTCTGATCGTTGCGCGATTATTCCTGGTCGGCGCTGGAAGTTTCGTCACCGTCGTGGTCAGCCTGGGCTGCTTCGGCGCTGTGAGTGGCAGGAGTCTGCTCTTCTGGGTTCAGGCTTGGGAAGGGAAGATTCGGGATTTCATGCATCTCGTCGTTCCTCGCAAGTGTATGGAAAGGCTGCGCAAGGCGCGCATGGGCTTGTGAAAGCCCGTGCAGGATACAGGAGTCTGAATGACAGTATGAATTTTCCTGCTGATTGGTGTTGAAGAGCGGGGGATCTTCGGGGCTGCTTCGCAGCCCATCGCTGGCAAGGCCAGCTCCCACAGGGTTTGGTATATGCAGATCCCGTGTGGGAGCCGGCCTTGCCGGCGATGCTTTTAGCGACAGACGTCGGCGATGGCGGCAGCCAGTGCTTCAAGGCGTGCCGCATCGGCGCCGGCGATGTTCGCCCGGCCAGTGCCGACCATGTACACGCTGTGCCGTTCACGCAGTTGCTTGACCTGCTCCGGCGACAAGCCGGTGTAGGAGAACATCCCGCGTTGTTCGGCGATGTGCGTGAAACGTTCGCTCAGGCCATGGGGTGCCAGGGCCTCGACCAGCCCGACCCGCAGCTCGGCGATGCGCTGGCGCATGGCGTCGACTTCTTCGACCCACAAGCGCTTGAGGTCGGCGTCGCCAAGAATCTGCGCCACTACCGCCGCGCCATGATCCGGTGGCGTCGACCACAGGTTGCGCGCCAGCAGGGCCAGTTGGCTGCGCACATCCAGCAGCTTCTCGGCATCATGGCTGCACACCAGCAGGGCGCCGGTGCGCTCGCGGTACAGGCCGAAGTTCTTCGAGCAGGAACTGGTGATCAGCAGCTCGGGCAGTTCAGCGGCGAACAGCCGTACCGCCCAGGCGTCTTCCTCCAGGCCGTCGCCAAAGCCCTGGTAGGCAAAGTCGATCAGCGGCAGCAGCTCGCGCTGGCGCACCACCTCAAGCACCGCGTGCCAGTCATCCCGAGACAGGTCAAAACCGGTCGGGTTATGGCAGCAGGCGTGCAGCAGTACCACATCGCCCTTGGGTGCCGCTTGCAGGGCGGCCAGCATCCCCGCCACGTTCAGGCGATTGTCGGCGCCGACGTAGGGGTAGTGGCTGACCTTGAGGCCGGCACCGGCGAAGATGGTCTCGTGGATCGGCCAGGTCGGATCGCTCAACCAGATGCCGCGGCCCGGCAGGCAGTGTTCGATGAACTCCGCCGCCAGGCGCAGGGCGCCGGTACCGCCCGGGGTCTGGGTGGCGCCTGCGCGCTGGTTGCTGAGCAGCGACGAATCACTGCCCAGCACCAGTTCGCTGATCAGCCGGCCAAAGGCCGCATCGCCATGACCGCCGACGTAGCTCTTGCTGGTCTGCTGTTCAAGCAGGCGCTGTTCGGCCTGCTTGACCGCCGCCGGAATCGGCGTCAGGCCCTGGGCATCCTTGAACACCCCGACACCGAGGTCGAACTTGTTCGGGTTGCTGTCCTTGGCATATGCCTCCATCAGCCCGAGGATCGGATCGCCGGGTACGCGCCCGATGGCGCCGAAGTGCATTACTTGCGGCCTTCGGCGGTGCTGGCGACCTCGTCGGTGCGCGCGGCCATGATGAAGTCGTTACGGTGCAGGCCCTTGATCGAGTGGCTCCACCAGGTCACGGTGACCTTGCCCCATTCGGTCAGCAGGCCTGGGTGGTGGCCTTCGGCTTCGGAGATTTCGCCAACGGCGTTGGTGAAGGCCAGGGCGTGCTTGAAATTCTTGAACAGGAAGACTTTTTCCAGCTGCATGATGCCGTCACGGACTTCGATGTTCCAATCCGGGATCTGCTTGATCAGTACCGGCAGTTCTTCGTCGCTGACCTGTGGAGCATCGGCACGGCAGGCTTCGCAGTGGGCTTGGTTCAAGGCGTTCATAAGGTTTTCCGCAAGTGGTTGTTATTGGTTTGCAAGGTCGCTCAAGCGGCGACCTTGGGTGGAAACTTCGGTGCGTGCAGGCCCATCTTCATCGCTGTGTGGACCATGCCCATGATGTCTTCGTGGGCCAGGTCGAACAGGCGCTTGAGGTTAGGCAGGGCAAAGTACAGCGGTTGCAGGATATCGATGCGGTACGGCGTGCGCATGGCCTCCAGCGGGTCGAACGGCTGGTGCTCGGGTGCGTCGGACAGGCTGTAGACGGTCTCTTTCGGTGAGGACAGGATGCCGCCGCCGTAGATCTTGCGACCCTGCGGGGTGTCGACCAGGCCAAACTCGATGGTCATCCAGTAGAGGCGGGCAAGGTACACGCGCTCTTCCTTGGTGGCCTGCAGGCCGAGCTTGCCATAGGTGTGGGTGAACTCAGCGAACCAGGGGTTGGTCAGCAGCGGGCAGTGGCCGAAAATCTCGTGGAAAATGTCCGGTTCCTGCAGGTAATCGAGCTCTTGTTCGGTGCGAATGAACGTCGCCACCGGAAAGCGTTTGCTGGCCAGCAATTCGAAAAAGGTCTGGAAAGGAATCAGTGCGGGGACGCGGGCAACTTGCCAGCCAGTGGTGGCACCCAGCACCTTGTTGATCTCGCCCAATTGCGGAATGCGGTCGTGCGGCAGGCCCAGTTGATCGATGCCGTCCAGGTATTCCTGGCACGCGCGGCCTTCGATCACCTTCAGTTGGCGGGTGATCAGGGTGTTCCACACCGCATGTTCATGCTGCGGGTAGTCGATAAAACCCTGCGCATCGGGCTCGCGAGCCACGTATTGCGTCTGTTTCATGCTGCTCTCCTGCTGGGGGCCATTCTTGTTATGTGATCAAGCCATTACCCCTAGTGTTACCCTGCTAGCGTGCCGGTTGTAGCGTCCTGGCGGCTGATTTGCCGTGATAGTTACTCGCATTTGTAACGATAACTTTACGAAATTGACAGAATCCCGATAAATCAGGGGGTTTGCTCCTTGAAAGACAGGCTGCCTGTCACATAATCTTTACGAAAATTATTCGGTCGCTGCAAAAAAAATCGCTGCCGTGCCGCGTACCAGGCCTTCTAGTAGGACATTTCATGCGTATTAAAGTGCATTGCCAGAACCGCATCGGCATCCTGCGCGACATTCTCAACCTGCTGGTGGAGTACGGCATCAACGTCGCTCGCGGCGAGGTCGGCGGCGAGCATGGCAATGCCATCTATCTGCACTGCCCGAACCTGATCAACTTGCAGTTTCAGGCCCTGCGACCAAAATTCGAGTCGATTGCCGGGGTGTTCGGGGTCAAGCGTGTAGGCCTGATGCCCAGCGAGCGCCGGCACATGGAACTCAATGCCTTGCTCGGTGCCCTGGATTTCCCGGTGCTGTCGATCGACATGGGCGGCTCTATCGTTGCCGCCAACCGTGCGGCGGCGCAATTGCTCGGGGTGCGGGTCGACGAGGTGCCGGGCATTCCGCTGTCGCGTTATGCCGAGGATTTCGACCTGCCGGAACTGGTGCGTGCCAACAAGTCGCGTATCAATGGCCTGCGGGTCAAGGTCAAGGGCGATGTGTTTCTCGCCGACATCGCGCCGTTGCAATCCGAGCACGATGACAGCGAGGCGCTGGCCGGCGCGGTATTGACCCTGCACCGCGCTGACCGCATCGGTGAGCGCATTTATAACGTGCGCAAGCAGGAGCTGCGTGGCTTCGACAGTATTTTCCAGAGTTCGCGGGTCATGGCGGCGGTGGTCCGCGAGGCGCGGCGCATGGCGCCGCTGGATGCCCCGCTGCTGATCGAGGGTGAAACCGGCACCGGCAAGGAGTTGCTGGCCCGCGCCTGCCACCTGGCCAGCCCCCGTGGCCAGGCGCCGTTGATGGCGCTCAACTGTGCAGGGCTGCCCGAATCGATGGCTGAGACCGAATTGTTCGGTTATGGCCCAGGGGCCTTTGAAGGGGCGCGGGCCGAAGGCAAGCTCGGATTGCTGGAGCTGACGGCTGGCGGCACCCTGTTCCTGGATGGCGTGGGTGAGATGAGCCCGCGCTTACAGGTAAAACTGCTGCGCTTTCTGCAGGACGGCTGCTTTCGTCGTGTAGGCAGCGATGAAGAGGTGTATCTGGACGTGCGGGTGATCTGTGCGACCCAGGTCGACCTGTCCGAGCTGTGTGCCCGTGGCGAGTTCCGCCAGGACCTCTACCATCGCCTCAACGTTCTTTCCCTGCATATTCCGCCATTGCGCGAATGCCTGGATGGCTTGCCGCCGCTGGTTGAGCACTTTCTCGATCAGGCCAGCCGGCAGATCGGTTGCTCACTGCCCAAGCTTGCCCCAGCAGCAATGGAGCGCCTGAGCCAGTACCACTGGCCGGGCAATGTACGGCAGTTGGAGAACGTGTTGTTCCAGGCGGTGTCGCTGTGTGATGGCGGGGTGGTCAAGAGCGAGCATATTCGCTTGCCGGAGTACGGCGGGCGTCAACCGCTGGGTGACTTCTCCCTTGAGGGCGACCTGGGGCAAATAGTCGGGCGTTTCGAGAAAGCGGTACTGGAACGTTTGCTGAGCGAATTTCCCAGCAGCCGGGCATTGGGTAAACGCTTGGGTGTTTCCCATACCACCATTGCCAACAAGTTGCGTGAACATGGCGTTGGCAAATCGGATTAATTAATCCGCTGTTAATAAAGTAAGGGGAATAACGGCGGGTTGTTAGTTGCACGCATGAGGTTCAATGAGTGCAGCGCGCCTCGTTGATTAACAACCGAGGCGCTGCAGGCGGTCGATCCGTTGGCTCAACCGTTCGAGCAACCGTTACCCATCACTCGGTACTCGAGTATGTGGCGCTTGCCCTGGGAGTCTTCGTAGGTCATGCGCGCCGGGACCACTTCGCAGACATTCGGCACTTCGCTCATGGAAATGACTTTGGCGATGTCCAGGTGCTGCGCGTAACTGTACTGTTCAACCGGGATCTGCTCGGCGCCGCCTTGTGCAACTTCGTCGGCCATGGCCACGCTGCAAAGACTACCCAGTGCCAATACCAGTAAAGCTTTCATCTTCATGTTTACCTGTCTAAGGTCGTAAGGGGGCACGCAGCGCTTGTGGCGCCGCGTGTACAACAGGATCAACTATCACGATTAGTTGCCGATTAACTTCCCTTCGTGGGGGGCTACAAGAAAGTTAATCGTGGTGCCGTTGCTGGCGAGGTGAATTCTAGGAGTGCGGCCTGCGCTTAAACAGCCACGGTTTTGATAAACACTGTTGGCAGAAACTGTAACAATCGTCTGGCAGGCTGCCGGGATATTTTTATTTTCCGCCGTGCAGGCCCGGTCTTGACCCTTCGTCGCTGGCCGCAGGGAGAAAAGACGAGGTCGTTACTACCAACGTCGAATGGCCGGCGCAGTCTGGTACAGTTACAACGAGGTCATACAAAAACAACTATTACACCGAGGTAACAAAGATGAGTGCGGCTCCCCTGTATCCCGTTCGTCCCGAGGTTGCGGCCAACACATTGACCGACGAGGCGACCTACAAGGCCATGTACCAGCAGTCGGTGATCAACCCGGACGGCTTCTGGCGCGAGCAGGCTCAGCGCCTCGACTGGATCAAGCCTTTCACCAAGGTCAAACAGACCTCCTTCGACGATCACCATGTCGATATCAAATGGTTTGCTGATGGCACTCTGAACGTTTCCTACAACTGCCTGGATCGCCATCTGGCCGAGCGTGGCGATCAAACTGCAATCATCTGGGAAGGCGACGACCCTTCCGAGCACCGCAATATCACCTACCGCGAACTGCACGAGCAGGTTTGCAAATTTGCCAACGCCCTGCGCGGTCAGGATGTGCACCGTGGTGACGTGGTCACTATCTATATGCCGATGATCCCCGAGGCCGTGGTTGCCATGCTGGCCTGTGCCCGTATCGGTGCGATCCACTCGGTGGTGTTCGGTGGCTTCTCGCCTGAAGCGCTGGCCGGGCGCATCATCGACTGCAAATCGAAGATCGTCATTACCGCTGACGAAGGTCTGCGTGGTGGCCGTCGTACCGCGCTCAAGGCCAACGTCGACCTGGCCCTGACCAACCCGGAAACCAGCAGCGTGCAGAAGATCATCGTCTGCAAGCGCACCGGTGGCGACATCGCCTGGCACCAGCACCGCGACATCTGGTACGAAGACCTGATGAAGGTTGCCTCCAGCCACTGTGCGCCGAAGGAAATGGGTGCCGAAGAGGCGTTGTTCATCCTCTATACCTCCGGCTCCACCGGCAAGCCCAAGGGCGTGCTGCACACCACTGGCGGCTATATGGTCTATGCCGCGCTGACCCACGAGCGGGTGTTCGACTACCGCCCGGGTGAAGTCTACTGGTGCACCGCCGACGTTGGCTGGGTCACCGGTCACAGCTATATCGTCTATGGCCCGCTGGCCAACGGCGCGACCACTGTGCTGTTCGAGGGCGTGCCGAACTACCCGGACATTACCCGCGTGTCGAAGATCGTCGACAAGCACAAGGTCAACATCCTCTACACCGCACCGACCGCGATCCGCGCGATGATGGCCGAAGGTCAGGCCGCCATGGCCGGTGCCGATGGCTCCAGCCTGCGCCTGCTGGGTTCGGTGGGCGAGCCGATCAACCCGGAAGCCTGGAACTGGTACTACCACACCGTCGGCAAGGAGCGTTGCCCGATCGTCGACACCTGGTGGCAGACCGAGACCGGCGGCGTGCTGATCAGCCCGCTGCCAGGTGCTACCGCGCTCAAGCCGGGCTCTGCGACCCGTCCGTTCTTTGGTGTGGTGCCGGCGCTGGTGGATAACCTCGGCAACCTGATCGAGGGCGCTGCCGAAGGCAACCTGGTGATCCTCGATTCCTGGCCGGGCCAGTCGCGTTCGCTGTACGGCGATCACGACCGCTTCGTCGATACCTACTTCAAGACCTTCCGTGGCATGTACTTCACCGGTGACGGTGCTCGCCGCGACGAAGACGGCTACTACTGGATCACCGGTCGCGTTGACGATGTGCTCAACGTTTCCGGCCACCGCATGGGTACCGCCGAGATCGAAAGCGCCATGGTCGCCCACCCGAAAGTCGCCGAGGCCGCCGTGGTTGGCGTGCCGCACGACATCAAGGGGCAGGGCATCTATGTCTACGTCACCCTCAACGGTGGTGTCGAGACAACCGAGCAACTGCGCCTGGAACTGAAGAACTGGGTGCGCAAGGAAATCGGCCCGATCGCCTCGCCGGATGTCATCCAGTGGGCGCCGGGGCTGCCGAAAACCCGTTCGGGCAAGATCATGCGCCGCATCCTGCGCAAGATTGCCACGGCCGAGTACGACGGCCTGGGTGATATCTCGACCCTGGCCGATCCGAGTGTGGTGCAGCACCTGATCGATACCCACAAGGACATGAACAAGGCTTCGGCCTAAAAGCATCGCGGGGCAAGCCCGCTCCTACACAGCGATCGAGTCCAAACAAAGCCCCGCCGGGTTACTCCGGCGGGGCTTTTTGCATTCTGTTACTTCGACAATCATCGGTAACCCTTCTGTCACCGCTTTCGCACAAAAGCGGGGCAAAGCGAAACGCCCGGGTGCATTTTTGGGGCATTTTGCCGGTGCTTTTTGGCCTGCTGAAACGCTACGCTTGCCGGATTAGAAGGCTTTGCCAATAATAGGCCCGCTTATTGCTTCATTGATTGGTTATTTGTCTTTTGCTTTTGCATATTCCGCGAAAGCTGTCAATATCTCCGGCCCTGCGTTCCTGCGCTTCTGTAACTAGTTGTCGCATTGAAGAAATATCGGCTTCGGAGCTGTCGTTAAAATGCCGATCACTCGCTCGTCGCGTCTGCTTCAATGCCGACCCTGCGCAGCTCGCGTTGTACCCATTCGCATATCGGGCAGTCGTCAACCCTGCCTTGTATTGCCCTTTACCGATGGAGTTCCAGATGAAGAAACTCGCACTGCTTGGCGCCTTGGCGCTGTCCGTGTTTTCCCTGGCAGCGCTGGCTGATGAAAAACCGTTGAAAATCGGGATTGAGGCCGCCTACCCACCGTTCGCATCGAAGGCGCCGGACGGCAGCATCGTCGGCTTCGACTACGACATCGGCAACGCCTTGTGCGAAGAGATGAAGGTCAAGTGCACCTGGGTCGAGCAAGAGTTCGACGGCCTGATCCCGGCACTTAAGGTGCGCAAGATCGACGCCATCCTGTCGTCCATGTCGATCACCGACGATCGCAAGAAGTCCGTGGACTTCACCGGCAAGTACTACCTGACCCCGGCTCGCCTGGTGATGAAGGAAGGCACTGCGGTCAGCAACAGCCTGGCGGAGCTGAAAGGCAAGAAGATCGGCGTGCAGCGCGGCGCGATCCACGACCGCTTCGCCAAGGAAGTCCTGGCTCCGCAAGGCGCGACCATCGTCCCTTACGGCACCCAGAACGAAATCTACCTGGACGTCGCCGCTGGCCGTCTGGATGGCACCGTGGCCGATGCTACGCTGTTGGAAGACGGTTTCCTGAAGACTGACGCTGGCAAGGGCTTCGCGTTCGTTGGCCCGTCGTTCACCGACGCCAAGTACTTCGGTGACGGCATCGGTATCGCCGTGCGCAAAGGTGACAAGGTCAACCTGGATCGCATCAACGCTGCCATCGCGGCCATCCGTGCCAACGGCAAGTACAAGCAGATTCAGGACAAGTACTTCAACTTCGACATTTACGGCCCTGAAGCCAAGTAAATCGTCGACGTTTCACCTGTTCAATGGTGCAAGCAGCAGAGGCTCTGAGGTTTGCACCATTTTTTCATCCCTAAGGTCGAGGACCTCATCATGTTGAAAGGCTACGGGGCAGTCATCCTCGACGGAGCGTGGCTGACGCTACAGCTCGCCTTGTCGTCCATGGCCCTGGCCATCGTGCTCGGTCTGATCGGTGTGGCGCTGCGTTTGTCGCCAGTGCGCTGGCTGGCCTGGCTCGGCGATCTGTATTCCACCGTGATCCGTGGGATTCCCGATCTGGTATTGATCCTGCTGATCTTCTACGGCGGCCAGGATCTGCTCAACCGCGTCGCGCCGTTGCTCGGCTTTGACGACTATATCGACCTCAATCCGCTGATGGCGGGTATCGGCACCCTGGGTTTCATCTTTGGTGCCTATCTGTCGGAAACGTTCCGTGGCGCGTTCATGGCCATTCCCAAAGGGCAGGCCGAAGCCGGCATGGCCTATGGCATGAGCAACCTGCAGATTTTCTTCCGGGTGCTGGTGCCGCAGATGATTCGCCTGGCGATCCCTGGCTTCACCAACAACTGGCTGGTCCTGACCAAGGCTACCGCACTGATTTCGGTGGTCGGCCTGCAGGACATGATGTTCAAGGCCAAGCAGGCGGCCGACGCCACCCGCGAGCCTTTCACCTTCTTCCTGGCGGTAGCGGCGCTGTACCTGGTGATCACCAGTGTTTCGCTGCTGGCCCTGCGTTACCTCGAGAAGCGCTACTCGGTTGGCGTAAAGGCGGCTGATCTATGATTTTCGACTACAACGTCATCTGGGAAGCGCTGCCGCTGTACCTGAACGGCCTGCTGACCACCCTCAAGCTGCTGGCGCTGTCGCTGTTGTTCGGTTTGCTGGCGGCCATCCCGCTGGGGCTGATGCGGGTGTCAAAGCAGCCGCTGGTGAACATGAGCGCCTGGCTCTACACCTATGTGATCCGCGGCACGCCGATGCTGGTGCAGCTGTTTCTGATCTACTACGGCCTGGCCCAGTTCGCAGTGGTGCGGGAAAGCTTCCTCTGGCCGTGGCTGTCCAGTGCGACCTTCTGTGCCTGCCTGGCCTTTGCCATCAACACCAGCGCCTATACCGCCGAAATCATCGCCGGCAGCCTCAAGGCCACGCCGCACGGCGAGATCGAGGCGGCCAAGGCCATGGGCATGTCGCGGGTCAAGATGTACCGCCGCATCCTCCTGCCATCGGCCCTGCGCCGGGCGCTGCCGCAGTACAGCAACGAAGTGATCATGATGCTGCAGACCACCAGCCTGGCGTCGATCGTCACCCTGATCGACATCACCGGTGCGGCGCGCACGGTCAACGCCCAGTACTACCTGCCGTTCGAGGCCTACATCACTGCCGGCGTGTTCTACCTGTGCCTGACCTTCATTCTGGTGCGCCTGTTCAAGCTGGCCGAGCGCCGCTGGCTCGGCTACCTGGCGCCGCGCAAGCACTGAGGCCTGCGCCTATTATTTCGCCCTGAGCGTTAGCTCAAGACTGACTGCTTTGTGAGAATCGACAGCATGTACAAACTCGAAGTCCAAGATCTGCATAAACGCTACGGCAGTCACGAAGTGCTCAAGGGCGTGTCCCTGGCGGCCAAGGCAGGCGACGTGATCAGCATCATCGGCTCCAGCGGTTCGGGCAAAAGTACTTTCCTGCGCTGCATCAACCTGCTTGAGCAGCCGCACGCGGGCAAGATCCTGCTCAACAACGAAGAGCTCAAGCTTGTGGCCAACAAGGACGGCGCGCTCAAGGCCGCCGATCCCAAGCAGTTGCAGCGCATGCGTTCGCGCCTGTCGATGGTGTTCCAGCACTTCAACCTGTGGTCGCACATGACTGCGCTGGAAAACATCATCGAAGCGCCAGTGCACGTGCTGGGCATGTCGAAAAAAGACGCCCTGGAAAAAGCCGAGCATTACCTGGCCAAGGTGGGTGTCGCCCACCGCAAGGACGCCTATCCTGGGCATATGTCCGGTGGTGAGCAGCAGCGCGTGGCGATTGCCCGGGCGCTGGCCATGGAGCCGGAAGTGATGCTGTTCGACGAGCCGACCTCGGCGCTCGACCCGGAGCTGGTCGGCGATGTGCTCAAGGTCATGCAGTCGCTGGCCCAGGAAGGCCGGACCATGGTCGTGGTCACCCACGAAATGGGCTTTGCCCGCGAGGTGTCGAACCAGCTGGTGTTCCTGCACAAGGGCCTGGTGGAAGAGAGCGGCAACCCGCGCGAAGTACTGGTCAACCCGCAATCGGAGCGTCTGCAACAGTTCCTTTCGGGCAGCCTGAAGTAAGATTGCCGTTTTGCACCAAAATGGGTCATGCTGCGTCGTACCCGCAGCATGACCAGGCTCTAACTTCTTGACCTTTTTCAGGTTTCGGACCGCACCCCATGACCACCCAGCGAATCGGTTTTCTCATCTGGCCCAGCACCAAGGCCCTGACCCTGGCGCTGGCTGAAGAGGTGTTGCGGGTTGCCCAGAAGGTCCATCCGGAAGTGGTCTACGAGCTGTCGTTCCTGCAGGCCGAAGCACCTGGCGAAGGTGCCTGGCGCTTGCCGGGCGAGCCGTGGGCCGGCAAGCTCGAAGGTTGCCAGAAGTTGTTTTTGCTGGCTGACGAGCCGCCCCAAGCCGTGGCGTCGAGCCTGGCCAGCGCACTCAAGCAGCTGGTGCGTGCCGGTTGCGTGGTCGGCGGCCTGTCAGCGGGGGTTTACCCGTTGGCGCAGTTGGGCCTGCTCGATGGTTATCGGGCGGCGGTGCACTGGCGCTGGCAGGATGATTTCGCCGAACGCTTCCCCAAGGTCATTGCCACCAGCCACTTGTTCGATTGGGATCGCGACCGTTTGACGGCGTGCGGCGGCATGTCGGTAATCGACCTGCTGCTGGCGGTGCTGGCTCGCGATCATGGTGCCGAGCTTGCCGGCGCGGTATCTGAAGAGCTGGTGGTCGAGCGAATTCGTGAAGGCGGCGAGCGCCAGCGCATTCCGCTGCAAAACCGTCTCGGCTCCAGCCATCCGAAGCTGACCCAGGCCGTGCTGCTGATGGAAGCCAACATCGAAGAGCCGCTGACCACAGACGAGATCGCCCAGCATGTGTGTGTATCGCGCCGCCAACTGGAGCGGATCTTCAAGCAATACCTCAACCGCGTGCCGAGCCAGTACTACCTGGAGCTGCGCCTGAACAAGGCACGGCAGATGCTGATGCAGACCAGCAAGTCGATCATCCAGATCGGGCTGTCCTGTGGCTTCTCCTCGGGGCCGCATTTCTCCAGTGCCTATCGCAACTTCTTTGGTGCAACGCCGCGTGAAGATCGCAACCAGCGACGTAGCAGCAGCCCGTTCGAACTGTCTTCGGTGCCCGCCGAGCGCGGTTGATCGCCGATGCTATCGCCGGCAACGCCGGCTCCCACTGTACTTGTGTATGCACAGCCCTTCGTGGGAGCCGGCCTTGCCGGCGATGGCTGTGCAGCAGCCCGAATACAGTAGTGTCCCCGCATCCCTCACACCGTTTAAACTGCGCCTTTGCGATCCTATTTGTCGCATTGCCGAAAGCCTTGGTAAAACAGGGTTTGGCGCTATAAGAAGTTGTCGCTTGGCGGCAAGGTCAGGCGCCGATCTGTCCTTACAATCCCCCCATCGCTCGCCAGTTCCAGGCAGGCGTTCCTCTTCAGGAGACTCCGATGTCCGTTGAGCAAGCTCCGGTGCAACGCGCCGATTTCGACCAGGTGATGGTCCCCAACTATGCACCGGCGGCTTTCATTCCCGTCCGTGGAGCGGGTTCCCGCGTCTGGGATCAGGCGGGCCGCGAGCTGATCGATTTCGCCGGCGGCATCGCCGTTAACGTCCTTGGCCATGCCCACCCGGCGCTGGTTGGCGCCCTGACCGAGCAGGCCAACAAGCTGTGGCACGTGTCCAACGTGTTCACCAACGAGCCGGCCCTGCGCCTGGCGCACAAGCTGGTCGACGCGACCTTCGCCGACCGCGCGTTCTTCTGCAACTCCGGCGCCGAGGCCAACGAGGCGGCGTTCAAGCTGGCTCGTCGTGTTGCCCACGACCGTTTCGGCCCCGAGAAGCACGAGATCATCGCCACCGTGAACAGCTTCCACGGGCGCACCCTGTTCACCGTCAGCGTCGGCGGCCAGCCGAAGTACTCCGACGGTTTCGGGCCGAAAATCACGGGTATCAGCCACGTGCCGTACAACGATCTGGAAGCGCTGAAAGCGCAGATTTCCGACAAGACCTGCGCCGTGGTCATCGAGCCGATCCAGGGCGAGAGCGGCGTGGTGCCGGCAGACGTTGCCTACCTGCAAGGCGCCCGTGAGCTGTGCGACAAGCACAACGCGCTGCTGATCTTCGACGAAGTGCAGACCGGCGTTGGCCGTACCGGCGAGCTGTTTGCCTACATGCACTACGGCGTGACCCCGGACATCCTCTCCAGCGCCAAAAGCCTGGGCGGTGGTTTCCCGATCGGCGCGATGCTGACCACCGAAGCGCTGGCCAAGCACCTGACCGTCGGCACCCACGGCACCACCTACGGCGGCAACCCGCTGGCCTGTGCCGTGGCCAACGCGGTGCTGGATGTGGTCAACACCCCTGAAGTGCTGGCCGGCGTCAAGGCCAAGCACCAGAAGTTCAAGGCGCGCCTGGAGCAGATCGGTGAGAAGTACGGCCTGTTCACCCAGGTGCGTGGCGTTGGCCTGCTGATCGGTTGCGTGTTGTCCGAGGCCTGGAAAGGCAAGGCCAAGGACGTCTTCAATGCCGCCGAGAAAGAAGGCCTGATGGTGCTGCAAGCCGGCCCTGACGTGGTGCGTTTTGCCCCGAGCCTGGTGATCGACGATGCCGACATCGACGAAGGCCTGGACCGTTTCGAGCGTGCTGCGGCAAAACTGACTCAGGGCTGATTCAAGCCTTTAGTCCTTTCATCGGCCCTGCGGGGCCGGTGAAACCGAATTCCAGAGCAGGTGCCTGCGGGCGCCTGCTGTTTTTCTCTGAGCCGGCGGATGTCGGCCTGTTTTCCCGAAAGGAGTGACACCATGCTGGTGATGCGCCCCGCGCAAATGGCTGATCTGGGCGAAGTACAGCGTCTTGCCGCAGACAGCCCCATTGGTGTCACGTCCTTGCCGGATGATGCCGGTCGCCTGAGCGACAAGATTGCCGCCTCGGAAACCTCCTTCGCTGCCGAAGTCAGCTTCAATGGCGAGGAGAGCTATTTCTTCGTCCTCGAAGACAGCAGCACCGGCCAGCTGGTCGGCTGTTCGGCCATCGTCGCCTCGGCGGGCTATTCCGAGCCGTTCTACAGCTTTCGTAACGAGACCTTCGTGCATGCGTCGCGGGAGCTGAAGATCCACAACAAGATTCACGTCCTGTCGCAGTGCCACGACCTGACCGGCAACAGCCTGCTGACCAGCTTCTACGTGCTGCCGGAACTGGTCGGCAGTGGCTGGGCCGAGCTCAACTCCCGTGGCCGCCTGCTGTTCATGGCCGCCCACCCGGAGCGCTTTGCCGAGTCGGTGGTGACCGAGATCGTCGGCTACAGCGACGAACATGGCGATTCACCGTTCTGGGACGCCATCGGCCGCAACTTCTTCGACCTCAACTATGCCGAGGCCGAGCGCCTGTGCGGCCTCAAGAGCCGGACCTTTCTGGCCGAGCTGATGCCCCATTACCCGATCTACGTGCCGTTGCTGCCGGATGCCGCGCAAGAGGCCATGGGCCAGGTTCACCCGCGGGCGCAGATCACCTTCGACATCCTGATGCGCGAAGGCTTCGAGACCGATCACTACATCGACATTTTCGACGGCGGCCCGACCTTGCATGCGCGGGTCTCCGGTATCCGTTCGATTGCCCAGAGCCGGGTGATGCCGGTCAAGCTGGACGATACCGCCAGCAAGGGTGGGCGCCCGTACCTGGTCTGCAACGGCCAGTTGCAGGATTACCGTGCGGTGCTGCTGGAGCTCGATTGGGCACCTGGCAAGCCGGTCAGCCTGAGTCTTGAAGCCGCCGAAGCCCTGGGCGTCGGCGAAGGCGCCAGCGTGCGTCTGGTCGCGGTTTGATCCCTGCGGTTCGATAACCGAGCACCCAGGTCGAGTTTTGCGGCAGGCCCAAGGCCGCCGCCCGAGGAGATAGCATGATCGTTCGTCCCGTACGCAGCAGCGATTTACCCGCGCTGATCGAGCTGGCGCGCAGCACCGGCACCGGCCTGACCACCTTGCCGGCCAACGAAGAGCGCCTGGCACACCGGGTCGGCTGGGCCGAGAAGACTTTCCGTGGCGAAGCCGAGCGTGGCGATGCCGATTACCTGTTCGTGCTGGAAAACGACGAAGGCGTGGTGGTGGGGATCTCCGCCATCGCCGGTGCGGTCGGCCTGCGTGAGCCCTGGTACAACTACCGGGTCGGCCTGACCGTCAGCGCGTCCCAGGAGCTGAACATCTATCGGGAAATCCCCACCCTGTTCCTGGCCAACGACCTGACCGGCAACTCCGAGCTGTGCTCGCTGTTCTTGCGTGGCGATCACCGCAGTGGTCTCAATGGCCGCCTGCTGGCCAAGGCGCGCCTGCTGTTCATCGCCGAGTTCCCGGAGCTGTTCGGCAACAAGATCATCGCCGAAATGCGCGGCATGTCCGATGAGCAGGGGCGCTCGCCGTTCTGGGAAAGCCTGGGCCGGCACTTCTTCAAGATGGAATTCAGCCAGGCCGACTACCTGACCGGCGTTGGCAACAAGGCCTTCATCGCCGAGCTGATGCCCAAGTTCCCGCTGTACACCTGCTTCCTCTCGGAAGCGGCGCGCAGTGTGATTGGTCGGGTGCACACTGACACAGAGCCTGCGTTGGCAATGCTCAAGAGCGAAGGCTTCAGCTACCAGGGCTATGTCGATATCTTCGACGCGGGCCCCGCAGTGGAGTGCGAAACGTCGAAGATCCGCGCTGTGCACGACAGCCAGGCCCTGGTGCTGGCCGTTGGCACCCCGGGTGACGACGCCACCCCTTTCATCATCCACAACCGCAAGCGCGAAGACTGCCGCATCACCGCCGCACCTGCGCGCCTGGCGGCCGGCACCCTGGTGGTCGATCCACAGACCGCCAAACGCCTGCGCCTGAGCGCCGGTGACCAGGTGCGTGCCGTACCACTGTCCGCTGCCCGGGAGGCCAAATAATGACGACTCACTTTATCGCCGGTAGCTGGCAGGCAGGGCAGGGTGAAGCGCTGCAATCGCTCGATCCGGTCAGCCAACAGGTTGTCTGGCAAGGCCGGGGCGCCAATGCCGAGCAGGTCGACAGTGCGGTCAAGGCCGCGCGCCAGGCCTTTGCCGGCTGGGCGCTGCAGTCGCTGGACGCGCGCATCAGTGTGCTCGAAGCCTTTGCCGCCGCGCTCAAGGCCAATGCCGACGAACTGGCACGCTGCATCGGTGAAGAAACCGGCAAGCCGCTGTGGGAAGCTGCGACCGAAGTGACCAGCATGGTCAACAAGGTGGCGATTTCGGTACAGAGCTACCGCGAGCGCACCGGTGAAAAGAGCGGCCCGCTGGCCGATGCTACCGCCGTGCTGCGGCACAAGCCCCATGGCGTGGTCGCGGTGTTCGGCCCGTACAACTTCCCCGGCCATCTGCCCAACGGTCACATCGTGCCGGCGCTGCTGGCCGGTAACACCGTGGTGTTCAAGCCGAGCGAGCTGACCCCGAAAGTCGCCGAGCTGACGGTCAAGTGCTGGATCGAGGCCGGCCTGCCGGCGGGCGTGCTCAACCTGGTCCAGGGCGCCCGCGAAACCGGCGTGGCCCTGGCCGCCAACCCGGGCATCGACGGCTTGTTCTTCACCGGCTCCAGCCGCACCGGCAACCTGCTGCACCAGCAGTTCGCCGGGCGTCCGGACAAGATCCTGGCCCTGGAGATGGGCGGCAACAACCCGCTGGTGGTCGACCAGGTCAAAGACCTGGACGCCGCGGTGTACACCATTATCCAGTCGGCGTTCATTTCCGCCGGCCAGCGCTGCACCTGTGCACGCCGCCTGCTGGTACCGCAAGGCGCCTGGGGTGATGCGCTGCTCAAGCGCCTGGTCGAGGTGAGCAAGAACATCTCTGTCGGTGCGTTTGATCAGCAGCCGGCGCCGTTCATGGGCTCGGTGATTTCCCTGGGCGCCGCCAAGGCATTGCTCGATGCACAGGCGCAACTGCTGGGCAACGGTGGTATCGCGCTGCTGCAAATGACCCAGCCGCAGGCCACGGCGGCCTTGCTGACCCCGGGCATCATCGATGTCAGCGCGGTAGCGGATCGCCCGGACGAAGAATTCTTCGGCCCGCTGCTGCAGGTGATTCGCTACAGCGATTTCGATGCGGCGATCGCTGAGGCCAACAACACCCAGTACGGCCTGGCAGCCGGCCTGTTGTCCGATTCCCACGCGCGCTACCAGTACTTCTGGCTGCAAAGCCGTGCCGGCATCGTTAACTGGAACAAACAACTGACCGGCGCCGCCAGCAGCGCGCCATTCGGTGGTGTGGGGGCCAGCGGCAACCACCGCGCCAGTGCCTACTACGCGGCCGATTACTGCGCTTACCCGGTAGCCTCGCTGGAGACCGCCAGCCTGACCCTGCCCGCCACACTGACGCCAGGCGTCTCCCTATAACAAAAGGTCCACGGAGCCTTGCCGATGAAATCGTTTGAAGTGAATTTTGATGGTCTGGTCGGACCGACGCACAACTACGGCGGGCTGTCCTACGGCAACGTTGCTTCGCAAAGCAACAGCCAGCAGGCGTCCAACCCGCGGGAAGCGGCGCGTCAGGGCCTGGCGAAGATGAAGGCGTTGATGGAGATGGGCTTTCAGCAGGGCGTTTTGGCCCCGCAGGAGCGTCCGGACGTGGCCGCGTTGCGCCGCCTGGGGTTTGCCGGCACTGACGCGCAAGTGGTCGAGCGGGCAGCCAAAGAGGCCATGCCGCTGCTGGTCGCCAGTTGCTCGGCATCGAGCATGTGGGTGGCCAACGCCGCCACGGTCAGCCCGAGTGCCGACACCGCTGACGGCCGCGTGCATTTCACCGCCGCCAACCTCAACTGCAAATACCACCGCAGTATCGAGCACCCGACAACCAGTCGCGTGCTCGGCGCCATGTTCGCCAACCCGCAGCACTTTGCCCACCACGCGGCGCTGCCGGCCGTGGCGCAGTTCGGTGATGAAGGCGCGGCCAACCACACGCGCTTCTGCCGCAGCTATGGCGAGGCCGGCGTCGAGTTCTTCGTCTATGGCCGCAGCGCCTTCGACACCCGTTATCCGGCGCCGCAGAAGTACCCGGCGCGCCAGACCCTCGAAGCCTCGCAAGCCGTCGTGCGCCTGCACGGGCTGAGTGAGGAGGGTGTGGTCTACGCCCAACAGAACCCGGCGGTGATCGACCAGGGCGTGTTCCATAACGATGTGATCGCGGTGGGTAACGGCGAAGTGCTGTTCTACCACGAGGACGCCTTCCTCGAGACTGAGGCGATGCTTGCTCAACTGCAGGCTAAACTGGCTAAACGGGGCGGTAACTTCAAGGCGATCTGCGTACCGCGCTCGGCTGTCACGGTAGAAGACGCAGTGCGTTCCTACCTGTTCAACAGCCAGTTGCTGTCTCGCGCCGATGGTTCGATGCTGCTGATCGTGCCGGAAGAGTGCCGCAACAACGAGCGGGTCTGGGCCTATCTGAGCGCCCTGACCAGCGCCGGCGGGCCGGTTGGCGAGGTCAAGGTCTTCGACCTCAAGCAGAGCATGCAGAACGGCGGCGGGCCGGCGTGCCTGCGCTTGCGCGTGGCATTGAATGAAACGGAACTGGCGGCGGTCAATCCAGGCGTTATCATGACCGCACCGCTGTACGACACCCTGACCCAGTGGGTCGACAAGCACTACCGCGATCGCCTGAGCGAAACCGACCTGGCCGATCCGCAGCTGTTGCTGGAATGTCGTACGGCACTGGATGAGCTGACCCAGATCCTCAAACTGGGTTCGGTCTATCCGTTCCAACTCCAACCTTGAGAGAGAATTCGACTATGTCCGACGCCCTGCAGCTGATCCTTGAAGATGACGATGGCACCCAGCTGGAAACTTCCTGCACCCGCTTTGCGGTGGTCTGGCAAGGCAAGGAGGTATGGATTCAGCAGGATGGCCGTGGTCAGCTGCTGATCGGCGTCGACGTCGAAGAAGACGACACCGAGTACGCCAACCTGCTGCTGCGCCCGCTGGCCACCAACCTGGTGAGCCTGCAGCTGGAAATGGAACCGGCCGATGCCGGCGACGATGATGATCACGTCCATGGTCCCGATTGCGGCCACCATCACTAAGGAATAGCCCATGCTCGCCCTCGGCAAACTGCTTGAACTGACCCTGGCCGGTCGCGAACCGGCAGAGAAGACCCAGCTGACTGTCGATGGCGTACGCATGCGCTGGCTCGGCGAGGGCGCCCTCGAAGTGCGCCCGCCCGAAGCCCGTGACAATGGCCTGGACCTGCTGCTGTCAGCAGGTATCCATGGCAACGAAACCGCACCGATCGAGTTGCTCGATCGGCTGCTGCACGACATCGCCCGTGGCGATCTCAAGCCCTGTGCCCGTATTCTCTTCCTGTTCGGTAACCCCGAGGCGATCCGCCGCGGTGAGCGTTACATCGAGCAGGACGTCAACCGCCTGTTCAATGGCCGCCACGATCAGACCAGTGGTGCCGAAGCCCTGCGTGCCTGTGAGCTGGAGCGCCTGGCGGCGACTTTCTTCAGCATCCCTGGGCGCAGTCGCCTGCATTACGACCTGCACACCGCCATTCGCGGGTCGAAGATCGAGCAGTTCGCCCTCTATCCGTACAAGGACGGTCGCCAGCATTCGCGCCGCGAGCTGGCGCGCCTGGGTGCGGCCGGCATGGAGGCGGTGCTGCTGCAAAGCAAGGTCTCGATCACCTTCACCGCTTATACCTATGAGCAGCTTGAGGCCGAAGCCTTTACCCTGGAGCTGGGCAAGGCGCGGCCGTTCGGGCAAAACGCCCAGGTCAACCTCGAGCGCCTGGAAACCCGCCTGAAACAGATCATTGAAGGCACTGAGCCTGAAGCGCCTGAAGCACTGGATGGTTTGCAGCTGTTCAGCGTGGCTCGCGAAATCATCAAGCACAGCGAGCACTTTCGTCTGAACCTGCCCGCGGATATCGAGAACTTCTCCGAGCTTGAGCCGGGCTACCTGCTGGCCGAGGACATCGCCGATACGCGCTGGATCGTCGAGGAGCAGGGCGCCCGCATCATTTTCCCCAACCCCAAGGTCAAGAATGGCCTTCGGGCGGGGATTCTGATCGTTCCCGCCAACCCCGAACAGCTGGGCTGATTGGGTGGGGGCGGGCTTGCCCCGCGATTGCGATCTACCTGCTGCATCGCATCGCGGGACAAGCCCGCTCCTACAGCGGCATTCTCAGCCGGCCATTTTCTGTGGCACTTCATTGCGGCGCAGAGCGCGCAATTTCTGCAGGGTATCGGCACAGGTCTTGGCCGCCTCGGCACCCTTGACCAGGAAATGCTCGAAGTAGAAGTTCTGGTGCTCATCGCCGGCATGGAAGTGGTGCGGGGTCAGCACCACCGAGAACACCGGTACTTCGGTTTCCAGTTGCACCTGCATCAGGCCGCTGATCACCGACTGGGCAACGAACTCGTGGCGGTACAGGCCGCCATCGACCACCAGGCCGGCGGCGACGATACCGGCGTAGCGACCGCCACGGGCCAGCAGCTTGGCGTGCAGGGGGATCTCGAAGGCGCCGCCGACTTCGAAGAAGTCGATGTCGCTGGCCTGATAGCCTTGTTTACCCATTTCCTCGACAAAGGCCTTGCGTGCCTGGTCGACAATTTCCTTGTGCCAGCAGGCCTGGATGAAGGCGATGCGCTCGTGGGAAGGGTTCTTGCTATCGATTGCGGTGGGTTGCATTGAAACGGACTCCTGTTTGTATGAGAAACAGGGCGCTGGATCGAAGGGGATTTCGCCGTGCAGGTGCACAACGACAGGCGCGGCTGCACCTATCCCGTTCTCTCTTTATCCGGACTATGACCGTCGGCCCCGGAATCACACCGGGTCTGCTGACCTTGCAGGCTGGCCTGCAAGCGCTCGCGGGCTATGCGCGTTGCGCGCAATTACCGCCGGTGGGGAATTGCACCCCGCCCTGAGAACGTTGCCGTCGATACTCGGCGGCGGGGAATTATTAGCACAGATGTCAGGTAAACGTATAGGCTGCTAACGGTTTTTTCCGGATGAATGACATTTCATCCGGGAAACCTTGCCAATTGCTGTGTGCGGCCCCAGTAATACCGTGTCACCAGATCAAAATCGGGCCCATAGAGGCCGGGCGGGGTGGCGGCGAGCGGTTTTTCGCTGTCGTTGTCGTTGCAGGCCGTCCAATTGACGGTTTCTATAGCATAAACACACTGCACCCAAGCCGAAGGCCCGATATAATGCGGCCCTTTGCCGTCGTTTCGTCAATTTGACGCAAGCATTTGCCTTAAGGCCGCCGTTTCCGTGGAAGAACCTATGAAAAGCGCAGAAATCCGTGAAGCCTTCCTTCGCTTCTTCGAAGAGCAGGGACACACCCGAGTTGCCTCCAGCTCCTTGATTCCGGGCAACGACCCGACCCTGCTGTTCACCAACGCGGGGATGAACCAGTTCAAGGACTGCTTCCTTGGCCAGGAAAAGCGCGCCTACACCCGCGCCACCAGCAGCCAGAAGTGCGTGCGCGCTGGCGGCAAGAACAGCGACCTGGAAAACGTCGGCTACACCGCCCGTCACCACACCTTCTTCGAAATGCTGGGCAACTTCAGCTTCGGTGACTACTTCAAGCGTGACGCCATCACCTACGCCTGGACCTTCCTGACCAAGGTGCTGAACCTGCCGGAAGAGAAGCTCTGGGTCACCGTCTATGCCAGCGACGACGAGGCATACGACATCTGGACCAAAGAGATCGGCGTGCCGGCCGAGCGCATGGTGCGCATTGGTGACAACAAGGGCGCGCCATACGCCTCCGATAACTTCTGGACCATGGGCGATACCGGCCCGTGCGGCCCGTGCACCGAGATTTTCTACGATCACGGTGCCGACATCTGGGGCGGCCCACCCGGCTCGCCGGAAGAAGATGGCGATCGCTACATCGAGATCTGGAACAACGTCTTCATGCAGTTCAACCGCACCGCCGATGGCGTGCTGCACCCGCTGCCAGCGCCGTCGGTGGATACCGGCATGGGCCTGGAGCGTATCAGTGCGGTCATGCAGCACGTGCACTCGAACTACGAGATCGACCTGTTCCGCAACCTGCTCAGCGCTTCGGCCGCCGCCATTGGTTGCGCCAACCAGGAGCAGTCGTCGCTCAAGGTGGTGTCCGACCACATCCGTTCCTGCAGCTTCCTGATTGCCGACGGCGTGCTGCCGTCCAACGAAGGCCGTGGCTACGTGCTGCGCCGCATCATCCGTCGCGCCTGCCGCCACGGTAACAAGCTGGGCGCCACCGGCAGCTTCTTCTACAAGATCGTTGCCGCCCTGGTGGCCGAGATGGGCGAAGCCTTCCCTGAGCTCACGCAGCAGCAGGCCAACATCGAGCGCGTGCTCAAGGCTGAAGAAGAGCAGTTCGCCAAGACCCTGGAGCAGGGCCTGAAGATCCTCGAGCAGGACCTGGCCGAGCTCAAGGGTACCGTGGTACCGGGCGACGTGGTGTTCAAACTGTACGACACCTACGGTTTCCCGATGGACCTGACCGCCGACATCGCCCGCGAGCGCGAGTTGACCATCGACGAAGCAGGCTTCGAGCGCGAGATGGAAGCCCAGCGTGAGCGCGCCCGTTCCGCCAGCGCCTTCGGCCTGGACTACAACACCCTGGTCAAGGTCGATGTAGCCACCGAGTTCACCGGCTACAGCGCCACCGAAGGCAGCGCCAGCATCGTTGCTCTTTATAAGGACGGTAAAGTCGTCGAACAGTTGGGCGAAGGCGAGGAGGGCGTGGTCATCCTCGACCGCACGCCGTTCTACGCCGAATCCGGCGGCCAGGTCGGTGACACCGGCTACCTGCAGGCCGGCAATGTGCGCTTTGACGTGCGCGACACCACCAAGACCGGCGGCGCCTTCCTGCACCACGGTGTGGTGGCCAGCGGCACCCTGGTCGTCGGTACTCAGGTGCAGACCCGCGTCGATGCCGACGTCCAGCACGCCACCTCGCTGAACCACTCCGCCACCCACCTGCTGCACGCGGCGCTGCGCCAGGTGCTGGGCGATCACGTACAACAGAAGGGCTCGCTGGTCGATAGCCAGCGCCTGCGCTTCGACTTCAGTCACTTCGAGGCGGTCAAGCCAGAGCAGCTCAAGGCCCTGGAAGACATCGTCAACCGCGAAGTGCGCAAGAACTCCGAGGTGCAAACCGAAGAGACCGATATCGAAACCGCCAAGCAGAAGGGCGCCATGGCGCTGTTCGGCGAGAAGTACGGCGACAGCGTGCGAGTGCTGAGCATGGGCGGCGATTTCTCCGTCGAACTGTGCGGCGGTATCCACGCCAAGCGTACCGGTGATATCGGCCTGCTCAAGATCATCAGCGAAGGTGGCGTGGCCTCCGGCGTACGCCGGATCGAAGCGGTCACCGGCGCTGCCGCACTGGCGTACCTGAACGCTGCCGAAGAGCAGCTCAAGGAAGCCGCGCAACTGGTCAAGGGCAGTCGCGACAACCTGATCGACAAGCTCTCGGCCGTGCTCGAGCGCAACCGCCAGCTGGAAAAACAGCTGGAGCAACTGCAGGCCAAGGCCGCCAGCGCTGCTGGCGACGACCTGTCCAACACAGCCGTCGAGGTCAAGGGCGTCAAGGTCCTGGCCGCGCGTCTCGATGGCCAGGACGGCAAGGCGCTGCTGGCGCTGGTCGATCAGCTGAAGAACAAACTCGGCCGCGCAGTGATCCTGCTCGGCAGTGTCCATGAGGAAAAGGTCGTACTGGTTGCCGGTGTGACCAAGGACCTGACTGGCCAACTCAAAGCCGGTGATTTGATGAAACAAGCCGCTGCCGCGGTGGGTGGCAAGGGCGGTGGTCGTCCGGACATGGCGCAAGGCGGTGGCGTAGACACCGCAGCGCTGGACAACGCGCTGGCCCTGACCGTGCCATTCGTGGAACAGGGCGTTTAAGGCGTACATCGGCCCGCCGTCTAGTGGCGGGCCATGGCGTCGTTAGAATGTTTATTGGGTGCCCTTCATGGGCTGAGGCGGCTTTGAAATGGCGTTGATCGTACAGAAATTTGGCGGTACCTCGGTCGGCACAGTCGAGCGAATCGAGCAGGTTGCCGACAAGGTCAAGAAGTTCCGCGAAGCCGGCGATGACCTGGTGGTTGTACTGTCGGCAATGAGCGGTGAAACCAATCGCCTGATCGACCTGGCCAAGAAGATCAGCGATCAGCCGGTTCCGCGTGAACTGGATGTGATCGTCTCCACCGGCGAGCAGGTGACCATCGCCTTGCTGGCCATGGCCCTGATCAAGCGCGGTATTCCGGCGGTGTCCTACACCGGTAACCAGGTGCGGATCCTCACCGACAGCGCGCACAACAAGGCGCGCATCCTGCAGATCGACGATCAGAAAATCCGTGGCGACCTCAAGGCCGGCCGCGTGGTGGTGGTCGCAGGTTTCCAGGGTGTCGACGAGCACGGCAACATCACCACCCTTGGTCGGGGTGGCTCCGATACCACTGGCGTGGCCCTGGCGGCAGCGCTGAAGGCTGACGAGTGCCAGATCTACACCGATGTCGATGGTGTCTACACCACCGACCCGCGCGTGGTGGCCCAGGCCCAGCGCCTGGACAAGATCACCTTTGAAGAGATGCTGGAAATGGCCAGCCTCGGTTCCAAGGTGTTGCAGATCCGCGCTGTCGAGTTCGCCGGCAAGTACAACGTCCCGCTGCGCGTGCTGCACAGCTTCCAGGAGGGTCCGGGTACCCTCATTACCATTGATGAAGAGGAATCCATGGAACAGCCGATCATTTCCGGCATCGCCTTCAATCGCGATGAAGCCAAGCTGACCATTCGTGGCGTACCGGATACCCCGGGCGTTGCTTTCAAGATCCTCGGCCCTATCAGTGCCGCGAACATCGAAGTCGACATGATCGTGCAGAACGTTTCGCACGATAACACCACCGACTTCACCTTCACCGTGCACCGCAACGACTACGACAAGGCCCACAAGGTCCTGGACAAGACTGCCGCGGAGCTCAACGCCCGCGAAGTGGTGGGTGACACCAACATCGCCAAGGTCTCGATCGTCGGCGTCGGCATGCGTTCCCACGCCGGTGTGGCCAGCCGCATGTTCGAAGCGCTGGCCAAGGAGAGCATCAACATCCAGATGATCTCCACTTCCGAGATCAAGGTCTCGGTGGTTATCGAAGAGAAGTACCTGGAGCTGGCGGTGCGCGCCCTGCACACCGCCTTCGAGCTGGACGCCCCTGCCCGACAGGGTGAGTAAGGCGACTGCCTCAGGGGGCGCGGCTTGGCCGCGCCCTTCGTTTTTCTGGCTGGTGTGAGAAATCTGTGCTTTTGCTCGCGCTAGTCAATACTTAGGCGTAGGTCGGCAGCCGTCACGGGTTGTAGGCTGAAGCCCTTTTTTTTGCAGACTGTTATCCCTGAACTGAATTGCGTGAGGAGAAAGCTATGTTGATTCTGACTCGTCGGTGCGCCGAGAGCCTGATCATTGGCGACGGCGAAATCACCGTGACCGTGCTCGGCGTCAAAGGAAACCAAGTGCGGATCGGGGTAAATGCCCCTAAAGAAGTGGCCGTCCACCGTGAGGAAATCTACCTGCGGATCAAGAAAGAGAAGGACGAAGAACCAACCCATTAATTTTTATCGAGTTTTTTTCAAAAAAGAGTTTGCAAACGGGGAAGGGTCTGGTTATTATACGCCCCGTGTTGCGGAGAGGTGGCCGAGTGGCCGAAGGCGCTCCCCTGCTAAGGGAGTATACCTCACAAGGGTATCGGGGGTTCGAATCCCCCCTTCTCCGCCATTATTCATGTAGGACGCTGTAATCTGCCTGAATCGCCTAAGTCGTTGAAATTAAACGAAAAAGTGGTTGGCAAAATGATTTAGCGGCCTATAATGCGCGGTAACAAATGCACTCATAGCTCAGCTGGATAGAGTACTCGGCTACGAACCGAGCGGTCGGAGGTTCGAATCCTCCTGAGTGCACCATACGACGAAGCCATTTTCAGTTTGAAAGTTGCTTCAGCTGCAACCAGAGGTGATCTGGTCCATCAAGCGCCAACCTGCACTCATAGCTCAGCTGGATAGAGTACTCGGCTACGAACCGAGCGGTCGGAGGTTCGAATCCTCCTGAGTGCACCATACATCAAAGCCATTTTCAATTTGAAAGTTGCTTTAGCTGTAACCAGAGGTGATCTGGTCCATCAAGCGCCAACTTGCACTCATAGCTCAGCTGGATAGAGTACTCGGCTACGAACCGAGCGGTCGGAGGTTCGAATCCTCCTGAGTGCACCATACAACAGAAAGCCCGCCTATCAAGGCGGGCTTTTTGCTTTCCGGCGTTCATCTTCCGGTAAGGCGTGATGCATAAACTGTCATCGTTGCCGTGCCTGCCTCGCGCCATTTTTTGCCGACCCCGATGTGTTTTTTTTCGCGTTGCTGCCGTCGCACTGTTGGCTGCACACGTTGTCACAACAATGTCTCGCAAACGATTGTTCTAGCCGCGATTTTTTCAGCACTCAGACAGCTCAAGCGGTGTATGATTGCGCCCGTCAGCCCCGCCGGGGCTTGTGGAATACCACCATGGACTTACCCAGTAGTTACTCAATAGCAAGTTTTGCCAATCAAGAATTGACTGATTGATCCTCCCGGCGTGCTCCACTGCTGGGAGTGGAGTTCGCCTATGACTGAAATCGAAGTAAAAAAGACGCAAGAGAGCCTGCAGGATCGCCTGGCCCAGGTGGTCGAACTGCTGCACCGTCAACGCGTGGTCGAAGACCTGACCCACCGTCAGGAAGGTCATCACCATGACCTGGTAGAAAACCTGGTTCACCGCCAGAACCTGGTCGAGCTGCAGCGCAAGCTCGACGATCTGCACTCCGCTGACGTTGCCCACATCCTCGAAGCCCTGCCGCTGGATGATCGTCTGACCGTCTGGCAACTGGTCAAGGCCGAGCGCGACGGTGACATCCTCCTGGAGGTGTCCGACTCGGTCCGTGAGACCCTGATCGCCGACATGGACGATCACGAGCTGCTCGCCGCCGCCAAGGAAATGGACGCCGACGAACTGGCCGACCTGGCGCCAGAGCTGCCCCGTGACGTTGTCCACGAGCTGATGGAAAGCCTCGATGCCCAGCAGCGCGAACGCGTGCGTTCGGCCCTGAGCTACGACGAGGATCAGGTCGGTGCGCTGATGGACTTCGAGATGGTCACCATCCGCGAAGACGTCAGCCTCGAAGTCGTCTTGCGTTACCTGCGCCGGCTCAAGGAGCTGCCAGGCCACACCGACAAACTCTTCGTGGTCGATTACGACGGCATCCTCAAGGGCGTGCTGCCGATCAAGCGTTTGCTGGTCAACGACCCGGAGAAGAAAGTCGCCGAGGTCATGGCCAGTGACCCGGTGAGTTTCCACCCGGACGAAGACGCCTACGATGCCGCTCAGGCGTTCGAACGTTACGACCTGATCTCCGCGCCGGTGGTCGACAAGAGCGATCGCCTGATTGGCCGTCTGACCATCGACGAGATGGTCGACCTGATTCGTGAAGAGAGCGAAAACGAAGTGCTGAGCATGGCCGGTCTGCGCGAAGAAGAAGACATCTTCGCCTCGGTCTGGCGCTCGCTGCGCAACCGTTGGGCGTGGCTGGCGATCAACCTGATCACCGCCTTCGTCGCCTCGCGAGTGATCGGCCTGTTCGAGGGTTCGATTGAAAAACTGGTGGCACTGGCGGCGTTGATGCCGATCGTTGCCGGTATCGGCGGCAACTCCGGTAACCAGACCATCACCATGATCGTGCGCGCCATGGCCCTGGACCAGGTCAGCCCCGGCAACACTTCGCGGTTGATGCGCAAGGAACTGGCGGTGTCGCTGATCAACGGCCTGATCTGGGGTGGGGTGATCGGGGTGGTCGCCTACCTGCTGTATGACAGCTGGTCGCTCGGCGTGGTGATGACCGGCGCCATGACCCTCAACCTGTTGCTGGCGGCGCTGATGGGGGTGTTGATCCCGATGACCCTGGTGCGCCTGGGGCGCGATCCGGCGATGGGCTCCAGCGTGATGATCACGGCAGTGACCGACAGTGGTGGCTTCTTTATCTTCCTGGGCCTTGCCACCATCTTCCTGCTCTGATTGGCCATCAGGCAAAAAAACACCCCTCGCGAGGGGTGTTTTTTTGCCTGGCGTTTATTGCCCTGGCTGTTTCGCAACTGGCCAGGCGTGTAATCGGCGCGCCACAGGCAAAAAAGCCAATGCGCAAGCATTGGCCTTGGGGGATTGAGCCGCGGAATCAGGAGGCGTCAGCGGCCATCTCGGCGTCATGGGCAATCAACGACACCAGCGCATTCTGCTGGCGATGGGAAAGCTGGCGGAAACGTTGCAACAGTTCGCGTTCGTGCAGGGACAGTTCCGGGCTGTCCAGACGCATGCTCAGTTCTTCACCCAGTGCGCCTTCCTGAATAAGGCTTTGCTCCAGGCGAGCGATGATTTCCGAGTTCATGCTGCGGTGATGGTTGCGCGCTACCTCGGCAATGCGCTCACGCATTCCGTCGGGGAGGCGGACGACGAATTTGTCAGCGGTGCGGCTTGAGTAAATAGCCTGTTTCATTGGGCGCATATAATTGACCGGTTTTAGTTCAGGGGGAAGCGGTTCTCGAAATTGGCCGCACGATGTCACTACGACCATCCCGGCGTCAAAATGTTCAACCTGAATTGTGAATGAGGTGTGAATCATGCCTCATTATCGCCGGTTCCTTGGCGTCAATTCTGTGACAAATATTGAACCGGATAAAGGCGTTTTGCCAGTACCAATTATCAGAAATGAGCACTGGTTTGAAAAGTTTTCATTTTCTCGGTTTCCGGTTATTCAGACCTTCGTCGGCTACAGCATGCAACAAGCGGAAACAGCCACGGAAAGCGTCTAGAATGCGCGTGCTTTCCTACCATTGAGCATAGTGGCTATGCAGCATGACGCAAGCGCGACGCAGCGTACAGCAACCCCGGGCCGACTGGTGTACCTGATGGGACCCTCTGGGGCCGGAAAAGATTCCCTGATTGATGCGGCGCGCAGCGAACTTCAACGCCATAACGTGCACGTTGCCCGGCGCGTGATTACCCGTTCGGCCGAGGCCAAAGGCGAAGATGCGCTGGGTGTATCTGCTGAACAGTTCGAGCGCCTGAGCACCGAGGGCGCTTTTGCCCTGCAGTGGCGGGCCAACGGCCTGGCGTATGGCATACCGGTGCAGATCGATGCCTGGCTGACCGAGGGGCATGCGGTGCTGGTCAATGGTTCGCGCGTGCATTTGCAGCAGGCCCGTGAACGCTACCCGGACCTGTTAGCGGTACTGCTGCGGGTGGATCACCACGTATTGCGCCAGCGCTTGCTGGATCGCGCACGGGAATCTGCGCAAGACATCGAGCTGCGTCTGGCGCGTGCCCAGCAGGTGAGGGTAGAGGACGGCGAGGTACAGGTACTCGACAACTCCACGTCGCTGGCCGTTGCGGTACAGCGTTTGCTCGCGCTGTTGCGCGAACAAGGCGTGCTTGGCGCGAACTGAGCCCTAGAATACCAGCCGTTCGCTGCTGACCCTGGGTGCGTTCTGTACCGGCGCGGGCTGGGTAGCGAACACCGCCAGCTGCGCCTTCATCGATGGCGCCGCCTGCGCAGGCACGGCAATACCGTCAGGTTGCACAATCAGGCCAACCAGGGCGGCCAGAGCCAACGCATTGAGCACAAGCAGGGTGCTGTTCATGGGCATACTCCGCAAAAGTGAGGGCTGACCCCGAGCCACTTTCTATGAAGTAGACAATGCACACTGCATACCAGCCTTTACTATCGTTTTTACCTTTAAAATTCAGTAAGTTGTGTTGATTTTTGGTCAGCTTTTTCGTGCAGACTGCAATGATGGCTGACTGCCTCATTGCAGATTGCACGATCAGGGCATCCGGGCGGATAAAGCCCACAGGCAAAAAGCCCCACGGATGACATGACAAACGCCGGCCTGCTGGTTAACATGCACGCCGTCCTTGCCGCGCGACGCTCGTTGCCGGCTTTGCGTCTCAGTAGCTCAATTGGATAGAGCATCCCCCTCCTAAGGGGAAGGTTGGCAGTTCGAACCTGCCCTGGGACACCATAAATTTGAAAGCCCCACGCAGAGTGATCTGGTGGGGCTTTTTTGTGGCTGTCTGCAGCGTTGGATTCAACTCCAGCCCAACATCAAGCCGTCAGCGTATGGTCAGCCTCCCCAAACCAGGTGCGCACCAGATCGGTACCGCTCGTGCCCGTGTTGGCAAGGACCGCCACATCGGCGAAGTTCGTACCATTGGCTGCGCCATCGACATCCACCTTCACGGTGATGTCGCTGCCGGACTGCGCCAGTTGGACAAAGTCGGACACCTGGCTGGTACCGCTAACGAAGTTGGCACTGAGCAATGCGCAGAGGTCGACTGTGTCACCTTCGGTGAAGTTGTAGTCGAGAATATGGTCGCCGCCTTCATTCACGTTGAAGTAGGCGAACACATCGGCTCCCGCGCCACCGCTGAGAGTGTCCTCCCCGCCACGACCCACAATGATGTCGTTGCCGTCGCCGCCACTGAGTACGTCCGCCGCCATACTCCCCACCAGTGTGCCGCTGGATTCGCCGTGGTAACTGACCTGGGTGCCGGCCTCGCCGCCGTCGGTGGCCTGGAAGTCATTCACCGAGTAGTGCCCCAGCAGATTCACTTCAGCCCGGTGCACACCGTCATCCACCGTCAGCAGGCCGCCGGCGCCAGAGGCGTTGGCGTTGTAGCTGAGTTGGGTGTTGGCGCCGAAGGCGAGATCGCCGAAGGTCAGCATGTCATCGCTTTCCAGACCGAGGATGCCGACCAGCGAGCTCGCCGCTTCGGCCTGTGCGATCACCAGCGTGCCTGCACCTTCGCCGTGGAAGGCGACTGAGGTATGGGCGGTGCCATCGAAGCTCAGGGTTGCGTCGCCGTCGATGGTGGCATCGCCATTGCCGGTCACGTCGGCCAGCAGGTGCAAGTCGCCACCATTGGCCCACAGGTGGCCGGAGTTGTCGACCGCACTGGCCACCGTCATGCCGCCTGTACCCGTAGATTCCAGCACTCCGCTGTTGGTGATGGTGTGGGTGCCGGTGTCGAGCACCAGACTGTTCAGCCCGCTGGCCAGGATCAGCCCCGCATTGACCAGCACCATCTGCCCTGCGCCCAACTGGCCGGCACCGGAAATGCGGTTGTCGGCATTGGTCAGCACGGTGTCGGCGCTGCCACCGAAAATCACGTTCTGCGCGCTGTCGGATAGCTGCACCTGACCGCCACCGGTCAAGGTTGCGCCACGAAACAGAATCTCAAGGTGGGTCGCACTGCCGGCGGAGCCGAGCTCGATCGTGCCGGTGTTATGGATGTTGCCACCGAACGGCATGATCGCGCCGTCGGCAATGCTGAGGGTACCGGCGTTGTTGGTGAGCGGGTCCACATCGAACTGGAAGTTCGCTTCGCTCAAGTCCGCCGCATCGACACCTTTCAGGGTGACCGTCTGGCCGGAGCCGATGTTGACCAGCGCATCGCCGTTTGCGTCGTTAGCGATACTCAAGTCAGCATAACCAGTGACACCGGTGAAGCCGATCAAGTCGATCTTGTCCGCCGCCGCATCGAAGCTATGGATGACGTTATTGCCGATCGGCTGGGCGAACACGAACAGGTCGGCGCTGCTGGAACCGGTGAGGTTGTCGTCCGCTGACAAGGCGAAGATTGGCGAGCCGGGGGCGTAGGCCTCGACGTTGTCACGAATGACTTCGCTTTCCACCGTGCCATCGGCATTGGTCCAGGTCATGGTGACTGGCAAAACCCTGGCGCCCACGAAATCCGCCGCTGTTGTGACCGTCAGTGTGTCCAGGCTGCTCTGGTCCACCGTCCAGGTGCCGTTGCCATTGTCGGTGCCCTGGTTCAGGGTCCAGCCTGCGGGAAGACCGGAAATGCTCACCGTGGTGACATCTGCGTGAGTCACCGCATCGGTCAGGCCCAGGTTAATCGGGCTGCCGGCAACACCGGCTGGACCGAGGATACTGTCATGGACAACGATGTCTGAGGCTGTGATGTTAGCGACCCCGGCCAACGTCGTAACGTTGTTCAGCGTTGCCACTTGTACCCGACTCGCCGTATTGCTCCAGTCTGTGTCAAACCAGATTTCGCCCTTGCCGGTCGTCGAGTTGAATACGATCACGTAGGTGTTGGTGGCACCGCCGCCAGTGCCGGTTGTGATCTGTGACGTCGTCTGCGAATTCGAGTCGATCAGATCAATCTTGTTGTCGTCATTGTTGTTGATGTTGCTGATGCTGTTGCGAGTTTGAAAGTCGGCGGAGAGCAGCGCTGTACCGGCCGAACTCCCTGCGGTTGTGAAGCCGACACCACCCGTCACGGCACCATCCAGGAAGCCAATCTTGTCGATGTTGTCCGTGTAGTCGGTGATCGTGTCCGTGCCACCGTTGGTGCGCAACCGGAATTGGTCAGCCCCGCCATTACCGGTCAGCGTATCGTTGCCCGCCTGGCCGTTGATGGTGTCGGCCCCGCTGCCGCCGCTGATGTTATCGACGCCGGATGAGCCATTGATATTGAAGGCTTCGGTCTGGTTGCCCAGGTTGAGCGTCAGCCCTGAAACCGTCAGCGTCACGTTTTCGATATTGGCGATCTGGGCGTTGCTGGTGCTGGTGAAGTTCGCGCTGACGTTGAGCGTATCGGTATTGGTTCCGCCGTCGAGCAGCGTGTCGTTCTGCGTACCGTTGATGATGTCGTTGCCACCCGCCGCGCTGATGCTGTCTGCACCTGTGCCGCCGGTGATGGTGTCGACACCCGAAGAACCGGTAATGGTGAAGCCTTCGGTCTGGTTGGAGAGGTTCAGGGTCGCTGCCGTTCCGATCAATACATTCTCGATACCGGTAATTTGCCCGTCGCTTGTGCTCGTGAAGTTGGGACCCGTACCCAGGGTGTCGGTGCCAGTACCGCCATCCAGCAGTGTGTCGTTGTCAGTGCCAAAGATCGTGTCATTCCCGCTGCCCGTGACGATTTGATCGGCACCCGAAGTACCAAAGATGGTGAAGCTTTCGGTTTGAGCGTTCAGGATCAGTACTCCTGACGCTGCGGTGAGTTGTATGTTTTCAATGTTCGCGATCTGGCTGTCGCTCGTATTGATGAAGACACTACCGACATTGAGGGTATCGGTTCCGGTGCCGCCGTCGAGCAGGCGGTCATTCGCCGCGCCAACGATCACGTCGTTGCCCGCGCCGCCAAAAATCCAGTCAGCACCGGCACCGCCGGACAGATTGTCCGTGCCACCGAAGCCGTAGATCGCCGTATCGGAACTGCCCGCCTGGAAGTTGTTGCCCGCGCTCGTGCCGAGATAGAGTTCCACCACGCTCGCCGCAACACTGCCATCTTTCACCTGCAAGGTGCCCGACACCACGGAGCCTTGCTCCACGGGGGACAGATTCGTGCTGGCGCCGCTGGTGATCGAGGGGTTGCCGAATGCTGCGGCAAATGGACTCTGCAGCGACAGCGTCGCATTGTCCGGGTCGGCCGCGACGAAGCTGATCGACGTCTCGGTTATGGCCAAGCCAGAAGTCGTCGGTGCGTCGTTGACTGCCGACACCGTGACGGTCGTTGTTGCGACATTGCTGGCATGGTTGGCCGCCGTCCCATCATCCACCTGGAAGCTAATGGTGCGCGCCGTCGTTGAAGGGTTGTCGCTACTGTTGGAGTAGGTCACCGAGCGCAGCGCGGTCTGATACTGCGCCACCGTAGCGGCTCCGGTCAGTGTCAGCACGCCAGTGCCAGCGTTGTAGCTGCCGGTAATGCCGTTCTGGTTGGTGAACGCGAGTACGTCTTGACCCGTGGCGAAGTTACTGGTGATCGATACTGTCGCGCCCGTCAGGTTGCTACTGTCGATATCGGTGACCGTCAGCGCCGAGTTGATCGTCGTCGCTACCTGGTTTTCTGTGTATGACAGAGACCCACCAGCCGTCATTACCGGCGCGTCGTTGCTGCCGGTGATGTGGACGGTGACCGAGGTGAGGGTGCCATCGGCACTGCTCACCGCGAAGGTGTCGGTGTAAGTGGTGCCGGCGATGAACTCGTTGTGGGCGGAGTCGGCGACATAGCTCCAGGCACCGCCCGTGCTGATGGAGAACTGGCCATAGCTGCCGGCGGTGTTGGACTGGGCGACGAAGGTTGTGGCGCTGTCGACGTCGCTGATGGTCAGACTGCCGTTGGTGGTCAGCGGGGCATCGGTTTCGGTCAGCGTGACGCTGGCCGAGGAGAGCACGGCGGCATCGTTGCTGCCGGTGATGGTCATCGTCACTGCGGTCGCGGTGCCGTCGGCGCTGCTCACCACGAAGGTGTCGGTGTAGGTGGTGCCGGCGACGAACTCGTTGTGGGCGGAGTCGGCGACATAGCTCCAGGCACCGCCCGTGCCGAGGGAGAACTGGCCATAGCTGCCGGCGGTGTTGGACTGGGCGACGAAGGTCGCGGCGCTGTCGACGTCGCTGATGGCCAGGGTGCCGTTGGTGGTCAGTGGGGCATCGGCTTCGGTCAGCGTGACGCTGGCCGAGGACAGCACGGCGGCGTCGTTGCTGCCGAGGATATGCACGGTGACCGACGTGAGGGTGCCGTCGGCACTGCTCACCGCAAAGGTGTCGGTGTAGGTAGTGCCGGCGGCGAACTCGTTGTGGGCGCTATCGGCGACATAGCTCCAGGCACCATTGGTGCCGAGGGAGAACTGGCCGTAACTGCCGGCGGTGTTGGTCTGGGCGACGAAGGTCGCGGCGCTGTCGACGTCGCTGATGGTCAGACTGCCGTTGGTGGTCAGCGGGGCATCGGTTTCGGTCAGCGTGACGCTGGCCGAGGAGAGCACGGCGGCATCGTTGCTGCCGGTGATGGTCATCGTCACTGCGGTCGCGGTGCCGTCGGCGCTGCTCACCACGAAGGTGTCGGTGTAGGTGGTGCCGGCGACGAACTCGTTGTGGGCGGAGTCGGCGACATAGCTCCAGGCACCATTGGTGCCGAGGGAGAACTGGCCGTAACTGCCGGCGGTGTTGGTCTGGGCGACGAAAGTCGCGGCACTGTCGACGTCGCTAATGGTGAGGGTGCCAGCCGTGGTCAGTGGGGCGTTGGTTTCGGTCAGGTTGGCGATGTCGGCGGACAGCACCGCAGCATCGTTGCTGCCGTTGATGGTCACCGTCACTGCGGTCGCGGTGCCGTCGGCACTGCTCACCGTGAAGGTATCGGTGTAGCTGCTGCCGGCGACGAACTCGTTGTGGGCGGAGTCGGCGACATAGCTCCAGGCACCATTGGTGCCGAGGGAGAACTGGCCGTAACTGCCGGCGGTGTTGGTCTGGGCGACGAAGGTCGCGGCGCTGTCGACGTCGCTGATGGTCAGACTGCCGTTGGTGGTCAGTGGGGCATCGGTTTCGGTCAGCGTGACGCTGGCCGAGGACAGCACGGCGGCGTCGTTGCTGCCGAGGATATGCACGGTGACCGACGTGAGGGTGCCGTCGGCACTGCTCACCGTGAAGGTATCGGTGTAGGTGGTGCCGGCGATAAACTCGTTGTGGGCGGAGTCGGCGACATAGCTCCAGGCACCATCGGTGCCGAGGGAGAACTGGCCGTAACTGCCGGCGGTGTTGGTCTGGGCGAC